>JBGAPK010000002.1:0-216286 GCA_044221315.1 Phycisphaerales bacterium | reverse complement strand
GCGGCGTCGGTTGCTGGGCAGTGGACGTACTCGCCGTACGGGGAAGTGCTGACGTATGACGCCCTGGCCGCGGGTGGGGTGCATCCGGCGGTGGTCTTCGGGCACAAGACCCTGGCGGTCGACCGTCTTGACGCGCCGACATTGACATGGGAGAATGAGTCCGAGCCGGGCGCCGGCGACGGCTCGCTCTTTGAAACCCAAAGACTGGTTCCGGATGGGAGACTGATCGCGTATGCGCGGAACCGCACGCTGGACACTGTCCGCGGCAGGTGGATGCAGACGGATCCGAATGCGAGTGGGCTCGTAGTGCTCTTATCCCTTTCCTATCACGGAGATAGTGCATTACAACTCGTGACTTCTGCGAGCTTGCAGTCTCGCGTCGGGGACGGTGTTAACTTAATTGGCGCATTGAACTCAAATTCAATCACAAATCGCGATCCCAACGGACTCATCATTGGACTTATTGGCTCTGAACTTTGGAGCGCCTACGATACATATACGTCTGCCAAGAGTTATGTTCAGGACGCCCGACTCGGCTATGGAACGCGATTCTTCACAAATCGCATGATTAGTGATTTTCAGTTGGCGCAAGAAGATGCGATGGAGTGGGCGTCAAATTGGAACGCGTCGGATAGTCTATATGAGGGATCGGGCTATCTCGCGAACGATGCACTTGCAGCGTATTCAGACTACGAGCAGACAGAATCAGCCAAAGACGCTGCGGAAGAGTGGACGCTGTCAAGTATTGGCGCTCCTATTCCGTACAAGACGGTCTCCGGAAGACAAATTCGGCATCACAATCGTCAGGCCGGCATTCCGACGACTCATAGCCGCGAGACCTTTGACGTGGCCATCAAATGGGACAAGATGCAGGATCGCAAGAGCGTGCGGTACAATGAAGCACTTCGAGGGGCAGATGGAAGGGTTCTTCGTTTCAAAGACGGGACGTATTTTCGTCCGGATGTTCAAGCTGTCGGAAAAACAAGTGGAGGAAAACAAATAATTCATGTTTACGAGCATGGCACGTCTCAGTCATCAACACAATTGAAAGTCAAAGGCGAAAAATACGGCGAGCTCGAAAAAATACACAATGTGAAAATACAGTATGAGTCCAATAAATAGAGAATTTGATCGAGACAATTATTGTACTATAATATTTCCATGCAAACATGGCGCAGAGAACCTGCTCGAAGCATTTTGCGCTGTCCAGCAGCGTTTGACGGAGCAATTTTCTGATGCCCCCGTTGTTGTAGTAGTGTCACGGCTGTCCAGAGAGTCGGATTCGTCCATCAGTAAATTTCCACCCATGGCTGGTAGCGCGGTGACGGAACTCTGTGCCAGCATCGCTGCCTCCGCACAAGAGAACGGGGTGAAAACTCTGGCACTGATATGCGAGGAAGGCAGCAAAGCCGCGATATTCGGATTGCGTTATTCACTTCAACTTGAATTCGTGGATTCGATTCGCGGGCCTCAACGAGTGTTTAGTGCGACGTTTCTGACAAAGCGTTCCGCGAACTCGGTCGATATAACTTTGGATAATATGGATTTTGTATTGTCACAACTTGATGTGACAGAATGTGGAACATGGGCTCTGGTTCATATTTCACACGGCGATGATCTTCAGCAAGGCGCGACATGGTCAGACGTACGTCGATATCCCGTTCATGATTTTGGGGTGTACGAAAGCTATTGCAAATGGTCGTTCGATCCTCGCGGGGAAGTTGACAAATCCTTCGGCGTATTTTGGGGGAATTATTTTAGTAGACATTTTTTTGAGAATAAACTCGGTGGGGAAGAACTCGTCAAGAGATATCTCGAAGAAAATGCTTTTAAGCCGGAGTACGCCAAGTCTCTTGTCCGCCGCTTGCCCGCTGGGGGCGTGGTATTGCTGCTGGGCGACGAGCCAGTTCCGCTAGGCTACAACATAGAGCCTTCAGCGGAGGGAAAGAACGCCGCTTGGCTATTTCGGTGGCTTCGAGATCATCAGGCTTTGTGAAGCAAAGGCAGCGAGACTGTTGTCGCTCGGTCTACCGGCTGACGATTACAATTGGATCAAGGCACGTCACCGGAAGGCAGTGAGGCGCTTGGTTCGGTAGGCGAACTCACCCATCTCCAAGCCAATGCCCTGACGCAACTGCAGAGTTTTCGCGGCTCGAACGACGCGATCGTTACCGACGTCTGTGGCAACACGGTCTTCGACGGGACGTACTACTTCCAGTACGATGCGTGGAACCGGCTCTGCCAGGTCAACCAACAGGGGACGCTGACGGCGTACCGGTTCGGGACCGACGGGTACGCGTTCGCGCTCCCATCCGGCGGCGTCTGGCCATCCGCGTGCCACGCGCCTGTGATCGGGCCGCTTGTCAAGCACT
This sequence comes from Phycisphaerales bacterium, assembly GCA_044221315.1. GTDB lineage: Bacteria > Planctomycetota > Phycisphaerae > Phycisphaerales > UBA1924 > JAFEBO01. The sequence continues at coordinate 213,914 of JBGAPK010000002.1, read as the reverse complement.
ACACCTACGACGGGGTGGGACGATTGGCACGGACGAGTTCACCGGTGCTGGCGCCCGAGGGCTGGTCGTTCGCCGGGATGGAGTACGAAGAGGGCGTCGTCCCGTCGTTCACGCGGAGCGAGCGATTCCTCTACGACGGGGTGCGGCGGATCCAGGAGATCGTGACCGATCCGATCCTGGCCGATGGCGAGGGCAACCGCGTCGCCACGATGAGTTTCGAAATCGGCCAGAGGATCGGGGTGGGGTGGGAACCAGATGGGTGAGCCGCCGGGGATCAGCATCTTCCTGCGCAAGCGCATGTATGGGGACCGGGAGACAACGGCGTTGATGAACTGCTCTGCCAGATCGATCCGTACGCCGAGGAATCGCACGCGGCGGATGGGGGAGGTGGTGGGGGGCCGCAGGGCAAGCCTTGGTTCATCCTGACCGATGCGCAGGGCGATGTGGTCTCGATCGTGAACGGCGGTGGGGCGCTCGGGCTGAACAACCAGCCGTCCGCGGCGTCGGTTGCTGGGCAGTGGACGTACTCGCCGTACGGGGAAGTGCTGACGTATGACGCCCTGGCCGCGGGTGGGGTGCATCCGGCGGTGGTCTTCGGGCACAAGACCCTGGCGGTCGACCGTCTTGACGCGCCGACGCTGACATGGGAGAATGAATCCGAGCCGGGCGCCGGCGACGGCTCGCTCTTTGAAACCCAAAGACTGGTTCCGGATGGGAGACTGATCGCGTATGCGAGGAACAGAACCCTTGACATCAAGCGGGGGAGACCTCTTCAGAATGATCCCAACGCGGCAGGATCACCCCTGTCAAGCGGAGGTTTCCAGGGAAGTTCAGTCAGCACGCAAGTTCCCGTGGTCTCGCTCACCCAGAGGACTATGGATGGTACGAATCTGTATTCCTATCTCCTCAGTAGTCCAGCGATTGGGCGCGATCCGATGGGAACATATTTCTTGCCCGACACGCTTATCAGTGCCACGGTCGCGTTGGGCGAGCGTGGCAAGGATCTAGCAAAGATGGGCGGGCTCAACTACGTACGAGCCCAGCTGGCCCAGAATATGGCGACTCTGTATGGCGGAAACATGATCATGATCGATTCCATCCTGACGGAGGTCTCGGGCGTGGGGCTGGGTGCGGCGGGCGGAGGGGTAGGCCTGTATCAGGCCGTTGAACGGCTGGGAGGCCAGAATTCTGCAGAGCTTTTCGAACTTGCGGGGCGCAACTTCCGGCCGAACTTGCAAGCGTTAACGCAGTTCTCCGGTCGCTTTAGAGATGTGTTATTCCATGCGCATCATCTGATACCGCAAGGAGGAGGTCTTCGTGAGCGTTTTATGCGCATCGGCGTCAACGTCGATAATCCGATCTTCGGGCAATGGGTGCAGGATGTGAAGCATATTGCACTTCACCAAGATGGAGCCTACGTCGATATGTTTAGAGTTTTTATAAGCCGGCTTGAGAATTCCGGGAAAACCGGCGCAGAAGCAGTTCAAGAAACAATGAATTTTATCACGCAGCAAGTAATGCCAAAATACAGGAAATACGGACTTGAAACGCCGTTTTGAACCAAAGCCCAACAATTTTTTCGTGCTAGGTCCCGATCGTAAGGAAACCAATTCTGTTGTACTTGCGGCCGATACGACGCGGCTTTCGAAGGAACGACGAGTCGGTGCCGTAAGCCTTAACTCTAAGATTGTCGATGACATCATGGACTATGATTGGCCGACCGAAAGGCCGGTGCCCTGCGCCGTCTTGGCGGGAAGCAAATGGACGGATTACATTAACAATTCATTTGGTCTGCTGTTCTGCCTTGACAGTTTTCTCGATGTATTGCAGAAAACAACCAAGAAATCCTGGCAAATTACGCCGGTCAGTCTACTCTTTTCAAATGGCGTCAAGCCACCTCCGACACCGGTTTCGTGGTTGCGACTTCCCGTCGGATGTGGCAAGTTGCATCCAATCGGCGCGTTCACACCGTTTGAGCAAACGCGCAACTTGAAATGGGAAGATCATCCGTGCGGAGTGTCCTTTGATCTTAACACTTGGAATGGTGAGCATCTTTTTCGCCCGCACTTGCCACGGGGGTTTTATTTCATTACGCAGAAACTTGCAGATGCCTTTCGTGCCACAAGTCTTACTGGCTTGAACATTACTCCTATCGAGCAGTATGGCAGTGCGTAAAACTGACTTGGGCGCAGTTGCGGTTCTCGCGGTTGGCGGTTTGTCTTGACAATCATTGACGCAGCGTCCCCACCCGAGTTCTGATCCGTCGAGCTCCACTCCCGTATCTGGTTCAAACACGCGTTCGCGACTCTTCGACTACGACACGCTCGATCGTCTGACGCGAGTGGATGGCGGCCACATCAGCGAGAGCGGGGCGATGGAGCCGAGCGATGCGTATGCCGCGGTGCGGACGGAGAAGTGGTCGTTGGACAAGCTCGGCAACTGGGTGGGCGAGCACGATCAGTACTCGGTCTCGCCGATGATCGATCCCTGCGCCTGGCCGACCATCGGCCCGAGCGACGGCGATCATCACCCGTGGCACGGCAATCATCCGCCCGGCGCGACGCAGGCGCTCACGGCGGTGATCACGCCCGGCCACAGCGTGGAATTGGGAGAGGGGACGTCCTCGCACAGCTTCCTTCTGAAGGAAGTCCACTACATCGAGCCGGGGATTGCGAGCAACGCGAGCGCGGCCGACACACTCGCGAGCCTGCAGCCCAACGCGCTCGGGCAGGTCCAGAGGCTCGGCAGCGACAACAAGGGGATGTCGGCCGACGCCATCGTCACCGACGTCTGCGGCAACACGGTCTTCGACGGGAGTTACTACTTCCAGTACGACGCCTGGAACCGGCTCTGCCAGGTCAACCAACAGGGGACGCTGACGGCGTACCGGTTCGGGACCGACGGGTACGCGTTCGCGCTCCCATCCGGCGGCGTCTGGCCATCCGCGTGCCACGCGCCTGTGATCGGGCCGCTTGTCAAGCACTACACCTACGACGGGGTGGGACGATTGGCACGGACGAGTTCACCGGTGCTGGCGCTCGAGGGCTGGTCGTTCGCCGGGATGGAGTACGAAGAGGGCGTCGTCCCGTCGTTCACGCGGAGCGAGCGATTCCTCTACGACGGGGTGCGGCGGATCCAGGAGATCGTGACCGATCCGATCCTGGCCGATGGCGAGGGCAACCGCGTCGCCACGATGAGTTTCGAAATCGGCCAGAGGATCGGGGGTGGGGGTGGGAACCAGATGGGTGAGCCGCCGGGGATCAGCATCTTCCTGCGGGCGCAATATGTATGGGGACCGGGAGACAACGGCGTTGATGAACTGCTCTGCCAGATCGATCCGTACGCCGAGGAATCGCACGCGGCGGATGGGGGAGGTGGTGGGGGGCCGCAGGGCAAGCCTTGGTTCATCCTGACCGATGCGCAGGGCGATGTGGTCTCGATCGTGAACGGCGGTGGGGCGCTCGGGCTGAACAACCAGCCGTCCGCGGCGTCGGTTGCTGGGCAGTGGACGTACTCGCCGTACGGGGAAGTGCTGACGTATGACGCCCTGGCCGCGGGTGGGGTGCATCCGGCGGTGGTCTTCGGGCACAAGACGCTGGCGGTGGATCGCCTTGACGCGCCGACATTGACATGGGAGAATGAGTCCGAGCCGGGCGCCGGCGACGGCTCGCTCTTTGAAACCCAAAGACTAGTTCCCGATGGAAGACTGATCGCGTACGCGCGGAACCGGACACTGGACACCTCCCGCGGCAGGTGGTTGCAGAATGATCCGAATGCCTCGGGTCTTCTTGTTCTGTCGACGATCGGATATCACGGTCAGAGTTCGTCACCGGGCGACCTTGCATTGAGTGGCCAATCCCGCTTTGCGGATGGCTTGAGTCTGTATGGGTACACAGTAAGCAATCCAATCGTCAAGAGCGACCCGATAGGGCTTTTTTTCACGCTGCCGGATACGATGATCACAATAGCGGAGACCGCTCTGGAAAAAGGACAAGATCTCAAGAAGGCCGGCGGGCTTATGTTTGCTCGCGCAATGTTGGCAAAGCAAATGGGGACTCTTTATGGCGGCGCATATGCGGTCGCCGACGGCCTGCTCACAGAGATTTCCGGCGTTGGCTTAGGAACTGCTGGCGGCGGGATGGGATTGTACCAGGCAGTGGAACGGCTCGGCGGTCAGAACAGCGGAGAATTGTTTGCTTTCGGAGAGACCACGTTTCGTGCAAACCTGACGCGATTAACCGGGTTTAGCGGACAATTCATGGACGCTTTTTATCAGGCGCATCACATTATACCGCAGAAATTTCGCGAGCAATTTATGAGATTTGGTATTAACATCGACAACCCGATCTTTGGGCAGTGGATACGGCCGGCAGAGCATTCTGCCATGCATGCCAAGGGTGCCTATAACGCCGCTTTTGATAAGTTGCTTGCCCAAATGAAAAGCAGAGGGCTTGAAAACAAGCCCGAAGAAGCTCTAGAATTTGCGTTAAAGTTCATTCGAGACGAAATCGTTCCAAATTATAAACAATATGGACTTATGCCGCCCTTCTAATCCTTGCATGGACGACTTCTTTGTCGTTGGCCCAGACTACTCTGTGCGAAACGCTCTCGTACTTGATAGTATCAAGAGCGAGCTCCCGTATGGATTTCAATCAGTCTTCCAGATTATGGAATACAAATGGTCCGACAACGCACCGATCGCTTGCAGTGTCCTAGAGGGATGCGCGTGGACCGACTACGTGCAGAGTACGCTGGGGGTATTTGTTTGCCAAACCACAGTGCTCCTGATTTTGAAAGACTTGAAGATTAATTCTTTTTCGACGACTCCGATTGCAGTCTATCTGGATTCCAAGAGCAGGAAGTGTGGCCCGCCACCAACGCCACTGAATTGGTTGCGAATGCCGATCGGATGCGGGCCGCTGCATCAGACCGGATATCTATCATTTCCGAAGGATGGACTACGCGGCGTGCGATTTGATCTTGATACATGGACCGGGTTGGAGTTATTCCGTTCGCCAAAAACGGACATTATTTTCGTTACGCGCCGGATTGCAATGGCTTTCAAAGAGGCGGGCTTAACGGGTATGCGAATCACCCCGGCGCTCGAATTGGAATAGTCAATTCAAATCAGAAAGGGCACGCTCACCGCGTACCGATTCGACACGGAGGGGTACGCCCACGAACTTCCCGCGGGCGGCGTCTGGCCGTCGGGCTGCGCGGCGCCGGTGATCGGGCCGCTTGTCAAGCACTACACCTACGACGGGGTGGGACGATTGGCACGGACGAGTTCACCGGTGCTGGCGCCCGAGGGCTGGTCGTTCGCCGGGATGGAGTACGAAGAGGGCGTCGTCCCGTCGTTCACGCGGAGCGAGCGATTCCTCTACGGCGGGGTGCGGCGGATCCAAGAGATCGTGACCGATCCGATCCTGGCCGATGGCGAGGGCAACCGCGTCGCCACGATGAGTTTCGAAATCGGCCAGAGGATCGGGGGTGGGGGTGGGAACCAGATGGGTGAGCCGCCGGGGATCAGGATCTTCCTGCGGGCGCAGTACGTGTGGGGTCCGGGCGACAACGGCGTTGATGAACTGCTCCGCCGCATCGGCGTGCGATCACATTTCCTCCAGCGTCTTCCCCTTCGTCTCCCGCACCGCGTACAGAACGAAGATGCCGCTGATGAGCGCGGCTCCCGCGTACAGGCCGTAGGCGGAGCCGAGGCCGGCGCCGATGAGGAGTGGGGGGAAGGTGAGCGTGACGGCGAAGTTGGCGATCCAGTTTGCCGCGCCCGAGACGGCGAGGGCGGCGCCGCGGAGGCGATTTGGAAACATCTCGCCGAGAAGGACCCACATGACGGGGCCCCACGAAGTGCCGAACGAAACGATGTAGAGCAGCGCGGCACCGAGCGCGACCATGCCGGATTCCTTGCTCAGCATCGGCTTGCCCTGGGGGTCGACGCCAGCGCGGGCGAAGACGAAGGCCATCGTGCCGAGGGTGAGCACCATGCCGACGGAGCCGAAAAGCAGCAGCGGCTTGCGGCCGACCTTGTCGATGAGGGCGATCGCGATGAAGGTGCTGAGGATGTTGACGCCGCCGGTGAGGAGATTGGTCTTGAGGGCCTGATCGGAGGTGGCGCCCGCGGCCTTCCAGAGGACTTCACCGTAGTAGAAAATGACGTTGATGCCGACGAACTGCTGGAAAACGGCGAGGCCGACGCCGATCCAGAGGATGTGGGCGATCCTGCCGCTGGGGCGGTCGATGAGGTCGGAGAGGCGGGGCTTGTGCTCGCCCTTGAGGCTGGCCTTGACTTCCTTGATCAGTTCGTCGGCGTTCCCACCGCCCCCACCAATCTTCGCGAAGACCGAGCGGGCGAGCTCGGTGTGCCCGGTGGCGACGAGATAGCGCGGCGACTCGGGGATGAACACGGCGCCGAGGAGGAACGCGGCGGAGGGGAAGGCCTCCATCCAGAACATCCAGCGCCAGGCCGGAGCGCCGAGCCAGAACATGGCCGAAGCCCCGCCTGCCGCGGCGGCAATCAGGTAGTTGCTCAGGAAGGCGAAGAAAAGGCCCAGCACGATGGCGAGTTGCTGGAGGGAGGAGAGTCGGCCTCGGAGATTGGCGGGCGCGACCTCGGAGATGTACATCGGGGCGAGAATGCTGGCGGCGCCGATGGCGAGCCCGCCCAGGACGCGGGCGGCAACGAAGAAGTAGACGTCGGTCGCGGCTCCGGTGGCGACGGCGCTGAGAAAGAAGACAACGGCGGTGAGGAGCATGGCGGGCCGGCGGCCGAGGCGTTCGGCCACGGCGCCGGCGGCAAACGCGCCGAGCGCGCACCCGAGAAGCGCAGACCCGACGGCGAAGCCTGTGCCGTCGGCGTCGGTGTGGAAGGAAGATTTGAGAGCGCCAACGGTGCCGTTGATCACTCCGGAGTCAAAGCCGAAGAGGAAGCCTCCGATCGCGGCGACGGAGGCGAGGAAGAGGACGTGGAGAGGGGAGGGCTTGGGGGGAGGATTCATGGATGTCGGATGTCGGATGTCGGAATGCGGAATAGGACCAGATCAGCAGAGCAGCAGATTTGCAGAGCAGCAGAGGAAGGCTGGCCCTTCCCCCGACCCCTCCCCTCAGGGGAGGGGCTTCAGAAGTTGATTCCTATCTGGCAGCCGAGGACGAGGGCGTTTTCGATCTGGCCGGTGCCGCCGGGGCGGATGATGTACTGGAGGTCGGGCTGAATGTAGACGGCGGCGTTGCGAAGGTTGATGCGATAGGTGAGTTCGAGGGCGGTTTCATTGGTCTGAACGCCGGCGGCGGGGTTGAGGAGTTGGGCCTGGCGCTGGGCGTTTTGGAGATCGCCGCTGAAACTGCCGAACGCGGCGCCGAAGCCGGCGACGTCGTCGGGGCGGGACTCGAGCAGGCCTCGGGCGGCGACTCCGGCGGTGAAGAACCAGGGGAGCGTGCTGATGGATTGATCGGGTGAGACGAGGAGGGAGCCAAACACGCCGAGTCCGCGCTGGGAGTGCGGTTGGGAGTCTCCGAACGCGAGGATCTGCTGGTCGAAGAGGGCGTAGAAGCCCCAGTTGCCGCGGGATGTGCCGCCGTTGAAGTCGGCGTAGACGCTGTTGTCGTACCAGAAGCCGATCTTGTAATTGCCGACGAGGCCGGTGTCGCCTGTTTGCTGGTTGAGTTGGTACGCGAGTTCGGCCATGGCGAAGAGGGGGCCGTTCATGGAGAAGTTCACGCCGTGACAGGCGTTGGAGCGGATCTGCGGATCGCCGTTGTAGATGCCGCCCATCAGGGAGAGTTGATCGAGAATCTTGAGCTTAGCGAGGGCGCCCCAGGTGGCGTTGGGGTAGGCGGTCATGCCGGGGGAATTGAAAAAGATGCCGACGGGGTTTCCGTCGAAGGCGTTCTGCATGAAGAGGTAGTCGTACTCGGAAACGAGGAAATCATCGCCGGCGGAGATGCGCCCGAGGCGGAGCGACAGGCGGTCGCCGAAGAGTTTCTGTTGCCACGCGGCATCGACGAGGCGGAAGGTGCTGCCGCCGAAGACTTGCTGGACGTTGAAGATGTTTCCGATGTAGTCGCGGGTGAGGCTGCTGCCGGAGCGCTGGGACATGTCGAGGTCGAAGGTCGCGCCCGGAATGCCGAGGATCTTGTCGAGATCGAAATAGAACTGGAAGTCGGCGTTGTCGGCCTCTGTAAAACCCTGGCGCATGCCGCCGGAGACATTTCCGGCGAGGTTGGTGACGAAGGAGATGCTCGGGGTGATGCCCTTGCTCTCGAGCGTGGGAAGGAGCCCGAACCAATCGCCCAGGAGGTGGCTGCTGGGCGGGATGAGTTGGAATGGCTGAGAGGCTTGAGTGGCGAGGTCGGTTTGCGCTGCGGGTGGAGACTTGCGGCCGCCCAGGGCGCGGTGCAGGTCGTTGAAGATCTGGCCGATCGGGCCGAGGCGGGGGGCCGAGTCTGCGTCGGCAGGTGCTGGAGATTGCGCGGGCGGTGTGTCAGTGGAGACGTCGGCCGGCGGCGGGTCTGCGGCGAGTGCGGAGAGGCAGACGACCGAGAGGATGAAAGGCGGCGCGTGCGTGCGGAGATGCAAGTGGGCCTCCGGCGCGCAGGATATCGGAAACACGGAGGAGCGGCTGCTTCTATGAACTCCATCAGCAAGCCGCGCGAACTCACCCACCCCCAACCCCCTCCCTCAGGGAGGGGGCTGCGGAAGCACTGCGCAGAACTCGATCGCAGTTCGTATTACTTGATGGACGCGTCTTCGAGGACGAGGATTCCGGCTTGTTCGACGCTGTCATCGACGCAGATTTCGGCGAGTCGGCCGGTGACGGTCGCGCGTTGGCGCTCGAAGAGCTTGGGGACGGGAGCGCCGGGCTGCGGGCGGACGATGATCAGGACGAAGTTGCCCTGGCTGTCCTGGCGCAGGCCGCGGAAGATGTATTCGGTCAGGCCGTTTCCGACCGGGCGGGCGTTCTGGAAGCGGACGGGCCATCCGCCGGCGGGGACGCGGCCGAGGTGCTTGGCGGCGGCTTTTTCACGGTCCTTGCCGAGGGAGGACACGACCTCGATGACGATGGTCTCGGGCGTGGTGTTCCAGGTCATGACGCCTGCCATGGCGTCGGTGCGGTAGATGGTGGGCTGCGCGACGCGAGCGTTCGGATTGGCCGGTCCCGTGGGAGCGACATCGATCGTGTTGGCGCTGCGCGACGGCATTTCCGGCGGTGCGGCGACGGGCACGCCGGGGTTGATGATGGTGGTTTCGGAACGGTTGACAACAGAAGTGGAGGAAGGAAGTCCGACGTAGACGCTCGTGCCGCCGGACTGGTAGCCGATGCCGGACGCTGGGGTGGGGATGGGCGTGACGGGGACCGGCTGATACATGGGCGCGGGCTGGTACACGGGCATCGGCTGGTAGACGGGCTGCGTGTACATCGGGTCCACGTACATGGGCTGCGGGTAGTTGGTGGTGGTGGTCTGCTGGAAGTAGGGGGACATCTGGAAGGGCTGATTCGTCTTGTTCAGTGTGGGGTTGAGCGTCGGGCTGTTTGGATATTGCTCCGCGGCGGTCAGCGGCGTGCCGGGGCGGGTGTTCCACTGGTTGGTCATGGGGTAGTACGAGGTGGTCGTGGTGGTGGAGGGCATCATGCCGGGCATGGGGTCGTACATGCCGCCGGAGTTTGGCATGGGCTGCATCGGCTGCATAGGTTGCATTTGGGATTGCGTGGGCGCCGGCATGACGGGCTGCATCTGGTACTGCGTGGGCGTGCCGCCGTAATTTCCAGAGACGACGGCGGGTCCGAGCACGCCGCCGAAGGTCAGCGACCACTTGGAGCGGGGCTGAGACTGGACTTGCTGGGGCTGGGGGGCCGGGGCTGGCGCCGGGGGGGGGGTTTGGCGCGCGTGCGCGGTCAGCGCGGCGATGCACAGGCCGGCGGCGAGTGGAAGGAGAGCGGCGTTGATGTGGTTCATGTCTCGATCCTGTCAAGCACTGGTTATTCCCCACCGGCGGCGCCGGAGCGCTGAAACCGTCAACAGAATACAGGATGGAGAGGGTGATTGCCATAGATTTCCGGGAGGGCGAAACGGCAGAAATCGCAGGGGCTCGAGGCCGGCATCAGGCTGGTTATTCGGAAGATCGCTCGGGCGCGGCGAACCGGATCGCGGCTTCGAAGCCGTCGATCATCTTCTCGATGCTGTAGTCGCGCGTGGCGGTGAGGAGGGCCTCGTCGGACATGGACTTGAGTCGGGCGCGGTCGGCGAGGAGGGAGGAGACCTTGCGGGCGAGGTCGTCGGCGTCGCCGTCCTGGTAGGTTGCGCCGTTGATTCCCTCGCGGATCACGTCGTATTCGGGGCCGTGCTTGCTCGGGTTGTTGCAGGTGAGGACGGGGACGCCGTAGCCCATCGAATGCAACACGGATAAACCCATGTGCGAGGGGAAGACCATGAGGTCGGAGGAAAGGAACCAGGGGGCGAGGTTTGACTCTTCGTAGATGGGGCCGAGGAAGCGGACGCGTGCCGCGCGGGCGTCGGCGGGATCGAGGATGTTCAATCGCGCGGCCTGCTCGCGCAGACGGGCCTGATCTTCGCCGGCCCCGATGATGACCAGTTGAATGCCGGGATGATCGCGGGCGATCGCCGGGAGTGCGCCCACCAGCAGGTCGAGGCGGCGGAGCGGATCGAGGCGCGAGCAGAAGATAAGGACGGGTGCGGGCGAGGCGAGCGAGGGAGAGTTCTGGCCGAGGTCGTTCTTGCGTCGGAAGGCCTCGAGATCGCCGGGGCGGGAGAGCCAGTCGCGCCGGGCGGCCTGGATGTCGGTTTGATCGACGCTGTTAGGAGCGACGAAGATGCGCTCGGGCTTGAAGCCTTCGGCGATGAGAGACTGGCGGATGGAATCGGAATAGACAAGGAGGCAATCGGCGCGGGCGCCGAGGAAGTTGCGGAAGCGCTTGCGGGTGGGCGAATCGTTCTTGGAGAAGCCGTGGCCGAAGAAGACGACCCCGACGCCGCGCATGCGGGCTTTGAGGATGCACAGCGGGCCTTCGAGAAAGCGGGCGTTCCAATTCAGGATGACGACGTGGGTGTCACGATCGATGGCCGCGAGGTATCCGGGGTGCCAGAAGAGTTCGGGGCGATTGGAGATCTGGCGGGCGGGCGTGAAGTGTCCCTCGAAGCCGACGGGCTCGACGTTTGGGACGTGGCCGTCGTTGGCGAATTCGACGCGGAGAGAGATTCCCGGGCGTGCGGCGAGCGTGCGCCAGGCCGGGAGCCGGTACTTGGCGAGGGCGGGCTCGCAGAGGAGCGTGCGGATTGGCGGGGGTAAACCCGGCATGGGCGGGGAGTCTAGAGAGATGCGGCATCTGCGAGCGGAGAACGCGGAATTCGGAACCACATCGGGCGAAATGGCGAGCGCAAAGAGTCGATTGAGGAGACAGGCCAACGCTATAGTCCGGCCCACTTTTTGCGCGGTTTTTTGTCGGGGCGCGGTGGGGTCGGATTGGCACGATTCTGGAGATAACGCGGCATGGCAACGCACGCAGAACAACTCAAGAACAAGATCGAGGCGCGGCAGGCGAAGGTGGCGGTGATCGGGCTGGGGTACGTGGGCCTGCCGCTGCTGGCGGCGTTTCACGAGGCGGGATTCCCGGTTCTGGGGTACGACATCGACCCCGAAAAGCCGGTTCTGCTCAAGAAGGGCCAGAACTACCTCCCGCACTTGGGCAGCGATCTGTGCAAGCAGTTCGTGGGGAGCAAGCGGTTTGACGCGACGACCGACGCGAAGCGGCTGGCGGAAGCGGACGCGATCATCGTGTGCGTGCCGACGCCGCTGGGCCTGCACGGCGAGCCCGACCTGTCGTTCGTGATCAACACGGGCATCATGATCGGCGAGAACGCGAAGGCGGGGCAGTTGGTGGTGCTTGAATCCACGAGCTACCCGGGGACGACGCGCGAGGACATGCTGCCGGCGATCGTGAAGGAGGCGGCGAAGAAGGGTGTGAAGTTGACGTTGGGTGACAACCTGTTCGTGGCGTTCAGCCCCGAGCGCGAGGACCCGGGCCGCAAGAGCCACACGACGACCACCATTCCGAAGCTGGTGGGCGGTCTCGACAAGGTTTCGGGAGATTTGGCGACGAGGATGTATTCCGGGCCGATCAAGACGGTGGTGCCGGTTTCGACGGCGGAGGTTGCGGAGGCGAGCAAGGTGTTCGAGAACGTCTTCCGGTGCGTGAACATCGCGCTGGTGAACGAACTCAAGACGATCATGGACGCGATGGGGATCAACGTGTGGGAGGTGATCGAGGCGGCGAGCACCAAGCCCTTCGGGTTCATGCCGTTCTACCCGGGCCCGGGCCTGGGCGGGCACTGCATCCCGATCGACCCGTTCTATCTCACGTGGAAGGCGAAGGAATTCAAGGTTCCGGCGCGGTTTATTGAGATCGCGGGGGAAGTGAACAACTCGATGCCGCACTACGTGGTGCACAAGGTGGCGGCGGCTCTAAACATGGTGGACAAGCCGGCGAAGGGCGCGAAGGTGCTGGTGCTGGGGCTGGCGTACAAGCCCGACATCGCCGACACGCGCGAGAGCCCGACGTACGAACTGATCGAGTTGTTGCTGGACATGGGCGCGAAGGTTGAGTACAGCGATCCGTTCGTGACGAGCACCAAGCCGGTGCGGAAGTACGACCTGCACATGCAGAGCGTGGCGCTGACGCCGGAGAATCTGGCGAGGTTTGATTGCGTGCTGATCTCGACGAATCACACGTCGTTTGATTACGGCGCGATCGCGAAGCACGCGAAATTGGTGGTTGATACGCGCAACTCGATGAAGGCGTTCGCGGGGAGCATGGGGGAGCGGCTGGTCCGGGCCTGAGGCGTTCACCACGGAGAAACAGGGACACGGAGAAGAGAGCCGCGAATGAACGCGGAGTGCGCGGCCGGTGCGGAGTTGCGCGGCGGGAAGGAAAGAATCCGGAATGCGGGCGGAGACCGCGGGCTCTTTTCGCGGCAAGACGAGACGCGGCGCGAATAGTGCATTCGTCCGCGCGCCGGTCGGGAAAGCGGGCGATGGCGTGAACGCCCGGCGGCGGGGCGGCGATGGCGGGGAATCCCGCGTGCGTGAGTTAGGGTGAACACCTCTGGTTCCTGCAAGGGTTGCGAGGTAGGCTGAGTTACAAACGTCGGTGAGTGAATGTCGTGCTATGCCGCCCGGTCGAGGAAGCGGTCGGCGGCTTCGCGCGACGGAACACGCGCCGCGAAGAGAAAAGAGGAACACATCATGTGCGGATCATCCATCGGAGCGTGGACTCGCGCGGCGATCGTGGCCGGCAGCGCGGCGGGAGGGGTGGAGGCGTTCGGGCATCCGATCACGCCGTTCAAACTGGAGTGTCCGCTGTGGTATGTCCAGGTGGGGCTGGAGGTGAATCCGACGTTCGGCCCGCACTCGTTCAATTTTGTGATCGGGCCGTGCCCGATTCTCCCGCCGCCTCCGGCGGTTCTGTATTGGAGCACTCCCGCGACAATGTCGCTGGTCGGCCTGACGATCAGGGCCCAGGGAAATTCGACGCACATGTTTGCGCCGCACGCGGGGGAGGCGGTGCCCGCGGCGACGTGGAACTTCAACATCGCGGTGGCGGCACCCGGGCCGCCGTTCGGGGCGCGCGAGCGTCGCGTGCGCACGCGTCTTCAGCACCCGGGCGGGACCCATGTGGACGCGTACGGGGCTGTGGTGGGCGGGCTGGTCGGGACGGTGGTGGGGCCGTCGCTGGCGCCGATCTTCGTGATCATCCACGGTTCGGTAGGGAGGCACATCGATAACAGCATTCCGCCAAGCTTCGATCCGATCCATGGCGGCGGGCACCTGACGCCGCCGACGGGCATCCCGAGCCCGGGGAACCAGGATTTTCCGGTCGGGGAACTGCTGACGGTGATCGACGCGAACACGTCGATGGCGACGATGCTGCTGATCATCGAGGGGATGTCGAGTTCAAGCGTGACGAGCATCCAGATCCGTGACAGCGTGAGTCTGATCACGTTTGCGGAGTTGCTGCCGCAGATGCAGGCGCACGCGCTCGGATCGCAGGAGACGGCGTGGGTGCTGACGGACAGCCCGCTCGGGCTGGTGGCGGCGAACACGATCGCGGCCGGGCACGGGCAGATGGTGGTGAAGTTTTCGCCGGCAGTGCATCCCGATGCGCAGATCATGGGGCCGATCGTGCTGACGACGTGCCCGGCGGACATGAACGGGGACGACCAGGTTGATGACACGGACTTCGTGCGGTTTGCGCACGACTACGACGTCCTGATCTGCGACGATCCGGCCATGCCGCCCAACTGCCCGAGCGATCTAAATGGAGATGGGAGCGTGGACGACGTGGACTTTGTGCTGTTCGCGGGCGCTTACGACGAGTTGGTGTGCGCGTGATACGGATTCCATTTGGAAGAAGCGCACGCTCGCCAACCCTTGGCCCGTTTCTCGGGGAGGGGGCTCCTGCGAACTCGCGCGGAAATCAAACGGGCTTCGCATGAGAGCGGGCGGGCTTCGGGGACACCGGGCGGGCGGTCACCTTGCCTGAACTTCCAGGAACTGCGCCCAGTGTGTCCCTGCGCCCAGATTCATTGTGCGGTAGCGGGTGGCGTGAAGGCTTGGGGCGATGAAGGCCTGGTCGATGTGGAAGAAGGGGATGTCGCTGGGGATAAAGAGGCGGATGGCGCTGGCGAGGCCGGGGCCGTCGAGCTGCTTGAACGGGACTTTGCGCGGGTAGGAGGCGGTGTAGCCCATGCCGGCCTGGTCCCAGGCGTTTTCCATGTTGCCGACGAGGGTTTTCAGGCTGCGGCTGCCTCGGGGGATGTTGAAGTCGCCGATGATGACATCGGGCAGTGGGAAGCCGCGCCGGCCAAGCTGGTCGGCCGGGACATTGATCCAGATCGGCTCGCCCTTGCTGTCTGTTTCGGCGGAAAGAACGGTGGCGGTGCCCTGCCATGAGTCGATGGCGTTGATGGCTTCTCTGGTGACGCGTTGGCGGCTGCTGGAAGGGTCGCTGGGCAGGTCCATGAGCCAGACGACAAAGGGCGAGCCGGTGCCCTCCTTGACTGTGCCCTCTGGGTCGAAGAGCAGGTACATGGAGTAGCCGGGATCGGTGCCGTCGTACTGGCCGGTGGATTTGCGCAGGTCGAAGCCGACGCCGGGCTTGATGCCGAGCGTGGCGAAGCCCCACTCGCGGAGCTTGAGGCGGGTGTGGATGAGAAAGAGGTGGACGAGGAAAGTGGTGCTGCGCTCGTCCCCGAGAGTCTTGAAGTCGTTGACGATGTTCCAGTTGGGCTGATTGGAGACGACCACGAGGTCGGCGTCGATGGGGCGGAGCTCGTCCAGCCATCCGTCGCGTGCCTGCCCGCCGATGTTCCAGAAGACCATCGTGGTCTTGGGCTTTGAGGCCTTCCGACCGGTGTCGAGGAACGCCCACTCGGGCATGTGATGCTCGAACCACGCCGACCATGACGCGCAGAGGGCCCAGATGAGGCAGAGGAGGATGTACGGATTCCGGGGGTACCGCTTGTAGAAGGGAGGTCGTTCGTCGCGCGGGCCGCCGGTCTTGAGCTGTTCGTAGCCCTTGACGAAGAGCTGGAGTGAAAGGGCGAGCGCGGCGGCGATGCCGGACATCAGGATGGAGAAGGCGCTCGGGATCCAGAAGATGAACTGGGACCAGCGGAAGGAGTCGTTGAAGACGCGCCCGAC
The DNA here is from genome assembly GCA_044221315.1 of Phycisphaerales bacterium. Classification (GTDB taxonomy): domain Bacteria; phylum Planctomycetota; class Phycisphaerae; order Phycisphaerales; family UBA1924; genus JAFEBO01. The sequence continues at coordinate 198,187 of JBGAPK010000002.1, read as the reverse complement.
AAGCCAGATGCCGAGCAATAGAAGAGCGAGCGTCCAGAGGGCGGCGCTGACGATGCGGAGGGATAGGAGGACAACGCGTGACATCGGGGCACAGACAGTATCTCAGGGGGCGGGGATCGCTCCGGGGTCGGAGGGGAGGGCGAAGAGGGCGGTCAGGCGTGCGCGGAAGCGGGCCGGGATCATCTGGATTCCCTCTACCAGCGCGTCGGCGAAGAACAAGCGGACCATGCCGGCGTAGAGGGCAGAAAAGAGCAGTCCGCTGACGATGAAGAGTGAGGACTCGCCGATGAAGCGGGCGGCGCGGGGGCTGTGGAAAAGGCCGGAGATGAAATCGCGGACAGGCGCATCGACCACGTTGTCCAAGGTGATGGTGACGGCTCCGGCGGCAAGGCCCAGCACCCAGACGCGGATTGTGTTGAAGACGATCTCGCGCCGGCCGACGCCCAGGGGTTTGAGGGCGATGACCACGTGCGCGAGGCTGGAGATGACGCCGAACGCGGCTGTTGAGATGGCGATATAGACGCCGGAGAGCCAGACGCGCTCGGCGACGCCGTCCCAGTGCAGGGGGGAGGCGTGGGCGACGAAGATCTCCCGGTCGAGAGCCGATTGCCCGGCCATTGCACCGAGATAGGCCGCGCCCATGGTTCCGATGGCGAGGGCGAGCAGGCTGAGGCCCCAGGCGCGGAAGTGGCCACGGGCCTGTTGGACGGCGAGGCTGATGCTGATGAGAACGTTAATGGCGTAGCCGGCGCCGATGATCTGGACGGGGAGGATGGATGCGGCCCACTTGGGGCCCCAGATGAGCGACTCGAAGGGCCTGTAGGTGGCGGCGAGTCCGAGCGACAGGAAGGTGGCGAAGAGGCTGACCTGGCGGACGGTGCGCAGGACGGCGGCGCGCTTGCGCTCGGCCTCACCTGCGAGGCGCGTGAAGACCGGGACGAGTACCTGGTTGATGTTCGTAGAGAGCAGGCTGCCAACCTGCACGACGATAAGAAATGTGAACGTGTAGATGCCGACGACCTCGAGCGGGGCGGCCAGGCCGATGGCGGGGCTGGGCCCCTGGTTCATGCCCGAAATCCCGACGATGGCGACGAGCGCCCAGCGCGAGCGGGAGAAGAGGCTCCACCAGATGGCGACGTTGGGAGACTTCCGCCAGGGGCGCTCGGTGCTGTTGCGGAGGGCCAGGACGTCTTCGACGAGCGAGCAAAGGACGTTTGGCAGGATGAACGAGAACGCGCCGAGGCCCAAGAGCGCAAAAACGATCGAGGAGGCGTAGCGCGTCATGGCGCTGGTCGTCATAATGGCGGCGTTCTCGCGGAAGCGCATATCCGCGACCATCTTGGTCATGAGGATGCCGCCGGGTGTTCCGATGGGGATACTCCAAGCGATGATGACGAGCATCAGCGCGAGGGAGGGTTCGTTGTAGAGAGCGGCGGCCGGCCACGCGACGGCGGTGAGGGCCAGGGCCATGGCGACGTTGAAGGCCGCGGCCATCCAGAAGCAGGGTCCGAGCAGGGTGTCGTGCTCGTCGTGGTGTTTGAGGATGATCTGGCGGACTCCTCCGTCGCGGAGGAAGGACGCAAAGCCGCTGAGCCCGATGGCCACGCCGCTGAGGCCAAAGTCGTGGCGTGTCAGCCACCAGGCGAGGAAAATCTGCGCGACGAAACTGCCGATGCGCGTGGCGATCGTGTTAAAGATCATCCAGACCGAGCCCTTGAGGGCCCGGGATGCGTAGCCGCCGTCGGCGGGAGCCGGCGCGGGCGACTTCGGCGTGATGTCGGGGCTCGTGGTCAACGGCGGGGCGGGCGTAAAGGAGGCGCGGCGGGGGGCGCGATGCTAGCGGCGCATGGGGTGGTCGCGCTTCAGGAAGAAGATATCCATCTGCCAGAGGGTGTCGTCGGCGGGCCGTCGGGAGAGGCCCATGACGTCGTGCCAGACGTAGTCGCGCTCGCCCATGAATTTCATGACGTCTTCGACCAGGGGCATGTGCGGAAGAAAGTCGATGAAACTGACTTCGAGAAGCAGCGCGGGGCCCTTCTTCAGGGCGTTCTCGGCGCCCTTGAGCACCTCGAGCTCGAAGCCCTGGACGTCGAGCTTCATGAAGTCGGGGGTCGGGAGTTCGCCGGAGGCGATGAGCTCATCGAGGACGAACATCTCCGCGGTGTTGGAGCCTTTTTCGCGGGTGTCGCTCAGGAGCGATGTCTGGGTGTTCTCGTCGGCGTAGCGGATCGTGTCGCGCTTGGGGCCGAGGAAGCAGAGCTTGTACTCGAAGTTGCCGATCTCCGCCTTGGTCTTTTCGAGGTTCTCCCGTTCGCGGGCGTTGGGCTCGAAGGAGCGGATGTGGGCGGCGGGAAAGATCTCGCGGGCCATGCGGGCCCACTCGCCGCGGGCGCCGCCGATATCGAAGATGACCTTGGGAGTGAAACTTTGGGATGCGACATGCCTGAGACGCGTGGGCATGTCGAGGTGGCGCATGGTGGGGATGAACCGGAGCGCGGCGTCGCGGAGCGCCTCTTTGCCGGCCGTGGGTAGGACCTTGTTGAGGAGGTTGTGGGTCGATCGGGACATGCCCTGCTCCGAGTGGTTCGCCGACAGTAAAACAGTATCGGCGAGCGGGGGGTAAGGAGATGGAGACGATCGGGAGTTATCAGGGCGGCGGGTCGGGTATCTGGATCGCCGTTTCGAGCACCCAATCCCAGTCCAGTGCGGGAACGGGATCCGGGAGGTTCAGGCGCTGACGGAGACGTCCGGCCCAGCAGCGATGGGCGTTCTGAACGCTGTGGAATTGGACAAATCGACGGCTGGCGGGGTGGGGCGTGAAGGACGGGGCGGCGTCGAGCGCATCGCGCAGGGCGGCCGTCAGAGCGTGCGGATCGCGGACGGTGCAGACAGTCCCCAGGCCAAAGCGGCGGCAGGTTTCGCCGGGCCAGCCCATGTCGGTGCCGAGGATCGGACGGCCCTGGGCGGCGGCTCGGATGACGATGCTGGCAGAGCCGAGATGGCGCCGGTAGGGCACGCCGATGAGGTCGGCGGCGGCGATCGCGAGCGACATCTGCTCGTCGGTGACGTATCCGTCGAGTGCGATGATCCGTCCTGTTCGGACAAAGGGTGCGGCCTCGCCGGCGAGCAACTCCCTGATCTCCGGCATCTGTATGCCCACGAGCAGCAGTCGGTCGGTGGGCGGAAGCCCGGCGGCAAGAAACGCGCGGATCAGCAGATCGACGCCTTTGCGCTCATCGAGGCGGCCGACGCTGGAGACGATGCGCCCCGAGGGGTCGAGGTTGAGCCGGCGCCGGGCCTCGACCTTGGAGAGGTCCGAGAGCGCGTCGACGGGGTCGGGCACGAGGACGGTGCGTCGGGCGATTCCGGGCGTGAGGGCCTTGAAGGCGCGGCGGAGCAGCGGATCGATGATGTGAAGTGTTCGGACCTTGCTGGCGCCGGTGAGGGCGGCCCAGGCACGGCGCTTGGCCCAGCGGCGCGGGTTGCCTCGGGGGTGGTAGACCCAGGAGGCGCCCAGGATCATCGCTTCGAGTTCGGTATCGCGGAGCGGTCCGGCGCGCAGGAGCAGGTGCTCGAGGCCGAGCATCTGGAGGACGCCGTCGCCGGAGGGGATGATGAGATGATCGGGGCGGAGCGAGCGGGCGGCGCGGACGGCGGCCGCCGCGGTTTCACGGCTGAAGGCAATTTTCTTCGTTGGATCGGATTCGGGATAGGACTCGTCGAGCTGGAAGCGAGGCGCGAGGTGCCGGAGCTGCTCGGAAAAGGTCTCGCGGGCCGAGGCGCCGGGGCTGGTGGCGAGGGAGATGCGGACTGGAAGCTCCGAGAGGGCGGTGATGATGCGCCGGACGTAGGTGAAGCGATGACCTCCGGGGCAGGGCTCGAAGATGACGACGTGCATGCGTGTTCCGGGGCTGTCGAGGGGAACGGACGGCGGGTCAATGTAGGCGGGGAGCACGTGCCGGCTCGACTTGTCATCGGGAGCGGACGGAGTTTCCGCCGGACGGCACGGGAGATCAGCGGGAAGCGGGGTGACGCGTGCTGTAGGCGTAGCGGATAGCCCGCTCCATGCCGTCGACCATGCCTTTGAGCGTGTACTCCTGCGTGGCGGTGTGGAGCGCGACGGTTCGCATGCGGTCGATGCGAGCGCGGTCGTTGAGCAGACTGCCGATGACGCTGGCGAGGTCGTCGGCGGAGCCGTCGCGGTAGAGCATCCCGTTCATCCAGGGCTTGATGGTATCGACCTCTGGCGCCCAGGACGGTGCAAAGTCGGTGGTGATCACTGGAAGGCCGTAGCCCATAGCGTGGAGGATGCTCAGGCCGGCGTTGCGGGGATAGACAAAGAGATCGGAAGAAAGGAACCAGGGGGCGAGGTTTTCCTCCTCGTAGACCGCGCCGGTGAAGATCGTTTGTTTTTCCATGCCGCAGTCGGCGGCGACACGCCGGAGGTTTGCCTCCTCGATTCCGGAGCCGACGATGGCGATGCGCAGGTGCGGGAAAGCGGGCAGGAGCTTCGCGCCGGCCCGGAGAAGCAGATCGGCGCGGTTCTCGGGGGAAAGCCGGGAGACGAAGGCGAGAACGGGGCCGTGCTCGAGAGAGTGCTCGCGCTTGAAGCGCTGGAGCGCGGCGGGATCGGCGAGCCAACGGCTTCTGGCCCGCTGGATCTCGGTCTGGTCGAGGGCGTTGGGCGCAACGAACGCGCGGAACTCGCGACCGTTGCGTTCGACGAATCGCTTCCGGGCGGCCTCGCCGTAGAAGAGCACCGCGGTGGCGAGGTTTCCGGTCGCGTCGCGGATGAATCGCTTGGAGAATCGTTCGCGTTTGGAGTATCCGTGCCCCCAGAGCACCGAGGGGATGCCGCGCCTCCTGCACTTCAGGAGCGAGGGGATGAGGCTGAGGTAGCGGGTATTCCAGCCGGCCATGACAACGTCAAATCGGGAGGGATCGATGAGGTCGAGCTGCGCCTGGCGCCAGAGCAGCCGCGGCTTGGAGAGAACGATGCTGGACGTGATCGGTGTGCCGCGGAAGCCGCTGGGTTCGACGTTCTGGACCGGCTCGTCGGAGGCGTAGAAGAAATGCAGGTCGATGCCTGGCCGTGATGCGAGTTCGCGGAAGACCGGGACGCGGTACTTTGGGAGCGCGGGCTGGAAGAGCGCGAGGCGGATGGTGGGCGTGGGCGACTCGCCGGCGGGAAGAGCGGGGTTCGCCGGGGCTTCGGTCACGAGCCGGTGCCTTCCGGGCCCGGGCGGCCGACGCTGTAATAGGCGAAGCCGCGCCGGGACACGTCCTCGGGGCGGTAGAGGTTTCGTCCGTCGAAAATGACCTTGGAGCGCAGCGCGCCGGCGAGGCGGTCGAAATCGGGGCTCTTGAAATCGTCCCAATCTGTGCAGATGACCAGGGCATCTGCGCCGCTGGCGGCCTCATAGAGATCGGGGAGGATGGCCGGAGCGGGTCCGAGTTCGGCGCGGGCGTTCTCGTAGGCGACCGGGTCGAAGGCGCGGACCGAGGCACCGGCCGCGATCGCCTTGCGGATGAGCGTCAGGGCGGGGGCCTCGCGGACGTCGTCGGTGCGGGGCTTGAAGGCGATGCCCCAGAAGGCGAGCGTCTTGCCCTTGAGGTTTCCGGCGAAGTGCTTCTCGATCTTGGCGAAGAAGCGGTCGCGCTGGCGCTGGTTGGTCTCGTGGACGGCGGTGCTGAGGGGCACGGGGACGCCCGCGCTGTTGCCCATGGAGATGCAGGCGAGAGTGTCCTTGGGGAAGCACGACCCGCCGTATCCCAGGCCGGGGTAGAGGAAGTGGGAGCCGATGCGCTTGTCGGCGCACATGCCCTCGCGGACCTTGGCGATGTCCGCGCCGTAGGCCTCGCACAGGTTGGCCATCTCGTTGATGAAGGAGATCTTGGTTGCGAGGAAGTTGTTGCTGGCGTACTTGACCATCTCGGACGAGAGGATGTCCATGATGTGGATGGGATGGCCGTTGCGGACGAAGGGGTCGTAGAGGCGGAGGAAGAGTTCGCCGGTCTCTTCGTCCTCGACGCCGACGACGACCCGGTCGGGCTTGTTGAAGTCGTTGATCGCGTCTCCTTCTTTCAGGAATTCGGGGTTGTTGGCGACGCGGAACTTCGTGCCCGGCGCGCCGGCGCGGATGCGGTCTCGCACCTTGAGCGTGGTGCCCACGGGCACGGTGGACTTCACGACGACGGTGCGAGGCTTGGGCGAGCCCTTGATGGCCTTGGCGATGTCGTCAGCCGCGGCGAAGACGTATCTCAGGTCGGCGTGGCCGAGTTCATCGCTCGGGGTGCCGACGCAGATAAAAATGATGTCGGCGTCGCGATATGCCACGGCGGGGTCGGCGGTGAAGTGGAGCCGGTTGTTCTTAATGTTGCGGGCGAGGAGTTCCTCGAGGCCCGGCTCGTAGATGGGGCAGCGCCCGGCCCGGAGGGAGTCGATCTTGCTTCGGTCGATGTCGAGACAGACGACGTCGTTGCCGGTGCCGGCGAAGCAGACGCCTGTGACGAGGCCGACATACCCCGTTCCAACCATGGTCAGTCGCACGGGGGATGGACTCCTGCCAAGTGAGCGAAGATCGGGGCCGACGGTGGCAAATTCCGCACCCTCATCGTTCATTCTCCCTGTCCCGGAACAGGGAGAATGACAATAGCCGACCGTTGACCGATCAACGGCCGTTTCGTGGGACTATTGCGGCCCGCACGCCCCTTCCTAGCGGATGTCGGGGCGTTGGGCTGCGGTCCTTTTCGGGTCCGCTGACGCATAAACTCCCGACCCTATGGCGAACACCCCATCCCAAACCGTCGACTGGCCCAATGCGAGAGTCGTGATCACCGGGGGGGCCGGGTTTCTGGGGAAGGCCGTGCAGGAGCGGCTCAAGCACCGGGGGGTCAAGCCCGCGAACGTCTTTATTCCCCGGCGTAAGGATTTCGACCTGACCGACAGGGCGGATTGTGCCCGGCTGTACCGTTCGGCCTTCGGGCAGCAGAAGGTGGACGTGATGATCCACCTGGCCGCCGAGGTGGGCGGGATCGGGGCGAATCAGGCCAATCCGGGGCGGTACTTCTTCGCCAATATGGCGATGGCGCTGCACTTGATCGAAGAGGCGCGGCTGGACGCATTGTGCGAGCGGGGGGGCAAGTTCATACAGGTCGGGACGATCTGTGCCTATCCCAAGTTCGCGCCCATCCCGTTCAAGGAGCATGACCTCTGGAACGGGTATCCGGAAGAGACCAACGCCCCGTACGGCGTGGCGAAGAAAGCGGCCTGGCAGATGCTGGACGCGTACAAGCTGCAGTACGGATTCCGCAGTTCGTTCGTGCTGCCGGTAAACTTGTACGGGCCGCACGACAACTTTGACCTCAAGAGCAGCCATGTCATTCCGGCGCTGATCCGAAAGTGCGTGGAGGCGCAGGCTCGGGGGGACAAAGAGATTGTCTGCTGGGGGACGGGGAGCGCGAGCCGGGAGTTTTTGTTTGTGGATGATGCGGCGGAGGGCATCTGCCGCGCCGCGGACGTGATGAACGATCCGGACCCGATAAACCTCGGTGCGTCGTTCGAGATTACGATCAAAGATCTGGTGGAACTGATCGTGCGGCTGACGGGGTTCAAGGGCGGGATCGTGTGGGATTCGACCAAGCCGGACGGCCAGCCGCGGCGGAAGCTATCGGTGGAGAAGGCGGAGAGGCTTCTGGGCTGGAAAAGCCTGGTGACGTTTGAGGAAGGGCTCAAGCGGACGATCGAGTGGTACCGGGCGAATCCGAGCAAGTAATCGGGCCGGAGCGGCGCGAATTGCGCGGCGTCATCGACCGAGAACGCGGAAGTTTTGCAGAGCGGTGAAGGCGTCCTTGTGGTGTGCGGTGCGATGTGCAATACTCGTCGGGCCGGGGCCGCTCGGCTGGGAAATCCGTATGTCCGACGCATCACTCCAGGACCGATTGCAGAAGGCGTACAACGTCAAGTATCCGGGGGAGAAACTGCCCCCGGCGCCGGTGCTTCGCCCGGACGCGGTCTCGACGAATCGGAACGATGATGTGGCCCGCCTGCTTCGGAACGAGAAAGGGCGGGCGCTCGAGATCGGGTGCAACACGGGTGGGCTGACGGTGGCGCTGGCGGACCGGTTCGAGCATATCTCGGGAATTGATATTTCAAGCACGGCGGTGGATGCCGCGCGCCGGAGGGCGGCGCTGGACCCGGCGCTCCAGTCGAAGTTGGACTTTCAGGTTGCGAGCGCGGATCAGCCCTTGCCGTTCGCGGAAAAGAGCTTTGATGTGGTGCTGGGCGTGGCGGTGCTGGAGCATTTGGTTTTCATTTACGAGGCGCTCGACGAGTGGCATCGGGTGTGCAAGCCGGGGGGATGTCTGGTTTTGTGCGTGCCGAACATGGCGTATGTCAAGCACGTGGTGGATCTCCTGCGGGGAAGGCAGCCATTGACGGGGAGCCCGAGGCGCGATGCGGCGTACTGCCGCGAGCACGGGTGGGATGGGCACCACCTGCACTACTTCACGAAGTCGTCGCTGACGGACCTTCTGCGGCACGTCGGGTTCGAGCCGGAGGAATGGACGGGCGATGGGGCGTACGCGAAGTACCGGCGGTGGTACATCAATTTCGTGGGGAGTCTGACCGTGCGGGCGCGGCGGTTGCCGGATCGGTGAAAGACGGGTTTACCACGGAGAACACCGAGATCACAGAGACAGGCAGTGAGATGTGGAGGGGATGGTGACATAGCCGTTGCGGAGGGCGTTTCCGCAGGCCTTCGGCCTTTTCTCCGTGTCTTCTGTGCACTCTGTTGTGAGTTCTTCCGGCATTCGACCGGGGGAGCCCCAGCAGGGCCCGGACGAGTATGCCGATAATGGGTGAGATGGATCATGCGGCAACGAGCAATTCGGGAGCGGCGCCGTTGGGGAGCGCGTGGGGCCTCAGGGGCAACATCGTGCGCGTCGCTTGGATGCTCGTGGGGCGGACGCTGCTGCGGCTGAGCTTTGACGGGGCGGATGGGTATCGATGCTGGCTGCTGCGCCGGTTCGGGGCGAAGATCGGAAGGGGCGTGCGGATCGCGCGGAGCTGCCGCGTTGAGATTCCCTGGACGCTCGACATCCGCGAGGGTGTTTCGATTGGCGAGCGGGCGATCTTGTATTCGCTGGGGGCGGTGACGATCGGCGAGGGGACGGTGGTGAACCATTTTGCGCATTTGTGCGCCGGGTCGCACGACTACACGAAGCGGACTTTCGAACTGATGCGGCCGCCGATCGTGATCGGAAAGAAGTGCTGGATCGGCCCGGACGCGTTTGTCGGCCCGGGCGTGAGGGTGGGGGACGGCGCGGTGCTGGAGGCGCGGGCGTGCTTGTTCAAGGATGCGGTTGCGGGGCGTGTGTATCTGGGGAATCCTGCGAAGGCATTCACCACAGAGGCACAGGGGCACGGAGAACAGGGGAATTTGGAAAAAGGAATTTGAAGAGACAGGCAACGGCCAAGGGCAACGAAGAATTGATTCAAACACTCTTCCCGGTATTCTCCGTGCCCCGGTGTCTCTGTGGTGAACTCTAATGAGCGGAGAACTGCGGGAGTTTGCGTGGAGGACGGTCGGGCGCAAGGCGTTTGCGCTGAGTTTTCACAACTGGTACGGGGTGAGGCGGGCGATTTTGCGGGTGTTTGGTGCGACGGTGGCGCCGGTCTGCCGCATCAGGCCGAGCGTGGTGATCACGCATCCTTGGAATTTTTCGATCGGGCATGAGAGCGCGATCGGGGATCTGGCGTACATCGATTGCACCGAGCGTGTGGACATTGGCGAGTACTGCACGGTGAGTCAGCATGCGAAGGTGTTGACGTCGCTCGAGAATCCCGTTGCGAAAACGAACCCACCCCAAACCCTTGCTCCCACCGGGGACGGGGCTTCAGAAGTGGCGTTCGTGTCGCACGGGATGCGCGGGCCGGTTCGCATTGAGAATGACGGGTGGGTTGCGGCGGACTCGATGGTGCTGCCGGGAGTCACCGTCGGGGAGGGTGCGATCTTGGGGGCGCGAGCAACGGCGCGCGAGTCGCTCGCGCCGTGGACCACGTTTGGGGGAGAGCCGCTGCGGACGCTTGGTCCGCGGGCACGGCCGGCGGTGGGGGCCTGAAGCTTCGGCAAATACTGCACTTGGCGAGAACCCGGCGCCGACCCGGGACGTTGGATGAACGTCGGGCCCGGAAGGGCCGATGCTATAGTCGGGGCCGATTCGGCCGGAATTTCGTGAACGGGCCGGGGTGGGCTAGCACGGGAGATGGAAGTCGTGCGGATCTGCATCCCCGGTGGTTCCGGGTTCATTGGCCGCTATTTCCATGAGCAATTGACCGCCAAGGGTCACGAGGTGGTCATTCTTGACCTCGTGAAGCCCGAATGGGATATCGGACGTTCAGCGTTCTTCCACGGCGACATTCGCGACCCTCAGATCGTGCAGCGGGCGGTCCGCGGGTGCGATCGGGTTCTGAACCTTGCCGCGGCACACCACGACTTTGGAATCTCCGAGGCGACGTTCTTCGATGTGAATGAGAACGGCGCGAGGGTTTTGTGCGAGGCGATGGACAAGGAAGGCGTGCGCGAGGTCGGGTTCTACTCGACCGTCGCGGTCTTCGGCAGCGCCCCCGAGCCCCACACCGAAGAGGCCCCCAAGCAGCCTGAATCAAACTACGGCAAGAGCAAGCTCGCGGCCGAGCGTGTGTACGACGCGTGGGTGAAGAAGGGCGAGGGACGCCGGGCGCTCGTCATCCGGCCGACAGTCACGTTCGGGCCGCGCAACTTCGCGAACATGTACTCGCTCATTCGCCAGGTGAAGAGCGGCAAGTTCGTGCTGGTGGGCGATGGCAGCAACATCAAGAGCCTCTCGTACGTCGAGAACATCGTCGATGCGACGATCTACCTCTGGACGCGCGAACAGCGTGAGAACTGGGGCGTGTATCACTTTGTTGACAAGCCCGACCTGATGAGCCGCGAGATCAGCGAGCAGGTGTACAAGTCGCTCGGCAAGAGCGTGCCGAAGCTGCGGATCCCGCTTGGGCTGGCGTGCCTGCTGGTGCTGCCGTTCGACATCGTGATCAAACTGACGGGCAAAAACCTGCCGGTGTCGAGCGCGCGCGTCAAGAAACTCTTCGCGATGCAGACAAAGTTCGAGGCGCAGAAGATCCTGGACGCGGGCTATCGCCCGAAGATTCCGCTGGCCGGCAAGGACGGCGGCATCGACCGGATGGTGAAGTGGTACCTCGCCGAGGGGCAGCACAAGAAGGCTGTGTGGCATCTGCCGCCGCCGGACGTGCAGCGGTTTGGCAATGCCGAGCCCACGACCCCCGCCGCGGCAAGCCGGGGCAGCGCGGTCCGCACGGCCTGATCGCAATTCACCCGCCTGTTCGGTGCAACGGCGCTCGCGAGATTTGCCGCGCGCCGAACGGCCTGGGGTGTTTGCCCCATGGTGCGGCTGTTTCCACAGAACCTGCTCTTGCGATTCCTTGTTGACGCTGCGGCGGCGGCGCGTCAAACTGAGCGTGCCGGTCTTGGGACCTGGTCGGGGAGCCGCACATGAGAACGCAACGCGCTGTCGCCGTGCTGGGACTGATCGGTCTGTCATCGCTTGCGTGGGCCCAGGCCCTGCGGGGCATCGGCTTTGCTGGCGGAAATCGCTCGTTCGTGACCGACATCAGCGCCGACGGGCGCACGGCGGTGGGTTGGGCAATGGTTGGCGGCCAGGCGAGGGCCATTCGCTGGACTCGAATCGACGGGGCCGGCACGTTCCACCCGACGCTGGCCACGACAGACTCCACCGCCAACGCGGTCTCCGGCGACGGTTCGTGGATCGCGGGCGATTACGACCCGGGTTCGGGCCCGCGTGACTTTGTCTGGACCGGCAGCCCCGGTCCCGACGGCACGCTCACGCCGATCTCGATGGGTGTTGAGCCCGGCGGAACCGCGGCCGGCATCAGCGACGATGGAACCACGGTGGTCGGGCAGTTCACAGTGCACACCAGCGACGGGGACATCTTTCCGCCGTACGAGTGGTCCAACGGCAGCGGCGTGTCCATCGAACTTCCCGGGCTGATCCCAAACGGGCGTGCACAGGCCGCCAGTGCGGATGGCGCGGTGATCGTCGGCCGCATCAACAGCAACCCCGAGCGGGGCTTCTGGCACGAGGGCGGCGCGACCGCGATGCTGCCGCTGCTGGCGGGATCGTTCCAATCGCTGGCCGAGGGTGTGAGCGCCGACGGGCGGTGCGCCGTGGGTCAGTGCCGCCTGACCGAAACGAACAAGACGCACGCAACCCGCTGGCTGCGCCTCCCGATGTCGCTCCCGGCTGGTCTGGCCGCCGAGGACTTGGGCGTCGCTTCGGGCGATTCGGCTTCGTTCGCCAACGACTGCAACGGCGACGGCAGTGTGGTGGTCGGGACCTCTGATTCCGGCGCCATGATCTGGAGACAGGGCGAGGGGATGGTGCTGCTGAGCGCCTTCCTGGAAACCATCGGCATCCCGGTACCGGAGCGCGTGCTGCGCGACGCTATCGCGATCAGCAACAACGGCCGTTTCATCGCGGGCAACAGCGAGGTCGGCGCTACCTTCGAGGGATTCGTGGTCGATACCTGCGCCGCCGATCTCAACGATGACCGCGGGGTGGACGATGCCGATTTTGTTGCCTTCGCCGCGGCGTACAACGTCCTCGACTGCGCCGACCCGGCCATGCCACCGGCTTGCCCTTCGGACTTGAACGGCGACGGCGTCGTGGACGACACGGACTTTGTCGAGTTCGCCCGGCAGTACGACCGCTTTATCTGCCCGTAGTTCATGGGGCTCTCCGCCCCGAACCACACCGCTTACTTGTTCGTGATTGCGAACATGCGATCTCTCCGTCATTCGGCACCGTTCGGATGGGTGCCGGGGACGTCACATGTTCAAGCGAATCGGAATCGGCTTCTTCTGGCGGTAGCCATCGGGCGGATCGGACGATTCTGGTTCCTTACGCGGATCGCCTGCGTCGCAGCAGCGGGAGACCGGCGAACAGCAGACCCATCGCGCCGGGCGCCGGAATCGAGTTGATCATCACATCATCCAGCACGAGTTCGCTGCAGAAGGCACCGACGGGATTTCCGTTGGCGTCGGGCCATTGCTTGATGTGGCCCCAGTTGATGAACTCGATGGTGACGGGGGCGAGGGGATTGAGCGGGGTGAACTGGTATTCGAAGCGGTGAGACGCGCCCAGGGCGGACTGGCCGCCGGGGCAGGTGAGGTACTGGATCGGATCGCCGGCGAGCACGTTGGTGATGCGAAGGCCGAAGATGCCGTCGGCGTAGGAGGCAAAGGCGGCGTTCTCGCCCGATGCCCAGAAGGAGAGGATGTATGCCGCGGCGGGGCTGGCGTTGGTGGCGACGGTCTGCGAGAGCGTGACGGGGGAGCCGAAGACGGGCGTGAAGGTCGGATTGCCGGAGAACGAGACGGTGCCATTTGCATTCCACGTCGGCGTCTTGTCAACGTTGGTGAAGTTGTTGCCGAAGTAGAGGCCATTCTGGCCGTCGGGGAGGTTGTCGCTGAGTGCGACTTGGCCGGGGCCGCCCCAGTAGGCGTACGCGCTGTTCGAGCCGGAGGACGACCAGCCGGGCGGGACGCCGAAGGGCGTGAGCGCGGTACCGTTGGCCCAGTACTGCGTGCCGCTGGCGGGAGCGCCGGTCTCGAACGAGCCGTTGGTGACGAGGTTGCCGACGTGGGAGCCCTGCTGCGGGCCGCTCAGCAGCGCGAGCGAGGCGAGGGACACGGGGGCTGCCACCATGATGGCGGCGAGCGCGCAGAACGACACGGGCAGAATGCCACAACGGGCGATGGGTGAATGCATGATGTCTCTCCTCCAGACTTGGACCGATGGGAGGCGGAAACTCCCATTCTGACAATTTAGCAGAAAGCCGCGCGGATACAAAGGCAAATTTGCGAGGGCGTTGGAGCGTCCGCGACTCAATTCCAAGGGTCGGCGGGTATCGGATCGATCGGGCCGCCGAGGCTCGTCCGGGCGGGGCAGAGCCCGAATTCGCGCCGGAAGCACTTGGTGAAATGGCTGTGGGAGCAGAAGCCGCTGGCGAGAGCGATGGAGGTGAGGCGTCCGTGACCGCCTCGGAGCAGGGTGAGCGCTCGGCCAAGGCGTAGCTGCGTGATGTGGCGGCCGAGCGTGATGCCGAAGGATCGGTGGAAGTCGCGACTGACGGTCCAGACGGACGAGCCGGCGACCGTCGCGAGGTCGGTGAGGCTCGGCTTGTCGAGAAAGTGAAACGAAAGGTACTCGCGGACGCGGGCGGAGCGGGCGTGGGCGAGCGAGTCGTGGCGAGCGGGAATGACGCACCGATCGCGGAGGACTTCCAGGAGGAATGAAACGACAATCGATTCGACTTCCATTGCAGCGCGGCACGCGGGCGCCCCAAGGCGCCAAAGAAGCCGGGCGTGGAGCATTCGGGCGCGTGGGGTGAGCCGCACTTCGGTTTGGGCGGGACGGTCGGTGAGCGCGTCCCTGGACATCGCGTGGCAGCGCTCGATCGAAGCCTCGGGAATTCGTATCGTCGTGCCGCGGTTTGGACTCGGCACCGAATGCGAGATCCGGAAGGACGATCGGAACGGGAAGAAGACGACGGAATTCGCATCACCAACGACGCGCTCGCGGGGCCGGGTACGCACGAAACTGCCGCGGGACATGATCTCGATGGCGGCGGCGTCGGTGGTGATCTCGCGGTTGTGTTCGTGCCGCGCCGGGTGCCAGCGGGTCTGAAGTATGGAGAAATCGGCGCATTGATATGCGATACGGCGATCCAAGCCGGCATCGGCTGCGGTAGAGGACATGGAGAGCGAAGATGCGCGAATGGGAAAGCTCCGCCAAAAACGTGATAGCCGGGCAGGAAACCGAAGTTTATTCTCGATCATGCGTCGGGCTTCGGGCGTGGGGCGAGCGTGGAGCAATGGCAATGAACGGACGGACAAGTCGCGGGTTGGCGTTGGGAATGGCGGCGTTGCTGGGCGCTCTTGGCGCATCGAGGGCGCAGTCGCCCTTGCCGGATCCAACGTCCGCGCTCAGGGAGAATCTGTACGAAGAGGGCATCCGCACGTGCGATCAGGGCGAGTGGCAAAGGGCGCTGCCGATCCACGAGCGACTGACGGTGCTCGATCCGGACTACGGGTTCGGGTGGATGTGCCTGGGCTGGTCGCGGCAGTACACGGGAGATCCGGTCGGCGCGATCGGGGCGTACGAAAGGTCGCTGACGCTGGGGGGCATGCCCCGGGCGCGGGTCCGGAGGCAGATGGCCGAGTGCTACTCGGAGCAGGGGAAGCTGGACGAAGCACTGAAGCAACTGTCGCTCGCGGTTGATTCAGGGCTGCCGAATCTGGCGGGGCTGAGGAAACTTGGTTCGCTCGAGGCATTGCGCACGAGTTCATCGCACGCGGATCGATTCCGCGAGCTGATCAACGATGTGGATGTTTCGAAATCGACGCGAGACCAGGGGTGGCGAACGGACTTGCGCATCCTGAAGAAGGAAGCGCGCCGGATGTTGTTTGATGCGGTCCGGGTGCTCGCGGAGGTGAAATTTGACGACGGCATCGCAGAGCTGGAAACGAGGATCGGGTCGAGTTCCGATGCGGAACTCGAAGTGGGAGTGATGAGGCTGGTCGCGAGACTGCGCGATGGTCACACGGAGGCGCGGCCGGCGGAAGGCCGGCAGGTGCCGGTGCTTTTCGGCCGGTTTGAGGATGGCTGGTACATCAGCGGTGCGAGGAAGGAGAACCAGGACCTGGTCTGGTCGCGGATCGAAGCGATCGAAGGCAAGTCCCCGGACGAACTCATGGCGGCGGTGACGCCGCTGGTGTCGCGCGACAACTCGATGCGGATCGTCTCGCGGGCACCCTTCTTCATGAGGACGCCCCGTGTGTTGCACGCGCTGGGGGCTTCGAGCAGGGCGGACGAGTTGGGGCTGACCGTTTCCTGCCCGGACGGGCGGCGGCGAGATGTTGTGGTTCCCGTGGCCGAGCCCATCGCAGAGATTGTGCGCGTGCCGCCGGGCGGGAAGGAGGCATTGCCCATTCACCTGAAGCGGCGTACGGAGATGTACTGGTTCGAGAGACTGTCCGATGTGCCGATTGTCTATTGCCAGTACAACGAGTGCGCGGAAATGGAGAACCGGCCGCTCGACACGTTTTCAAATGAATTGATCGCGGCGGTCGAGAAGCCGGAAGTGAAAGCGCTGATTGTGGACCTGCGATGGAACGGCGGGGGAGACATGTTCACCAGCCGCCCGCTGATCGGAGCCTTGTTGCGCTGCGCGAAGCTCAACCGCCCGGGTGCGCTGTATGTGATCGCGGGTCGGAACACGTTCTCCGCGGCGATGCTCTTCGCGACGCAACTGGAACGCTACACGCCCGCGATCTTCGTCGGCGAACCGACCGGAGCGCCGCCCAACTTCGTCGGTGAGACAAATCCGGAGACCCTCCCGTACAGCAAGATGGAGGTCAACTTCTCCAACTTGTACTGGCAGACGTCAACTGCGCAGGACTACCGGACGTGGATCTCACCAAAGATCAGGACGCCGATGACTTTCCAGATGTGGAAGCAGGGGCGGGATGAATCGGTGGAGGCGATCGTGGAGTATGTGAAGTCGTTGAAGTAAGAGCGATCGATCCCGCGGGGGTTTCGAGTGCTTGTATCCTTGCGGCATGCAGATCTCGCACCTCATTCCGATTCTGAACGTTCGGGACGTGCCCGCGAGCATCGCCTGGTTCGAGAAGTGGGGCTGGCGGAAGGCTTGGGCGTGGCACGACCAGCCGATGATGATGGACGGTGATCCTCGCTTCGAGGCGATTGCCAAGTCGGGCAAGGCGGGCACGCCGAGCTTCGCTTCCGTGTGCGTGGGGGAAGGAGCGCACGGGCATCCGGCTAACGCCGTGATTTTTCTCTGCCGCGACGGGCAGGGTGGGCGTGACGACGCGGGTGTGAAGCGGCCGCCCGGGTACGACTACGAGGCGCAGGGCAAAGGCATGTGGATGAGCATCTTCGTTGAGGGCGTGGACGAGATTCACAGGGCGTGCGTGAAGGCGGGGCTGACGGTGCTCATGCCGCCGACGGACGAGCCGTGGGGGATGCGCGAGTTTC
Organism: Phycisphaerales bacterium; assembly: GCA_044221315.1. Lineage (GTDB taxonomy): Bacteria > Planctomycetota > Phycisphaerae > Phycisphaerales > UBA1924 > JAFEBO01. Next base: position 181,048 of record JBGAPK010000002.1, on the reverse strand, counting down.
ACCTGCAGCATCCGGACGGGCATGTGTTTCGGGTGGGGCAGGGTGCGAAGGAATAAGACTGCAAAGCGGCAGAGCAGCGGAGCAGCGGAGCAGCGGAGCAGCAGAGCAGCAGAGCAGCAGAGCAGCAGAATCTTGATTATTGGGATTCAGTGGCCAGCGTCACGAACATCTCGATCCCCGTCCCGATCGCGTCGTCGTTGAAGTCGAATTCGGGCTGATGGAGCGTCGCGGGCTTGGTGTCGCCGGGGCGCTGGAGGCCGAGGGTGAAGAAGACCGAGGGGACTTTCTGGGCGTAATAGGAGAAGTCCTCGCCGCCCATGGTGGGCTCGGGGACGAAGTGGACTCGCTTCTCGCCGACGGTGGCGCGGGCGATCTCGAACCAGCGGTCGGTGAGGGCGGGGTCGTTGAAGGTGACGGGGTATCCCTCGTGCCAGTCGATCGAGGCCTTGCAGTCGTGAGCCGCGGCAACTCCGTTCACAATCTCGAAGAACCGCTTCTTCGCCTTGGCGCGGGCTTCCTTGGTCAGCGTGCGGATGGTGCCTTGGAACTGGGCGTCGCGGGGGATGACGTTGTTGGCGGTGCCGCCCTTGATCATGGTCATGGAGCAGACGACGTTGTCGAAGGGGCTGGAATTCCGGGCGACGAGTTGCTGGAGGCTGAGGATGCACTGCGCAACGCAAAGGATCGGGTCCTTGGCGAAGTGCGGGTACGCGGCGTGCGACTGCTCGCCGGTGATGACGACGAGGACGTCATCGGTCGCGGCAAGAAACGGGCCCGGTCGTGAGCCGACGGTGTTGAGGGCGAGCGTGGGCCAGCCGTGCAGGCCGTACATGCGTTCGATCTTGGGGCCGAGCACCTTGCCGTCGAGAACGCCGTCTTGGCACATGGCGTTGCCGCCGGCGCCAGATTCCTCCGCGGGCTGGAAGACAAAGTGGATGCCGCGCGGGCGATGGGCGAGTTTGCTCAGGACGCGTGCCGCACCGAGCAGGATGGTGACGTGCCCGTCGTGGCCGCAGGCGTGCATGACGCCCGGCGTCTGGCTGGCGTAGGGCTTGCCGGTGTTCTCGGTGATCGGGAGGGCGTCCATGTCGGCGCGGAGGCCGATGGAGGGCTTGGTCTCGCCGGCTTTGTCGGTTGGAGGGAGGTAGGCGAGTACGCCGGTTCCCTTGGCGAGCCCGGCCTTGAACTTCAGGCCGGAGGATTCGAGCTTGGCGAGTTCACGCTGGACGACGGAACTTGTCCGCTTTTCCTGATAGTTCAATTCCGGGTGCGTGTGAAGATCGCGGCGGATTGCAACCAGCGCAGGCAATTCTGCGCCGATGAGCGAGCGGACGTCCGTGCCGGCCGCGGCGGGCTTGGCTTCGGAGAAAGAACTGGATTTGGTGCTGGCCGAGGGCATTGGGAAGGGTAGGAAAGAGATCGCGCCCTTCCCCCAACCCCTTCGCTCAGGGAAGGGGCTTAGTGCCCGCCGTGCCCCCCGCCGGATTTGGGTGGCTCGGGCGAGTTTGCCGCGGCCCCGTGCCCGCCGGAGGCCTCCTTCTTCTTTCCGTTCAGGCGCTCGGCCATGGTCTCGGAGAGGGCGTAGGAGGGCTTCTTCCTGACGAGCGGCTCGGCGCCGGTCAGCGTTGCAGCGCCAGGTTCGGGATTGCCGGCCTCGTGGGAATCGCCGGCGTGTCCGTTGGTGGCGTGCGCGCTCTCGTCCTTTGGCGCGGCGGCGTGCGGGTCCGCGGCGCCGTGTGAGGCATGCTCCGACTCGACGAGCCCGGCCGGGGCGTGCTCGGCGTGCGGCTTCTCCGGAGTCTGGATCGTCAGGTGATAGAGCCACGTGACGCTCGCGAGGAAGATCGTATTGAGCCCCAGCCAGCCGATCGTGTCGCGGACGATGCGCGGCTTGCCCGCGATGGGTGCGGCGAGCGCGGCAACCAGTTTGCTCGGTGCCGCAGGAGCTGTTGGGATGGGCGCTGCGATCGGCTTGACCGGCGCGGGCTCGGGCTTCTTTGGCGGGGCGGGCGCCGCGGTCGGCCCCGGAGCGGGCGAAGCCGGCAGAGCCTGTTCGGCCGGCTGCGCTTGCGGCTTGTCGGTCTGCGCCAGGGGAGGCGCGGGCGTGAGCGGCGGATCGGACGGAGGCGTCGGCGTGCCGCGAGCCGGAATCGGCGACCCCAACATCTCGTCGGTGAGTTTTGCGAGTTGGTCGTCGAGTGCGTTGATCGTGGCCGGGGGAGGCGCGGGGGCCGGTGCCGAGGTGGATTCTGCTACGGGCTCGGGGCTCACGGCAGGCGCGAGCGCGGGGGGCGCTTGCGTGTCCTGTTCCTCCGGCGTTACGGTGGTCGGGGAATCGACGAACTGCTCGACGAGCGATTCGACCTGCTGCTCGAGCGAGGCAACGGCCGATTCGGCGGCGGCGCTTGCGGATGTGACGGCTTCGGCGGGGCCGTGATCCGGCTGGGCGTGCTGCTTCTCGCGGTCGTCCACGGCCTGGCGCTGCGACTGCATGTCGGCGAGGAGCGCGTCGAGCTGCGCGTCGAGGCCGAGCGCATCGCCGGAGGCGGGCGCGGTTTGCGTGCCGGGTTGGGTGTCTGTGGAAGACATCGGGATGGCGCACCGGGTGCGCACTAAGAGGATCGGCGGCGGCGGGGCGGGTCTGGAGGCTGGCAGACTCTATCGGACCCGAAGGGGCTTGTATTGCCCTCACGGGCGGTGTTTGGGCAAGGCTCTCGGACCTTGGAGGAGCGGATTCGCTACCCTCGCGCCGTGAGCATTCATCGGGTCATGGTGGAGCGGCTGGAGGCGAATGGGCCACGGAAGCTTGTGATTTCAGGCGAGGAGGCCCACCATGCGCTCCGCGTCAAGCGTTTGGCGGAGGGAGACCAGGTCGAACTGCTGGACGGGATGGGGAATCGGGGCACGGCTCACATTCAGGCCACACGCAAGACAGGGAAACACGGATGGGAGATGGATCTTGAGGTCGCTCGGGTGGAAGTAGAAATGCGGGCCGTGCCGCGGCTGGAGGTGTACGCCAGTGCGGCAAAGGGAGATGGACTCGAAGAAATGATCGACGGGCTGTCGCAGGTTGGGGCGGATGTGTTCCGGCCGCTGGTGACCAGGCGGAGCGTGGTCGAGCCGCGGGAGGGGAAATTGGACCGGATGCGCCGTGTCGCGGCGGAGAGCATGAAGCAGTGCGGGCGAGCGTGGTGCCTTGAGGTTGGAGACTCAATCGAGCTCGAGGAGGCGCTTCGGGAAGAATTCGTCGGCAGCGCGACGAAGTCTGTTGTGGTGGTTGCGGATGCCTCGGGCAGCGGGCTTGGAGACTTGGGGCTGAAGGGTGCGGAACGAGTCGTGCTGCTCGTGGGGCCGGAGGGCGGCTGGTCGGAGGCGGAGCGGCAGAAGTTTGCGGCAATGAGGATCAGAATATTCCGTTGCGCTGTGAATGTCCTGCGGGTTGAGACGGCGGCCGTGGTGGCTGCGGCGATGATCCGGATGGGCGGGTAGGCTTTAGGCGTGGGCATGGAGGTTTTATGAAAAAGGGCATGTTCGTCGGGATCGCGGTGGTCGGGCTGCTGGGAGCGGCGGGCGGGGCAAGCCCAGTGGTCGCGGCGCCGTCCACGCTTTCGAGCGAGACCAAGCCGCTGTCCAAGGACGTCCGGGCTCTGGGTGAGAAGATGGTGAAGAAGGGCGTGGCCTACCTCAAGGCGCAGCAGGACAAGGCGACGGGAGGATGGTCTGTGCCGCCGAAGGGGCCGGCGTTTCCGGCGATCACGGCCTTGGTGATGAGCGGCATGCTTGCGGAGCCGGGTATGGGGCCGGGGGATGAGTCGTTCGCGCGCGGGCTGGCGTTCGTCCTGAGCAAGCAGCAGAAGGATGGGGGGATCTACGACCAGATCCTGCCGAGCTACAACACGGCGATCTGCCTGTCGATGCTGAGCAAGGTGGACACGGCGCAGGCGAAGGCGGCGATCAAGCCGGCGCAGGATTTTCTCAAGGGCCTGCAGTTTGGCGAGGGGGCGGTGAAGTCGGACGCGCACAAGGAGTCGCCGTCGGTTGTGACGAAGGACGATCCGTTTTACGGGGGCGTGGGGTACGGGAGCAAGGGCAGGCCGGACTTGTCGAATCTCTCGTGGGTTCTGCAGGGCCTTCACGACAGCGGCGTGCCGGGGGATGATGCAGCGTTCCAGCGGGCGATCGTCTTTCTTCAGCGGGTGCAAATGGTCGACGAGTTCAAAGGCATGAAGATCAACGACATGGAGTACGCCAAGGGCTCCAAGCAGGGCGGATTTATCTATTCCGCCGGCGCCGGGCGCGAGAACGCGGGCAAGGGCGAGTCGATGGCGGGGACGATCGAGGAGACGCTGGACGACGGGACCAAGGTGAGCCGCCTTCGGGCGTACGGGAGCATGACGTACGCGGGATTCAAGAGCTACCTCTACGCCGACCTGAAGCGGGACGACCCGCGCGTGCTGGCGGCGCTGGGCTGGATCAAGGACAACTACACACTCAAGGAGAACCCCGGCGCCGGCATGGATGGGTTTTACTACTACGTCGTAACGTTCGCCAAGGCGATGCGGGCGTACGGCGAGCCAATCATGGAAGTGCAGGAAGAAACCGGTCGCATGAAGAAGACCGACTGGCGCGAGGACCTGATCAAGGAACTCGCGACACGGCAGAAGAGCGACGGGAGTTTCGAGGTGCTCGACAAGCGGTGGATGGAGGACAATTCGGTTTTGATTACGGCGTACAGCCTGAATGCGCTGGGGGATGCTCTAAAGTAAGAGAAGATTCACCACAGAGACACAGAGGCACAGAGAAGAAAACACAAAGAGATTTTGCTGTCGGTTTTCTATACGCGCTCGGCGGCAGCTCTTTGTGTAGTTCAGGACCGGCGCAGCACGAGAATGGTCTGATCATCGCTCGGGCGTTCGCCGGCGATGTGGGCTTTCAGCGCGGCGTCGATCGCGTCGAGAATGCCCTGCGGGGTCGGTGGTCCCGCCCGAACTGCATCGAGAATCCGGTCCGTGCCGAAGAGTTTGTGCTGCGGCGACATTGCTTCGCTGATTCCATCGGTGTAGAAGAGGATCGTGTCGCCGGGGGCGAGCGTGATGGTCGTGCGCTGCGAACCGACGGTGTCGAGGATGCCCAAGGGCGGGCCGCCGTCGAGGTCGGTCTCGCGCGGGTCTGCCGGCGTGGCGCCGGGGCGAAGGATCGGCGGCGGGTGGCCCGCGCCGGCGAATTCGAGGCGTGACTCCTTGGGGTCGTAGACCGCGGCCAGCGCCGTGACGAACGAATTGCCGATCCGGCGGGCGAACAGGCGACGGTTGATCTCTTCGAGGAGTAGTTCGGGCGCGGGCAGTGAGTCGAGGTTGCGGACGATCGAGTGGAGCATCGCGGTGACAACGGCCGCGGAAGGTCCGTGGCCGGAGGCGTCGGCGACGATGATCCCCCAGCGCCCGAAGCCGGCGGGATCGGGGAAGACGTCGTAGTAGTCGCCCCCGGCGCGGTCGAAGGTGCCGTACCTGGCGGCGAGTTCGAGGCCGGGGATGGCCGGGAGTTCCTGCGGCAGCAGGCTCCGCTGGATCTCCGCGATCTGATCGATCTCGCTCTGGATGTAGGCGGTGGCTTCCTTGAGGCGGGCCGCGATGTTGAGATTGCGGATGACCAGGCCGACGAGGTTGGAGCGGAGAATGAGGTCTTCGAGGTCGCGCTCGACGATCGCGGCAGGTGTGTAGTCGAGGATGAGGAGCCAGTCGGAGGGCTGGCTCTTCTCGGCGAGCGGGACGGCTGCAAGCGCGCGATAGGGTGCGGCAAGGTCGCCGATGGCCGGGTCGTCGGGAACCGAAAAACCCAGCGCGAGTTTCGGGTCGTCGCCCGCGCAGGCGCGGGCGATGATGCCGCCACGGCGGATCGGCACCGATGCCATCTCCTGGTGCGTCCGGATGTGAGGGAGCATCTCTTGCCCGTCGGGCGTCAGCCAGCGGAGGATGCGGAACTCGCCGGGTGCGAGGTGGCGGGTGGCGACCATCACTACGCAGCGCTTGGCGAAGGCCTCGCGCATGGTTGCGGTGAACTCCTCGATAATGACGTGGTCGCGGGTTTCGTCGAAGAGGGTGTGCGTGAGGTTCTGGAGGATCGGGATGCGCGTGTTTTCCCGCAGATCGACAAAGCCGTGCGGGTCAAGCCCGGGTGTCCGGGAAGGCGCGGTCGTAGAAGAAGTGGGGGTGTTTTGTGTATTGGCCATGGCTTCGGGCGTGCCCTGCGTCCTCGGCTAGACTCGGTCAGTCTATCCCAAGGCATTCCGGACCTGTTCAGGAGTTGTTTCGATGACCACCGCTACCTCCGATGCACACAAACATCCGCAATACCGCGAACTTTGCGAGCACGCCCGCAAGGCCTCGACGCTGAACTCGGTCGGGCAACTGCTGAACTGGGACCAGGAAACGTACATGCCCCCGTCGGGCGGGGCATTCCGGGCCGAGCAGTCCTCGCTGCTGGCCGAACTGCACCACAAGCAGGCGACGGACAAGCGGGTGGGAGAGTTGATCGCGGCGTGCGAGCAGGACAAGTCGCTGCTGGACGAAGGGCCGGTCGCCGCGAACATCCGCGAGTTGCGCCGGGATTACGACCGGCTGACCAAGCTGCCCGCGTCGCTGGTCGCCGAATTAGCGAAAGTCGGCAGCCAGGCGCAGGAAGTGTGGAAGGAAGCGCGGCAGAAGAACGACTTCGCGATGTTCGCGCCATGGCTCGAGAAGATGTACGACCTCTCGCGCCAGAAGGCGGATTGCTACGGGTTCCCCGTGGGTGGAGAGCGGTACGACGCGTTGCTGGATGAATACGAGCCGGGCATGACCGCCAAACAGGTGGAGGCGATCTTTGTGCCTCTGCGGACGAGGCTGGCGGAACTGGTGCAGCGCGTGGCGAAGGTGGGCAAGCACCCGGACACGTCGATGCTCAAGCGTCCGGTCTCGGCGGACAAGCAGCACGCCTTCGGCCTGATGGTTCTCAAGGCGATGAAATTTGATCTGGAAGCAGGGCGGCTGGATGTGACCACGCACCCGTTCTGCTCCGGCGTCGCGCCGGGCGACACGCGCCTCACGACGCGCTACCGCGACGAGGCGTTCACCGATGCGCTCTACGGCACGATGCACGAGGCAGGGCACGGGCTTTACGAGCAGGGATTGCCAAAGAGCGGGACGCCGGAGGAGTTGTTCGGGCAGCCGCTGAGCGAATCGATCTCGCTGGGAATCCACGAGAGCCAGAGCCGCATGTGGGAAAACCTGGTCGGGAGGAGCAGGGAATTTTGGGTCTGGGCGCTGCCGCTGGCGAAGAAGGAGTATGGCGCCGCGCTCGACGGCGTGGATCTCGAAACGATCTACAAGGCCGTGAACACGGTGAAACCCAGCCTGATCCGCGTCGAGGCGGACGAGGGCACGTACAACATGCACGTGATGGTCCGCTTCGAGATGGAGCGGGCGCTGCTCTCGGGTGCGATGAAGACCAAGGACGTGCCCGGCGAGTGGAACAAGCGGTACAAGGATTACCTGGGAATCGATGTGCCCGACGACAAGCGGGGTTGCTTGCAGGACGTTCACTGGTCGTTCGGCCTGATCGGGTACTTCCCGACGTACACGCTCGGCAACCTCTACGCGGCGCAGTTCTGGGAGACGATCCTGAAGGAGATCCCGAACCTCAAGGAGCAGATCTCCAAGGGCGAATTCGGGATTCTGCGGGAGTGGCTGCGGGCCAAGATCCACGTGCACGGGCGGAGATATCGCGCGGGGGAACTGTGCCGCATGATCACCGGGAAGGAACTCTCTGCCGATCCGCTCCTGCGGTATCTGGAGGGCAAGGTGAAGGCGGTGTACGGGGTGTAGGTATTGCGGATGTCGGATGTCGGATGTCGGAGTTGGAGCTTGGAGCTCGAAGTTTGGGCATCTGCCTCTGGTGCATCTCCGTGTTCTTCCCCGTGGCTCTCTGTGGCCCTCCGTGTTGGACCGATTTTTCAACGCCCGCATGAACCGCGCAGGTGTGCCGCGCGCTGAGTAGCCGGAGAAATCCGGAGGTGTTGCGATGCGCGGGGTCATTTCGATCGCGGCGGTGGCTCTGTCTGCGTGCTTCCTTGTCGGAAGCTGTGCAAGCCCCGGTTCGGTTGCGGCGTCGAACGCCCGCTCGAAATCGGTCATCGTCGAGCCGGAGGAATTCGCGAAAGTGATCGCGCGTCCCGATGCCCGTCTTGTAGTGCTCGATGCACGCAAACTTGAAGACTACGGCCCGGCGCACGCGGTCGGGGCCCAGAGGCTCGACATGCGTGATTGGACCAAGGCGAGCCGCGATGGGGAAGGGCTGAACGATGCCGCGGGCTGGTCGGTGCGGATCGAGGCGCTCGGGATCGATGAGCACAGCCGCGTCCTGGTCTACGACGAGGGCGGAATGACCTCCGCGGCACGCGCGTGGTACATCCTCCGCCAGTGCGGCGTCGCCGATGTGCGCGTCGTGAACGGCGGATGGAGCAACGCCTGCCCGCTGCTCGGGCCGGAACTGGTGCAGGCCGGATATCCGGGAGATACCGCTCCCTCCCGATTCGCCGCGACGAGCGGCGCGATGGGCCACGTCACGACGCGCGAGGAGCTGAAGCAGATCGCGGCGAACCGCTCGCACGCGGTGATCGATGTGCGCTCGCCCGACGAGTACGCGGGCAAGGTCGATCACACGGGAGGGGGACGAGCCGGGCACGTTCCGGGGGCGGCGAATCTGCCGCACAAGCAGTTGCTGGATGAGCACGGCAAACTGCGTTCGCCGGAAGAATTGCGTGAGATGCTGGCGTCGGCCGGAGCAAGGCCTGCGGAGCCGGTCGTCCTGTACTGCCAGTCTGGAGGCAGAGCGGCGCTGGGGGCGCTAGCCGCGGCACACGCGGGATATACGGACGTGTCGCTCTACTACATGTCGATGGGCGAGTGGCTGGAGGACGCGACTTGCCCGGTTGAGTAGGCGCGAAACGCGACTACCCGTTCAATCGCACCAGGGCGAAATTAAGCGCCGTGGCAAAGCTGACCCACGCAAGATAGGGCATGAGAAGTGTCCCCGCGGCCTTGCTGACGCGCCAGAACAGGACGATCGTCGTCCCGATGGCGATCCAGAGAAACGCGATGTCGGCGAGTGCCAGCCCTATCCGGTGCATGCCGAAGAACAGCGGCGTCCAGATCGCGTTCAGAAGCCACTGAAGAAGGAACAGGCACAGGGGCAGGCGTTGCTTTTTCCAACCGCCCCTTCGCCAAACCAGCCACGCCGCGACGGCCATCAGGACGTAGAGCATCGTCCAGACCGGGCCGAAGACCCATGCCGGCGGATTCCAGGACGGCTTGCGGAGCGTGGCGTACCAGCCCTCGATCGATACAAAGAAGGCGGACAGCGAAGCCGCGAAACACAGCGCAAGCCAGCCGACCAAGGCGACGGCTTGATGCCGGACGGGCGGAGATTTGCTGCTCGCGTTCATCATCATGGGCGAGTGTCATGTGCCGGAGGATCCACCGGCGGCGCGAATCTGTGAAAGAGCGCGGACGCACCACACTGTCATACCGATGTGGAGGAGGACCGCCGGCCCGAGGCCGATGCCCGAAAGTCCACCCACCAAGCCGGCGTAGGTCAGCAGCCCGGTCACGGAAACGTTGTAGAACGTCATCGCCAGGGCAACATCTCTCGCGGTACGTCCGCGCGGTTCGGATCTTGTGCTCCAGCACACCAGACCGAGCGAGATCAGGGCCGCGCCCGTGACGCGGGCGACGAGCCGGGCCGCGGCCGGTTCGAGCGGCGTTCCCAGGAGAATCTCAACGGCCAGCGATGGCACGAGAAGCGCGCCAATACCCGCGGCAAGCTCCAGCAACGCCGTGACGGTCAGCAGGTTCTTCATCGCTGCTCCGAAGAATGCCTCTCGCGCCGGAGAGGGTTCGGAAACCCAGGAGCCGCTAGCCCGCCTTGCGGGACGCGCTGCCCGCCAGCGAACCTTCCGCCGCCAGTTCCTTCACCAGTGCATCCGCCAGAATCTGATACTGATCGAGCGTGTTGTATGCCTGCGCGCTGATGCGGACGATGCGACGGTCGTTGCCGCCGACGCGCCAGATGGGAGCAACCACGCTGTGGTTGTGGATCAGGGCATCTTGCAGCGGGTCGTCGTAGAGGCTCGGGCGCCCCTTCATGTTCTGAGCCGGCTCGGGCAGGATGATCGAAGCCATCGTGCCGAGCATGCTGTCGGGGCAGGCGGGCTCGCTGCCTATGGCGCGGCAGACGACCTCGCGGGCCTTCACGATCAGATCGTGATTGCGATTGTAAAGCTCGGGCCAACCACCCGGGAGCAGGCGGCCGAGGTAGGAGATGGCCTCGGGGACGACGAGGAAGCCCGAATAGTCGAGCGTGCCGTGGTAGTCGAAATCTCGGAGGAAGAGTGCGCGGTCGTCGCGGATCTTGTTGGCGCGGCTGGATAGATAGACGGGGCGGAAGCTCTTCTGTTTGTCCTTGCTGACCTGCAGGAAAGCGGTCCCCTTGGGAGCGCTCAGCCACTTGTGCAGGCTGCCGACGTAATAGGTTGGGTCGAGAGCCTTGAGATCGACAGGGATCTGTCCCGGTCCGTGAGCGCCATCGACGATGACCTCGACTCCCTTGGCTTTGAGGGCGGGGACGAGGCGTTCGACCGGGAAGATGAGCGAACTGCCGCTGGTGATCTGGCTGATCATCGCCAGGCGGGTCCGGGGGGTGACGCAGCGCATGACCGCGTCGAAGACCTCATCCTGGCTCTTGGTTGGGAACGGGATGGGGGCCAGGACCACCTTGATGCCCGCGGACTTGGCGAGGCGGTCGAGTTCGTTGATGCCCGACTGGTATTCGTGATCGGTGAGCAGGATCTCGTCGCCGGCGCTGAAGGCGAAACTGCTGAAGATGGAGGCGATGCCCATCGTGGCGTTGGGAACCGGGGCGATCGAGGAGGGGTCGCAGTTGAGGAACGAGCCCAGCATCTCGCGGGCGCCGTCGGTGAGGCGTTCGAGATCCACCTTATAGAAGCGGACTGGTTCGCGCTCGACCCGGGCGCGCACGCGGGCTTGGGCTTCGAGCACGGCGCGGGGTACTGCACCGTAGCTGCCGTGATTCAGAAACGTCACCGCCGGGTCGAGATCCCAGTGCTTGGTCTGAAAGGGGATCCGGGTGGTGCGATCAACCGGCGCCGGGGCCGGGATTGCTTTGTCGTCGATGAGGTGCATCGTGGTGGGAGAGGCGGAAGTCATGGTGAGTTTCACGGAGTGCGGTATCGGCGCGCGCAGCCGTCGGGCTCGAAGCGCCGCCGGGCCAATCTCGCCTTCATCAACAGCGGGCGTCGTCGGTGTCCGGGCCGGTCGAGCAATGGAACTCGTACGTGTTCATCTTGTGGATCGGCGGACTGTAGATATGCAGCGTGATCAGGTCCGTCCCCGGCGCCTGCATGTTCGAGACCTGGTGAATATCCGCGTCCTCCGCCGCGCACACATACCCCGGCGACATGGAATTGGTCGCGACTGGACAGACCAGACCCGAGGGCGTCTTGGCGAAGCGGATCTCGGTTCCGGTTCCCTCGATCACGCGGAAAGCGCAGGAGCTGCCCTTGTGGTCGTGGATCGGGGTGCAGTGGCCGCTGCGCCAGGTCAGGGCGAGCAGTTCGTGCCAGTCCGAGCGGCTGATCGGATTCCGCCGGTAGCCGTGGGTCCCGAAGACGCAGACGCTCTCGATATCCGCCCGGGTGATCCGGACCTCGGACAGGAGCCGGGCGAGAACGGCGAGATCGGCCCGGGACCCCAGCGAGTCAAGGTATCCGATCAACGCGGCCAGCTTGGGAAAGCGCGTCGCGGGCGGGGGAAGCGGAGAAATGGAGGTTTGGGGAGTCAATGCAACCGGAGTCTAACGGGTGCCGCAAGGGGAATCCACGGACCACGAAACCCACCGGGCGGGGCGGAACTACTGGCAGATCAGCAGGTTGTAGGCTTGGTTGAAGAAGACAAAGTCCTCGTCGTTCACCAGCCCGTCCCCGTTGAGGTCGCAGGGACAAGGGTCGGGGGCGTCGGGGCAGATCAGATCGTCGTAGGCCACTACGAAGGTCTGGAAATCAAGGTCGTTCACCAGTCCGTCACCGTTGAAATCCGCTGCACAGGTCAGGCGGAGGAGCACGTCCTCGGCCTGATAGGTCAAGAGCCACCTCCGTTTGACCACAGAGGCGGGCGGGACGGGAAAGGCCACGGGGCTGAAAGTGCCGGTCCGGGTGGCGCCCGGCTGCCCGTCGATCAACTTGAACAATTGGACCGAGTTCGGGTTGTACGCGCCGATCAGGCTGATCTTGAGCGGCCCCGAGAGGGTGTACGGCCTCGCCATGGCCAGCCGGTCGTACGCCGAGTTGCTGACCAGTTTGAAATCAACGGACGAGCCCGTGTCCAGCGCCGGTGAATCTTCGAAAACGAACTGCCCGGCGGTCGACGGGGGAAAACCCGGAGCGATTGTTCCCTTGACGAGCACGTTTCCCCCGATCGTGCCGCTGCCCCGGAGCGTCTGTCCGCTGCCCAGGGTGAGCACGGCCGGGGAGGCAGGCCCGTCAAACCGCACCAGCGAGACGTTGTTGACGCCGTTGAGCATCACCGAGCCGGTAACCCCCGTGACGATCTCGCTCGACGAGGTAGCACGAAGACGGGAGAGCAGTGGCTCGCCCGCGGGGTTCACGATGATCGAACCGTTATTTGTGACCGTGCCTTCCAGTTGGAGGATGCCACCGCCCAGCACCTGGGCGATCGACATCGCGGTGATTGTGAATCCACTGAGAGTCCCCAGCTCGCCCCGTGGGACCGCCAGCCGGCCAGTACCAAAGCCGGTAAAGGAACCGCCGGACATGGTCATACCGCCCGCGAGCTGGAGGACGGCATTGCTTGCGCTCACGGCTCCAGCGCCACTATTGGTGACGTTCGCGGTGATCAGGAGCGGGCCCGTGGGATTCGAGGCTGAGATCGTTCCCTGGTTTGTCACCGGGATCGCGATGCGGCCTGTTCCTCGCAGGGTGTGGCCCGGTCCGTTCGTGAGGACGGCGGGCCCGACGCCGTCGAGCAGTGCGGAATCCATGTCGGCAGGGTTGGCGTTTAGGCTCACGGCCCCCGCGCCGGAGATGGTGGCACTCTGGGTCAGTCGCAGGCCGGTCGGCTTGGACTCGCCCGCGGAGTTCACCAGGATGACGGCGGCGTTGGAGAGCCCCGATGCGTCGGTCCGGAGGCGGGCGCCCCCAAGCACTTCGACGTTGCCCGAAAGGGCGGTCCCCTTGAGCAAGGGGCTGGAGAAGGGCTGGATCCGGACGAAGGCGCCGGCAATAGCGCCGAGGCTGCCGCCGGTGATGGTCGGGTTGCTCGGCGAATCTCCGGAGCCGAGATTCAGGATCGCGCCGGAGGCCGAGGACTGCATCGACCCGCCGCCGGTCATGTCCACGTCGCCGAGGACATCGAGCGATTTACCGGAATCAGTGGCGCGCAGAGTTGGGACGCCGGCGAGGGGTGCGTACACACGGCCGCTGCCCCGGATGGTGTGCCCGGGGGCGATCGTGATTGCCCCTGCCTCGGAATCAAGGAAGGACTGCGCGCCGGCGCCGGAATTCAGCGTCGTGAATGACGTGCCGCCGCCCCCGAGCGTCGCGGCACCTGTCGCGACGGCGGATGTCGGCGAAAGCGTCGACGACGCGGAGATTGAAAGATCAAATGTCCCCGAGAGCGCCCCCGCACCGATCTCGAGCCGGGCTTCGGGCGCGACCGCAACCGTTCCGGAGACAGCCATCGAGGCCAGGCCGGCCAAGTCGGCGATGCGGATGGTGGAGGCCGGGCCGTTGGTCAGCCCGCCACCGGAGAGGCGTGCGCCCTGGGCTAACTCCAGGATGCCCGTGGAGATGGCGCCGATGCTTCCGGTGTTGGTGACGTCGCCGGCGATCTGGAGAATCTGCCCGGGCGAATCCGCGGTAATGGACCCGGCGTTGGTGATGGGGCCGTAGAGGCGCCCGGTACCTGCGATGGTGTGTCCGGCGCTATTGGTCCAGGAAAACGTCGGATCGGCGCTGATGAAGGCGCTGTCGAGGCTCGATGAATCCGCGCCAAGGCGGATGATGCCCGACCCGGTGATGACTCCCCCGGCGGGAAAGCGGATGTGGGTCAGCAAGGACGGCCCGCCGTTCGCTTGGATTAGCCCGCTGTTGGCGAGCCCCGAGTTCAGCGGGATGGTTCCGACAGACAGGCTCATTCCCGGGTTGATGGAGAGGACTGCGGAGGGGTTGGTGACGCTGACGCCTACGAGCTGGACGGGGATGTCGAGAGAGACGGTGAAGGGGGCGACGCCGGGTATAAGCGCGGCTTCCGGGGGGCTGTTTGGCACATCCGTCGGCGACCACTGGAGCGGGTTGCTCCAGAGGCCGTTCCCGCCCAACCAGGAGCGGGTCTGAGCGTGAGAGGATGCGGCGAGCCCGGCAGAAAGACATATGGCCGAGCAAACAGCCCGGCGGCGTCGAGTTCTGAGTGCGTTGTCGGGCCTCAACATCAGTCCCCTCAAGATCGGACACTAGCCATCACCAGTGTGTCACACACGGTCGGAAAGAACAGGGGGGACGTCGGGCGGGCCGTCGAATCGGCCTCGGGCGGGCGGATTCACCCGAAAGCCGGGCCGGCAATGTCCGAGAACTGACGTCTTCCGCGATCGGATTGGGCCTCGCAACCCTCGAACCGTCGCCGTCACGGGCAGAGCAGCGCGTTGTATCCGACAACGAAGACGACAAAGTCCGCATCGTCGACGAAGCCGTCGTTGTTGAAATCGGCCGGGCAACCGGCGGGCATGGTCGGGTCGGCACAGTCGAGCAGGTTGTACGCGACGACGAAGAGCGAGAAATCGGCGTCGTCAACGAGTTCATCGTTGTTGAGATCCTGCAGGCAGCGGCCCCCGAGCGTGAGGTGATCGAACGCGATCCCGTCGCCGAACGTCCCGACGCGACCGTTGGCGAAGCGGACGGAAGAAATGCTCGATCCGTCCATCGCCTTCATGCGGAAGAATCCCTGACGGACGCCGTTGATCTGGAGCCCCGAGAGCGTGGCGAAACTGCCGACATCGCGATCGTTCACGATGACGCGAGTCTGGTTTTCCATCTGCTGCACGCTGAATCCGACGCGGGACTGGGGGCTTTGAAAGTGAAAGACGATGTCGCCCCAGTTTGAGCCCGCGCTGTAGTTGAAAGACTGATTGCCCCTGCCGTTGATCACGCAGCGCGTGCCGTCCCAGGTGCCGCCGATAAAGGCTGTTCCGAACGGATCGTCGGTGGCGGGATTGAAGAGGTGGGGGAGCGTTGTGGTTTCGGCCACATTCCCGGCGGGAGCCTCCCAGGAGATCGAAAGGCCCGGCACAAGCGTCGCATCCTCAAAATTCTCGAAGACCGCGTTCGCGACGCCGAGCTCGGAGTTGTCGATGCCCCAGAAGGGGGGCCCGAATCCGGTGCACTGGAGCGAGGGGGCCGGCTCGGTGCTGAACGCGAGGTGATCGAATGTGAAGCCGTCGCCCGAGGGCAGCGAACCGTTCTTGACCTTGATCGAGGAAATCGTGTCGGCGCCGTCGGCCATGACGAGGATGTAGCCGTACTGGCCGCCGTTGGGGCTGAGGCCCGTAAGCGCGCTCAGCTTACCCTGGCTGACGCCGTTGACGAAAAGGCCGAGGTCGGTTTCGTTCTGATGGACGCTGAAACCCACGAGGCGGACGGGCGGGTTGAAGAGAAATGTCACGTCGCCGTAACTCGGGCCGTCGTTGTAGTTGAACGTGCGGTTTGTTCGCGTGTTGACGAGGCAGCGGGTGCCGTCGTAGTTGCCGCCGATGAAAGCGCTTCCGAAGGCGTCGTCTGTGTTCGGATTGAACGTGTTGGGGAGTACCGAAGTCGGGCCGACGTTTCCGGCGGGCGATTCCCAGAGGACCTGTATCCCCGGAGCGAGGTTTACATCCTCAAAGTCCTCAACGGTGGCGTTACCCACTCCGATCGCGCCGCCGACCAGCCCCCAGCGGACGGGGGAGATGCCGTATGTGGTGATGGCGGCATCGGACGAGAACGCGAGCACGCCGCTCACGAGCGAAGCGGCAAGACAGATTCGAACTGAGAACATACTTTCACCTCCGGAGACAATTATTCTGCTGAAAAGAAGGGTCCGGGGCAAGTGAATTTGCGCCGGTTCGCCTCGGATTTTTCCGCAGATTTCTGGGCTCTTCCTGGGAAATCACTCGCAGAGCAGCCGGTCGTACGCCGCCACGAAGAGCACGAAGTCGGCGTCATCGATAAATCCGTCCGAATTGAAATCGCCGGCGCAACCCGGGAAGAAGGGGCAGAGCAGGGCGTCGTACAGGGCGGCGAAGGCGACGAAATCGGCATCGTCCACGTACGCGTCGTAATTCAGGTCGGCCGTGCAGTCGGCGGGGCGGACCAGGACGTTGTCGAGGGCGGGCCCGCCGAAGCTGCTGGGATTGCCGCTGTAGAACTCGAGCGTGCTGAAGAACCCGGTCGCTCGGAAGCCGTAGAGATACTGCTTCCATCCCATGTCGGCATTGCTGGTGCCGGTGTTGTCGAACTGGACGCCCGCGGTCTGGCCGGCGACGGTGACCCAGATGGTCTTGATCGCGGGCGCCGCGCCGGGGTTTCCGGCGACGAAGAACGAGATCTGATAATCGCGGTTGGGCGTCGTGGAAAAAGTCTGGGCGACGCCGCCCGAACCGGGAGAGCCGTTGAGATCGAGCGAGCGGCTGCCGTCGGCGGAGACCCAACTGTCGACGAGATCGATCTGGCCGCGGGTGACGATCCACCCGGGTATGGCGGTGGAGCCGGGGTTGAGCGGGAGAAAGCTGGTGAACGCCGGCCCGGACTCGAAGCTGTGGTTCGTCAGCATGTTCTGAGCGGACGCGCCGGATCCGAAGAGCGCTCCGAGAAAGCAGGCGCGGACGAAAAGACCCCCGACAGTCAGGGACGGTGAGTGGATGGATTGCACGGAAAAACTCCCTGTTGGCCGCGGGAGGCCCGCGCGAGCGACACGGTTCAGCCTATCCGCAGTGTCAAGGACGGATGCGGAGGGCGCAGTTGCAATGGCAAAGCCGAAATCTTCAACTCACCCCCGATCAGGTGCAGATGAGTGGCAGGTGTGAGCGGCAGATCAGGAACAAATCAGGGGCAAAGCAAGTCGTTGTACGCGGCAACAAAGATCACAAAGTCGGAATCCTCAACCAACCCATCACCGTTGAGATCGCAGATCGGATTGGCCGGAGGGATTGTGAGGTCGTTGTAGGCGCCCGCGAAGATAACAAAATCAGCGTCGTCTACCTGCGCATCGCAGTTGAAATCAGCGGCACAGACCTTGACGGTCGCGGGCGTGGCGGCGACGGTGCCGTTGCAGAATGTGACGGTCGCGGAAACGGTGCGCGTGGGCGCGCCGGTGAGATTGCCGAGCGTGAGGTGGGCGGTTGCGCTCCCGGAGACAACGACGCCGTCCGGGCGCGCGCCGTCCGATACGGCAGCGCCGTCGAGCGTCCAGGCGTAGGTCGCGCTCGGGTCGGCGAGGTGGAGGGCATGGAAGGTTGCGGCCCCGCCGGCGCAGACGCCGGAGGTTGGAGGCCAGACGGCCGCGGCACCGGCCGGGTTTGAGTAGAGAGCGCGCACCTCGTCGTGCGAGATGGCGCGGCTGAAGATGCGGATCTCGTCGAGCGTCGCGGGAAGATAAAAATTGAGGTTGTCGAATTTCCCGAACTGCACGGGTTGGCCGTAGTCGGCGATCGTGCCGGCGGCCGGATTTTCGGAGACTAGTTCGCCGTTCGCGTAGAAGCGAGCGTTCGATCCGTCGTAGGTTCCGACGATGAAGTACCACGCGCCAGGGGTATAGAAGTTGCCCGGTGTTCCCGCGCTGTACGGGATTCCGCCGGCCGCGGCGTTGAAGGAGAATCCGGCACGCTCGTGCGGGTAGAGATCTCCGGTCACGCCCAAGTGGTACTGGTAATAGGGATAGCTGTGGCCGAAATAGCCCTTGTCGATGACCGGGTCGTTGCCACTGCCCGAGTAGCTCCGGATATTGGCCCAGCCCGCGAGCGTGAGGGCGCCGGACGGATTGAGCGAAGCGCTGTTGGCGACGCGCACGAAATCCGAGAAGCCGTCGAGCCTGAGCGCCTGACCGGAAACGCCGGCAACGTAGTTCGGTGTCGAGCCGAAGAAGACGGCGTCGTTGTTCAGGCCCGAGGAGTCGAGGGTGTCGCCGTCGAAGCGCCACCAGCCGACCTGGCCGGTGCAGGTTTGGGCAGAGGCCTGACCGACCAGCACGAGCGCGCTCAGTGCCGCGCCAACGAATGAATTCGACATGTGGAGATCTCCCTCGCCCGTGCGAACGGCGCGCAGAAGAAATGCTATGCGGAGTCGGCGCGCGCTTGCGGAACTTCGAGCGTCCAATAACCCGGTAATGTCACCGGCACTACGGGCAGAGCAGCTCGTTGTACGCCTCGACGAAGATGACAAAGTCGGCGTCGTCCACCGCGGCATCGTCGTTGAGGTCCGAGGGGCAGCCCGCAGGCATCGAGGCATCGGCGCAGTCCAGCAGGTCGTACGCGACGGCGAAGAGCACAAAGTCGGCGTCGTCCACCTGGCCGTCGGAGTTCAGATCGGCGGGGCAGCCGCATGTGCCCGGGGCGTCGCCGGTCTTTCCGGCGGCGGTTGAGGCGGGGGGGACGCACAAGACAAAGCCGTCGCTGAACTTCGCGGCAAGCGTGGTCGCGCCCGGGTTCCATGCGGCGTAGGTGCGGACGCCGCTCTTCTCGAAGACGGCATAGTGGGGCACGTTAGCGCTGATCGCGCTATTGACCGGGCCGTAGAGATTCAGCGTCTGGATCCACTGATAGGCACGAGCCTTTGAGTCGCCGTCTTCCACCTGATAATTTGGATTGGCGTTGAGGAGCGTGGCGGCCTGCGTTGGGTTCGCCGTCGCGAGCGCCGACCAGTTGATGCTCTGCCAGCTCGCCGGGTTGTTGCCCGTCTGCGACAGGAGCAGGCTCCAGTTGTCGAGCATGCCCTGGCGGTGATGGCCCAGATAGAGCGAGGCGGGCGTGATGGGCAAGAAGTTGATGCCGTGGATCTGGCACGGGTCGCCGGTCCACCAGGTTCCGTACGCGATGCCGTCGCCCCAGACGATGCCCGCGATTTTCTTGGTCAGCGCCGGAGGCATGACCACGTCGTCGGCGTTGAACCAGTACTGCTGGATCGCCGCTTCCTCACTCGCGGCCATGAACATGCCGACGTCGCGGATCGCGTTGTTGCCCATGACCGCACCCCACAGGGCGACGGCGTTGGAGTAGTTCATGGATTCGGAGGACGATTCCTGATTGTTGCCCGCGGCGAACGCGGCGTGGCCCGAGGCCCAGGAGTGGCCGGCGTAAGGGTCGAAGCCGCGGAGCATTGGGAAGCGGGTGTCGGTGCGATCCCAGTTGCTGGCATCGCGGATGATGAGTTCGATCAGGGGGGCGTAGCCCGCGGCCCAAGCGGGATCGAACTGGGCGACGGTTGCCGCGGCCTGAATGAAGTAGCCGTAGTGGAAGTTGTGGTCGTTCATCTCCTGAGCGAGGTTGTACGAGCCGGGGCTGGCGAGAAGCGTGGACCACGGGGCGTCGTAATAGAAGACGCGATCCTGCGTGCTGCTGCCGGAGAGGTTGAAGCGGATCCAGTCGATGCGGGCCAGTTCTCCGGGGTACGGTGTGTTGGCGGTGACGTACAAATCGTGCACGCGGTTGTTGGGGACGAGCGCATTCACGCCCGCGCTGTTGGCGTTCATGTTGATCTCGGTCCAACTGGTTATGCCGCCGGTGTTGCCGATTCCGGCCTCCGCGAGCAGCGGGCCGTTGATTGAATCAACATGCACCTGGAAGAGCCCGCTGCCGGGGATATTGGAAGCGAAGCGCATGGTCATGCCGATCGGCACGCCGCCTCCGAAATCGACGGCGGGGAGCTTGAACCAGTCGGTGCCGCTGAAGTCGACGACGGCCTGACCGCCGTCGATCGCCCCGACGGCGACGCCGGAGCCGTCGGTGAATCCTTCACACTGAACAGGGTTGAACGCGCCGCCTCCGGTCGAGGTGTTGGGCGAGCCGACCATGAACCACTCGGCCAACTGGTCTTTCAGGAAGTTGAGGAAGCGTGTACGGGCGGCGGTGTGGCCGACCTGATCGGCAAGCAGGAGCAACTGCGCGACGCGTCCGTAGTTCTTGCCCGAGCCGTAGGTATCGCCGGCCGGGTTGAGATTGGCTTCGAGATAGGCCTGATTGACAAAGGTGTAGAGCTGGGCCTGGTTGAGGCCGGCCGCCGCGGGCAGGCGCGGAAGGACGCCGCGGTAGGGGAAGTTCACCGTGAACTCCGAGGCCTCGGCCTGCTTCATGATGCCGCGCGAGGTGGCGAAGGTGCCTCCGGTGGTTGGCAGCGTGCTGTTCATCCAGAGGTGCCGGTAGAGCGCGATGAGCGGCCTGGTCTCGCTCCCCTCCTTGACGACGGTCTGGAATGTGAACGTGCCGTCCATCGATGAATTGGCGGCGTTGTAGTTCCAGGCGACCGTGCCGCCGGTGATGAAGACGAAGGCGTGCGCCTGAGCGAGATCGAGCGAGGCGGTTGTCGCGTCGGGCAGGACGGCGACGGAGTAATAGTCCTTACCGGCGAGAGAGGATGTCGCGCCGGAGGAATTGATGGTCCAGGTCGCTCCGGTCGGTGCACAGAGGGCGTACGACACTCCCGCGATAGTGATGCCGATGATGTTGCCGCGGTTGGCGAAGACGGTCGCGGGGCCGGCCGCACCGCGGAAGAGCACCTTGGCGCTGCCGCCGGTCACTTTGCAGTAGGCGAAGGGCATTCCGTGGCCCATCGTGACTTCGAGCGAACGCGTCGCGTCGGCGAAGCGTGCGGTGACGGTCCAATCGCTCGCCGCGGCGAGGCGGCAATCGGGAGAATTGAGTCCTTCGACCGACAGAGCGAGCGCAACGCGCGAGCCGCTGAAGTCGTACGAATACCCGGTATCCCAGATCGTCGGGGATTGCACGTATCCGATGCGCATGCCGTCGGAGGCGGGGCGGGCAGAGAACGGGTGCGGGTGCATGTTCTGCCCCCAGTTGTCGCCGGCATAGCGCGGGTAGACGAGGCTCGACCACCATTCGTTGGTGGGAACCGGACCGGTGAAGCCGGGGGCCAGGCGCGGGAGGCAGGGCGCGTTGTCCCCGTTCGTGGGAACGGCGTACCCGGCGGGAACGCCGTTGTAGTAGCTGCCCGACCCGGCGGGAACGACGGGCTGCGCGAGCGCCGGTGAGAGGCCCAGGAGGAACGCAGACAGAATCGTGAGACGACACATCGTGGTTGGTCCTTCGGCGATGGGAGAGCGGGATTGCAACCCGGCGACGCCGAAGGTCACGGGCGCGAGCACCGGCGCAAATCGGCGGGACGCCGCCCTGCGATCGCAGTGTTGCGGAGCGGTGGGCAACGAACTCATCACCTCTAACCTATGCGACGAGAGCCGCGCTGCGAGCGCCCTATCCGGGGAATTTAGATAAGTCGTTCAGTTTCATCGTCGGTTCCGGTGTTACATGAGAGCTTGGCCATCTCAGGGGACGACCGCCAAGCGACGGAAGAGCAGATAACTTCTTCGTGCGTAGCGACAATGCATGCGAAGTCGGGGAAGCCTTTTCAGCAGATGCGCCGACGAGGATCGCGCACTCACGGGCAGAGGAGTTCGTTGTACGCCGCGACGAAGATCACAAAGTCGGAGTCGTCCACCACGCCGTCGCGGTTGAGATCGGCGGGGCATCCGGCCGGCATGGCCGGATCGGCGCAGTCGAGCGTGTCGTAGGCGACGATGAAGATGGAGAAGTCGGAATCGTCCACGACGTCATCGCCGCTCAGGTCCGCGGGGCAGGGAACGAGAATGAAGCCCCGGACCTTGCCCTGATAGAGGCCGCTCGCCGCGATCCAGCCATGGGAGTTGATGCCGTTGGCGCTGGTAAGGACGACGCCCGCCGGATCGGTGAGGCGTGTGTTGAGGTCGATCACCTGCCCGTCGCGCCAAAGAACGGCGGTGCTGGCGGGCGCGTCGGCGTTGAGTTTGGAGTATCCGACGATGCCGCGGGAATCGCTGATGTCGTAGGCGATGCTGAAAGAGTGCCCGGGGAGTGCGCCGAGATCGCTGGGCGTGGTGGCGTTCCAGACGGTAGCGTGGCGTTCTGCGCCGACGGCGGATTGGCCGACCACGATGCCGCTCGTTGAGATCTTTTCGGCATCGCCGTACGTGCCATTGACGGCGGGGAGCGTGACGGGGAGAGAATCGTCGGAACTCCATCGGACGGCGACTGCGGCGTTGGAATCGGAGGCGGTATACGCCCGCCCGACGACGACGCCGGATTCGTTGACTCCGTTGGCGAGAGTAACGACGAAAGAGGAGTTCTGAAGTTCGATGGCCGAGCCGGCCGCGTACCACTTCATGGCGCGGCCGGTCGTGAGGACGCACAAAAAGCCATTGCAGCCGGTGGTGCGGTTGCTCCAGCCGACCACGCAGTTCTCGTTGGCCGAGTAGGCAGCGCAGTCGCCGCCGCCGGGAAGCGGTGCGTATGTCACGTACGCGCCGGGATTCTGAACCGAGCCGGTGATGGCGCGTTCGAATCCGCCACAGACGGACGAAGTTCCTCCGGCGATCATGCCCCCGGGGCTGACGTCGCTCAACCCGCTGCCGCCGTAAGGGAAACAGTCTGCGAGCGTTCCCATCACAAGCTGGGTTCCGTCCGTCAATCGGACGAGGCCGATCGGCACGGTTGCGTTTGTGGAGGAATAGGAAGTGCCCACGGCGTTTCCGGCCGCATCGACGGCATTGGCGGATGACTGATCGTGCGATCGGCCGGGGATCGGCTCGATCATGCGGAGCGAATAGTGCTCGGCCATAGCGCCGGTGGCGAGCAGAAGGGGAAGAGGTAGGACAAAGCGGATGAATCCTGGCATGAGGAACACCTCCGGGTGGGTATTGCCGCCGGCAGCGCCGGGCATGCAAGGGCAAATGCCAAAACTGCCTCGAGCCGCGGATTACGGGCGGCGATTTACGGGCAGAGCAGATTGTCATACGCCGGGACGAAGATGACGAAGTCGGCATCATCCACAACGCCGTCGCTGTTGAAATCGGCCGGGCAGCCCGCGGGCATCGAGGGATCGGCGCAGTCGAGGGTGTTGTACGCGATGACGAAGATGGAGAAGTCGGCGTCGTCCACGAGGCCGTCGTGGTTGAGGTCGCCGACGCAGCCGTTGGCGACAAGGGTGACGACGACGGACGTCGGCGAATAGGTTACCTGGATCTGGCGTCCGGCGGGGAACGCAACCGGCACGATGTTGTCGAACGTGCCGATGACCGAAGGCGAGGTGAGCACGGTCCAGGCCTGGTTGACGGCCGGGATGAAGGACGGCTCGAAATAGACCGCGAGGTTTCCGTGGAGAGTGATTGCGGGGCCGACGGCCAGCGTGCCTGCCGCGGACGGTCCGTAGATGCTGGTTCGAATCGTGGCGCCCGGGTTCTGTGTGAACGATCCGGTGCTTGCGGTGCCCTGCTCGACGCGGAATTCGCCGCTGTTGTCGATCGGGACGCTGACCGGACGGTTGTCGAGGCCGGTCTTGATGAACAGCCCCTGGTTCGAAATTGAGTTGGTGCCGGTGTAGCTGATGAACTGGCCGGAGGACCACGTCAATGTGCCGCCGGGGTTGTTGTTGATGGCGAGAGACTGGAAGTAGAGACCGCCCGCGATCGCGGCATTGAGCTGACCGTTATTGACAATCGTTCCGGAATAGGCGCTGCGGTCGCCTCCCGAAAGAGTCAGGAGTCCGTCGTTCGTCAGCGTGTGCCCGTTAAAGAAGCCCTCGCCTGAAGTCCAGTTGAATCCGCGAGACCCGGATACCGCGGCGTACAGGTCATCCGACAGGCTCATCGTGTTGAACGTGAAACTTCCCGGCCCGCCGTCATTCCCGGCGAGCGAGCCTCTCAGCGAGCAGCTGTTGAAAGCAAGGGAGGCGCCGAAGAAGACGTTGGCGGAAGATCCTCCGACGAACTGAACCGGCGCGTTGACGTACGCGACGCTTCCGTTCTTGACGTTGAGAACGCCGGAAAGGCTTGTGGGCACGGAAATCGTGAACGCGTCGGCATCGATTTTTTCGATCGTGCCCGCGCTCGACAGCGAGTTGGTGCCGGTGTAATTGACCCACTGCCCACGACGCCACCGGATCGTGGCATTGTTTGTAATCGCGAGCGTTTGCAAGGTCACGTTCGCATTTGCCGCATAATCGATTGTGCCGTTGTTGACGATCGATCCGGAGTAGATGCTGCGATCGCCCCCGGTGATCGTGAGCAACGAGCTGTTGGTGAGCGTGTGACCGTTCATGAAAAACTCAGAGCCCGAGTAGTTCATTCCCTGTCCGCCCGTGGCCTGGAGCGTGAGATCGTTGCCGAGCGAGGTGTTCCCGAACATGCTCAGGCTGCCGGCAGCGGCCGAGGCCTTGAGCAGTCCCGAGAGGGTGCAGTTATTGAATTGCAGGGCGGCGCCGGCGCCGAGCGTGATGTTTGATGGCAACTGGAAGTTGACCGTGGTGCTGAAATACTGCACCGTGCCGCTCTGGACGTCCAGCAACCCGGACAGTGTCGAGGGAACGTTGATGCTGAATCCATCAGCGGACGTTTTCTTGATCGTGCCTGCGCTGGCGAAAGAGTTCGTTCCGGTGTAGCTGTACCACGTGCCGCGCTGCCACTCGATCGTGCCGGGGTTGTTGACGGCCAGAGTCTGGAAATAGAGGTTAGATGGCGGGGTTGAAACCAGCGTGCCGTTGTTGAGAATCGCGCCGGAATAGACGTGGCGATCGACGTTCTGGCTGATGGTCAGAAGGGCACCGTTCGTCAGAGTGTGTCCCTGGAAATTCCAATCGCCTCCAATCCAATTGAAGCCGGACTGCTGCGACGCCGAGATCGTGAGGTCGTCCGAGAGGGCGCTGCCTCCGAACATGCTGAGGGCGGAGCCCGCGCCGAGAGCGGTGCCGACCGTTCCCCGGAGCGAGCAGTTGTTCAGGGACAACGCGGCGCCGGGGTCGATGGTCAGCGACGGATTCTGGAAGTTGATCGACGTGGAGAACCACTGCAGGAGTCCCTGATGGACAAGAACCGATCCGGCAAGCGTGGAAGGCACGTTGGTGGAGAAGGTTGCCGGCGTTGATTTGTGCAGAACTCCCTGGTTCAGCAGCGAGTTGGTTCCGGTGTAGTTGAACCACGTGCCGACATCCCACTGCGTCTGGCCGCCGGGAGCGTTCGTGAAGGCAACAGTCTGGAAGTAGAGGTTTGCGGGCAGAGCGGAGTGGAACGTCCCGCTGTTCGTAAAGGTCGTGCTGTACATGCTGCGATCGGCCGTGCCGCCCAGGGTCATCACGCCGGAATTTGCAAAGGCGCGATTCTGGCCGTTCCAGTCGGCGTCGGACCAATTCAGGCCGGCGCCGCCGCTGACGTTGGACGTGAAGTCTGCGCCGAGGGAAATACCGGAGCCGACATTGAGGGCGCCGGATCCGACCCTTGCCGCGGTCAGCAGGCCCGAGAAGGAACAATTGCCGAAGTTGACGGTGGCGCCGTTGTTCACCACGACCGTCGAAGTGTTCTGGAACGCGACGGATGTGTTTACGAACTGAAGGAGGCCGGCCTGGGCTGTGAGCGGGCCCGAGAGAGAGGTCGCCACGGAAATGGAGAAGGTATCGGCCGAGAGTTTGTCGATCGGCCCGCTGCTGGTGAAGGAGTTGGTGCCGGTGTAGCTGTTCCAGTAGCCGCGATGCCAGTTGAGCTGGCCGGAGTTGGAGAACGCGAGCGTCTGAAAATAGAGGATCCCCGCGCCGGCGCTGTCGAACGTTCCGGCGTTCGAAATCGTGCTCGAGTAAACACTCCGATCGATCGGGCCCGACAGCAGGAATGAACCGGAGTTCGAAAAGCCCGCGCCGGGGGCAAAGCCAAAGCCGATGTCCCCGTTGGTCCAGGAGGTCGTACCGCCAGCGGCGAGCGTCATGCCGCCGACGGTGAAGGAGCCGTTGATGACAGGTCCAACACCCGCTCCGACGACGACGAAGTTCGGCGGGCCAGGGAAGACGGGCCCGCCGCAGCCGATCTGGCCGAAGCCGTTGAAATACGCGAGCAGTGTGTTCGGGCAAGCGCCGCTCTGGAACGAATCGAACCAGTTCGGCCCTGCGGCCCCGGTCCAGTTCACGACCTGCCCGGACGCTGCTCCGGCAAACGCGACCAAAAATAGCGGCGAGAGACGCTGAACCACGCGCTTGCTCAACATGTTTGTTCCCCTGCCTTGCGGAGCGAATCGCGCGAACAACCCGCCGAGCGATGATGCTCCGGAATTGACAGCATAGTGATGCGTTACGTCGGTGCAATCCTTAAGTGCAGATGTCCGGCTTCTGCCCCGATCAGGGGAAGCCCTCACCCGCAGGGTGAAACCCCTGCGAAACACCGGGACGACCCCAAGGCGCGCGTGGCTGAAGGGGGAAATCCGCCCCACGGACCCATAACCAACGACGTTGACGGAGAGGCCGTTTCGCCTTGGCGGGGAATATTACGAGTTTTCCGCGGGCAGCGCGCGGCCCGGTGGTCTTCGCGTGCCTCGCGTCGATAGCGGCTCCGGATCGTGCAGCACGGCGACCGCGACGAGCGAGCGCATCGTGCCGCATAGAGATCGAAACGGGATTGCGCTCCACTTCGCTCGCACGCGCGGTCGCGGCCTCATCACTCGGGGCATTCGAGGATGTTGTACTGCACGAGGAAGAGCTGGAAATCGAGGTCGTCTACCAGGGCATCGAAGTTCAGGTCGCCCTTTCCGTCGGGTTCAGCGAGAAGTTCGTTGTACCGATCGACGAACAGGCTGAAATCGTCATCGTTCACCACGTTGTCGGAGTTGAGGTCGGCCGGGCACGCGGGTCCGGGGTCGGAGGATTCCAGGCGGAAGTCGTCGAAGTTCGCCTGGGAGCCCGACGACTTCTCGAGGGTGAATCGGATGGGAAGCCCGATCGCAGGGCTGCCCTCGGGCACCACAAACTCGATGGATCGATCGGTGAATGTCCCGGAGGCGGGAAGCGACGCGAGCGTGTCCACGTTCTGCCCCATCTGAATGTCGCCGGCATAGAACGTGATCGTCAGCCCGCCGTCGAAACCCGGACGCCGGCCGATCTTCCAGCGCAAGGCCCATGTGCTCGGACCCTTGATGACCGAGGGCAACCTTTTCTCGAGCGTGCCGGAGTTGATGTAGCCGATCTGGGCGCCGGCGTACTGATCGGGTGTGTACGCCCCCCAGCCCTGCGGATTCCAGACACCCATCTCGACGACGGGGCTCAGCGTGATCCAATTCGGCGGCACGGTGGTGGTGTAGCCGCCGGGTGTCTGCGCCGGCAACTCAAAGCCGCCATTCGCGATCAGGACATTCGCCGCACGCGCGGTCCCTGCAAACAAGATCGCCGCCAGGAAAGCCCGTGTGAATTCTCGCGCCATATCTACTCCTCGTGGATCAGTCCGATTCGACTCATCAGCATATTGGCGATGTCAAGCGGGCCATCCAAACGCAGGCCGATCGCCCGGTTAAGGCCATTCGGCCGGAAATGTGGGGGTTGGGCTAGGGGCAAAGCAACTCGTTGTACGCCCCCACGAAGGTGACGAAATCGGCGTCGTCCACGAGGCCATCTCGGTTGAAATCGGCGGAACAGCCCGCGGGCATCGAGGGATCGGCGCAATCGAGGATGTTGTACGCGAAGACGAAGATGGTGAAATCTGAGTCGTCGACCAGGTCGGAGCAATCAAGATCGGCGTCGCACAGTTGGAGCGATGCGCCTTCGCTGGTCGCGTCGCCAAAATCGTTGGTGATGAAGCAGTCGTAGATTCCCTCGTCGTCTTCGGAGGCGTCCGTCACGGTGTAACTGGGACCATTGGCGTTGAGGATGTCTTCGTTGTTCAAGCGCCACTGATAGTGCAGAGCGGGCTTGCCGGTTGCGGCGACGTTAAACGTGAAATCGCCCCCTCGGCAAATGGAACCGGGAACCGGGCTGCTCTGGATGCAGGGTTCGAGGCTTCCCCAGTGGGCCAAGTACGCAGAGATCTCGCCGCCGGCGCTGAGGGCGTCGCTACCAATGTACAACTCGCCGTTGAGTACACCGATTGCGCCAGCGAAGGGTGCAACGCCAGCGGCACTACCCGAAAGACCTGTTCCAAAGCCCGACCACGCCGATCCCGACCACAGGGCGACGCGGTTGAAGTTGTCGTTCCCGACAGTCTTGGTGAAGTCGCCCATCACCACGAGCGAGCCGTTGAACTCGCCGAGCGCGTAGGCCGTGCCTCCGGCGTTCAGGCTGCCGCCAACCGCACTCCACGCTGCGCCGTTCCAACGTGCGATGCCGCGCATCGGCGTGCCGCCCGAATCGTTGAACTGGCCCGCTGCGTAGAGCGAACCGTTCCAAACGAAGAGCGCGAAGACATAGTTACTCAGCCCCTGGCCGACGGCTGTCCAACTCGTTCCGTTCCACTTGGCGATGTTGATAATCGCGGTGTTCCCTCCGGCCGAGGTGATCCTGCCGCCCGCGTACAACTCGCCGTTGTGCACGGCCAGCGCAAAGACCTCTCCGCCGAGACCGGTGCCGATCGGGGAATAGGCCGTGCCATTCCATGCCGCGATGTTGTCCATATCGGAGTCGCCGAGCAGATTCGAGAACGATCCGGCGAGCACCAGCTGGTTGTTGTAGACCGCCGTCGCGTTGACATCCCGTCCGCTGCCAGCGTTGAAGGCGGTTCCGACCTTCACCCAGTTGGTGCCGTCGAACCGTGCGAACATGGAAGGGATGCTGCTGTTGGCGGTGTTCTGGAATGCGCCGCCCGCGTAGAGGCTCCCCTGGAAGTCGATGAGCGTGCGGACTCCGCTGGTGTTGTTGCTGTTGATGCCGCCCGCGCCGACCTCAGACCATGCAGCGCCATCCCAACGCACCACATGCCGAATGGGCTTGGCGTCGATGGTGGTGAAACTGCCAGCGATGATCAGTTCGCCGGGCCGGGACACGATCGCCCGGACGGGCGAGTTGAAGCCCGAGCCGAAGGTGCGCCACGGCAGCACGCCGGCATATCGGGAGATGCGGTTCACATCAAGCCCGTTGACGGCGAGGAACGAGCCCGCGGCGACCAGGTCGTTGTCGAAAGTGGCGAACGCGTTGATGCCGCCTGAATCCAGATCCGTGGCTTCCGCGACGAAGGCCGTGCCGTTCCAGCGGGCGAACCCTCGGTTGTTCCCGGAGAATTGAAACGTACCTCCTGCATAGAGCTGACCGGAGTGGATGCCAAGCGCCGAGACCAGTCCCGACGTGCCGATCGGTGCCGCAGACCACTGCGTGCCGTTCCACCTCGCGGCGCGTGCGGATGGAATGCCCCCGGCGTTGTTGAAGGCACCTCCAACAAACAACTCGCTTCCGAAGACCTGGAGCGCGTAGCCGCCGGTCGTGGAGTCGATTCCTGAGGTCAATGCCGACCACTGCGTCCCGTTCCACTTCGCGATGTTCTGCGCCGGGAGGCCTCCGGCAGTGTCGAACGTGCCCGTCGCGTACAACTCGCCGTTGAAGACCGCCAGGGCGCGGATGGTGGCCGGATCGCCACCGTTGTCGGTCATGCCGGTGCCAAGCGAACGCCACGTCGTGCCGTTGAACGCGGTGATGCTGTTCGCGACATTGCCGCCGGCGTTCGTGAAGGATCCGGCGACGATCAGTTCGTTGTTGTGCACGATCATCGCCTGCGGGCGTCGCGAGATGCCGGTGAACGTTGCGCCGGGAAGTGCCGCCCATGCTGTGCCGTCCCACGACGCGATCCGCTCGACGGTGACGCCTCCCGCGACGGTGAAATCACCAGCGGCGTACAGCTTGCCGTTGAAGACCGCGAGCGCGAAGCAGGTGCTCGCAAGCCCGGAGCCCAAGGGCTGCCACTCGGCACCGTCCCAGACAGCGATTCGCGCGGCGGTGGAAGTGCCTGCGGTCGTGAACGCGCCCGCGGCGTAGAGCTTCTCGCCTGTGCCGTCGTCGTACTTGACGAGCGCGTTGATCGTGCCCGAGACGCCGGGTATTCCTTCGCCGGGAAGCCAGGTGGGGACGCATTGGGCGGAGGCGACGGATGACAGCAGCGGCGCCAGGAACGAGAGCGCGACGAGCCAGAAGCGAACCGCGGCGAAGGTGAGTATGGAAGTGCGGCACACGGTCCGGTCGTCGAGCGTCATGAATTCTCCAGAGGCCCATCGTGGAAGCGGCCGAGTGCGGGCGATTGCTACGTGGATCCCAGGCTATCACGAATTCGCGGAGGGACAACAACGACTTGTGGGAATCCTGGCGAGCGACGGATTGGTCCCATCTGGAGGCGTGGCGGCGGCCGGTTTGGTGCGGAGATTTCGCGCGGACGTGCCGATGTTGGCGCGGTCCGAGAACGTGGGAGGCGGTTTCCGGGTTTGTGGAGTTGCGGTGTACAAACATTCAAGGGCAAAGCAACTCGTTGTACGCCCCCACAAAGATGACGAAATCAGTGTCGTCCACCAGACCGTCGCTATTGAAATCAGCGGGGCAGCCCGCGGGCATCGAGGGATCGGCACAGTCAAGCGTGTCGTAGGCTCCGACAAATATGACGAAATCGGAATCGTCCACGAGGCGGTCAAAGTTCACGTCGCACGGGCACTTCGCGAGGGAGACAACCTGCAGATCATCGAGATGATTCCATCCGTCTCCCTCGGCTCCCCGGACGATGACGAGCGTGATGGGGACGGTGGACGTGAACCCCGCAAAGCTGTTCCCGCTGCCGTCGTTGATGTGGGCAACGATGGAGCCCACGAGCGCGCCGTTGGCATCGAAGGCGTCGAGCGTCAGATCGCCCTGTGGGTCGCACTGCCACAAGCCCATCGCGTAAATGGCCTTGCCCGGTTCGGGGCGGATGTTGTAGTCGGCGAAGTCGCCCAGCCCGCCGCCGAAGTTGGCGAGTTGGTTCGTGCCGGAGTGCGCCTGGAACGTGTTGGTATAGACCCCGGGATACGCGCCGGGGATGGACGAATCGAAGACGATGCCGAGAGCCGGGAGCGCCTTGACCTGATCGCTCGGGCCTCCGAAAGGACTTCCGATGGCGTAGTAGGACTCGAATTGCTCCACCGGCACGTTGCCGCCCGCCGCGGCCTGCCAGGCGGCCTCGTCGGTCGAGTTGCCGTGGAAATACACAAAGTCGGCCCGGGTGAACAGCGGGGCCGATACGACACCAAGTACGAACGCCATAGTTTTCATAAGACCTCCCCGTGGATACGGCGGGATTCCCCAAATTCAGTCTAGAGGAGGCCTCGGTGCGCGCCAAGGCAATAAGTGTGAAAAACCCGCCCGAACCGCAGGGCTTTCATGCGAATTTGCCGCGACCGATTTGGACGCCGCCGCCGGAACTGCATCATGGTGTTGCTTCAGAACAGGCGTTTCGCCCGGGAAAGGCCGGCTCGGGTCGCTGGTCTTGCCCGCCGCGAACGAATTGCGGGCAGAACCCCCGGAATTCGAGCGGGAACGCCGTTGGAGTTCAGGCCCCGCACAGAAGGCGGTTGTACGCCTGAACAAATGAAGTGAAGTCGCCGTCGTCGACGACGCCGTCGGCGTTCAGGTCGGCGGGACAGCCGGGCGGCATCGCGGGGTCGGCGCAGTCGAGGATGTTGTACGCGATCACAAACGCCCCGAAGTCGGCATCATCGACTCCTCCGTCGCAGTTGAAGTCTGCGCGGCAAAGGATGAACGGAATGTCCGCGCTGGTGTGATTTCCGATCGCGTTGGTGATCAGGCAGTGGTAGTTGCCCTCGGTGCCGGCGCCGGCGTTGGTGATGGAGAGCGAATCGGTGGCGGCGGAGGGGTTGGCGATCGCGTCGATCTCGCCATTGTCCTTGAACCACTTGTAGGTGAAGGGCGGAGTCCCCACGGGGGTAACCGTGATCGTGGTGGAATCACCGGGGCAGACGCCGGCGAATTCGGGGATCAGGCTCTTGGGGGGGAGGTTGGCCCAGGCGAGCCCTCGGACGTGGATGCCGTCGGCGAGAACAGACCCGAACGAATACGCGTTTCCGACCAGGCGGGCGAGGCGTGCGCCCTGATCGACCGTGAAGATGATCTCGCCGGTTGTCGGGTGGATTGCGCCGTCCTTATAGGTCAGATTCGTGGGGGGCGATGCGAACGCGCCGAGCGCCGGATTTGGAAACAGCGCCGTGAGATGCTTCACGCGGGGGTTGCTGCCGGCGTTCAGATCGAGAAACAGGTCTTCGGTAGCGGAACTGAGGACGTAGTCGAGGTCGGTCACGCCGGAAAGCGTTCCGCTCGCGGATATGACCGAGGCGTCGGTGCTGTTCACAAGGGCGAGGCGATTGGTTCCGAAGTTTCCTTTGGCGCCGAAGGCGACCAGCAGGGCGTTGTGCCGCGGCGAATAGTCGATGCCCTCGACAAAGGCGTTTGTAAGAGGCGCTCCGAACGCGACCATGGAAACCGCGCCGGAGAAGGGGTTGATCGTAATGAGTTTTCCGGGTTGATTGGCGGTGCCGTCGTCGTACCAGATGTTGCCGATGAGCGTGGAATCGGGCATGGCGCCCATGTAATACAGATCAACGCTCCCCGTCGCAGTGAAGGACATGTACGGCAGGTGCGTGCCCGTTACCGGATCGATGACGATCAGTTCGATGGTGGAGCCTTCGTGAACCTTGGCGCCGACGAGCGACTGTGCCGGACAGAGCGCGGGCAACAGAAATGAGGCAAGACAACCGGCCGCGGCGATCGCTCTGTGCTGCATGGAGACCCTCCTATTCGAGAGGTCATTGTCGTCGAGGCGACTGCGAGGTCAAGAACAAAACCCGATTGTCCTGGGTATCACCGGAATCAGGGCGACGAGGAGGCCGATTCGGGGTTATTGGACGCGACCAGACTTGCCGGGCTCAGGGGCAAAGCAACTGGTCGTACGCCGCGGCGAAGATCACGAAATCGGTGTCGTCCACCAATCCGTCATAGTTCAGATCGGCCGGGCAGCCCGCGGGCATGGACGGGTCGGCGCAGTCCAGGATGTCGTATGCCGCGGCGAACAGCACGAAGTCGGTGTCCTCCACAAGGCTATCGCTATTCAGATCGGCCGGGCAACCGGTCACGACCACGATCTTTGTGAGCGCGTTGCCGCCGGTGTCGAGCGACGTGTTGACCGTCACCGCGCCGACCGAGGCGTCGTACGAGAACGGGATCGGCGAACTGTTGCGCAGGACCGCAGACACGGCGCTGTTCGGCGGGACGCGGACCGTGGTGCCGACCGCGAGGGAGAAGCCGCTGTCGTTCTTGAAAGAGTGGGTGAAGATGTCGGAGTTGGACGGCGCGGTGTTCTCGGAGACGGTGACGTCAACCTGGTGGCGCCTGCCGCTCGGCTGGTGCTCCAGGATGACGTTGTTGAACGTCATGGTGTTCCAGGCGGTTGGCAGCTTGGGATGGAAGACCATCTTCTGGTGCGGCGCATCGGGGGCGTAGTCGAGGAAGGCCATGATGCAGTCGACGAGCGTGCTCATGCTCTCCCAGGCGTTGGGCCATGCGGTCTGGAGCACGAAGTTGGGGTACATGATCGAGTTGTTGTAACTGATCTGTTCCGCGCCGAATCCGATCGGGCCAAGGCGATTGACCATGAGATCGAGGCGGTATTTGTGATTGTCGATGTCGCTCTTGCCGGCGGTGAAGTCGGCGCGCTCGGCGTAGTAGAGGCCGTACCAGGCGGTGGACAGGAACCACGGGCCGCCGTTCCAGTAGTTGTCGCCCCAGTAGCGGTTGATGGTGTCCTGGTGCTGGCCGGAGAAGTTCACGAGGGGGTGGTTGTTGCCGAAGGTGTCGGTCGCGACGCCGTTGATGCGGTTGACAACGAGATTGGTTCGGGCCTCGGTCGGCGAGTAAACGCCGAAGGGATACACGATTCCCAGCACGCTGATGTCGGTGTTCTCGCCGTTCCAGTCGAGGCGGGCGTCGAGCGCGGGTTTCATCGCATTGGCCTTGTTGCGGGCGTTGGCGGCTTCGGACGCGAGGCCCAGCACGTCGAACGCGTTGGCGGCATCCTGCAGGCCGCGGATCACGTTGGCGTTGCTGTAGTTGAACGTGTCGTACGAATCCTCCCAGACGTTGTTGGAGTACATGAGGCCGAAGGCGACATGAAGGCGCGTGCTGTCAACGACGGAGGTCTGGGTGGTGGAGTAGACGGCGTCGCGGATCTGATCGACGAAGGTGCCGAGCAGACCGGCGTCGGCGTTCATCTGGTAGTGGTAGTAGAGGCCCCACGGCAGCACGGCGGTTTCATCGATCTGCGGCGCGCCCCAGATCACGTAGCCGTCGGTGCTGTATTTCTGTTTCCAATAGCCCTTGCGGCTGCCGTAGAAGGGAGTGCTGCCGATGTAATTGCCGGGGGGCGTGTTGCCCGCGTTCCAGTTCTCAAAGTCGCGGTAGCAGGTGTCTCGCATCCATTTGTAAACGTTGAAGGACTCGGCGAGGTGACCGGTGCGTGCCATCGTGATGGCCGCGTACACGGCATCGCGCGGCCAGACATACGGATACGCGCCGTTGTGGAAGCCGGCGATCACGCCGCCGTTAAAGCCGTCGCAGTGGAGCGCGGTGCAGAGCAGACCGCGCTTAAAGAGGCGGTTGTAGTTGGCGTCGGGCGTGCTGGCGGTGGTCGAGCCGTTGAGCCAGTTGAACCAATAGGTGTCGGTGTCGGCCTGGCGGGCGGCGACGGAGGTCGAGGTGAACCAGTTCAGTACGGGGACGACCAGGTCGTCATAGATCGTGTCGGTCGCCGGGATCGGGCGCTGGTGGGCGCCGACCATGACGAAGTCGATTTCCTTCGTTGCGCCGGCGGCAAGGGTGATCTTGGCTCCCATCCAGCCCTGACCGTTGTCGGCCGAGGTGTCCCGCCAGGATTCCGCGGTGGTCGTGCCGCCGGAGGCGCCGGGGCTTGAGAGCACTTTCATCGAGGCGGCGAGGTAGAGAGCATTGTTCTTCTCGTAGCCGCCGGAGGTGGTCGGGTTGTATTCGTCCGGGGTGGAGAAGCCGGTGCCCGTGCCGGTCACGATGCGGTAGGTCTTGTCGAACGCGCACATGGTGCCGCGGGCGGAGTCGAAGAACATGGCTTCGTAGTTGTCGCCCCCGTTGAGCGCGGGGTCCATGTAGAAGTAGACGCCGACGTCCTTGGAGGATGCGCCGTTGTTGGTGAGAATGACGCGCTTGGCAAGGATGTGGCGCTGCGGGTTATTGCCGGCGTCGGTGGGGAAGGTGATTCCCATCGGCGCGAAGTCGAACTGCTGGACGTTGATGTTGTTGCCGCCCGCGTAAAGGCGCTGGCTGGTGGACACAGTCTGCGAGTCGTTGGTGGAGTAAGACTGCGCGACGCTGTCGAAGGAAACGCCGCTGGGGTTGCTGAGCCAGTGCGTGGTGCCATCGACGCGCAGGCCGACCATGGCTTGGTTCAGGTGCATCTGGCCGCGCCATCCGGCGGGGAGGCCTGCGGGAAAGGTATCGAGGCCGTCGGTGTATCCCTCGTTCCGGGTGCCGACGCCGTAGACGCCGCCGGGCGTGGGGAAGTGGAAGTCGTAATAGGTCCCATTCTGATCGAGCTGCGCGGCACAGAACGTGTTGCCGATCACCGCCTCTTCCTTATAGAAGGAGACGGGTGGGTAGCCGGCGCTCGGGCTGGGCTGGCCGGCGCCCGCGCCGGGCCAGGCGATCTTGTTGGTGAATGAGTACGAAGCGCCGCCGTTGGCGAAGATCTCGCCGCCGACGAAGGGCTTCCAAGCGCTGATCTTGTACTTG
The DNA here is from genome assembly GCA_044221315.1 of Phycisphaerales bacterium. Lineage (GTDB taxonomy): Bacteria > Planctomycetota > Phycisphaerae > Phycisphaerales > UBA1924 > JAFEBO01. The sequence continues at coordinate 145,110 of JBGAPK010000002.1, read as the reverse complement.
ATGTTTTTGGCGTACTGGCGCGTGCCGGCGGGGAGCGTGCCCTTCCACCAGTCGCGCGTGCCGCCGCTGTTTTCATTGCGGAGGAAAGTGATCGTCGCGGCGTCGTTGCTCAGGACCTGCGAAGTGCCGGCGGGCGCGCCGAAGGAGCCGGAGGGCTCTGAGCCGTCGGTGGTGTAATAGATGCAGACCTTGTCGTAGGTGAATTGGAAACTGACCCGGAAGTAGAGGACGACGGCCTCGTCCTCGCGGGGGACGTCGGGATCGCGCTGGGTGACATCGGCGGGTTCGCCGAAGGTCTGAGCGGCGGGGACGTGCTCGACGGCGGAAGGCTGGGCGAGAGCGACGGTGCAGAAGAGGGCCGCGCAAACGGCGGCCAACGAATTCAGAAATCGCATCGGATTCGGTCCTTTGGCGCCGTGGGGGTCATTGGAAGGAGGGGCGCCGGATCAACTATCGCGGAAGGCGGATTGCGGGTCAACCAAAAAGATCGCGAAGGGGTGGAAAGTGCGGCGAAACATGGCCGGGCGGGGCGTTGGTTCGGGGCACGGATGGGTTTGTGGAGTGGGCGGAGCGGTAGTCCGATAGACTTGGCCCTGCAGCTGACGGGCGTCCGTCGCGCAATGGGTCTTCGCGGAACAAAAGCCATGCACGCAGTCACGACATGCAGCCGGGGTTTCTCCTTCCTTCGTTCGTTGGTTTTGTCCGCGGGGGTGGGATTGGGGCTGAGCCTGCTCGCCGGGTGCGATAGCGGAACCGCACCGAGCGCCGCGAAGCCTGCGGCGGCCACTCCCGCGCCAAAGACCGAGACTCCCGTGGCAGCGACGGCGGGCACGAATGCCGCGGCTCCGGCCGCGACGTCCGCGCCGGGCGTCTCGGGAGGGGATGTGGTGATAGGTCACTACGGCTCGCTGACGGGCGCAGAGGCAACGTTCGGCAAATCGACCGACAACGGGATCAAACTGGCCGTGGAGGAGATCAACGCCGCGGGAGGTGTCAAGATCGGCGGCAAGAGCCACAAGGTGGTGCTGAAGTCGGAGGACACCGAGGGCAAACCGGAGAAGGCCGGCACGGTGGTGACGAAATTGATTACGAGCGACAAGGTGGTCGCGGTGCTGGGCGAGGTCGCGTCGAGCGTGACGCTGGCGGGTGCGCCGGTGGCGCAGCAGTTCGGCGTGCCGATGATCACCCCGAGCAGCACCAACCCGCAGTGCACGGCCGTGGGCGACATGATCTTCCGCGTCTGCTTCATTGATCCGTTCCAGGGCTACGCGTGCGCGAAGTTCGCGGCGAGCGACCTCAAGGTGAAGAAGGCGGCGATCCTCTTCGACCAGGCCGCGGCGTACTCGGTCGGGCTGAAGGACGAGTTCGAGAAGAACTTCAAGAAGATGGGAGGCGAGATCGTCGCGGTCGAGGCGTACAACAAGGGCGAGAGCAACTTCAATCCGCTCCTCACCAAGATCCGCGAGCAGAAGGCCGAGTTGCTCTTCATCCCGGGCTACTACACCGACGTGGCAAACATCGCGATCCAGGCTCGCAAGCTGGGGATGACGATGCCGCTCCTGGGCGGCGACGGCTGGGATTCGGTGGACCTCGCGAAGAACGGTGGCGCGGCGATCGAAGGAAGTTTCTACTCGAACCACTACGCGTCCGATCAGCCGACGCCGGAGATCCAGGTGTTCGTGAAGACGTACAAGGCCAAGTTCGGCGAAACGCCTGACGGGCTGGCGGCGCTCGGATACGACGCGGCCCGCGTGCTCTTCGACGCGATGGCCCGGGCCGACTCGACGGATGGGGCGAAGCTCCGCGGCGCGATCGCCAGCACCAAGGGCTTCAAGGGCGTGACGGGCACGATCACGATCAACGAGAAGCGGGACGCGGTGAAGCCGGCCGTCATCGTCGAGATGAAGGGCGGGCAGCCGGTCTTCCGGGCACGGGTGGATCCGAGCTGATCGGCTTCCCTCGGACTGAAACCGGCGGCGTTCAAATCGGAAGAACATCCGCGTGGCGAAGCTGCTGAGTTCGATCACGCTCGGACGATCGCTTTGCATCCAGCGGGGGAGCGCAGTGGCGCTTCATGAATCGGCGTACGACCCCCACACGTGGATGCCGGCGCACGCGCACGCTTCGGCGAGTCTTTCGCTCGTGATCGCGGGTGAACAGTTGGATACCGTGGACGGAGTCGCCTCGCTCTGCCGCGGCCTGACGGTGATTGCCAAACCCAGCGGCGTCGTGCACGAGACGGAGACCGGGGCGACCGGATGCCGCTCGGTGACGGTCGAAGTCCCGTCACGCATGGAAAGAATGCTGAGGACGCGATTTGGGCTATTCGATCGCGTCTATCACCTAGATGATCAAAGGATCGGGCACGCGATCTTCCGGCTATGGGGCGCGACGCGGGAGACGGACGATCAGGCTCGGCTGGACGCGCTCTGGATGACGGCGGCCCAGGAAATCGCGTCGGCGTTCGTGGCCGGGGCGGAGCGAAGGCCGCCCGGGGGATCGGGCACGCGCGTCGCGGACGGGATGATGCTGATCGAGCGGGGGCTTGGGCCCTGCGAAGTGGCCGCCCAGCTGAGGGTTCACCCGGTGCACCTCTGCCGGCTGATGCGGGGCGAGACCGGGCGGTCCACGGCGTCGAATGTCCGGCGCGTGCGGGTGAGGCGGGCGCTCGATCGCCTCGTCACCGGAAGGAATTCGCTCGCGGCCATCGCAGCGGAAACAGGGTTCGCGGACCAGAGCCACATGACGCGGGAATTCACGCGGGAACTTGGCGTGACTCCGGGCGGCATCCGTCGGGCGGCGCATCGCTCGGATGTTTGATTCGTTCAAGACACCGGCCCGGCTCGGCTTCAGAATGATGTGCGCGATTGGCGGACGCCAATGACGGGCATCAGGCTTTGGAGTTCAAGCATGAGAATCAAACATCTGGCGGTGGGGGCGGTGATCGGAAGCATGACGATGGCGGGGGCGGCGCAGGCAAGCGATGTGCCGCGCCTATCGGATCGGGAAGACCTGAAGAATTTCCCCGCCCGCTGGCGCGAGGTGATGCCGCTCTTCCGCGTTCCGGCGCTCGCCGTTGGCGTCGTTAAAGACGGCGAGTTGTACGCCGCGGAAGCGTGGGGCGTGCGTGACAACTCCGGAACGGCGCCGGACACGGAGACGCGCTTCTACATCGCATCGATCACGAAGACCTTCACCGCGACGGCGATCTGCAAGCTGGAGAGCGAGGGCAAACTCTCGTTCGATGATCCGGTGAAGAAGTACCTGCCGCGGTTTGCCCTGGCGGAAGCAGATGCCTCAAAGATCCGGATCCGCGATCTCCTGGATCACGCGGCGGGGATCGAGTGCGGGCCGGTGGTGCTGCTCGATGCGTACACGGGTGAGATTACGGAGGATCGCTACTACGCGATGCTCGCGAAGTACGGCAAGTCGAGCGGCAAGGTCGCGTACTCAAACGTGCACTACACCCTGCTGGGCCGGATCATCGAGGCGATCACGGGCAAGCCATGGCGCAACTATCTGCGGGATGAGGTGTTCGCGAACGCGGGGATGTCGCGGACCAGCGGCTACCAGAGCACGCGGGACTCGAACGCGGCATCGCCGATGCGGATCGGTGCGGACGGCAAGGCGGAGGTGATCTCTCCGTGGAAGACCGATGCGACGATGCATGCGGCGGGAGGGCTCGATTCGACCGCGCTCGACATGATGAAGTGGATCGCGCTCAATGTGAACGACGGGAAGGTCGGTTCGACGCGGGTGCTGAAGGAAGGCGTCGCGCCCTCGATGTTTGTGCTCAATGCAAAGCTCGAGAAGCCCGACGGTTTCCTGCGGGTCATGGAGGGGTACGGCTGGGCGTGGAACGTGGGGAATTACAAGAAGCTCCAGCTCGCCACGCACGGCGGCGGGTACGACGGAACTTCGGCGTACGTCGCGCTCTTGCCGGAGAAGAAGGCCGGGTTTGTGATCCTCATAAACGCTTCGGGGATGGCGAGGGGTCTCGGTGATGTGATCGCGATCGATCTCTTGGAGCGGCTTTCGGGTATCCCGGCGGGGCAGGACATCTACGCCGGGTACACCAAGCGGGCGAAGGAGTCGCCAATGCCGGAGATGCCGCAGCGGACGAACCTGGGAGCCGAGTCTCTGCCGGCGGGCGTCGACGCGTGCGTGGGAGTGTTTGTGAACGCCGATCTGGGAACGCTGACGGTTGAGCGTGCGGGCAACGGGCTGGCGATGCGGCTCGGGACCGCCGAGCTCGACCTCAAGGCCAAGGACGGGGGCTTCACCATCGGGCCGGCCTCGGTGCTGGACGGTGCGACCGGGAGCTTTGAGATCGAGAACGGAGTCGTGCGCCGCGTGATCATCACGGAGCAGGAACTCGGGAAGAGCACGTTCGAGCGGAAGGCGAAGTGAGCGATCGAACGCGGGGCATCCGAAGGCGCCGAGTGGGCTCCAGGTGATCTGCGGGTGCGCAATGGTGGCACGCGAAAATTGCCGAGGGGTGCGCTCTTTGCGCGTGCATCTCCCGCGTGAGTGCCGTGTCATGCGGATACGAATCAAGCGTCGATGAGCCGGAAGGCACCGGCGTTCGCGCGCCCGTGCCGGAGGCACGAGCATGACGAGCAGCCAGAGCGGTCGGGAGAGCATCGCGAATCAGGTTCGTATCGGCGGAGCGCTGTCGCTTCTGGCGACAGCGAGCATCGCGGGCGCGGGCCAGCCGCACGTGCTGCGGGTCGATCAGACCGCGCCGGCGGGCGGGAACGGGGAGAGCTGGGCCGGCGCGTTCCGCGATATCCATGACGCACTCAACGCGGCCCGCGCGAGTTTCGCGAGCGATCCGTCTTCGCCGGTCGAGGTGCGGATCGCTCACGGGACGTACAAGCCGGACAAAGGAACAGGCGATCGGTCGAAGTACTACGACGCGTCGGTTCCGGTCAGCATGATGACGCTGTCGTTGGTGGGTGCGTTCGCCGGGCTCGGCGGCGTCGATCCGGACAGGCGCGATTTCGTGGCGACACCGACGATTCTCTCGGGCGATCTCGCGGGCAACGACACGCCGAACTTCGGTAATCGCGCGGATAACTCGAGATCGCTGCTCCGCGCGAACATGCGCTCGGGCTGGATCACGATTGACGGGATTCAGTTCCACGGGGCTGATTCGGAAGCCAACGGGGGATATCAGGCGGGTCCGGCCGTGCGCCTGATGAGCGCGCCCATCCCGGTGTACGGAGACCCGTCATACATTCGCGTCGCGACACTCGCCAACTGCGTCGTAGAAGAGAATCGGGTTGCGCAGGAAAGTGGCGGGGCGGTCTGGGTGCAGGCGACTTCCACCGAAGTGCGACGCTCTCGCCTGAGCGCTAACTCCGCAACCAACGGCGGTGGCGGCGCTATCTACACCTGGGGAGGACTTGCTCTCATCGAGTGTGCCTTCGCGGACAATTCCTCAAAATATTACGGAGGCGCTGTCCAATGCGATTCCAGCCTGTCGGCGCGGTCGTGCCTCTTCGCCGAGAATCGCTCTCAATCCGGGGGAGCGCTCTACATCTGGAACACCGGCGGCGGCGGACAGAGCCTGATCGATTCCTGCACAATTGTCCGAAGCGAGGGAAGGGCCGTCATCATCGCCGGGGCGGGCACAATCAGGAACACGGCCTTCTGGAACAATTCCGGAACCAGCGGCCGCAACATTTGGGTCGCCAGCAATCTGCGTTTGCTGCTGCAGTCGTGCATCCTGCAGGACGGCGCCGCGTCGGTGCAATCATGGGCGGATTCGGCGGTTTTTCAGGATTGCGGCGAAACGGACCCGAAGTTCGTTCGCCCGGCGCCGTCGGATGCGAATCCCGCGGATTGGCGTGAGTGGAATTACCGCCTTCGAACGGATTCTCCGGCGGCCCACTTCGGAAAAGTTCCGGGCAGCGGCGGCTTCGCCGACCTTGACGGCAACCTGCCCGAATCGCTCAATCCGTTTACGCCGATCGACATCGGCTGTTATTACAACAACATCCTCGGCTGCCTCGCCAACCTTGATCGCGATGCCGGGTCGATCGTGAACGACGACGATTTCGTCGTGTTCGTCGGCGCGTACAACCTGGGAATCTCGCCGCCCGCGAATCCCGGCGCTGATCTCAACCGCGACGGCTTGGTCAACGACGGGGATTTCCAGTTGTTCGCCGCGGCGTACGACGCGATGATGTGCCCGTAGTGGTTTTCCGGGACCATGCGATTCGCGACGGGCGGCACCGGAATTGTCTTGGTGAAACCGCGACCCTTCGGGTAGGCTGCAGGTTCGGGAATAGTCTCGCACGGGACCGGGCGGGGATGCCCGATGCCGCGCGAGGCGAGTTCGAGGAGCGGTCTATGCGAGCGATCCTGTCTGTTGTGGCGTGCCTCTCGTTCAGCGTGCCCGTCTTGGCACAGTCGCTGATCATCAATGAGATCGACTACGACCAGCCCGGCACCGACACCGACGAATTCGTCGAGATCAAGAACACCTCGCTCTCCCCGGTGAACCTGGCCGATCTGTCGCTCGCGTTCATCAACGGAGCGAACAACACCGAGTATCTTCGCGTGTCGCTCGCTCCGGCCGGGATGCTCTTCCCGGGGCGGTACCTCGTGGTCTGCAGCTCGACGGTCGCCGTCGCGGCCGGGGCGTCGCGTATCAACTTCGTGACTGGGACGAACCAGATCCAGAACGGCGCGCCCGACGCTGTTGTCATCATCAACACCGCAACGACGACGCTGATCCATTCGTTCTGCTACGAGGGAGCGATGCCGCTGGCGACAATTGCGGGCTTTCCCGGAACCTACAACCTCGTGAACGGAACGTTCCTTCCCGTGTCGGTGGCGGACTCCAACGCGGTCCCGGGCTCATTGGCGAGAGTGCCCGACGGGCTCAATACCGGAATCGACGCGGCGGATTGGTCGTTCGTGGGCGTGCCGACGCCGGGCGCACCCAACAGCGGGCTTGCGTGTCCGGCCGATTTCAATGGCGATCAGCAGGTGGACGACAGCGACTTCGTCATCTTCGCGCTCAACTACGACCTCCTGACAGTGCCGCCGGCCAATGCGGCCTGCGATTTGAGCGGCGATGGGCTGGTCGAGGATGCCGACTTTGTGCTGTTTGCCGCGGCGTACGACGCACTCGTCTGCCCATGAATTCCGAATGAACAAAGCCCGCGGACCCCGACCGCACCAAAGCACTTAGGCCGCCGCATGCGGACTGGCCTTGGCGCACTTTCTCCCTGTAGTAGAACGCACCCAAACGTCCGGTATTGCCTATTGGGGGAAACTTCCCGCATCCGGTTCATTGCCGCATGAAACACCCGGTTTGTCGGGCAAATTTCTTGTGTGATGGGTCGGTCACCGGTATGTTTTGTTCCGCGTGGGCGCGGAGGGTCTGTTCATGTTGACGTGCATCCGGAAGGCGGCGCTCTGGTTCGCGGCCTTGGCTCTGTGCGCACCGGGCGTGTGCGAGGCCGCGTGGGGCCTCAAATACCAGGTCCGCCGGACGCCAACGGATGCTTGGACGGACACGGTCAACGCAGCGCCCGGCGAGACGATCTACTTCCGCTTCGGGTCGTACTTCGACATCGGAACAAAGGTAACGGTCGCGGACGGGCAGGGGAACGCGGTGGCCCTCGCCCGATTCACGGGGTCGAATCAGTGGACTGGTTTCGCGGCGGGAGACGTGATCAACCAACCAATCACACGCACCATTTCGAGCGGCAACGCCGCTCTCGTTGCCATTACCGGTAGCACGATCGGAGGGACCGCGGTCACGAGCTTTGGCTCACAACTCTTCCTCGGACCCCTGCCCGATCCGCCCGAAACGTACAGGGAAATCTATGTTGGCTCAATCCACATCGGCGATGATCCGTCGGCGCGAACACTGACGTTCAAGAACAAAACGTGGGGTTCGGGCGCGACCAAGGGGCAGACGTTTTTCACTGACTCGTCGCCCAACAACAAGCAGTCGGCGGCGCCCGACGACAGCCCGAATCACACGGACATGAACGCGACGGTGAACGTGATCGCGAATTGCCCGTTCCCGGCCGTCACGGGCCCCGCGGCACAGTCGGTCTGCATTGGCGACCCGGCGACGCTCTCGGTTTCGGGGACCAACGGGCCGCTGACCTATCAGTGGCGCAAGAACACCGTTCCGATTCCGGGGGCCACGGATCAATTGCTCCACTTTGATGCCGTCACGGCAGACGACGCGGGCTCGTACGACTGCGGCGTGACCAACGCCTGCAGCACGGTGTACAGCGCCTCCGTGCCGCTCGCGGTGAACTCGCCCCCTGCGATTCTCGCGCAGCCGGTGAGCGTGGTCAGCCGCACGGGCACGACGACGACGCTCTCGGTCGCCGCGTCGGGCCTGGGCACCCTCCAGTATCAGTGGAAGAAGAACGGCTCGAACGTCCCCGAGGCGGGGCGGTTCACGGGGACCAAGACGGCGATCTTCCAGATTTCCAATACACAGGTCTCCGACGCCGGGCCGTTTGCCTGCGTGATCACCGATCCGCTCGCCGCCCCTTGCACGTCGGTCACTACGGCGATAGCGCAGGTCAGTGTGGGCGATTGCACGATCGCGTGGCGCCAGGCCGCCACGGCGGGCCCGGGTGCGCGGCGAAACCCGGGCGTGGCGTACGACTCGGTTCGGGGGCGGCTGGTGCTCTTCGGCGGGTCGAACGACTCGGGACCTCTGGGTGATACGTGGGAGTGGGACGGGAGTACATGGGCGCAGAAGGCCACGACCGGCCCCTCGCCGCGCACTGGCCAGGCAATGACCTACGACTCGAACAAGGGAAGGGTGCTGCTCTTCGGCGGCTACAACGCGGCGAACATCGTCCAGGGCGATACGTGGTCTTGGAACGGCGGGGTGTGGACTCAGGTCGCGTCGAACGGCCCCAGCCCGCGATTTTACTCGGACATCGCGTACGACTCCGTGCGGCAGAGGGTCGTGCTCTTCGGCGGCATTCAGCAGAACTACGCCCTCCCGACCGACACCTGGACATGGGACGGGACCGCTTGGGTGCAGGTCACGACGAGCGGTCCGCCCGGGCGCTACGCGGGCGCGATGGCCTTCGACACGGCGCGCCAGCGGATGGTGCTGTTTGGCGGGTTCGACGTTGGCAGCAATAACTTCTCGGACACCTGGGAGTGGAACGGTTCTTTCTGGACGATGAAGACATCGGGCACGCCGACGGCACGCACGGGGTCGTCGATGGCGTTCGACCCCGGTCGTGGGCGGATCATCCTGTTCGGCGGGCGCCTGCTGGTCAACGGGCAGACCGAATGGAGCGCGAGCACGTGGGAATGGGACGGAGTCTCGTGGCTCGCGACGCTGACGGGCACACCTTCGGCGCGTTGGATTTCCGGGATGGCGCTCGACACGACGCGCAACCGGATTGTGCTCTTCGGAGGCGAAGACTCGGCGGGAATGGCGCTGGGGGACACGTGGGAGTTCGCGTCGCGCATTGATATCACGCAGCAGCCGACAAGTGTGTCGGCCGATTACGGCCAGACTGCGGTATTCACGGTCGTCGCGTCCGGACCGGATCTGACGTATCGGTGGAGGAAAAACGGCAAGCCGATGAGCGACGATGGTCGGGTCAGCGGAACAGGCACGGCGACGCTGCAGATCTCGTTTGCCGCGCTTCAGGACGAGGCGGTGTACGACGTTGTGATCGCCGGCCCCTGCGGTCAGGAGATCAGTCAGCAGGCGACGCTGACGGTGGCGGCGTGCCCGCTCTCGTGGAGCGGGTTGAACGTCGCGACCCCGTCGGCCAGGTGGATCGGGGCGTGCGCGTCGGACATGGCGCGCAAGCAGATCGTGCTCTTCGGCGGGCGTGCGTCCGACGGGGGCATGCTTGATGAGACCTGGATCTGGAACGGAACGTCGTGGGCCCAGAAGCCGGTCGCCGGTCCCTCGGCCCGGTCGGACCACGCGATGGCCTCGCTCTTCTCGGGCGTCCTTCTCTTCGGAGGCAAAGAAGCGTCGAACGTGTACCTTGGCGACACCTGGTACTGGGATGGCACGGCTTGGACGCAAATCACACCGGCCCACTCGCCCCCGGCGCGCCTGGGACACACGATGGCGTTTGACAGCACGCGGGGCAGAATTGTGCTTTTCGGCGGCGACGGGGCGGGGGACGTGCTGCTCGGAGACACGTGGGAGTGGACGGGAGCGGATTGGGAGCAGGTCTCAGGCATCGGTCCCCCGGCACGATTCGGGCACCAGATGACGTTTGACTCCGGGCGGGGTCGGACCGTGCTGTTCGGCGGTGCGCTCTTTACCAACACCGTGTTTTTCGACACCTGGGAATGGGACGGGGTTGCGTGGGCGAAGAAGTTCGAGGGAGGTCCGAGCGCTCAGATCTATGGCTCGCTTGTATACGACCCGCAGCGGGCCCGGAGCATTATGGTCGGCGGCTTTACGTACGACCGCGTCTTCTCGGCGGAGACGTGGGAGTGGAACGGGTTCAATTGGTTCAAGTCGCTCAACAGCGGACCGGCGCCGCGGCAGAATCCCTACGTCGCGTACGACCCGGCGAAATCACGGGTGACGCTCTTTGGAGGGTTCAGCGCTGCGGACACGGCGCTCGGCGACATGTGGGCGCTGGTCTTCGGGCCGGCGGTCATAAGCCCGCCGCAGAATCAGACGGTCGCCGCGACGCACACCGCGATTTTCTCGGTGAGCGGCTCGTCGCCGGGCCTGCACTATCTCTGGCTCCGCAACGGCGTCGGGATGAGCGATGGCGGGCGCATCAGCGGCACGCACTCGCCGACGCTCAGCATCGCGTCGGCGACCGCCTTCGACGTGGCGAGTTATCGGGCAAAGGTGACCGACGCGTGCGGATTGAATGTGATCTCCAGTGCGGCAACGCTGACCGTGACCTGCACGGCCGATCTCAACGGAAACGGGCTCGTCGACGATGCGGATTTCTCAATATTCGCTGTTGCGTACGACGACCTTCTCTGCGACCCTGCGCCCGCGGCCTGTGCCGCGGACCTGAACGCGGACGGGTTTGTGGATGATGTGGACTTTGGGATCTTTGTCGTCGCGTACAACGAACTGATCTGTCCGTAGCGCGGATATGTCGAAACCAGGTCGAGGATGAGATGCCTTGCACTGCGGGCCGCACTTTCCAGCGGTAGACCCGACGGCCGCCCGCGCAACTGGAACGCGAACGCCCAGTTCGCGTTTCGCGGCGGATACACCCTGACCAGCGGCGGAGCCGGTTCGGGCCTCGGGATCCTCGTCATCGGGCTGCGCGAGTGCCCCGGCGACAGCAACCACGACGGCTACGTCGATGACGCCGATTACTTCCTCTTCGTTCCTGCGTACAACATGCTTCTTTGTTCTGATCCGTCCATGCCCGAGGATTGCCCGGCCGATTTGAACCTCGACGGCTTTGTGGATGATGCCGACTTCGGCATCTTTGTTGTCGGGTACGACGCTCTTGCCTGCCCGTAGCGGTCCGAAAATACCATTCGCCTCGAGCCGTTTCCAAAACAACGCTTGACGAACCGGCGCCCTTCGAGACAATGGCAACGGAGGAATGACAATGCCCTCACGAACCGCTTTGCAGATCGCTTTCTTTGCCCTGGCCGCTTGCGGCTCGGCCGCCCTCGGCCAGTCGCTGATCGGTGCCAAAGCCCCCGACATCGTCAACGGCCAGGGCGGCAGCGATCTTATCGTTATCGATCCCGCCACGGGCGCGTGGGACTTTTACATGCGGGTGCCGCACGACATAAGCGACAGCCGCCAGCTCTACTACTTCACATCGCTTCCCGGCTGCCGCCTGGCCGCGAACCTCTACCGCAACAACGGCACGGCCAACACGACCGGCCAGTACATGGTCATCAATCCCGGCACCGGCGCCGTGGCTCTCTTCAGCTTCGGAGCCCCGCTCGCCTCCAGTTACATCGAAGGCATCGAGTACTCTCCGCGCCACGGGAACGTTCTGGTGTCTTTCGGCGCACTGGGCAACTTCGGAACCAACCGCCTCGCGGTCGTCAACGCCGCCGATGGTTCGGTGATCTCCTCCACCAGCGTCATCTCCGGCATCGCCGATATGGACTACATCATCAGCACGGAGACGGAAGACCTCTTCGTGGACCTCAACGCGCCCACGGCTTCGGGGCGCGTCAAGAAACTCACCAACCCGCTCCCGGCCACCGCGTTCACCAGCTTTGCTTCGCCGCCGTTGCTGAATGTGTGGTGGGACTCCGCTCGCCATCCCACCACCAACGAGATCACGTTTTCCGACACTAACGGCACCCGCCTCGTACGTCTGGTCGGGAACGCGTACGTCAACGGTGCGACACTGGCGGACGGAGCACAGATCCGTGGCCTCGCCTGGGGCTTCCTGCCGCCCCGCGCCGTGATGCCCGCTTTCGCCGGCGTCTGCCCCGGCGGCACGGCGACCATCACCGCGAAGGCCGTCGGCACCGGGCCGTTCACCTACAAGTGGCGGAAGAACGGCCAAGACATTGATTCAAGCCTGAACCCCACGGCCGTTACGCCCGACCTTTCGCTCGCCGATGCCAATGGCGGCACGCAAGGAACGTACGACTGCATCATCACAAACGGATGCGGCGAGCACACCTCGGCGGCGGTGCAGTTCATTCTGTGCGTCGCCGACCTTGATTGTGACGGTGCCGTCGATGACCTCGACTTCCAGGGGTTCGCGGCTCAGTACAACATCTTGGACTGCGCCGATCCGTCCATGCCCGTGGGTTGCCCGTCGGACTTCAACGGGGATGGTGTGGTTGACGACATCGACTTCCAGCTCTTCGTTCCGGCGTACAACAGGCTGCTCTGCGGCGAGTAGGAAGATCCGGACCGGGCGGGACGAGCAACCAGCCCCACGCAAACCGGCTAAACTCCCCGCCGCCGCCCGGCGGCAATGGCCTTGCCGCGCGAATCCCGTCGGCCGGGCCGTCTTTTCCTGCCCTGCCACGCGTGGACACCCTTCTTCAAACCTTCAAGGACGGCCTGACGATCGGGAGCCTGTACGCGCTCATTGCGCTCGGCTACACGATGGTGTACGGGATCCTGAAGTTCATCAACTTCGCCCATTCGGACATCGTGGTGTTGGGAGCGTGGCTGAGCCTGACGATCGCGACCAAGCTGGTGAACGCGTTGGGGCTCGAGCCGGGAGCGGCGGCGCCCTGGTGGGTGGGGCCGGTGGTGCTGGTGTGCGCGATGATCCTCTGCGGCACGATTGGATTTACGATCGAGCGGCTGGCCTACAAGCCACTGAGGGCGGCCCCGAAATTGAATGTGCTGATCACGGCGATCGGTGTCTCGCTGTTTCTCCAGAACACCGGGCAGCTGAGCTTCGTGTTCGGCACGAGCCCCCGCCGAATCCCGAATCTTCTGCCCGAGTCCACGGTCTTCTCGATCGGCGACGTGCATGTGCAGCTGCTCGATCTGGTTGTGGTCGGCACGGCGGTGCTGCTGATGGTCGGGCTGGAATGGCTGGTCTTCCACACCAAGCTGGGTCGGGCGATGCGTGCCGTGAGCTTTGACGTTCGGACGGCGGGGCTGATGGGAATTCCGGTGGACCGGGTGATCAGCTTCACGTTCGTTCTCGGTTCGAGCCTCGCCGCGGCGGGCGGGTTCCTGTGGGCCATGAACTTCTCGGTGATCAAGCAGCCGGCGGATATGAGCTGGGTGCTGCTCGGGCTGAAAGCGTTTGTGGCCGCAGTTGTCGGGGGCATCGGCAATGTCCGTGGCGCGATGCTGGGCGGACTGGCGATCGGCATGTTGGAAATGTTCGGCTCAACCTACATCAACAGCTCGCTGCGCGACGTGTACGTTTTCGCGGCGTTGATTCTCGTGCTCTTGATCAAACCGAGCGGCATTCTGGGCAGAACGACGGTGGAAAAGGTCTAGGCCGCGGCAATGGCATCACTCCAGGACAGAGCGAAGCTCTTCCAACCCGCACCGGCGGGAGCCTTGTGGCGCTTCGCCTGGCCGATCGTGCTGGCGCTCGGGATCGGCGTGCTGATGCAACTCGTGGTTCGTCCGGCCATCGGCGATTCTCCCACGAAGTACTCGCTCGACATCGGGATCGCGATCATCCTGGCTGTTTCGCTCACGATCGTGAACGGGTTCACCGGGCAGTTCTCGATCGGGCACGCGGGTTTTCTCGCCGTAGGGGGATACGTCGCGGGCTCCATCACGTTCTACATCTCGATGGCGGTGTTCGGTTCGGGCGGAGCGAAGGCGGGCGTGCTGAGCGGGCTCTACATGCGGGGGGCGGTGGTTGACGCGCCGTGGCTGACGTCGGGTGAGTGTCTGTTCGCCGGCGCGATACTCGCGGGCGGGCTGGTCTCGGCGCTGCTCGGCTTCGCCGTCGGGCTGCCGAGCCTGCGTTTGCGGGGCGATTACCTCGCGATCGTCACCCTGGGCTTTGGCGAGATCGTCCGGGTGCTCATCCAGCAGACGCCCCAGGTGCTGATGGATAAGGAGGCGATCGCCCAGTCGCCGGCGTGGAAGGTGCCGCTGTCGGTGGGCGGCTCGCTGGGCTTCGGGAACGTGCCCAAGTACACAAGCCTCTTCTGGGTGTACGCGGCGGTGGTAATCACGCTGGTCTTCGCGTACCGGCTGAAGCAGAGCTCAACCGGGCGGGCGATGCTCTCGATCCGGGAAGACGAGATCGCGGCCGAGGCGATGGGCGTGCGCACGACGTACTACAAGGTCTGGGGGTTCGTTATTGCCGCGTTCTTCGCCGGAATCGCCGGCGGACTCTACGCGCACACGCTGGGCATCTCGCTCAGCCCGGTCGATGCCGGATTCCAGAAGAGTTTCGACATCATCATCATGGTCGTGCTGGGCGGGCTCGGGTCGATCTCTGGAGCGGCGATCGCCGCGGCCATCGTGACCTACCTGCCCGAATTGCTCCGGACGCCCGAAACGCTGGAAAAGTTCGCATTCGCGGGTGTGCCGCTGCTGCTGGTGGGCGGGCTGATGCTCGCGGCGGCGCGGAGCGGGGCAACGGATGCAAAGTCCGGCAGGGATCGAATGTCCCTGCCTCGGTTTGTGATCGGGATCGGCGTGCTGCTGGTGGGGCTGAGCGTGCTCGCGTTCGTGGCGCGTCGGTTCGACATCAAGCTCGGGGAATACCGCCTGATCATCTACGCCCTGGCACTGATCGTGATGATGATCACGCGCCCGCAGGGGTTGCTGGGTGTGCGTGAGCTGTGGGACTTGTCGCTGTATCGCCCGCTGCGGGATTTTTTCGCACCGCGTTCGAGCGCGGGATCGGAGCGGGCATGAGCGCAACCGTTTCCATGTCCGCGGCCTCTGACGTTCTCACGGGCCGGGGTGCCGCGGGCGAATCGCTCGACGTGCGCGACGTGTGCAAGTCGTTCGGCGGCTTGAAAGCGGTGCAGAATTTCCGGCTGGACCTCCCGCCGCGCGGCCTGTACGGGTTGATCGGTCCCAACGGCGCAGGGAAGACCACGTGCTTCAATCTGCTCACGGGTGTCTACCAGCCCGATCAGGGCGAGGTGACGATCGGCGGGCGCTCGCTGCTGGGGCTGAGGCCGAATCAGATCGCCGCAGCGGGGCTGGCGCGAACATTTCAGAACATCCGGCTTTTCGGGGAATTGTCCGTTCTTGAAAATGTGAAACTCGCGTGCCACCTGCGGACGACACACTCGCTTGCCGGGGTAATCGTTCGCAGCGGCTGGCAGCGGGCGGAGGAGAGCGCGATCCGGGAAAGGGCGCTGGCGCTCCTGCAGGTCTTCCGGCTGCTGGATCGGCAGGAGGAATCGGCGAGGAATCTGCCGTACGGCGATCAGCGACGGTTGGAGATAGCCCGCGCCCTCGCGACGGGGCCGAAGGTGTTGCTGTTGGACGAGCCCGCGGCGGGCATGAACCCGCAGGAAAAGAAAGATCTGCGAAAACTGATCCGCGAGGTGCGCGACGTCTTCGGGGTTTCGATCCTGCTGATCGAGCACGACATGTCGGTGGTGATGGATCTGTGCGAGCGGATCACGGTGCTCGACTACGGCGTGG
Organism: Phycisphaerales bacterium; assembly: GCA_044221315.1. Lineage (GTDB taxonomy): Bacteria > Planctomycetota > Phycisphaerae > Phycisphaerales > UBA1924 > JAFEBO01. Next base: position 129,077 of record JBGAPK010000002.1, on the reverse strand, counting down.
TGATCGCCGAAGGACCACCGGAGCAGATCCAGAAGGACCCGAAGGTGATCGAGGCGTACCTGGGCAAGGAGTGATGCGAGGGCCATGCTGACCGTAGAGAATCTCCGGGTCACCTACGGCGCCATCCGCGCCCTGCACGGGGTGTCGCTGCGCGTCGAGCAGGGCGAGATTGTCACGCTGATCGGATGCAACGGCGCGGGGAAGACAACGACGCTGCGAGCGATTTCCGGGATCGTTCGATCGTCCGGCGGCAGCGTGACCTACGAGGGGCGCAACATCACCCGGGTGCGCCCGCACGAACTGGTCCGCATGGGCATCGCCCACTCGCCGGAGGGGCGTGGGATCTTCGCGAACCTGACGGTCGAGGAGAATCTTGATCTCGGCGCGTACGCGCGCCACGACCACGGCGCGATCGCGCAGGACAAGGAGAAAGGGCTGGCCCTCTTCCCTCGATTGCGGGAACGGCTGACGCAGCAGGCCGGCACGCTCTCGGGCGGGGAACAGCAGATGCTCGCGATCGCCCGCGCTCTCATGGCCCGCCCCCGGATGCTGCTGCTCGACGAACCATCCCTCGGGCTGGCGCCGCAGGTGGTGCAGACGATTTTCCAGATTATCCGCGAGATCAACCAGACCGGGGCGACGATTCTGCTGGTCGAGCAGAACGCCCACATGGCCCTGAAAGTGGCGCACCGGGCGTACGTGCTCGAGGTCGGCGAGATCAAGATGGAGGGGCCGGCGCGGCAGTTGGCCGAGAGCGACGAAGTTCGGAAGGCGTACCTGGGCGTCGGGTAAATCACCGGTTTTGGAAGCCTGTACCCGCGCGGAGCCGCGCCCACGTGCATATTTCACGAGACTCCAACGAAGCCGGCGTACCCCGGCGGGCTCTGCCGTGGTAAACTCGCGCCGGAGGGGCAGGCCCTGCGGCCCTGCCGCGCAGAGGAGAGAGTCCGATGTTTGACAATTCGTTCTGCCGCGTGTGCCTTGCGGGCACGGTTTGTTTCGTTATCGCCGGAGTTTCGAGCGCGGGCGTGATCTATGTCAGCGCGTCCGCCCCGGCGGGCGGGAACGGCTCGTCCTGGGCCGCAGCGATGAACGACCTGCAGGCGGCGCTCACGGCCGCCCAACCGGGCGACGAGGTCTGGGTCGCGCAGGGCGTGTACAAGCCGCACGCATCCGACCGGTCCATCAGCTTCAACCTGAAGAACGGCGTTGCGGTGTACGGCGGCCTCACGGGAGTTGAGGATTCGCTCCTGCAGCGCAATCCGGCGAACACGAGCACGCTGTCGGGAGAGATCAACACGGCGGCGAGCACCGACAACTCGTATCACGTCGTCAGGGCGACCAACGTCGGGCCGTCGGCCGTGCTGGATGGATTCCTGATCACCGCCGGCCAGGCGCTCGGAGGTGCGGGGTTTGCTTCCGCCTACGGCGGAGGGCTGTACATCGACGCGAGTCTGGGCAGCGCGCCAACGGTCCGCGGGATCACATTCTCGAACAACGCGGCGCTGACCGGCGGAGGAGCAATTTACAGCCTGGGCGGAGACGTCCGCTTTGAGAAGTGCGTGTTCTTCGGCAACCGCATCAGCGGGAGTGCCGGCAACGGCGGAGCGATCGCCCTTGGAATTGCGGTCGGGATTAATCTCACGATCGTTGACTGCGTGTTCGCGCAGAACTTCACCCTGGCGGGCACCGGGGGCGGAGCGATCAACGCCAACACCGGCGCCAACGTCAACGTCTATTCCTCCACGTTCTACAACAATTCCGCCCCGATCGGCAGCGTGCTCGCGGGCGCTCCGGCCAGCGCGACATTCCGGAACACCGTCTTCAGCGGCGCGGGCGGGGCGAGCGCATATTTCAGTGTGCCGGTAGGCCTGCAGTACTGCGTTGTGCCGGGCGGAGCTGCGGGCTCGGGAATCGTCTCCACCGCGGCGACCTTCGTGAACGCCGCCGCGGCGGATTTCCGGCTTGCCGCGGGCTCGAGCGGCATCGATGTCGGGAACAACAGCCTCCTGCCACCGGGCGGGCTCGCGACTGACTATGACGGGAATCCGAGGATTCTCAACAGCGTCATCGACATGGGCGCGTTCGAGTTAGTCGCCAAAACGTGCACGGGCGACCTCAACAAGGACGGGGTCGTGGATGACTCCGACTTTGTGATCTTTGCCGCGGCGTACAACATCCTGCTCGACCGCGAGGGTGATTTCAACGGCGATCTGCTGACCGATGACGCCGACTTCGTGATCTTCGCGCACGGGTACGACGAATTGCTCTGCCCGTAGGTCCGGGCAGGGCTGCCGCCGTCAAACGACGACGTTTACCATCTTCCCGGGCACGACGATGATTTTCTTGATTGGCTTGCCGCCGATGGCCTTCTGCACGCCTTCGTCGGCGAGGGCGATGGCCTCGACGGCCTTGGGTTCAGCGCCTGTGGGCACGATGATTCGGGCTCGGACCTTGCCCTGGATCTGCACGGGAATTTCGACCGAGTCGTCCACAAGCATCTTCGGGTCGACGTGAGGCCAGTCCTGATTGCTCGCGCAGCCCTTGGGCTCCGTCAGTCCCAGACGCGACCAGATCTCCTCGGCGGCGTGCGGCGCCAGCGGCGAGAGCATGATGCAGAAGCGTTCGGCCTGCGAGCGTGTCAGCGTCGGTCCCCTGTCGGCTCCGGCCATGGCCTCGTTGACGAACTGGATGATCGAGGCGATGGCGGTATTGAAGGCGAGGCGTTCGAAATCCTGCCCGACCTTGTGGATGGTGCGGTGCAGGAGTTTTTCGAGCGCGGGGTTCTCCGATGCGGCAAGTTTGGGTGCGCCGCCCTGCTCGTCGATCAGGATCCGCCAGGCCCGCTGCAGGAAGCGGAAGAGGCCCGAGGTGTCCTTGGTGTTCCAGGGCTTGCTGGCCTCGAGCGGGCCCATGTACATCTCGTAGAGGCGAAAGGTGTCGGCGCCGAATTCGGCGATGACGTCGTCGGGGTTGACGACGTTCTTGTAGCGCTTGGACATCTTTGTGACGATCGGAGTGACCGGCTGGCCGGTTGCGATCTCAACGTGCTTGCCGTCGGAGACTTCCTTCACCTCGTCCACGGCGATAATGCTCTTGTCGGACCGCTGGAAGGCGTAACTGGTGATCAGCCCCTGGTGGAAGAGTTTCTGGAAAGGCTCCGGCGTGGAAAGGAAGCCCAGGTCAAAGAGCACGTTGTGCCAGAAGCGGGAGTAGAGCAGGTGGCCGACGGCGTGCTCGCTGCCGCCGATGTAGAGATCGACGCCGCCGAGGCGGTCCCCGGAATCGGGTCCGCCGGACATCCAATAACCCTCGGCCTCTTCGCTCACGAAGCGATCGGTGTTCTTCGCGTCGCAGTAGCGGATGCAGTACCAGCTCGAGCCGGCACTGCCGGGCATCGTGTTGGTCTCGCGCCGGACGGGAGTTTCGGGGGGCAGAATCTTCGGATCGACACCGGCCGCGAAAGCAGTGGTGTGCGTCCACTGGCGAGCCTTGGCGAGCAGCGGCTGCGGATCGTCGGATTCCTCGGGCTGATAGTCGGTGAGCGGGGGCAGCACGACGGGCAGCGACTTCTCGGTGACCGGGTAGTGGTTGCCCGCCTCGTCGAAGACGATCGGGAAGGGCTCGCCCCAGTACCTCTGGCGGCTGAAAGTCCAGTCGCGGAGCTTGTAGCGGGTCTGGGCGGTTCCGACGCCGGCCTCCTCCATCCACTCGATGATCGTGCGGATTGCGTCGTCGCTCTGAAGTCCGTCGAGCGATAGGGCGGGTACTCCATCCTTCCCCGCACGGGCGGAGTGCACGGCGACCCCGGGCGAGATGCCCGCTTCGCCGCGCCAGGACTGGAATTCGCGTCGATCGAAGATTTGCTTGAGCTGTGCCAGCGAGGCGATGCCCATCGATTCGAACGCCTCGAGCCAGGTGATGCGGATCGCCCCGCGGGACTTCATGCCGATGGCGTCAAGGCTGGTTGGGTCGACGGGGCAGGATTCCGGCGAAGAGGGCGGCGTTGATCGACGCGTGCGGACGGTCGCCAGGGCGCCGGCAAGGTCCGGCGAGCCTCCCATGACGATGCCCAAAAAGTCGGCGAGCAGCGTCTGCCAGACGCCGTCCTTCGCCTCTGCTTCGGTGGCGTGGTCGCAGAAAAATTTCATCGCCAGGGCGGTCCGCGGGTAAACCACGTCCACGATCGGCAGGCCGAACTTCTTCGCGAATTCAAAGTCGCGCTCGTCGTGGGCCGGCACGGCCATGATCGCGCCGGTGCCGTAGCCCATCAGGACGTAGTCGGCGACCCAGATCGGGATCTTCTCGTCGTTGGCCGGGTTGATCGCGTACGCGCCGCTGAACACACCGGTCTTTTCCTTGCCTTCCATGCGGTCAACGTCGGAGGTGTTGCGGGCTTTCTTGACGTAGGCGCCTAAGGCCGCCGCGTCGGTCGCCTTGTTCGGGTGACGCAGGATGTGATCGACGAGCAGGTGCTCGGGTGCGATGACCATAAACGTCGCGCCGAAGATCGTGTCCGGGCGTGTCGTGTAGATCGTGAGCGCCGGCGGCATGTCGGCCTGCGCACTCTTGAGTTCGCCGTACGCCTGGGGCGAGAGCGAATGTACGTCGATGGCGAAATCCACCTGCGCGCCCGCCGACCTTCCGATCCACTCTGCCTGCTGGGTGCGGGTTGAGGTCGGCCAGTCGAGTTTGGAAAGCTGTTCGAGCAGCCGGTCGGCGTAGGCCGTGATCCGGAACATCCACTGCTTCAGCGGCTTGCGCAGCACGGGGTAGCCGCCGCGCTCGCTGCGCCCGTCGATCACTTCGTCGTTGGCGAGGACCGTGCCAAGCTTGGGACACCAGTTGACGGTTTGTTCCCCCAGATAGGCCAGGCGCTGGTTGTCGATGAAGAGGCGGCGCTCGTCCTGTGAAAGTTGATGCCAGGGGCGGCCGAGGCCCATTCCGCCTTCGAGCGGCGCCGCGAAGCCGGAGAGGCCAACGCGAACGATCTCGCCGCTGGGGCCGACGCGGAAGTTTCCGGCTTCGAGCTCGGCGATCAGCTCGCCGATGGGTCGGGCGCGCCCCTTCGAGAGCCCGGTCGGTGACTCCGCCTCGATATCAAACCAAGAGTCATAGATCTGCAGAAAGATCCACTGCGTCCATTTGTAGTAACCCTCGTCGATCGTGCCGAACTCGCGTGACCAGTCGTAGCAGAAGCCGAACCGCTTCAACTGACGCCGGAACGTATCGATGCTCTTCTTGGTGGTGGAGGCGGGGTGGATCCCCGTCTGGATGGCGTACTGCTCCGCCGGAAGGCCGAAGGCGTCCCAGCCCATCGGGTGCAGCACGTTGAAGCCCTTCAGCCTCTTATAGCGGCAGACGATGTCGGTCGCCGTGTAGCCCTCGGGATGTCCGACGTGCAGACCCGCTCCCGACGGATAGGGAAACATGTCGAGGCAATAGAACTTGGGGCGTTTTGCGTCGAAGCCCGGCTCGCCCGGGTTGGGTTGGCGGAAGGTCTGGTGCTGTTCCCAGTATCCCTGCCAGCGCAGTTCGATCTGGTCGGCGAGTGCCGCGGTATAGCGGTGGGGGAAATCGGGTTCGCGTGGATTGGAAGCGGGCGCGCTCTCGTTCATGGAAGGGCAAGGGTAGCGCGCGCCGCGCGGACCTTACTCCGCCGGGAAGGCGTAGAGCACGCCGTCTAGACCGCCGATGATGATTGTGTCGCCATCGAGCGCTGGGCCGCCGGCGAACCCAGTTTGCAGCGACGCCGACTCCCCGACCGGCCAACGCCACTGGATCTTGCCGCTCGTGCGGTCCAGGCACACAAAGCCACCGACATGCCGCGTCATGTACGGGTCCGAACCGAGCGCGCCGGAGTAGACGTGCTTGTCGGTCACGGCGGGCGTTCCCCATGGACAGCCGAGCACGTCGGTACGCCAAAGGACTCTTCCGTCGCTCGGCTCATAGCACGCGACGCGCCGAAGGTCGGACGAGCCGATGTAGAGGCGATCGCCGAAGGGGACGGCCGTGGACTCGACCCAGGATCCCCAGAAGAGCTGACGCCAGAGAACCTTTGCGTCCGTCGGGTCCAAAGCGTACAGGATGCTGCCGCGATTTCCGACGAGGATTCTTCCGTCGGACAGGACGGGAGAGCTCGTGATCGGAGCTCGGAGATCCTTGTTCCAGACCTCGACCCCCTTCGCACGATCGACTGCGTACAGAACATTCCCCATGGTTCCGAAAACGACGTTCGGGCCGCTGACGGTTGCGCTCGAACGGATTTTTCCCTTTGCTTCGAATCGCCAAACGCGTTGACCAGTCTCGCAATTCACGGCGTGGAATCCGCCGTCCGCAGCGCCGACGAAGATCGTGCCGTCCGAGAGCAGCGGAGTTGGTGCCCGATAGTCGTATTCAAATACGGTCTGGTGCGGGAGTACCCGATCAACGCGCGCATCTCCCAAGTCATAGCGCCACACCTCCTTCCCGGTTTCGTGATCGAGCCGGAACAGGAAGCCGTTGTCGCAGACGAAGTAGACCGCGTTGCTCGAAATCAGAGCTCCGCCGTGGATCGGTCTTCCGGCACTGAATGTCCAGACGAACGAGCCGTCTCCGGAATGCAGCGCCTGGAAAACACCCCCGGTTGTCCCGACGTAAGCAATGCCGTCCTTCGCCGCGACGGGCGCGTAGATTGGGGCGCCCAGCTTGGTCTGCCACTTTGGACCGGGTCCCTTGGGAAGGTCCGGGATAGGAGGATCAGAGGGAAGCGAATCTGTGCGGGAGAGTGACAGAGGCTCTTTGAGCGACGTCATGGTGCCTTCGAGCGTGTCACCGTTGCGGGTGATTTCGAAGGTGGGAGAACTGCAGGTGTAGCGATTTCCGTCTCTCTCGAAAGTACCGGGCAACGAAAGCCCATAGAAGTTCACTACGGGCTGATAAATCGTGGCCCGAAGCTCGTTCTTTTCGTTCCGCTTGAACTCGATCCCGAAGGCGACCCTGTCCGTCGGGAATCCGATCTCGCCGAGCCACTTTCCCTCGATCGGGTCGGCCGCAACAGTCTCCGCGGCCGGCACGTCAGCGGACATCGCTGGCAGGCAAAGTGCGAAAACAAGCGAGAGACCGGCAAGGCGCGCGACGCGTGAGGAGCGTGTCATGGATTGGGTCTCCCGCGCGGCGGAATCGCCGCAACCAGGAAACTACAAACGAGCGCCCCAAAGGTTGCGGAATTCCTGCTCGCTCCTACGGGCAGAGCAACTGGTCGTACGCCGAGGCAAAGAGCACGAAATCCGCATCGTCGACGAAGCCGTCGCCGTTGAGATCAGCAGGGCAACCGGGGGGCATGCCGGGATCGCTGCAGAGCAGGAGGTCGTACGCCGCGGCAAACGCGACAAAATCGGAATCGTCCACGAGCCCATCGCCGTTCAGATCGCCGGGACAGGCGCGCTGGTAGAGCAGGAACTGGAAGTTGGGGCTGTTCTTGTTCTTGACGCGGAAGTCGGCGGACGTATCGCCCCCGTGGTACATGACGAGGGTGAACTCCCAGGACAGTTCGTACTGCTGGCCGATGAACAGGTTGCCGGTCTGATTCCCGAACTGTGGCGTCGCGGGTGACCACAGCGCACACGGTCCGGTGTACGCGACGTTGTTGGCGTAGTAGGTTGGTGCGTGCGGAAAATTCTCCCGGAGCGTGACAATGCTCGTAGCACTCATCGAAGCGGGGACACCGAGTTGTACGACGGGCATGAATCCGTTGAACGTGTAGGAAAGGTTGGGAACGGTTGGGGTGAAGTAGAGTTTGCCCTTCGCCCCTGCGAGCACGCCGGGGCCGCCGGACCAATATGAGGTGTACAGATCGTCGATGATCATCGTGAGCCCGGAGGGCGCGACAATGGTGTGCGGGAACGAGCCGACGAAGGCCGTCCAGGTCGCCGGGGTGAAATTGAAACCCATCGAGAGGGGCTGGGTGTTGCTCCCGAAGGCATCCGCGCGGATGTAGCTCCCGGCATCCACGCTGAACGGCGCGGCCGCCAGTACCGGGGAAAATACGCCGAGCGCCGCGCCGAGCGTGGACGCGACGAGGACCCTGTGTTTCATGGCTTTGCCTTCTGTTTCGTTCGGCCGGACGCGGTATCGGGCAAACGCAGTCTAATGCCCGGCGCGCTCTGTCACAACAGTGACTTGCGCGGATCGGTCAAATCCTCGCCGTGCAATGACCGGAATCACCCGCGGACCGGGTTATTCGACGCACCCTTGACCAGACGCACGGTCGCATCTCGGGCCTTGCGCTCTTCGATTAGCCGTTTGGCTTCGCCCGCGAGGTAGAACGAGCCGGTGACGCAGATGAGGTCGTCGCGCTGGGCGGCCTTGGCGGCGACGTTGATCGCCTCCTTGAGCGAGGGCGCCGTCTGGGACATTTTGGTTGAAATCTCGGCGAAGCGGCGCTGGAGATCACGCGGGTCCGCGGCACGGGCGTTGCCGCTGACCCGGGTGAAGATCACCTTGTCCGCGCCCGATCCGAGGCGGTGGAGCATCCCGGCCACGTCTTTGTCGGAGGCGCAGCCGAAAATGACAATCAGGGAGTCATACCGCAGGTGCGCCCCCAGCGACTTCATGAGCGCGTGGATCGACTCCGGGTTGTGCGCTCCGTCGACGATCAGCCTGGGCTGGGCGTAGATCTGCTCGAAGCGGCCGGGGTTCTGCGTGCGGGAAAGGCCGAGCACGGCGCCGCGCTCGGTGATCGCGAAGCCGCGCTCTTTGAGCCGGTCGAGGATGGAGAGGGCCAGCCCGCAGTTGAGCGCCTGGTGCTCGCCCTTGAGCGGGACCGCCGCGTGCTCGAATTGGAGGCGAGGCGTTGAGAGCGAGACCCGCATGTGGGGGCCGAGCTGCGCGGATGTCTCAAATCGATAGGAGAAGTCGATGTTCTGGCCGACGACCGCCAGGGTTGTGCCGGCCTTGGTCGCCGAGTCCTTGAGGGCCTCCAGCACGACGGGCTTCTGCTGCGGGATTGTGAGGGCCGCGACGCCCGGCTTGAAGATGCCGGCCTTCTCGCGTGCGATCTTGTCGAGCGAGTCGCCCAGGATCAGCGTGTGCTCGAGCTGGATCGCGGTGACCGCGGCGACCTCGGGCGTCAGGATATTGGTCGAGTCAAGCCGCCCGCCCAAGCCAACCTCGACCACGGCCACATCGACGGCCTCGCGTGCGAAGTAGAGGAATGCCACTGCCGTGAGCAGCTCGAAGTAGGTCGCCGGCCCGAAACGCCGCTTGATCGAATCGGCCGCGAGGGCGACCTCCGAAACCAGCGCGACGAACTCCTGATCGGCGATCATCTCGCCGTTGAGGCGGATGCGTTCGCGGATATCGCAGACGTGCGGGCTGGTGTAGAGCCCCGTGGTCACGCCGCAGCCGATCAGGGCGGCGCTCGCCATCTCGCAGACGCTGCCCTTTCCTTTGCTGCCGGCGACATGCACGCTCTTGAACGCCCGGTGCGGATTGTCGAGCGCCTCCATCAGCGCCTCCATCCGGTCAAGCTTCCAGACCTGGGGCGAAATTTTTTTGGGTCTCATCGCCTCCACGTTGACGCGGCTGTACAAAAAGCGAATGGTCTCGTCGAAGTCGGCGAACCGGCGGAATCCCGGGCCGACGTTTGGTACGGGGCGTTCGGACTCGGGCTGCTTGACCCGGAGCAGCGAACGGCGCCGGCCCGGCCGCTTGACCTTGCCGATCTTCTTCGTCTCGCGCTTGGAACTGTTCTTTCGGGGAGCGGCCATGGAGTGTCCCGATGGTAACGCCGGGTCCGCACAAGACAAAGAGCAAACTGGCGTCAATCGGACCACCGCGGCGTCGGCGATCCTCAAAGTCGTGGAAAGTCGGTGTTTTCACGGTGTGAACGGGAAGTGTTCAGCGTTCGGCTTGCCTGTCACAACGGGCGTCACGGCGCCGCCCGCCCGGCTCAAGTGCGAATCATCGTGGCCCGTGGGTTGGTCCGTGGTCACCAATTTGAGGAATCACCTCGCCTTGGCGGCGGACCTCAAAGTTCCAAATCGCGTTCCGCAGTTTTGGCTCGGACGCCCTCAAGCGTTGGAATGAGCACGGATCAGGTTCTTCATCTCCCCAACCGCAGATTCGAGGCCAACAAAGACGGCCCGGGAGACTATGGAGTGCCCTACATGAAGTTCGCGAACGTGTTCGCGGACCTGCTGGAGCCCCAGGAATGCGGGGGTGTTGTCGTAGTTCAGAGCGTGGCCCGCGTGAATCCGGAGACGTTTGGAAGACCGTTCGATGCACTCGACGATCGCCCCGGCGGCGTCGTCCAGCCCCTCGCCGGTCGCGAAGGCAAGGGCGAAGTTGCCTGTATGCAGTTCGATGGCATCGAAGCCGGCGTCCGCGGCGGCATTGGCCTGAGCGAGATCCGGGGTGATGAACGCGCTGGTGACGATCCCCGCCGCCTTGAGAGGTGCGAGGTACCGCCTCCAGTCGTCGATCCGGCCGGCAACCGCGAGCCCGCCCTCCGTCGTGACCTCCTGCCGTCCTTCGGGGACGATCGTGACCTGCTCCACGCGCTGCCCGAGAGCGATTCGCTGCATTTCTGGCGTTCCCGCCATCTCCAGGTTGAACTTGACCGTGGACTCTCTCCGGACCAGTTCGACGTCTCGATCGATGATGTGACGCCGGTCTTCGCGCAGGTGAAGAGTGAGGCAGTCGGCGCCGCCGCGGATCGCGGCCGAGGCCGCCGGAACGACGTCGGGCTCGCCGTAGCCGCTGCTGGCGCCGGGGCCGCTTCGATAGCGTGCCTGGCGAAGGGTGGCGATGTGGTCGATGTTGACTCCAAGGGCTGTCACGGGCGGATTGTTGGGCGGGGAAGTGGGCGCGAGCGAATGCCGCTATCTTCCCGCGTGCGCGTGCTGCTCGCCACGCTTGGGTCGGCCGGAGATACACACCCCTTCATCGCGGTGGGCGAGGAACTTACGCGCCGGGGGCACCGTGTCGCGATGCTGGCAAATCCGCACTTCGAGGAACGGATCCGGAGCGCGGGGCTTGAACACCTGGCGCTCGGCGAGGAATCGGATTTCCTCGACGTGCTCCACGATCCGCGCCTGGCAGACCAGCGCCAGAGTTCCTACCTGGTGATCGACGCGCTGTTCAACCGGTCGGTCGAGCCCTCATACGCCGCGATGCAGGACGCCGTGAAGGCGTTCCGTCCCGATGTGATCGTGCGGCATCACATCTTCTTCGCCGCACGGTGGGTGGGAGAGCAGCACGGGATTCCGGTCGTAACATGCTCGCTGACCCCGATGATGTGGTTCAACAAGCACGAGCCGATCGTCTTCCGATCGCACGTGCCGACCTGGTTTCAATGGGCACTCGCCCGCCCGGCCAGATTTGCCGCCAAGATCGCGCTGCGCTGGTACATCGATCGGCCCGTAAACCGGATCCGAACGCGCCTCGGGCTGCCCCCGGTTCGGGACATCTTCTTTGCGGAAGCACGCGGTGGGGCGCGGCTTCTCGGCCTGTGGTCACGCCACTTCAGGCCCCCGCTCGGGGACGATCCGCCGAATTCCCGAGTGTGCGGCTATTGCTTCTTCGATCGCGCCGGCGGTGACCGCGACAGAACCCTGGCGCCGCGTCTGGAAGAATTCCTGACTTGCTGCGAGTCGCGAGGACGTGAGCCGGTTGTTTTCACGCTCGGTACGACGATTGTGCATCACGCTCAGGGGTTTTTTCCGGCCGCGCTCGAGGCTTGCCGCCGGATCGGTCGGCCGGCGTTGCTGCTGATCGGTCGAGGCGAAGCGGGGCCGGAAATTACGAGCGGTCAGGACGCGATGTCGTGGGAGTACGCGCCGCACTCGCTGGTTTTGCCGAGGGGCGCGGCGTCGGTTCATCACGCCGGCGCGGGCTCCGCGTCGCAGGCGCTACGGAGCGGGCGGCCGAGCGTCTCGGTCCCGTTTGTCAACGACGAGTTCGATATCGCCGATCGCATGCGCCGGCTGGGGGTCTCGATCACGCTCCCGGCGACCCGATATTTTCAGCAAGAGCGCGTGGTCCGGAATCTTGCGGAGGGACTTCGCCAAGTAACGGCGGACGCGACATTTCTGGACAAAGCCCGCGTTCTGGGGGACCAGATTCGGGCCGAGAAAGGAGCGGCGGCTGCCGCGACCGCGGTCGAGTCGATGGGCAGCTCATAGGCGCTCGGCCCCCAAGTTGTTGTAGGAGAATTGAAAATAATTCGGACCGGACACTAGACAGACCCCCCCTTATCGCCTACAACATTGTTCAGAAGCCCGGTCTTTTACAACCAGCCCCCACCCCAAAGCCCGCGATTGGCCCTCAAGGCAGATCGCGGGCTTCTTTTTCAATGCAATTTTTTGACGAGTGTTCCGTACGCTGGACCGCGGATGAATGCGCGAGACGCATGCGACGAGGTCTTCTATCAGATCATGCCGATCGCGTGGAGGCGCGGGTTGCGCGCGTCGCGCGAACCCGAGCTCGCGCAAGCGAACGCATTCGGAAACTTCCGGGGCATGATCGATGGCCTTGAGTACCTCCGCGAACTCGGGGTGACGTCGCTCTGGCTCAATCCGATTTTTCCATCGAGCGCGTACCACGGATATCAGCACGACGTGCCCGACCGGGTGAATCCGTGGTTCGGAAACGACGCGGAGTTCCGCGACTTTGTGCGCGAGGCGCACCGCGCTGGTATTCGTGTGCTTGTCGATCTTGTCGCGTACGGGGCGAGCAATGAAAACGCTTTCTTGCGTCGTTCCTACGCGAATCCAGGCTCCGACGATGGGCGCTTCGTCGCGTACGAGGATGGCAGGCGCACCCGCACGCACGGCTACTGCTATTCGACATGGTCGGGAAATCCGATCGGGTTTGCGCACTGGGATCTGCGGGAGAAGTCGGTGCGCGAGCGATTCATCGCGTGGTCGCGCGCGTGGCTCATTCCCGTGTCGGGCGACGACGCGATCGACGGCTTCCGGCTGGATCACGTTTGGCGGCAGTATCCGCGCGGCCCGGGAGGCTGGGGGTACCACCTCGAATTCTGGCTGGAATGGAAGCGGGAGATGCTCCGGGCACGCGCGGATGTGTGGACGTGCGCCGAACAGGCCGAGTGGAGCAGTTTCGGTGAAGACCTGCTGCCCGCGCACGACGCGGTGATGACCATTCCCCTGGCGCTCGCGGCTCGCCGGTCGTTACTCGCAGAAGATCCGACCGAGTTCGTCGAGGTTCTGAACGCGACGCTCGATCACCTCGGCAATCCGAGATCGGCACTCGGCGTGCTCGGCAATCACGACATGGACCGCCTCGCCAGCGCGATCGGCGCCGATGTGCCGGGGCGCGAGGGAAGGCTGCACGCGGCACTCGCGATGTTGCTGCTGCTTCCGTTCTCCCCCTGCCTTTACTACGGCGACGAACTCGGGATGCGTGGATCACGTCTCGACATCGGGGGCGATGTCAACGACATCCCGGTGCGCGAGCCCATGCGATGGCGAGAATTCCCGGGTGAGGAATCGTCCCGGTATCACCTGCTGAATCCGATCGCGAAGCTCCATGCCGCCCGACGAAACAACGAGAGAATCAATGTCGAGCAGCAACGGGGCGAGCCCGGCTCGGCTCTGGAGTCGGCTCGCCGCCTCATCCGTGCGAGGCACGCGACGCCGGCTCTTCGAAGGGGGAGATACCGCTCGATGGCCGGCGCCATTCCGGGCGTCTGGGTGTTCCTGAGAGGCGATGGTGCGGACCGGGTCCTTGGAGCCGTCAATCTCACGGGAAAACGGGCGTTGTGGAGGGTGCCGCTCGCCGCCGGAAGAACCGTTCCGCTGGACCTCGCGCCCTACGCCTGGACGGTCGTGCCGGCTCCGAATGCAGGCGTCGGCGCCGAGAATCAGGCCGTCGCGCGAACGTAGACTTGACTCCTTGTGCGGGCCGGCCCGCGGAGTTGATCGTGGCGACCACAGCAATCAGCGCAAAACCCCTTCGGCTTTCGGTGGTCGCCGGTCCGGCGATGGAGGGTTTGGAGATCGCGCCCGACAAGCCGACGGTGCTGGGGCGTGCAGGCATCGCCGACGTTCGACTCCTGGACGAGACCGTGTCGCGCCGGCACGCCCAGCTGTCCCTGCGGGCGGATACCTGGCTGATCATGGATCTCGAGAGCCGTCACGGGACAACGCTCAACGGCGTGCAGCTGGCGCCAAACGCCCCCGCGCCGCTCCAGCATGGCGACATGGTCCGGATCGGTCCGTGGATCTTCCGGGTGCTCTTGCAGGGGGGCGGCCCCACGACGAGCATCGTTGCGACGACCGATGACGCCGGGGCGAGTGTCAGCCGCGTCCAGCGCGTTCCCGAGAGTGAACTGTCGCTCCGTGCTCAGGAGCGACTCGACCTGCTGATCGATGCGGCCGCCGGCATCGCGGGCGCGGATTCGGAATCGGCACTGGCGGATACCGTCCTGACGGTCCTGGTGAAGGCGACGAGCTTCCCACGCGCCGCATTCATCAAGCGTGTCGGAGATTCGGACGCGGTCGAATTGATCGGGTACAAGGGCGCCGATGCCGCGGCAACCAGCGCCATCCCCGGCGCACCCGGGGCGACCAACGTCAAGTCCACGGAGGGCGGCTTTCCTGCGGTTGGCTCGTTCGCGAAATCCGCGGCCGCAAAGGCCTTCTCTCCCAGCCGGTCGCTCATTCGTGCGGCGAGCGAAGGTCAGGTCGTGCGCATCGACGCGGGAAGCAGCGCGAACTACGGCCAGTCGATCATCGACATGGGGATTCACAGCGCGATCTGCGCGCCCATCATGGTCGGGAGCACGCCGGCCGCGTATCTGTATCTCGACAGTCGCGGCGGCGAAGACGCCGTCGCTCCCGACTCGGCCGCGTTCTGCCAGGCGCTCTCGAAGATCTGCGGCTTGGCGATGGCCAAGATCAGCGCCATGGCGCTCGCCGATCGCCAGAAGAAACTCGAGGCCGATCTGCAGGCCGCGCGGGATGCCCAGAGCCTGATCATGCCCGTTCCGACGGCGCAGGTCGGCCCGATCCTGTACGCCATGCACTCCGAACCGGGCCGGATTGTCGCCGGCGATCTCTTCGACGTCATCGCGCTCGAACCGGAGAATCCGCGCGGGAAGATTGCGGTCCTGCTCGGCGACGTTGCGGGCAAAGGCGTGGGAGCGGCGCTGCGAATGGCGACGGCGCAGGCGTTCATCAACGCGATGCTCAAGCACACGTCCGATCCGGCGGAGGTCATGAACGCAACCAACAAGCACCTTTCCAGCCGCTGCGACCCCGGACAGTTCATCTCCATATGGTTCGGGATCTTCGACGCGCACCCGGTCGCCGGTGGCATGGGCAAGCTCACGATTGTGGACGCGGGGCACGGGTACTGGTTGCTCAAGCCGCCCGGAGAGGATCCCAAGCGTGTTGAGACGGTCGGCGGTGTACCCATCGGCGTGGATGGCGACTACGCGTACACGAGCGAAACAGTTGAGATCCGCCCCGGGTCAAGGGTGATCCTGTACAGCGACGGCGTGCACGAGCAGCCTTCTCCGGCGGGCGATGAATTCGGGCTCAGCCGCACCATCGCGGCTCTCTCGAACAGCCAGAACCCCGAGGAGGATGTGGTCAATCTCGTCCAGTCCGTCAAGGCGCACGCGGCACCGCAATTGGTGGCGCAGGCGGCCCAAGGGCCGTTTGCCGCGGCGCCGGTGGTAAACCTTGCGGACGACGTGACTGTGGCGAGCGTGCTCGTGAGCGAGTAGCGAGAGGTAGCGGGTAGCGTCGGTCAATCAGAGGTGCAGGACGCTCCGGCGATGCGTACAGGCGGGTGATGGCCACGGCGCTTCGATTGGAACTCGACAGCAGCGGCATTGCGGTCATGACGATCCGACCCGGTGCGGTGCGGACGGCCATGGGGAACGCGACGCTCGCGAATCTCGATTCGCTTGTCTGTGGCCTGTCCCGTCCGAGAAGAGTCAATTACTTCAGTATGCGCGAGCTCAAGGTGCGGAGTGGGGAAGGGAAACGTCGAGCACGGCGTGTCGCCCGATGCCGTCCCGCCGGTCGTGGCGCAGGCAATAACGGCGGCAAGCCCTCGCGGCATCTATCGCGTGGGTTGGGCGCGCAAGGATTCGCGATCGGGCAGCGTCAGTTCAAGAAGGCAAAGCGGGAACGCCTGATGCCTTGGTGCTCGCACGCGCGCAAAACCGAGTGATCGCCCGATTCACAAGGCGTTTGAAGCCGCAGGCGTGCCGCTATTCCTCCGGCACGTTGTCGCTCGTCACAATCTCCCGGAACTTTGTCCGGAGCTTCTTGGTGATCGGACCTTCACCCGCCTGCGGCCCGATCTTGTGCGCCCTGGTGATCTTGGCCCCGTCGTGCTCATCGATCTGCGAGATCGCGATAATCTCCGCCGCCGAGCCGGTGAGGAAGACCTCATCGGCGCCGTAGAGATCGGCGAGTTTGAGCGGCTTTTCGATGCACTTGAGGCCGAGCGCCGGGCAGAGAGTTTTCTGCACGAACTCGCGCGTGATTCCCTCGAGGATACCCGCGTCGCTGGGGGGTGTGTAGACCGTGCCGCCCTTGATAATGAAGACGTTGTCTCCCGAGCCTTCGGTGACAAGCCCGTCGGTGTTGACCATGATGACCTCGTGGCAGCCATAGTCGATCGCTTCGCACTTCGCGAGAATGTTGTTGAGGTAGTTCAGCGTCTTGATGCGCGGGTCGAGGCAGGCGATCGGCGTCTTGGGGCGATTGGCGACGACGACACGCATTCCCTCTTCGTACATTTCCTTGGGGAAGAGGTGGATCTGGTCGGCAATGCAGATGACCCCCGGAACAGGGCACTTGCGCGGGTCCAGGCCAAGCGTGCCATAGCCACGCGTGACCACCAGGCGGATGTATCCCTCTGAAATTCCGTTCATCTCGACGCATCGGCGCTGAATGGCGACCATTTCATCGCGTGAAATCGGGATTTTCATTCGGATGGCTTCGGCGCAGCGGTAGAGCCGGTCCATGTGCTGCTTGGACTTGAAGATCTTGCCGCGGTAGATGCGGATGCCTTCGAAGACGCCGTCGCCGTAGAGCAGGCCGTGGTCGTAGACGCTGACCATTGCCTTGCTCTTTGGCAGCATCTGGCCGTTGACGTAGATGTACGGACGCTCTTCCTGAGCGCTCGGCACGTGGAAAACGGCGGGAGCGGGCAGGCCACCGGCGGGGGTTGCCGGGGCGGGGGCGGCACGTACAGATGAGACCATGGTGGGGCTCCGGACGTCTGGTAACCGCACGCCGCCGCGGCTGGCGGCCGGCTCCAAGGCGAAACTCTCGCCCGGAACAAGCGTCGTGCGCATCACCGTATTGGATGATACGGGCACGGGCCCGGCGGGGGGAGGGGGCGGGCCAATTTGCACGCTCTTGCGGAGATGGGCCGGCATTGCAACCGCCGGGGTTCTTCCCCGAATAACTGGCGATTCCGTGGGATCGAGGAAGCGTGGATGCATTCGCAAACCACCGTTGTGCTCAAGACCGACATGTTCGAGGTTGGTGTGTTTCGGTCGATCAGCGCCGTCCCGGGTGAACTCCGGCGGTCGGTGGCGCTATCGCATTTTCTGGCCGTGACTCAGACTCCGACGGCGATCCGGGCCGTTGGGAGGGGCGAGCAGATCGCGACTTCGGCGCGGGCGATGCTGTACAACCGCGGCTGCGAGTACACGGCGCGAACCGTTTGCTCGCTGCGGGAGGTGACGCAGTACGTGCGCATCCCGACGGAGGTCTTGGCCGATGCGATCCGGCCCCACGATCCTCGGGTCGATGATCGGGGTGATAGGCCGCTGAGCTTCTCCGACGCTCCGCTGACCGACGCCGCATTCTTAAGCCTGCGGGGTCTGCTGCGGGAGTTGCCCGACCGGCGCGTAGACAGGACGAGGCTCGACGAAAAGCTGGTCTTGCTGGTCAGAGAAGTGATCGACGCGGCGTACGCCGAGCGATCGTGCCGGCTTCCGTCGCGTCAAGGCGTGATGGACGATGAATACGTGCGCCGGGCCCAGGAACTGCTCTCTCTCGGATTCCGGGAGCAGATGCCGCTCGAGGAACTCGGGAGGCGAGTCGGGGTCTCGCCGTTTCACCTCTCGCGTGTGTTCAAGCGACGCGTCGGCATGACGATCTGCGAATTTCGCGAATGCCTGCGCCTCCGTACGGCGGTCGATGAACTGGTCGAGACCGGAAGGGCGGTCGCGCCGATCGGCTTGGGGCTTGGCTTTGCGAGCCCGGAGCAGTTTGCGGACGCGTTCCGGCGCCGCTTCGGATTCACGCCGGCGAACGCACGGGTCTTGCTGCGCGCCGGCATACTCCATCCCGCAGGACGCCGATGCGACTGGATGGGGCCCTGGATCAACCGCAGGATTGCGGAACCGTCGAGCGGCAACGGCGGATAGTCGTCGCCGACGCGCGGGATCCACGGTGAAAACCAGCCAGAAGTCCATCTTCCGCTCGGACTTGTTCGAATTGGGGATCTTCCGCGCCGAGCCGCAAAGCCCCGGTGAACTGCGCCAAGACGTCGCGCGATCCCACCTGATGGTCTTCCCGCGCACTGCCACTCTCATACAGCGGGAATCGATCGGGTTCCGTCTGGCCACGCCGGTGCGGGCCGTGCTGTACAACCGCGGTTGCGAATACCGGGCCCGCGTCGTCGCCCCGGATCACGAACTGACCCACTTTGTGCGGCTGCGCGGCGATGTGCTTGCCGATGCCATCCGTGGCCACGACCCGAGTGTGGATGACCATCCGGACCGCCCTTTGAGCGTGCACGAGGGACCCCTTGACGATCAGAGCTTCCTGCGCCAGAGCCGGCTAATGGCGGCGGCGGCAAGCGGAACACTCGATCCGCTCCGCGCGGACGAGGCGATCGTGGCCATACTCGGGCGCGTGGTGGGGGCGGCATACGCACGAGAGGGAACGCGGCCCGTGCAGCCGCGATCGCAATCCATGGCGTGCATCGTCTTCGAGATTGAAAAGATCCTCGCGGCCCGATTCCGCGAGAACATGTCGCTCACCGAACTCTCGCGCAAGGCGGGAGTGTCGGCGTTCCATCTCTGCCGTACTTTCAAAGAGCGGACGGGATCGACGATGTATCAGTTCCGGCAGCGCCTGCGGATGCGATGCGCGGTGGACGAGCTTGCGGAGCCGGACGCCGATCTTGCTCGGATCGGGTTGGGACTCGGGTACTCGAGCCAGAGCCACTTCACAAGTGTCTTCCAGCGCACATATGGGACCAGCCCCGGGCGTGCCCGCCGGTTGCTCCGGGACGGGCACGCGCTCGAGCGTTCGGCTTAGCAAGAACTTGAAAGACAACTCCCGTTCCGGTGATAGGTTGGAGCACCGCCATATCGGCGTCGCGCGAGTTGAGCGGGCGGGGCCGCGCAGGGCGGTACCGGGAGAGTGTGATGCGAATCTCAAGGCTGTGTGTGGCATTCGTTGCGTCGTGCCTGTCCTTTGCCGCGTTCGCCGAGAGGTTCGTGCTGGTGGGGAGCTGGCAGGGTCCGATCAGGCGATACCGGCTCGACGGAACGTTTGTGGACACCTTCGTTCCCATCGGCGCCGGCGGGATGACTTTCCCCGACGGCATGGCCTACGGAGCGGACGGCAATCTGTACGTCTCCGATGCGAACAACGCGCGGGTGCTCCGGTTCAACGGCCGGACCGGTGCGTTGATGGGCACGTTCGCCACCGGCGCGATCAGTCGGGCTGGATACTGCGCGTTCGGTCCGGACGGCAAGCTGTACGTCTGCAGCAACGGCGACAATATGGTGCACCGGTTCGACCCGACCACCGGCGCCTCGCTCGGGGCCTTTGCATCGGTTGCCGGCATGCAGTACCCCGCCGGCCTGACGTGGATCGGGAACACGATGTACGTTTCCGGTTTTCAGAGCGGCAAGATCTACAAGTTCAACGCGACGACCGGTGCTTCGCTCGGGACGCTCATCGGCAGCTTCAACCAGCCTCTCTACCTGCGGCAGGGCGCGGGCGGCGATCTGTTTGTGAGCGAGTACGGGAAGAATGCTGTTTCGCGGTACAGCCTGTCTCTCAACCGCATCGTCTCGACGATTTCATCGCAGATGAACGGGCCGGTCGGCCAGACGGTACTGCCCGACGGCACGCTGCTGGTGACCGAGTGGAACATCGGGACGGTCTACAAGTACAACGAAGCAACCGGGGCCTTCCTGGGTGCGTTCGCGTCCAACTTTCCGAATGCGAACGACATTCTCGTCACGCCGGACATCGTGTCCGGGCCGGGATCACTGGCGGCCCTGTTGCTCACGGTGCCGCTCGTGTCGCGCAGGCGTCGCCCCCGCTAGGCCCCGCGGAATTCGGCGCCAAGATCGGCCCTGAGGCGGTTCACGATGACACCGACTTCGGGGTCGACTTCCTCGTGCGTCAGCGTGCGCGCGGCATCGCGGAACGTCATGCGGAAAGTGACGCTCTTCTTGCCCGTGCCGAGCTGCTTGCCCCGGTAGGTGCCGATGAAACGGTGCGACTCGATCCGGCCGCCGGCCGGCGTCGCGCGTACCGCGTCCACGATCTGCGAGACGCGTTCCCACGTGACCGCCTCGGGAACTACGGGCGACAGATCACGCTCGACCGACGGAAACTGGGGCAGCAGATGAACCGAGCCCTTCGGCGGATAGATCGCCAGAAGTTCGTCGAGGTTCAACTCCGCGGCGACCAGCGACGTCTCCAGCCCGAAGGCCGCGCCCGTGGCCGGCGTGAGAAGTGCGGTGTACCCGAGCGGCTTCTCGCCGAGCGCCACCTTGGCGTACGCGCTCGAATCAAAGGCGGCGCCGTGGGCGGGGGCCGCCTCCAGGCGGAGCGAATCGAGCGCCTTCGCGCCTCCGAGCGAGCGAACCAACGTCTCGATGACGCCCCGCATCGCGCGGAGGCCGTCCTGCCGCTCCGAGAGCGTGGGCGATTTTCCCGCGTGCGCGATGTCCATGAGCAGGCCGAGATTGCGGTTCTCCACCGTCTTTGTGCCGGCTTGGGCGAAGACCGCGCTGGTCTCGTAGAGGCGGATGCCGCCGGGGGCCGTGACCTGCCCGTCGTGATTGGCCTTGCGGCAGGCGAGCAGGCCGGTCAACACGCTCGGACGCAGTGTCGGCTCGGCGCCGCGCCGATCATCATCGACTCCCACGATCTCGAGCCCTGCGGGCAGAAATGCTCCGGCCCGATCGGGGCGCGTGAACGAGAACGTGACGGTTTCGAAGAATCCGAGGCCCGAGAGCAGCGAACCCAGTTCGCGCCGGGCGCGGACTCTGTCCTGCGGGCGGGTGACGGCGATGGACAGGCGCGGCGCCATGGGTATCTGATCGAGCCCTCGGATGCGAGCGACTTCTTCGATCAGGTCGATCTCGCGGGTCAGGTCCGGACGGAAAGCGGGGATGGTGCAGCGCAGGCGCGGACCGTCCGGGGCGACACCGATCTCAAGCCGCTGCAGGATGGCCGTGATGTCATGCGCCGAGACCGGCGTGCCCAGGATGAGCGAGCACCGCTCAGGACGCAGCGTGACGACCGTCGGCTCTTCGAGCGGCCTTCCCGCGCGCAGAACACCCTTGAGCAGCGTGCCTCCGGCGACTTCGACAATCAGGCTGGCGGCACGACGGAGGGCGTGATCGAGCGTGCGAGGATCAACGAACCGTTCGTACCGATGGCTGCCGTCGGTACGCATCTGGAAGCGGCGTGCGACCTTCCGGACCATGACCGGATCCCAAGTCGCGATTTCGAGGGCGATATCGGTCGTGGACGAGGAGACTTCCGAATCCGCTCCGCCCATGACGCCGGCCAGGCTCTGGGGGCGGTTGGCATCGGCGACGACGATCTCGCCGGCCTTGAGCACGCGTGCTTTCCCATCAAGGGTCGTGAGCTTTTCGCCCTCCGTCGCTTCACGCACGATGATCGCCGGACCGGCAAGCTTGGCCAGGTCGAAGACGTGGGCGGGATTGCCCAGTTCGAAGTTGAGCCAGTTGGTGACGTCGACCACGTTGCTGATCGAGCGCTGGCCGACGGATTCAAGCGCACCGGCAAGCCACTTGGGGCTCGGGCCGATCTTGACGCCCTTGATGACTTGGAGAGTGAACATCGGACAGGCCGGCGGCACGCGGTTCTCGAGCCGGATCACGGACGAAACTTCGGTTCCGCCCGGCGCGGCTTCGGGCTTGGTGACCCCGCCCGGGCCGGGGAACCGGAACTTCCTGCCGGTCTTCGCGGCCGCCTCGCGGGCGAGCCCGGTCACGCAGAGAGCGTCGCCGCGGTTGGACGTAATGGCGACGTCAAAGCGCGTATCCCCATCGGGAAGTGCTTCGTGCGATTCGATCTCGAAGCCGGCGTCGATGAGCGCCGCTTCGATCTGCGCCGGGGTCAGATCGCCGGGTTCGAGGTAGGAATTCAGCCACTTGGCCGCGATATGCATAGGGCGGAAGGGTAGGAAGAGGCATCGCGGCCACGATGCACCCGACGCGCCCGTTCACTATCGTTGTATGTGGCGTCACCCTCACCCATCGTCGGCATCGATCTCGGCACGACGAACAGCCTTGTCGCGTATTGCGATGCCGCCGGGCCGCGTGCGTTACCGGATGACAAGGGTCGTCTGCTCATGCCCAGCGTGGTCCGGTTCGGCGACGTGGGGGCCGTGGTCGGCCACGACGCCCGGGATCGGGCGAGCGAGTTCCCAGCTCGGACAATTTCGAGCGTGAAGCGGCTGATGGGCCGTTCTCTTGCGGACGCGCTGGGCGATCTCCATTACTTGCCCTACAAAGTCGTAGGGGGCGAGAATCAAACGGCACGGATCGAAATTCCGGCCGGCGGCGGGATTCGGGTCGTCTCGCCGCAGGAAGTCTCGGCGCTGATACTCGGAAAACTCAAAGAGCAGGCGAGCCGGGCGCTCGGGGTTGAGGTCACTCGGGCGGTTGTGACCGTGCCGGCGTATTTCGACGACACCCAGCGGCAAGCCACCCGGGACGCAGGAAGGCTGGCGGGTCTGGAGGTTGTGCGGATCGTCAATGAGCCCACCGCCGCGGCATTGGCCTACGGCCTCGGTGCCGGGCTGACGGGTGAGGCGGCCCGCGAGAGCATCGTGGCTGTCTACGACCTTGGGGGCGGTACGTTTGATATCTCGATCCTTCGAATCACTCCCGCACGGAGCGGTGAAGAGACCAGCTTCTTCGAAGTCCTGGCAACCTCAGGCGATACACACCTGGGAGGCGACGACGCGGATCATGAACTGACGCAACTGCTGCTGGGGGCGGATCGTGCGGGCCAATCGCTTTCGCTGGCCGATCGCAGAGTGCTGAAACGCGAGGCGGAGGCGATCAAGTGGCGCCTCAGTGAGGCCGATCGGGCAACAGCGGATTTCACCCTGTCGACCGGCGCGATTCGTGTCGAACTCGCCCGGCAGCAGTATGAGCAGCGCATTGTGCCGCTGATCGAGCGGACGATCGAGCACTGCCGAAAAGCCGTCGGTGATGCGGCCCGAGCGCTCAAGCAATCCGGCTCGCCGACGATCGAACGCGTGATCATGGTGGGTGGCATGACCCGGACCCCTCTGGTGCGCAGGATGGTGGGGGAGTTCTTCGGCCTCGAGCCGTATGTCGCGGTCGATCCGGATCAGGTGGTGGCTTTGGGTGCGAGCGTTCAGGCCTCAATCCTCGCCGGAGAGACCAGGGGCGCGCTGCTGCTCGATGTGATTCCGCTCTCGCTCGGTATCGAGACGGTGGGGGGCGCTGTCGCCAAGCTCATCATGCGCAACAGCACCGTCCCGGCCAAGGCCCGCGAGCACTTCTCCACCAGCGTGGACAATCAGACCTCGATCCGCCTGAGCGTCTTTCAGGGAGAGCGCGAGATGGCGGCCGACTGCCGGCGCCTCGGCGAGTTTCACCTGCGGGGCATCCCGCCGATGCCGGCCGGGATCCCGCAGCTTGAGGTCGAATTCCTCGTCGATTCCAGCGGCGTGCTGAGTGTGGCCGCGCAGGAACGACGCAGCGGCAAGCGGGCCGTGCTCCAGGTCATTCCCAACCATGGCCTGACGCGGGACGAGGTCGATCGGATGGAGCGGGAGAGCTTCACCCACGCCCGCGAGGACATGACCCGACATCGCATCGTGGATCTCATCGCCAACGCCTCGCTCGATCTCAAGTGGATCGGCGAGCGATTCGAACGGTACATGCACATCCTGGAAGCCGAGAATCGGGTCGAGCTCCAGAACCGCATCGAGGAAGTACGAGGCTACGTCGAGCGTGCGAAGGCGGATTGGTCCGGCGTGAGCGCGGACGATTTTCACCGGGCCAAGGAAGCGCTCGATCGCGCGAGCGTTCGACTTCAGGAAGTCGGCATCGCGATGTCGCTCAAGGAATCGCAACCAAAGGTCTGACCGCCCCTTACGCCGGCGGTTTCAACGGCGTCGGCCCAACGGTCTGTACCGTGAGCCGCCCAAAGGAACGCCGCTTCACGTACTCGTTCACCCGGTCGAGCGTGACCTCGTCCACCTGCTTCGAGAGTTCCTCGAGCGTGCGGCAGCGTCCCAGCCGGAAGTAGTCGGCGCCGATTGCCGCCGCCCGCGCCGCCGTCGATTCGCCCGAAAAAACCAGCTTGCTTTTCATCCCGACGATGGCCCGAGAGAACTCCTCGGGCGTGATGGCGCCCTCGGGCGTCTGAATGCGCCGCATCTCCGCCATCAGGACGTCGAGACTTTCCTGCGCCCGCTCGGGCTTCGTTCCCACGTACGCGGAAACGACGCCAAAATCCCGATCGCCCCGGTAGCCCGCGCTCACGCTGTAGCAGAGGCCCCGCTTCTCGCGCACCTCGCTGAAAAGCCTGCCCGACATGCCGCCCGAAAGCACGTTCACCACAACCTTTTCGAGCAACGCATCGTCCGATGTTTCCGGCGGAGCGTCGTGCAGAACGATGATCTGGACCTGATTGGTCTGGTCTTCCTGGTGCGCGTAGCCCCGCGGGCCCGGAGCGCCGAGTCGTGGCTCGGGGCTTGCGCCGGACCAATCGGCGAAGACGTCGTCGAGTTGCTGCGCCATCTCTCCAACGTCAATGCTGCCGGCCGCGCAGAAAATGGAGCGAGCCGGATTCTGCACCTCGCGCCAACCCCGGACCAGCTCCTCATGCGTCAAAGACGTCAGCCCGGCCTCCGTGCCCAGCCCGGAGCGGTTCAGGGGCGGCGCAAAATGCCGATCCTTCGCCGACAGCATCGCGCGCTCCTGCGGATCGTCGGCGAGGGAAGCGAGCGCCTGCAGGGCCAGATCCCGGGCTGGTTCGACCGCGTCCTGATCCAGCCGCGGGCGAAGCACCATGTCGGCGATCAGCGGCAGCACGGGCCGGATCCGCTCGCCAAGCAGTGTCGAGCTGACGCGGAGAAAGTACGCCCCATTCTCCACGTGCCGGGAGGCCCCGAGCTTGTCCACGGCATCGGCGTGGGCACGCGAGTCCAGGGTCTGTGTTCCCCGCATCAGAAGCTCGGACCACATCGCGGCGCGTCCGAGGCGATTGGCCGGGTCCTCGGCGGATCCGCCGGGAACGAGCCAGGAAAGAGCGAGCGAACGAACGCTGGCCATGGGCTCAACCAGGAGCGTCATGCCGCAGCGGAGTTTGGATACGTGGATCGCCATCGGGTCCCGAGTGTAGGAAATGCCCGATTATCGGAATCTGGGGGGGCGAACGCGGGTTTGTTCCGGAGGGCGATCTGGATTCGCGAGCCGCGCCGTCCGATGGCAGATGGGGGCCCTTCATGCTTCGAGTGGCGCTGTATCAAGCCCGTGACGGGATGATCGTGGCGATGCCGGTGCTTCACCCGCGTCGTCCCGAGGTGGTTCTGCTGCGCCCCGGGGCCATCCTCGACCCGCACACCATCGCCAAGATGCGGGAACTCGGCCTGCGCGAGGTCTGGGTGCGGTATCCGCGACTGGAGCGGCTCGGCGAATACCTCTCGCCGGGGATCGTTCAGGCGTGCGCCGCGGTCACGGGCCAGATCCGGCGAGCCCTCGACGCGGTGATCTGCGATGCCCACGCGAAACTGGACTATTACTCCTACAAGCGGGCTGTCTCAGGCCTGTTGGAGAAGTTCTGCGACCGGCCCAAGGCCGCGATGTTCGTGCAGGAGCTCGGAGAGAGCTCCTCACCTGCCCTGCGCCATGCCAGCAACGTCTGCCTGCTCAGCGTGCTCATGGGCCTCAAACTCGATTTCTACCTCGTCCGCGAGCGCACCCGCCTCCCGGCCAGCAGCGCCAAGGACGTTTCAAATCTCGGCGTCGGGGCCATGCTGCACGATATCGGAATGCTCCGCATTCCTGCCGACGTGCGCGAGCATTGGGAACGCACGCAAGACGATTCCGACCCCGTCTTCCGCGAGCATCCGCAGATCGGCTACGACCTCGTGCACGATCAGATCGAGCCTTCGGCCGCCGCCTGCATCCTGCACCACCACCAGTCGTTCGATGGGACCGGTTTTCCGACGAGGAAGGACGGCCTCGATGCCGAAGTGGCACCCAAGGGGCAGGACATTCACATCTTCGCCCGGATCGTGGCGGGGGCCGACCTGTTCACACGCCTGCGCCAGGCCGACAACGCTCAGGGCGCCTCGCCCATTCCCACGGTCCGCGCTCTCAAACTCATCCAGCGGCCCGAGCACGCCCGCAGGCTCGATCCGATGATTCTGAAAGCAATTCTGAACGTCGTCCCCGCATACGCCCCGGGCACGATCGTCATGCTCTCCAGCGGCCACGAGTGCGTCGTCACGCGGTGGTTTCACGAGGACCCCTGCCGCCCGATCGTGGAAACGCTTGTTCACCACGGCCGAAACGACGAGCCCGAAGTCTTCGATCTGCGCGAGCGGACCGACCTCTCGGTCGTTCGCGCGGAGGGCGCCGCGGTGGCCGAGGATAATTTCTCGCCGCCGTTCGCGCACGCCTTCGAACTTGGTCACGCCGCCAACCCAAGCGAGAATCGCGCCGCGGAACTCATTCAGCGCCGAAGGGCCTCCTGATTCATCACTTCGCCGGCGCTGCCGCGGCCTGCTTGGTCTCGACCTTCGCTTCGGGCTTGGTCTCGGCGCCTGCCGCGGGCTTGTCGGTCGTGGCGATCGCCGCCGCCGGGGTGCCCTCCGCCGCGCCGACCTTCGCGGGTACCGCGGGCTTTCCGGTTGCGGGCGCCGCATCGCGCATCACGGGGTTGCCCTTCTCATCCAGCGAGTATCCGGCGAGCTCAAGGCTCGGCTTGTCCCATCCGCCGGCGAGTACTTCCGCGGGGGTGGGGTCTCGGAGCAGGATGGTGCGGCCCGGCGTCGCACCCGCGAGGATCTCGGCGAAGGTGTCCGAGCGCTTGCCCAGCTTGATCGGCACGCGCTCGTACCGGCCGGACTTGCTCGCGTACAGGAATCGCACCGGTCCGTCGGTAAAAACTCCCTGGACGGGAATGGCGATCGCGTTCTCGATGCGGCCCATGGTGAGCCTCGCTTCGCAGCGCATCGAGGGCTTCAGAATGGCGATGTCCTGCCCGCCCTCGACCCGGATCTTGACGGTGTACTCGCGCCGGTCGGGATCGCGCCAGCCGCCGGACTCGGCAAGCACGCCGATCGAATCGACGGCTCCGCGGAAGACCTTCCCGTTCGCCGCGTCGACCTTGATTGTCGCGGCCATCCCGGGCTTGACGTCGCCGGCCAGGCTCTCGTGCACCTGCACCGACGCCACCATCTCGCTGGTATCGGGCAGCACGACGAGCAGTTCGTTGGGATAAACCTGGCGGCCGATCTGGAGCGGGCCCTCGTTGCCTCCCCACATGTTCCGCCGCATGCTGGTGGCGTAGACCACCAGTCCTTCGGAGGGGGCCTTGATCGTTGAGGCGTCGAGCTGCTGGCGGAGCTTGGCGAGCGAGTTCTCACGGATCGTGAGCTGGGTGCGTTTGTTGTTCCGCTGGGCCGCCTTGCTGGCAAGGTCGATCTCGGCGTTCATCTTGACCTTGACGAGCTCGCTGTTGGCCTGTTCAAGGTCGCCCTGCTTCTGCTTCTGGTCCTTCGGGAATTGGAAAGACTCGTAGACCCGCGAGTCGAGCTGGGCCTTGCTCCAGGCGCTCTGGGCCTTGATGTAGTCCAGTTCGTCGCGCTCGAGTTCGTCCTTGGAAAGAAACCCCTGACTCTGCAGCTTCTGGGAGCGGATCACCTTCTCCGCCAGGCGATCCAGCTCGAGCTTGGACTGCGAGAGCGCAAGCCGATCGGCCTCGCGGTGTGTCTTGACCTCGCCCTCGACCCACTGCTGGAGCGACAACTGGGCGAGCGTGACCTTCAGCTCCGCGTTGCGGAGATTGTTCGAGTTCTCGTTGACCTGGATGTTGTAGCCGTTCTCCGCGGCAACCAATTCGCTTTTGGCCGTTTCGATCTGGAGCAACTGCTCGTCGATCGAGGTCTGGATGCGGTCGGCGTTGAGGCGGACGAGGGTATCGCCCTCTTTTACGCGTGAGCCTTCGGGAATGATCTCCTGGATGACCGCCTGCTGCTCGACTCGCGAGCGGATCTCGACCTGTTTCTTGGCTTCGAGCTCGCCCGTGGCGAGCGTTGTGATATCGAAACTGGCGCGCGAAATCTCGGCTGTATCGGACGTTGGCAGGATTTCGGCGTTCGTGGCGCCCGTCGCCGGACGTCCGCCGCGGAATAGGGACCATGTCCCCCCCGACAACACCACGAGCATGAGCCCGGCCCCGATCACTCCCCGTTTTCCCTTCAGCCGTATCATGAGGTTCTCCGGGACCGAAGGCGGACCGAACGGGGGTACCGTCGAAAGCGACATTGGTTGCTCGGGAGCGGGGTCCGTGCGTCCGTCCGACAACCCTAAGGATAGCGGGCCGGCCGCCTTTCCCCAAGCTCTATGGCACGCGATCTGACAGAGTTCGTCAAGAAATTGCCGACCGCGGACGGGCGGTGTTTGCTCGTGGTGGCCGCCCCTTCCGAAGCCCGCGCTGTTCTGGCGGCATTCGGGCAACAGCCGGATACGGCGCTCGAACTCTGGAAGTCGCGCCGCGTGCATCCGGTGTTCGATCTCATGATCAGCGGCGTCGGGAAGTCGAACGCGGCGGGGTCGACCGCTTCCGCGCTCGCGGTCTCACGGTGCGCGGCCGTTGTCAATCTCGGAATATGCGGCTCGCTGCCCGGTTCTGCCCGGGCGATGGTCGGTGCCGCCGTGCTGGCCAGTGCATCGGTTCTCGTCGATGAAGGCATCGAAACGCCCGGAGGGTGGCAGTCCATGGCCGAGTGCGGTTTTCCCGCCGGAGCCGAGGGCGATGCCGTCTTTCCCGATTCGGGGCTCGTGGAAATCCTCGCACCGCTCGCTTCGAGAATCGGACCGATCGCCACTGTTTCTACGTGCTCCGGCACCGACGCTCGCGCGCAGGAAACCGCTCGCCGCGCGGGGCCCAACGCCGTCGCCGAAGCGATGGAAGGAGCGGCCGTCGGCCTTGCGGCCCGCAGGTTCGGGGTGCCATTTGCGGAAATGCGAGTCGTGAGCAACCGGACCGGTGATCGTGCCCGGCAGGGCTGGGATTTGCCGGTGGCGCTCGCAGAACTCGGTCGAATCGTCGGTGCGCTCGCCGGTTGACCCCCGCGTTTTGTCCGTGTTATCGGCCCGCACGGCAAAGGCCGGTTGTGCTGCCTGCCGCACCGTGTGCGCCGGTCGTGAAGGGGCGAGAACGTCGCCATCGCCCGACGCGTGCAGCCCCGGTCAAGCCCGAGCGCCGGACCGTCGATTCTCTCCCGCCGAAACTGCCGGCGTGGAGGGATCGGAGCGCATGTCGATCGAACTGTTGCGCAAGTTGAACTCGGTGGGGCTGATGAAGCAGCTCTCCCCGGCGATTGGCGTTGACTTTGGCGTTTCGTCGCTGAAGTTGATCCAGGTCCAGCCGGGACCCGTGCCGACCCTCGTGGCCGCGGCGATGGTTGAGTCCTCGGACGAATTCATGGACGACCACGCCAAGCGGCTTGATTCTCAGCTCAGGCAACTCCCCAAGCTCGTGAAGAAGGGGGGCTTCAAGGGCAAGCGGGTGATCTGCTCGCTCCCCAGTTGGCAGCTCTTCTGCAAGCACCTCCAGATCCAGAAGATCGAGGGCGTCCCGCTGAGCCAGGTGATCGGGGCGGCGGTGGGGCAGCAGGTGGGCTGCGATCCGGGCGCTCTGGTGCTGCGTCATCACGAGGTGGCGTGCGCCGGGAACGCCAAGCTGGAGGTGATCGTGAACGCCGCGGCACGCTCGGCCGTCGAGCACATGGTGAACTCGATTCGCAAGGCCGGCCTGGAGCCGGTCGGCATGCACAGTGAATTTACGGCGGCGATGAAGGCCTTCGAGATCGCCGGGGGCGGCGAGAAGGACGCGATCGCGCTCTATCTGGACTTTGGCGCGCACACCACCAAAGTCATGATCGCCCACGGGGGCACCATCGTCTTTGAGCGGATCATCGAGGTTGGCGGGAGACAACTCGACCGGGTTGTGGCACGCCAGCTCAAGTGCCCGCTTCAGGACGCGCACCGGACCCGGCTCGCCCTCGAGCAGATGGGCACGAGCAACGAGCCCGGAGAGGGCATGGCGATGCTCAAGAACGCCGGGGGCGCTCCGGCTTCGTCCGACAGCAACGGCGTAGACCTCCGCGAACCGCTCGAGATCATCGCCGACGAGATTCGCATGAGTCTTCGGTATCACGACGCTCTCTTCCCGGGCAAGCGGGTGGAGCAGGCGGTCTTCCTTGGTGGAGAGAGCCGCCAGCAGGCCTTCAGCCACGCAATCGCCCGGAGCATCGGAATAAGCACCAAACTCGCCGACCCGCTGGCCCGTGTGGCCCGGACCGGCAGCGAGCCCTGCCAGGGCGTGGACATGAAGCAAGCCCAGCCGGGATTCGGCGTGGCGGTTGGTCTCTGCCATTGCCCGGCGGACCTTTGATCGAATCGACCAGCGAAAGGCACCGATGAACCCCTTCCTGCGACAGACCGACGAGGCAAACACCAACGCGAGCTTCCTGCCCGAGGACTATGTCGAGAGGCAGAGTTCGGTCCGCGCCAACGCGATGGCCCTGGGGCTCTTCGCGATCGTCATGTTCGGGGTGATCGCCGCGTTCTTCGTCACCACCCGCCGGTGGGAGAGCGTGCGGGCCCAGCAGAGCAAGATCAACGAGCTCTACGCCCAGGAAGCCAAGAAGATCGAGCAGCTCAAGTCGCTCGAGGCCCAGCGCTCGCAGATGCTCGACAAGGCCGAGATCACCACAGCCCTTACCGAGCGCATCCCGCGCAGCGTTCTGCTCGAGCAGATCGTGAACCGCTGCCCCGACGAATCGGTCGCGTTCGCCGAACTCGAGCTCAAGAGCAAGCGCATCGAGCCGCCCAAGGAGCAGCCCAAGGCCGACGCCAAGCCCGCGGTCAAGTCGCTCACCGACGCCAGGCCCGCGTCCAAGGACGATAAGAAGGACCCGGTGCGGGCTCCGAAGTTCGAATACACCCTCACCATCAACGGGCTTGCTCAGCGCAACACCGATGTGACCGATTTTCTCTCCAAGCTCGGCGAGTGCACCATCCTCGATCACCCCGACCTCGCGTTCATCGACACCACCAAGATCGACCAGACCATCTTCCGAAAGTTCCAGATTCTCGCGGGCCTGAATTCGACGGTCGACGCCCGGCCTTCGATGTCGATACCGCAGGGCGATCAGAATTCCGCCCCGAAAGCAACGGCGCAGGCCAAGTCGGGCGAGTGAACCGTTCCAACGCCGGCGGCACACCGACCGGGCGGGAGTAACACGCGATGCGATTCGGATTCCGCGAACTGCTGCTGATGCTGATCCTCCTGGCGGTGCCGCTCTCCAGCTACTGGCTGGTCTTCCGGCCCGTGAACGCCGAGATCGAGCTCGCCAAGGCCGAGGTCGATCTCAAGCGCGAGCGCCTCGCCAAGCTCCGCGACGAGACGTCGCGGAACGCGGACCTCGAGAAGGAGAACAAGGACATCAGCGCGAGCATCGAGGCCTTCGAGGCCAAGCTGCCGAGCAAGAAAGAGCTCGATGCGATCGTGCGTCAGGTCTCCGAACTCGCGACGCAGCAGGGGCTCTCGCCGCCGACGGTCAAGAGCCTGAAGCCGGTCAAGGCCGCGATGTACATGGAGCAGCCGCTGGAACTCACCCTCCAGGGCAATTTCCGCTCGTTCCACGATTTCCTGCGGAAGATCGAGCGCCTGCCCAGGATCACCAAGGTCCCGGACCTGAAGCTGAAGCGTGCCACCGACAAGAACGGGGACATGCTGGCGACGTTCACGCTGAGCATTTACTACGTCGACGAAGGGACGAAGACGCAATGAGCGCAGGCAATAAGGAAAGACGGCTCCCAGGCGAGGTGGCGCCCCCGGAGGGGCAGGCGATGCCCGCGGCGTTCGCCGCCGGCATGCAGATCGGCGACGCGAGGGGCTTCGCGGCCGCCCCGCGCCGACGCTTCCACACGCAGCACGTCATCATCGTGGGCACGCTCGCGCTCTCGGTCGGCCTCATCTACGGCATGCGTCGCTACGGCATGCAGTCGGGCCTCAAGTTCGAGACCACCGACGTCAGCTACAAGCGCGACGAGTCGCAGCACCGGCGCGCCGAGGACTTTCAGCGCCGCATGGCCGAGCTCAACGCCGCCTCCGAACAGGCCACCGAGGGCGTGCACACCAACCCGTTCAAGCTCATGGGAGCCGAGGCGGGCGAAGCAAAGCAGCCCGGCACCGTGGCCGACACCAGCGCGGACCTCGCCCGTCACAAAGCGGAAGAACGCTCGAAGAAGCTGGCGGAGGAATTCGCCACGTTCAAGCTCGGCAGCATCATGATGGGGCGCGTACCCGTCGCACGCATCAACGACGAACTCGTGCACGCCGGCGACATCGTGGGCGAGAATTTCAAGGTCCAGTCCATCAAGCCCGTGAGCGTCACGCTCGAGGCCGATGGCAAGGCGTTCATCATGGAACTCGCGGAAGAGGCTTCTCCCAAGGGAAAGCCCGCGAAGGCGAAGTAGGCAGTTGGCGATCGGCGGAAGCGGCTGCGTGGCAAAGTACAACATCGACGACATCCTGAGCGAACTCGGCGTTGAGAAGGGCGCCAAGGCTCTCCCTTCGCACGAGGGGCCGCGGGCTCCGTCGGGAGCCGGGACAAGGCGCGTCAGCGTGGACGACCTTGGCTCGATCCCGCAGGCCGTCCGCGACGCGAGCCCGGACGCCCAGGAAATGGCGCTCAGCCCGCTCCCTGCCGTGCCCGGCAACCAGCGCACCTACGGCGAACTCGTCAAAATCCGCGAGAGCGGCGAGGCCGAGCACCCGTCGAGCGACGATCCGGCCGTCAAGCAGTCGCTCGTTCCCCCCGCCCGTTCGTCGGTCGGCAGCGCGATGTCCGATCTTTACAAGCACGAGCAGCCCGCCACCGGCTTGGCACGCACGGGGGGTGACCTCGCCGAATACCTGATCTCACGCAACCTCGTCCCCGCCGACAAAGTGACCGTCGCCCAGGGCGTACTCAAGCAGTCCCCGGGCCGTCGCCTCGCCGACATCCTGATCGAGCAGGGGGTGGACGAGGTTGTCGTCCAGAGGGCCGTGGCAGACATCGCCGGGATTCCATTCGAGCGGATCGACCTCTCCAAGGGTCTCGACGGGGGGTTCGACGGTGGGCTCCTGCAGGCACTCACCCCGGACTTCTGCAAGCAGCACGGCGTGATGCCCCTGCGGATGGACGGCGGCCGTGTGGTCATCGGTACGATCCGGCCCGACGACGTCTTCCTCGTGGACGAGATCAAGGGCCGCCTGCGCGTTTCCGGCGTGAAGGTCGTCATCGTCACCGGCTTCGACCTGCGCGGAGCTCTCGAGATCGTCGGCGCCGGCAAGGAAGAGGCCTCCGTCGACGTCTCCGAACTGCTCGCCGAAGTCAGCGAGGGCGACATCCAGGTCGAAAAGAAAGAATCGACCGAGGTCAACCTCGAGAAGGAAGCCGCCGAGTCGCCGGTCATCCGCTACGTCAACTACATCATCCAGACCGCCGTCAAGGAGGGCGCGTCGGACATTCACGTCGAGCCCGCGGAAAAGAAACTGCGCGTCCGATTCCGCATCGACGGCGAACTCTTCGAGATGATGAACCCGCCCGGCGCCATGTCCGCGGCCATCACCAGCCGCCTCAAGATCATGGCGAACCTCGATATCTCCGAGCGCCGTCTGCCGCAGGACGGCCGCATCCGCTGCACCGTCCAGGGCCGCAAGCTCGACCTCCGCGTCTCCACGCTTCCCACCGGCTACGGCGAGAAGACGGTGATGCGAATCCTCGACACCAAGAGCATCAACGTCGAACTCGACAACCTCGGCTTCCACGCCGATACGCTCGAGGTTTGGCGCAAGATCATCGACCTGCCCCACGGCATCGTCCTCGTCACGGGCCCGACCGGCTCGGGCAAGACCACCACGCTGTACTCGTCGCTGCGCCAGCTCGACAAGAACACGATGAACATCTCGACCGTCGAGGATCCGATCGAGTATCACCTCGACGGCGTCACCCAGACGCAGATGCACGAGAAGATCGGCATGACCTTCGCCGCGGCCCTGAAAAGCCTTCTCCGTCAGGACCCCGACGTCATTATGCTCGGCGAAATCCGCGATATGGAGACGGCCCACATCGCCGTCCAGGCCGCGCTCACCGGTCACCTCGTGCTCAGCACGCTCCACACCAACGACGCGCCGGCTTCCATCACGCGCCTCGTCAACATCGGCCTCGAGCCGTTCCTCGTCGGCGCCGCCGTCAACGGCGTGCTCGCTCAGCGGCTGATCCGTCGCCTTTGTACCCACTGCAAGGTGGAGGAAGCCCCGAGCGCCGACATGGTCGAGTACCTTTCCATGCAGGGTCTGCCCACGGAAAAGCTCTGGGTCGCCAAGGGCTGCGAGCGCTGCCGCAACACCGGCTACAGCGGCCGCGTCGGCATCTACGAACTGCTCACAGTCGACGACCAGCTCCGCGACGTCATCGCCCGCAATCCAAACGTTTCCGAATTCCGGCGCATGTGCATCGAGCGGGGCATGGTCACCCTCCGCATGGACGGCATCCGCAAGGTCGCCCAGGGCCTCACCACCGTTTCCGAGGTCCTCCGCGTCACCGAAGCCGCGGCCTGAATGAGCCTCCCGCGTAAGCGGGAGGTCGCGACGGCAATACTCCGGCTCAACCGGTCGCAAACTCGCCGGACCCGCGATCTCCTTTTCCGTCTACCGTTCTCGGTGACGACCGCCCGTCCCAGCATCTCCATCTCCATGGGCGACCCCGGCGGCATCGGCGCGGAAGTCATCGTCAAGGCCCTCGCCGACCCCGCCCTCCGCAAGCAGGCCCACTTCCGAATCCTCGGCACCCAAGCCGCGATCGACGCCGCTGCGCGAAAGGCCGGTATCGAACCGTTCTGGTGGCGTGCCGCCGCCCACACGCCCGCTTCCGAAACCGCAGGCGCCCACGATGTGATCCTCCTGGACTACGAGCCCGGCGGCAGCGAGCACGCGGCGAAACACTCCAAGTCCGGCGGCGAACTCTCCTTCCGCTTCGTCGAAGACGCCATCGCTCACGCCAAGCTCCCATCCTCCCAGGCGCTGCACGCCGATGCGATCGTCACCGGACCCATCAGCAAGGCCGCCTGGGCCAAAGCCGGACATGCGCAGTTTCCCGGCCACACCGAACTACTCGCCGCGCGCTTCAACATCAAGCACTTCGGCATGATGTTCCATGCTTCCAAAGCCCCCTCCCCGATGGGAGCGAGGGTTGGGGGAAGGGAGGATCTTTTCCCGCTTTCCCAACCACACGATCTCAACGTCATCCTCGCCACCGCCCATATCCCGCTCATGGACGTCCGCAACGTCCTCACCATCGGACGCGTCTCGGACACCATTGACCTCGGCGCCGCAGCGTGCAAGAAGCTCGGCATCAAACACCCCCGCATCGCCGTCTGCGGCCTCAATCCGCACGCCGGCGAGGACGGTCTTCTCGGCGACGAGGAGAAGAGGCTCATCGAGCCTGCGATCAAGATCGCCCGAAGCAACGGCATCGACGTCACCGGGCCGTATCCGGGCGACACCATCTTCATCGCCGCGCTCCAGGGCAAGTTCGACCTCGTCGTCGCGATGTTCCACGACCAGGGCCTCATCCCCGTCAAACTTCTCGCGCGAGATCGCGCCGTCAACATGACCGTTGGCCTCCCCGTCATCCGAACCAGCCCGGATCACGGAACCGCCTTCGACATCGCCGGTAAGAACCTGGCCGATCCGGGCAGCACCCGAAGCGCCATCCTGCTCGCGCTCAGAATGCTCGCGGCGCGATAGGTCCCGGGCGCTTCTCCTAGGATCAGCCTCCAACCCCAATGTCGCAAGCCACCGAAACAACCTCCAAGGCTGTCGCCGCCCCCCAGCGCTCCCCGCTGATGGAGTTGCTGTCGATCGCGATCCCCACCGTCGCGACGATGACCAGCTACACGCTGATGACCTTCGTTGACAAACTGATGGTCAGCCGCATCGGGCCCGATCCGGTGTATGTCGGCGCGCAGGGCAACGGCGGCATCACCAGTTGGATCGCTGTCTCGATCGTCTTCGGCGCGCTCACGGTCGTAAATACGTTCGTCAGCCAGAATTTCGGCGCTGGACGGGCCGACCGTGCCCCCGCATATGCATGGAACGGCGTCTGGCTTGCAATCGCGGCCTGGCTTGTGCTGATCCTGCCATACGCCGCTCTCCTCCCGGCTCTGTACGCCGCAATTCGCGACACCAACCTCAAGCCCGAAGCGCTCAGCGAAGTACTCCGCCGCGACAGAATGTCCGTGACGTTCGCCCAGATCCTCCTGGTCGGTTCGATCGTCACGATGGCCCGCCAGGCGATCGGCCAGTTCTTCTACGGCATGCACAAGCCGTCGATCATGCTCGTCGCCGGTGTTGCGGGAAACATCACCAACTTCGTCCTCAACTCCACGCTCATCTACGGCCCGCAAGGTCCAACGCCCGGCACCGGCACGGGCTTTCTCCAATCCGCGATCACCGCCTGGTTCACCGGCGCCGCATCCGTCGCCCACATACTCCACATTCCCGCACTCGGCGTCACGGGCGCCGCCATCGGCACCGTTCTCGGCACGATCGTCGAACTGCTCGTTCTTGTCGCCGTCTTCCTTTCCCCCAAGTACAACGCCAAGTTCGCCACCCGCACCGGCTGGCGCCCCTCGTGGATTCACTTCAAAGACATCTTCCGCCTCGGCTGGGCGCCCGGCCTGATGTTCGGCAACGAGATGGTCTGCTGGGGCCTCTTCATGGTCTACTTCGTGGGCCACTTCGGCGCCCAGCACTCCACCGCCGGCTTCATCGCCCACCAGTGGATGAGCCTTTCCTTCATGCCCAGCGTCGGTATTTCCGTTGCTGTCACCGCGATGGTCGGCAAGTGCATGGGCATGGGCCGCCCCGATCTCGCGGCACAACGCGCCCGCCTCGGCCTGGCCCTCTCGATGGCATACATGGGTCTCTGCGCCCTCTGCTTCATCGTGTTCCGACACTGGCTCGTCGGCGTCTTCATCGATCCCAAGACCGTCCCCGAAGTCGCGGCAGAAGTCCTTCGTCTCGGCTCGTCCTTCCTCATTCTCACCGCTGTCTTCCAGATCTTCGACGCCGTCGCCATGACGCTCTCCGGTGCTCTGCGCGGCGCCGGCGACACCACCTTCGTCGGCGTCGTCACCGTTTTCAGTTCCTGGATCGTCATCGTCGGTGGGGGGTGGGTCGCGATCCACTACTTCCCGCAGTTCCAGTCTGCCGGTCCCTGGGCGGCGGCAGCGGCTTACATCATCACCCTCAGCGCTTTTATCTTCTTCCGATTTGCCGCGGGAAAGTGGAAGAGCATCAAGCTCGTCCGTGACGAGGCCCATCCCGGTCCCGAGCCGCAGGTGACAGCCGGCACCATCGCCGACGGCGTGGTGTGACACGGATTTGACGTCCCGCATCGTCGTTCCGGCGCAAGAACGGCCCCAATCCGACTGAATTGTGCAGTCAACCGCCTCCGTCGCCCCATCCCGGTGCCACGATTGGTACCTTGTCTGTGTCCAAGGGCCGCACCACACGGGGAGTCTCTATGAACAAAACTTTGACTCAACTCTGTGCCTCGCTCGCGATCGGCGCTCTGTGCCTTGCGCTCGCGCATGCGCAGCCGGTCTCCGTCAAACCTCCGACGGGAAGCCCGGCCGCAACGGTCTCGCTGGATGGCAAGCAGCTCCCGCCGCCCGACCCGAAATTCGGAGGCGCCATCAAGGAGAAGGCCTCGGAGTCCACGCCGTGGTGGGCGCCCCGGGTTGTCCCTCCCAGGGGCGCGCCCAACGTGCTGCTCATCATGACCGACGATTGCGGCTTCGGTGCGCCGGGAACATTCGGTGGCGTCGTTCCAACCCCGGCGCTCGACCGGATCGCCAAGTCCGGACTTCGCTACACCAACTTCCACTCGACTTCGCTCTGCTCGCCAACGCGTGCGGCGCTCATCACCGGGCGAAACCATCACGTCGCCGGATTCGGCGTCGTCGGCGAGATTGCAACCGGTTACCCCGGCTACGACTCGATCATTCTGAAGGCCAACGGGACGATCGGGACCATCCTTAAGGACAACGGCTACGCCACCTCGTGGTTCGGCAAGAACCACAACACACCTTTTTATCAAGCGACGCAGGCCGGACCCTTTGACCAGTGGCCCGTCGGGATGGGATTTGAGTACTTCTACGGCTTTGTCGGCGGCGACGCCAGCCAATGGCAGCCCAACCTCTTCCGCAACACGACGCCGATCTTCCCCTTCCAGGACAATCCTGATTGGAACCTCACCACGGCTATGGCCGACGAGGCAATCCACTACATGAAGCAGATCAAGGAGATCGCGCCCGACAAGCCTTTCTTTGTCTACTACGTTCCCGGCGGCACGCATGCCCCGCATCACCCGACGCCGGAATGGATCAAGAAAATCAGCGACATGCACCTGTTCGACGCGGGATGGAACAAGGTGCGCGAGACCATCTTCGCCAACCAGAAGCGCCTCGGGATCATGCCGCCGAACGCAGAGTTGACCGAATGGCCGAAGGACCTGCCCTCGTGGGACTCGCTCGGATTGGAGGAAAAGCAGCTCTTCATCCGTCAGGCCGACGTGTACGGTGCCTACCTCGCGTACACCGATCATCAGATCGGACGCGTAATCCAGGCCGTCGAGGACCTCGGCCAGCTCGACAACACCCTCATCATCTACATCAGCGGCGACAACGGCGCGAGCGCCGAAGGAATGATCAACGGCACGCCGAACGAGTTCACGACGTTCAATGGCGTCGAAGTACCGGTCAAGGCCCAGTTCCTTTGGTACCCCTTCTGGGGCTCCGACCGTACATTCCCGCACTTCGCGGCGGGGTGGGCCTGGGCTCTCGACACGCCTTTCAAATGGGTGAAACAGGTCGCATCGCACTACGGCGGCACAGCACAGGGCGTGGCGATGTCGTGGCCCGGGCGCATCAAGGACCCGGGCGGTATCCGGACGCAATTCCATCACATCATCGATATCGCCCCGACCATTCTCGAGGCCGCGGGGATCCCGGTTCCGGAGACCGTCGACGGCATCAAGCAGCGCCCCATGGACGGTGTCAGCATGGCCTACACCTGGGAGAAAGCCGGCGTCAGCACCCCTTCGCGGCGAACCACGCAATATTTCGAGATGCTCGGCAACCGCGCCATCTATCAGGACGGCTGGGTGGCGTGCACCACCCCGGCGACACTGCCCTGGAAACTCAGCAGCGATACACCGCCGGATGTAATCACCGGCTACAAGTGGGAGTTGTACAACGTCGCGGCCGACCCGACCGAATCCAAAGACCTCGCCGCGTCCATGCCCGAAAAGCTCAAAGAGCTGCAGGCTGTGTTCTACGCCGAGGCGGCGAAACACAACGTTCTGCCACTCGACAACACCACGCTCGAGCGATGGAACGCGCCCAAGCCCAGCCTCACCCAGGGACGGACCACGTTTTCCTACGCCGGGCCCATCAGCGGCATCCCCAACAGCGGCGCCCCCAGCATCCTCAACAAGTCCTACACGATCTCCGCCGAGGTCGAGATACCCGCTGGCGGCGCCGAAGGAATGATCGTGACCGATGGCGGGCGGTTCGGTGGCTACGCGCTCTTCCTTTCCCAAAGTTACAGCTTCTGGTTCGAGCAGTGGTGGTTCCGTACCGCCGGGTTGTGTGTCCTGACCCTCGGGCTTCTGCTCGTACTCGTTGCAAATCAGCGCCACTGGACGGGCATCAAGCGGCTCTTCGGGCGCGGCCTGCTC
Organism: Phycisphaerales bacterium; assembly: GCA_044221315.1. Lineage (GTDB taxonomy): Bacteria > Planctomycetota > Phycisphaerae > Phycisphaerales > UBA1924 > JAFEBO01. The sequence goes on along the minus strand of JBGAPK010000002.1, from coordinate 88,742 downwards.
CTGCTCGCCTGCGTCTGGCTGGTGGCCGCGTTCGCAACGAGGATGTTCGATCTCGGCAAGGGCAAGCCGGTTTTTCTCTACAACCTGCTCGATCTCAAGCGCACCACATGGGAAGGACCCGCGCTCGGCGCCGGCAGGCACACGATCGTCTTCGACTACAAAGTGGACGAGCCGGGCCTGGGCAAGAGCGGGAAGGGCGTGCTCTCCGTGGACGGCAACGAGGTCGCCCGCAATTCCATGGAGCACGGCATGCCGATCACCTTCCCCGAGGATGAGACCTTTGACATCGGCGAGGACACACGGACCGGCGTCGCCCTTCTCGAATTCCGCTACGACCCCCCGTTCAAGTTCACCGGCAGGATCAACAAGGTGACTTTCAAACTCGAGCCGCAGCCCGACGTGCCCCCCAAGCCGTGAGCGTCTCCGAAAAGATTCCGCCGAACAAGGCGCAGTCCCGGGCTTTGCGCTCTATCCCGACGGACGTGTCTGCGGCACGAAGTATTTCTAGAAGGATCTCGCTCAGGGTGTCTCGACGCTCGAGTAATCCTCGTCCGTCGGCAGCACCGGCTGCCCGTGCGCGTTCTTGAGAATGACCTTGAATTGATCGACCAGGAACAGCGGCTTCTCCGCCTGCGCTGCCAGTTCTTCGATCCTCTTCTGCATCGCGGCCACCCTGTCTGGATGCTGCGCCGCCAGGTTCTTTGTCTCCGACGGGTCGTCCTTCAGGTTGTACAGCTCGATCGAAGACGGCAGAAGTGTCTTCCAGATGAGTTTCCAGTCACCTTGACGGATGGCGCCGCGGTACGGCTCGATGTTGTACACCACTTCGGAGCGTCCGGAGGAGGCGTTCTGTGAGAGCACACCCCAGGCATCAAAGCCGTCGAGCGGCTTGCACTTGGCGGTCGACGCACCGGCCAGTCCGGCGATGGTGGGGTACATATCAACGGCGTGGATGATGCCCTCGCGCGTGCCGGGGACGATTTTCCCGGGCCAGTTGGCTATCGCGCAGACATGCGTCGCGCCGTCGAAGAGCGTGCCCTTGCCCTCGCGGTAGGGGCCGTTGTCGCAGGGGATGGTCACCTTGGACATGTCCGCCATGATCCCCGCGAACTTGGCATCGCGGGTGCCGCCGTTGTCGCTGTGAAACACGAGCAGGGTGTTGTCACGGATGCCGGACTTGTCGAGTGCCTGCACGACGCGCCCGATCTGATCATCGAGGCACGAGATCATGCCCGCATAGGTACGCCGCGTCGGGTCCTGGATGTTCGGGAAGCGATCGATGTATTCCTTCGGCGCCATGTACGGAGTGTGCGGAGCGTTAAACGTGAGGTAAAGGTAAAACGGCCGGGATTTGCCGTGGCTCTCGATGTACTTCACCGCGTCGTTCCCGAGCAGCGTGGTCGTGTATCCCTCCTCCCGCACCGGCTCGTTGTCGCGGAACCAGTCGAGCACGCCCTTCTCATCGTGCGTGAAGTAGTCGAGTTCGCCGATCATCGGGCCGTACTGATAGTCGAACCCGCGCTGGCGGGGCCAGAACTTCTTGTCCGCATGGCCCAGGTGCCACTTGCCGATGATCGCGGTGTCGTAGCCTGCCTCCTTCAGTGCCTGGGGCAGCAGCCATTCGTCGGTGTTGAGGCCGTAGTCCGAGGTGGAGGGAATGACCATCGTCTGGAGGCCGTAGCGGAATGGGTAGCGGCCGGTCATGAGTGCCGCACGCGTCGGCGTGCACATCGGATGCACATAGAACTGATCGAGCCGGGCCCCGCCCGCGGCGAGCGCGTCGATGTTCGGCGTCTTGATGTCCTTCGAGCCGTTAAATCCCACGTCCTTCCAGCCCAGGTCGTCGGCGACGATGTAAATGATGTTCGGCTTGGAACCGGGCGCCGCTTCCCCTCGGGCGAACTGACCGAAAAAGGAAAACGCTGTCACCATGACCAGGATCAGGAGATTTTGCATCTGCTTTCTCGAAGGAGCTTCTTGTTGGAACTGATGAACGCCGCCGAATCATACAAAGCCGCCATCGCGCCCGTCGCAGGAGGATTCGTCGCATCCGCGTTCAGATCCGATGGTGCCCGTCGCCAACCATCGTCGGAAAGCCCTGCCGAGCCCGGGCGGCGCGGCAGGATCAAGAGGCGGCGTCCCAAGCCGCTCGGGCGTGAACGAGCTCCTCTCAAAGCGCAAGATTCAAACGAGCACCCAAGATGAAGGTTGTTCCCACGCCCGAAAGTGCCGCGCTGCCGACCTGCGCATCCACCGTGAAACGCGCGGCAGGGGTCAATTCAAGATTGTAGAACAATTCAAAGCCGTGGGAATTCGTCCGAAGGTTGAGCGGGCCCGTGATTCTGGAATTCTGAAAAGCCGAGAATGCGTAGCCGAATCCAAAGGTGTCGTCCGGACGACCGGGAAAGATGCCACGCCCGCCGAGACCAAGGCTTCCGGAAAACTGCACCGGGTTGGTCTGTTGATCCGCTACCCCAGCGCGAGCGAAAAGGCCGAAGCCCCGATGATCGGGACTTCCGTCCGACACATTGACCGGAGCCTCACCAGAATCGAGCGTCACAAGGTATTGCCACGCGCTCCAGTAGAACGCCCACGTGCTGTTTTCTTGCGAAATTGCAAGCGATTGGCCCGGCTGAAGAATGAGTTCGCCCCCGATCTGATTGAAATTCTGATCAAACGAATAGAGTCCTCCGAAGTTCATGCCGCCCGGGAGGTCACCGAGGCGGTACTGAATATCCGCTTCGAGTCCCGCCGTCAGGCCATCCCCAAGATTTTCAAAGCCGCTGGTCGTGGAAGAATCGAGGGTGTTGAAGAGCGAGCCCTTCACCGAAACGTGCTCACTCGCAATCACCAGGAATCCGGCTCCGAGCGTGCTGTAGGGCATTCGCAGGGTCGTCACCGGGTTGAAAATGAAGCTTGCGTCCATGAACTGCGACTTGCCGCGACCGGACGCAAACTCGTTTGGGTCGCCATCGAGGGTCTGAAGCTTGCCGATTGTCAGCGCGAATTTCTCGCTGAAGAACTGCGTGTAGTTGAGCTCGGTCACCGAGATCGGAACGGTCTGGTCAATGGGTTGTGTCAAGGGGAAGTAGGCTTCGGTATTGACCGGAAGTAATTGTCCGGACTCCGCGTTGACCGATTTGCCGTAGCGCGTCTCCGCTCGCAGAGTGAGCAACGCTCCGTCCAATACGTCCATCCGCATCAGATCAAGGTGCACCAGATAGTCGAGATGCCCCCCGTATCGGCTGGCTTCGTCAAGACCGCCCGAGGCGATGCTCTGAAAATACTGCGTGTAGTCGGCATCGATCTGAACGCCGCGATTCGCAAGGTTGATGCGGGCGCCGTTCCAGTCTCCGGTCAGGCGGCCTCGGTGGAGGAGGTCGCCCTGATAGTTCGGAATGGGAAGAAGGCCCTTTGTGCCTGCGCGGGGCTCCGAGTTTGCAGCTTCTTCGCTGACAGCAGGATCATCTGACGGTCTTTCGGGCTCGGTCCCATTCGCGAGACAAACGCTCCGGGCGACCCAAATCACGAAGGATGCCGCAAGTACAAATTCCGTCCGCTGGATGTGTGATCCCAAGTAGTGGTCCTCGCGCTTAAGCCTTCTTATGCAAAGAGGTTTCACTATAACCAATCGCGCTGGGCGTCTGCCGGTTCGGGCGTGCTCCGTACGATCCGAGCGAGCGCTCAAGAAATCCCCCGCCTCGTCCAACCAAATGCGAATTTCGACGGGTTGGGTTGTTGTCGTCAGACTTAAGTGCGGGTCTCGGTCGCCAGATCAACCGACGGGGCAGCGCGCGGATCGTCGCCGCCCTTGGCCGCCTTGACCAAAGCCTTGCGGCGGCCTCCCGAAAGCAAGTAATTTTTTCGTTTGAGCCGAATTTGTCAGGGTTCGGTTTGGTTTTGTGTTTGACTGCCGGCTCCTGCCTTCTAGTCTCACCCGGAATTCAACTCACCGGCGCGTGCCGCGTTTTCCTTTCGGTCGACGTTTTGGGAGCATTCATGAGCAGCGATCCAATGGACATGGTGATCGGTTCCAGCGCCGCGGCAAAGGACACAGCCTCTGCCGCCAAGCACATCCAGGCCGCCAAGCAGGCCACGCAGTCCGGCGATCGCTCCACCGCGATCACCGAACTCCGCAAGGCGCTCTCGAGCGACCCCAACAACGCCGATGCGCTCTTCGCCCTCGCCTATCAGCTCGACCTCGTCGGCGAAGAAGATGAAGCCGTGTCGCTCTATGAGCGCGCCGCGAACCGCCAGCCCGCCCACATCAACGCTCTCATCAACCTCGCCGTGATGTACGAAGACCGGGGCGATCTTGTCCGCTCCGAGCGATGCCTCCGCCAGGTCCTGGACACCAACCCCAATCACCCCCGTGCACGCATGTACATGAAGGACGTGATGGGCAGCAAGGAGATGACCGTCGAGGACGAGGCCGATCGTGACATTTTCAAGCGCCGCGCGCTGCTCGATACGCCCGTCACCGATTTCGAGCTCTCCGTCCGCGCCCGCACCTGCCTCAAGAAAATGAACATCCGCTCTCTGGGCGACCTGCTCAAGATCACCGAGGCCGAACTTCTCAGCTACAAGAACTTCGGCGAGAGCAGCCTGCAGGAGATCAAGGCCATGCTCACGCAGAAGAACCTGCGCCTGGGCCAGGGCCTCGAGGACGCCCACCGCGCCGCCCGGCGCGCTCTTCAGGATCAGTACAAGGGCACCGGCCAGGAGCAGACCCTCGGCAAGCCCGTCACCGATCTCAACCTGTCGGTCCGTGCCAGGAAGGCGCTGCAGCTTCTCAACATCCAGACGCTGGGAGACCTGGCCAGCCACACCGAGGCCGAGCTCATGGGAATCAAGAACTTCGGGGCTACTTCACTCACCGAGATCAAGGACCGCCTGGTCGAATTCGGCCTGGGTCTCCGCAAGCTCGACAGCTGATCGCCCGCCCCGAAGACTCTTCCCTGAGGGAACGGGTTGGGGGAAGGGAGAGCATCTTCAATGACCAAGCCCCGCACCCGCGGGGTTTTTCATTTCTCGCCCAGCCGCTTCACCAGCATCAGGCACGGAATTCCCGGCCAGAGCCCGCTGATTTCCTCCAGCCTCGTGAATCCGCGGGTCTCATAGAAATGCAGCGTTCGTGCGTACCCCGCGTTCGGTTTCGATGGACCCTGCGTCTTCACCTGCAGGAACAATGTGCCCTCACGGGCCAGCGCCGTCTCCACGTGCCGAAGCAGCGCCGTTCCAATCCCGGTCCCGTGAAAGTCCTTCGCCACCGCCATGCAGTAGACCTCTGCACTCTCTCGGAAGTGGCGTGCCACCGTCAGGAAACCCGCATCCCGCCCTCCCAACCGCGCCACATGCGTCGGCAACTTCCCGCTCATATCGATGTACATCCGCGTCGCCGCCTCGATCCCGAACCACTCCGAGACCGACCGCAGGATCGGCTCCACCCGCCGCGGCGCCTCCGCGGCAGTTGCCAGCGCGATGCTCATCCGTTGTTCCATTCCTCAATTGCCCCCCGTTCCCTCCGCAAATCTCCGCTCTCTCCGCACATTCCGCGTTCTCTCCCAGTTTCTGAGTTACGCGCCCGCCTCTCCCAAAACCTCCGGATCGCGTTCGTTCGTCGCGTGAAAGCCAAGCCTCGCCTCCGCGTATTTCTCCGGCGACACCTTCAGGTCCGGAGTCTCTCCCCGAACGTGCTGCGCGTGCAAGTGCTTCAGGAACGGCACGCACCATCCGCACCCCGTCCCCGCGCTCAGGCATTCGCTGATCAGAGAGGCCACCGGCGGATTCTCAACCGCCAGAAAAGTCCGGATCTTCCGCAGACTCACGCGAAAACACAGGCAGACTTCGTCGTCGGGGTCCACACCCAAGGGTACGGGGGTGAATCACGGCACCGGCGCATCGTTCCCGACCGGAGCCGGCAGCACCAGCGTTACGCCGCCCGCCGTGAGAAGGAGCCTCCCATCGATCGCGACCAACTCCGTCGGCGCCCGCGAGACCACGATCGGTCGTGACGAGACGAGCTTGCCGCCGGGCAGCGACAGAATGCGGAGGTCGAGCGTCGGATCCTGATCCGACCAGGCCTCGGGCACCATCGCCACCCGATCCGCTCCGATCGCAAAGTGCTGCGACGACTCGCCCGCGATCGCGCCGCTGTCAAGGCCGGTCAATTTCCCGTCCCGCCCGAAGACCGCCAGGCCGTGCGACGTCGCGAAGGCCACCTGCCCGTCCGCCAGGAGCGCCGCGCCCACCGTCGCGTCCCCCTGCAGCCGGTCCTTGGAATCAAGCTCCCCGATCGGCGTGCTCCCGTCCGCCAGCGAGAGGGCGACGATCCCGCGATCTTCATTCAGGACGTACGCCCGATCGCCCAGCACCCAGCACTCGAGCGAGCGCCCGACCGAGGGCTTGTCGCACATCCAAAGCACCGTGTCGCCGGCCGCGTCCACCGCGAGAACCCGGTCGATCATCCCGAGCAGAACACGCCCGGCTCCGATCGAACGCAGCCAGCGTACCTGCTGCCGATCGCCGAGCGCCAGCGAGATGTTCTTGGCCTCCGAGGGATTCAGTTTCTTCGCGAGTGCCGGACGCAGGTCCCTCGCCGGTCCACCCTTCCGCGCGTCGAAGGCAACCAGCGTCATGGGCAACAGGCTCATCCGCCGCGCCGCGATGTTGTTCTCGGTCCGGTCCGTGCTCGCCCCGCCGACCACCAGCGTTCCCCCGCTGATCGCGCCGTCGTACACGTGCGTCGACTGCAGCCGGGCCGTCCAGAGCTGCTTGCCGGATTCGAGGTCGATCGCCACGATCCGACCGACCCGCTCGATCAGCACCAGAGTCGAGCCGTCCATCGCGACCAGAAGATCGCCCGGGCTGACCGAACCATCCAGGGGCGTCGCGAACGCCGCTGCATCGTCCCCGGAGCGCACGTCGATCTCGTCCAGAATCGTCGCGACCTCTCGAGACAGCCAGGCGCTCGTCCCGTCGTTGCGCACACGCTCGATCACACCGCCCGATCGGTCTGTCCGCGACTCCGCCGGCCAATAGAGATACGTCGCGTCGTGGTCTATTCGGATGACCCGGGGCGGACGCTGCTCGAACCCGCGAATCCACATCGGCGCCAGCCGGCCATCCGTCAGCGAAGACCCGAACAACCCCACCTGCTTGCGACCCGTCGATGTCAGCACCGCCCGATCCGTCGGCCTTCCCACTCCATCCGCAATCTTCGGCAGTGCAATCGTCCAGCCCACCAGCGCCTGAACGCTCCCCTCGATCCGATCACCAAACTGCGGCCGGCGCGAGACCGCCATCGTTCGATCCCGCGCCGCGGACGGCACCGTGATCGCCGGCCCCGGGAATCGCCTGCCGATCTGCTCCGCGACGCGCACAGCCTCCGAGGCCCGGTCCAACGATGCAAGCGTCTCCACCAGCCGCGCCCCGATCCGCCGGGCCTCGAGAGCGAGTTCGGGCGAGCGGGCGCTCTGCCCGTACTCCAGCGCACGTAGGGCAAGGGCCAATGAACGCGCCGAGGCAGCACGCCGATCTGCCTTCTCTTCCATGTCGGCCAGGCGCGTCCAGGCGCTTGCCGCCGCCGGTGCCGCAGGGAATCGCCTGCCGAGTGAACCCAATTCCGCGGCGGTCGCATGATCGCCAAGCTCCTCCAACTCGCGTGCCGCCTGGGCCGCAAATCCCGCGTACGGCTCGGGCCCCTGACGCTTGATAAGAGCGAGCAGCCGGTCGGTCGCGACGTCGGCCGCACGCACGGGCACCCCGAAGTCGCTCAATACCTCCGACTCGGCGAGGGATTCATCCGAGAAGATCCGGCCGTAAGCCTCGATGCTCGCGGCCGGCGCACCCTTGGCCTCTCCAAGCCAGCCGACCGTTAACTCCTGCTCCGCAAGTTCCGCCGGAGATTCCGCCGCACGCGCAAAACGCTGCCCAAGTTCCGCCAATACCTGCACCGACGGCGCGCCGGCCGGCGGCCCCAACGCCCGCGATTCCGCCGCCGGGTCCCACTTCTGCTTGCCCGCGGCGAACATGTTGCGGAGGGAATCAATCAGTCGTCGGCGGACCGTCTGGGAGGCCGCGGAATCGGGGGAGCGGTCGCGGATGTCGAGCACACGGTCCACGGCCGGGACGATGCGTGCATAACGACCCGCCCGGAACGCCAGGTTTGCCATGGAAAGTGCCGGGGCGGCATCGTCCGGAGAGGCTTCGATCCGCTTGGCGAGGATGGCCTCCGCGGTCTCCCAGCGAAGGAACGCGTGCAGTTCCATCGCGTCGGCGACCAGGAGCCCGTCCGACATCGGAACGACGTTGCCCGCCTTTCCTAACTTGTGCGTGGCGACCACCTTCATATCCGCGCTCTCGACTTCCGCCAGTTGATCGTCCAGCGGCACCAGGACACGCGGCCCCACGCTCACCACGCGACCGGTCATCTGTACGTCGCGGAAGGGAGCGCTGACCGCGATCGGAGATTTCTCGAAATCGGCGATCCGCATCGAGACCAGACGGTCTGCCGTCACCACGACGAGCCTGTCCTGCGACCGGACGAGATACCCGGGCATCGTGGCGTTTTCGCCGAACTCCTCGGCGCCGCGTCGTCCCAGCAGGGTTCCGTCCGCGGCCGAGAGGCGAACCACGGCCGACCCGTCCGGCGTGATCATGATCACCGACAACCCGTCGAGGATCGGTTGTGTGCTCGACCAGGGCTGGTGCGAAGTCTGGAGCGAAATGGCCGAAAGCCCGCGCAGGTCGCCCGGCGGGTTCATCCGTCGCACCCAGATCACCCGCCCGCTGGCGGCTTCCACCGCCGCAACGACACCCAGCCCATCGCAGCGGTAGACAACTCCCTCGGCGCTCACGCAGCGCTCCGCCGCCCGGGGGGCCCGGCTGAAAGGCGGCACCCCGACGCTGCAGAGCGGGCGCACCCACTTCAACTCGCCGGTCCAAAGGTCAAGCCCTGCGAGTATCGCCCCCGACACCCGGCGGACCGATGAATTGCGTCGCATCGGGACGACCAAGGTCCCCTCGCTCACGACCGGCTCTCCCCGGACCGAGCAGCCCTCCAGACGCCGGTCGAGCGATGTCGGATCGACCGACCAGAGGATCCGCCCGGAGGCGATGTCAAACGCGTGAAGCCTTCGGTCGCCCTCGCGTCCGGTCTCTGTGGCGTATCCGGTCGCCGCAACGCCCACCGATCCGTTCGCCACGACCCAGGCGCTGTCTTCCAGCCTTGAAAGCGGAAGCCCGGGCCGCTGGGATTCCCGTCGAAGATCGAGCCTTGCCGAGGCCCCGGGCCGCACCGTCCAGAGCGTGCTCAGCGTGAACCGATCCAGCCCGTTGATCTCGGTGCCGTTGTTGACGATCGCCAGATCGCCCGTCACCAAGGGCATGATCCACGCTTTCGATGCCGACTGACGCGCCGCCTCGAAGATCTGGGCGTCTTCCTCGTCGTCCGTATCCCGGTTGCTTCGCCCCGTCAGCACGCTTGAAACCAGAGGCTCTTCCGGAAGCGTGCCCCAATCGGGTGCCGTGCCGCCCGTCTGAGGCGACGATGTTTCGATGCGGAGCCCCGGCGGGAGCGGAATCTCGCCACCCGCCTTCTCGTTGAGCCCCGCCTCGCTCGACCATCGCGAAGCCCAGCGACGCACATCATCCCGCGAAAGAAACCGCGACACCTTGGCCGCCAGCGCCGCCGCCGCGGCCGCGCCCGGCTTTCCGGCCGTTCGATCGGGGTGGTGCTCGAGTTGTTCGAGGGACTGACGCGCGGCCTCGAATCGGGCGCTCTCGTACTGAACCTGCGCCAGGCGCAGTGCGGCCTCAAGGCCGGCGCTGGTCAGCAGCCGGGAACGCTCGACCTGGTCGATGATTCCATCTTCCAGGAGCTTGGCCGCACGAGGGCCCTCCGACGCGCGGTATCGCTCCAGGAGCGCCGGACGCGACAGCAGCAGCTTGTGCACATGCTCGCGGACGCTGTGGAAGACATCCCCGTCCTCCTTGGACTCAAGGACCTTGTCTCCCTCCGCATCGAGCAGCGCCTGAAGCACCCGGGCTGATTCGGCAAGATTGCCGGCGTTCAGCAGTTCGTCCACCCTTGCGAGAGTCTCCCGGGCCTGCACGGAATCGTCGGGATACACCGGAGTGCTCTGCGCCAGGGCGGCGGGCGAAGCGGCCAGCCAAATCGCGGTTGCGAGGATGATGGCGAGGGGGCGCGCCGCGCCCCGCACACCGATCACATTCGCGATCCCCACGAACATCGCCTTCCTCCGCCGACAACAGCCAACCCAACGGTCCCGTCCCCAAATCTCCCGATTCGTTCCGGGGGGTCCGAGAACCAGCGGAGAACGATCGCCGGCTCCGGGCCGAGAATGAACGGGCCCGGCCGCGTCTCCAGCGGCTCGCGCCCTCTCAAACACACTGTTCGGTCCAGCCTGTCTCACGGTTTGCGAAGTCTACGGGCAGGACCGCACATTGCCCTTCAGAAACCGTTATCACCGGCCGATCCCGCACAACTGATGATCACCAGCGACGCCGCCGGGGCCTTTGCGGCCCCGATCGGCAGCCAAGATCCGCGGTGCCTCGCCGCCTCGCAGGGCGGGCCTTGTCGACCTGTCGCTATCCCCCAGTACCGCCGCTTCCCGCTCTCATGGAGGGACGCCCGCTTCGTCTGCATCCTGCTCGCGATCGTCTTCATGAGTCTGGCCGACCTGACCATGACGCTGGTCCACGCCACCTCGATCGGCATGGTGGAAGAAAATCCCATCGCCCGCATCCTCATGCGCTACGGCGGCATCTGCTCGATCTGCGCCTGGAAGGCCGGAACGGTCGCCGTGGGCATCTTCATCCTCTGGCGCATCCGGCGCTTTCCCACCGCCGAGATCGGGGCCTGGATCTGTTTCGTCATCCTCGCCGCTCTTTGCTTCCATTGGGCCCGGTACAACACGCAGGTCTCGCAGCTCACCAACGAAATCCTCTCGCTCGAAAAGAGCCACCAGGCCCCCGACTGGGTCGTCATGGACCCCCGGGCTATCCAGTAGCCCGTCGCCCGCCCCCGCAATCAACTAGACTCGCGGCATGCGCACCGCCGCAATTCTCTTGCCCTTGCTCTGCCTCCTCGCCTTTCTGCCGGGCTGCACCGGTGTCGCCTCACCCCAGTTGAGCGTTGTGGAGGTTCGGACCGACGAGAACGAACCCACGGGCAGACGCCTCATCGTCGTGGTCAAGGCCGAGAACCGATCCGACGATGCGCTGCCGCTGAAGGACGCCGCGTACACCGTCCGGCTCGACGGCAAGCAGGTCTTCCAGGGACAGCGCTCGCCCGAGAGCACGCTCCGCAAGTGGGGGATCCAGACGATCACACTTCCCGTGGCAATCGCGCCCGAAACGCTGGCATCGGTGGGAAGCGGTTCGGTGAAATACGAGGTGTCCGGCTCGCTCGTCTACCTGCCGCCCGGAAAACTCAACGAGATTCTCTACGACTACGGGCTCCTGCGCCCGACCACCGGGTTTCACTCGAGCGGCCAGATCGATCTTGCCGCTCCAACGCCGGCTGCCGTGCCCGCTCCGGCCGGCGGTTAGGCCGCCCTCAAACGACCACAACCGGATCGACATCGCTGCTCGCGACCTTTACCCGAACGCCCGGCAGCGCACGCTCGATCGCCGTTGCCAAGCGGGGCAGATATCCGCGTTCGGTGCTCGTGTGCTCTCCCAGCACGACGCCGATGCCGCTGTCGAGCGCCGCCGTGATGTCGTGGTGCTTCATCTCTCCTGTCACGAACAGTTCGCACCCCTCGCGGATGGCAAGGCAGAGCAGATCGGACCCGGCGCCGGGGCATACTCCGATGACGCCGACGGACCTGTTCATGTCCGGGCAGGCGACGCGGACGTTGGGGCGGGCGAGGTGCTTCTTCAGTCGTGACGCGATTTCGGCGATCGTGACGGGGTGATCGAGCGTCAGGCGGCGGCCGGCGCCGGCTTCGCGGGTGGGTTTCGGAACGAGTTTGTACACATCCACCGCAGGTTCTTCGTACGGATGGAAGTGTCGAAGGGTCTGGAGCGCCAGGGCAAGGGCCGGCTCGGCGCAGACCATTTCGAGGCGGACCTCGGAAACGGACTCGAGTGTGCCGCGCTTTCCGATGACGGGATTGGCGCCCTCTCCTCCAAGGAACGTGCCGTGGCCCTCGGACCAGAAGGAGCACGCGGTGTAGTTGCCGACGGCACCCGCGCCGGCCGTCGCCAACGCGCCCCGGACCTTTTCCAATTCGGCGCGCGGCATGAAGGTGACGATCTTGACCTGGGCCGGCTGTTCGGCCGCGTGCACCCGAAGGGCGCGGCAATCCCCGATGATTTTCCCCTCGCCGCCCTTCGACAGCCCTTCGCACAGCCAATCCGCCATGCCGCCGGGAACGGCGTCGAGGGCGGTGTGGGGCGAATAGATCGCGATGCCCTTCTCGATCGCCCGCAGGATCACCCGCTGCCGCGGCGACGCGTCGGTGACACGCGCCAGAGGCTCCCAGATCGGCGGGTGGTACGCCACGATCGCCCCGACCGACGCCTGCTCCGCCTCGTACATCACCCGCTCGTTCAGGTCGATCGTCAGCAGGATGCCGGAGCGGAGCGAGGCGTCCGCCCGCCCGACGTGCAAGCCGACCTTGTCCCACGGTTCCGCGAACGACAGGGGAGCGATCGATTCCATGGCGCGAACGAGGTCTTTGACGAGCATGCGATTCTCCCGGAAAAGGCGGCAGCCAACCCCATCCTAAGTGACTCGCCGTAGCATCTGCGGTGCAATCCGAGATCGGCATTTCCGCGTTTGCGAAGCTCAATCTTGCGCTCGCCGTCGCGCCCCCGAGACCCGCGACAGCGCCCGACCGGCGCGGCGATCCAAAGGCCGGCTGGCACGAGATTTCGTCGCTTTTCGCGTGCATCGATCTCCACGACGACCTTGTCCTGCGAGTTGCCGGGGAAACCCTGTTCGAGATCCGGTGGGCCGCCGACGCTCCCCGCTCCTCGCCGATCGACTGGCCGATCGAGAAAGACCTCGCATTCCGCGCGCACGGTCTCGTTCAGGCCCACGTCGGCCGGGCCCTGCCGGTTCACGCGACTCTGTTCAAGCGGATACCCGTCGGAGGAGGCCTTGGCGGGGGATCGTCCGATGCCGCGGCAATGCTGCGTGGCCTGAACGCACTCTTTGACCTCGGGCTCGCCCGGGGAGAGATGCTGGAACTGGCCGATCGCCTTGGCTCGGATGTGGCGTTCTTTCTCGATGACGAGGGGAGCGCCATGGCGGGGAAAGCCACGGCGGCAAACCTCGGGCAAGCCCCACGTCCTGCCCTCGTGGAAGGCTTCGGCGGCCGGATCATCCGTCGGGAGCGTTTTCGCTGCGGGGTGCTGCTGATCGTGCCGCCGGTTGCCTGCCCGACTCCTCGGGTCTACGCCGCCTTCGATCGGTCTATCGCATCAAATCCTGAATTCCGGTTTCGCGACAACGAGGTGCGACGACTCGCCGCAGTTCCCGGAATCCCGACAACCGAAGCCCTGTTCAACGATCTGGCGGAGCCGGCGTGCGCCGTCGCACCGGAGTTGAAGGAGATCCGGGCGGTCGTCGGGCGATTCGTCCGGCCTGTTCACGTGACCGGGAGCGGGAGCACGCTTTTCGCGATCCCGGCCCCCGGCGAACCGGTCGTGAACGATCTGGCAAAGGCCCTTGGTGATCGGGCCACGCTCTTGCGGGCGAAGTTCGTCTGATCGACCCGCCGGGTTCCCGTTTAGTCTCTCGCGCCTCCCGCCGATACACTCGCAGGCCGACCGCCCGAGCACACGCATGGCTAAAAACGGAAAATCCGGCTACTACATTGGGATCGACCTGGGCGGCACCAACATGCAGGTCGGCGTCGTGACTGGAGATTACAAGCTCCTTTCGCAGGCCAAGAAGAAGACCAAGGCCGAGGACGGCATCGACGGCGTGATGAACCGCATCGTCGAAGGCATCGTCGAGGCGTGTTCGGAGGCGAAGGTCAAGCTCACCGACCTCGAGGCCATCGGCCTCGCGGCACCCGGCGCGGTCGACCCGGGACAGGGAGTTGTTCTGGCCGCCGACAACCTGCGTTGGAACGACGCGCCTGCCGCACAGCTCCTCGCCAAGCGCACCGGCGTGAAGACCTACCTCGACAACGACGTGAACGCCGCGGTCTACGGCGAGAATCGGCTCGGCGCCGGCAAGAACGCGAAGAACCTGCTCGGTGTCTGGCTCGGCACCGGCATCGGAGGCGGGCTGATCATCAACGGCGAGATCTACTACGGCGCCCTCATGACCGCGGGCGAGATCGGCCACATGATCGCTCTACCGTTCAATCCGCCGGGCGAGCGGTCGCTCGAGCACAACTGCTCGCGCACCGCGGTGGTCAACCGCCTCGTCAAATTGATCAAGGCCAACCGCAAGAGCAAGCTGGTGGAACTCGCCGAAGGCGATCTCGATTCGATCAAGTCCAAACTCGTGGCCAAGGCGTATGAGGATCGCGACCCGCTCACGGTCGAAGTGCTCGACTCCGCCGCCGAACTCCTCGGCATCACCCTCGCCGGCGTGACAACGCTGCTCTCCCTCGACCGCATCGTCCTCGGTGGCGGGCTCACCGAAGCGATGGGCAACTCCTGGGTCAATCTGGTCGAGCAGCACACGCGGCGGCTCGCCTTCCCCGATCGGTGCAAGCAGGTCAAGGTGGTCGCCAGCACTCTTGAGGACCGCGCCGGCCTCCTAGGCGCCGCGATGATCGCGATGGAACGTCACGAGAAGTAGGGCAAGTGTCACAAGATCGGTTGCGGTCCGGAAGCTAGAGTGTTCTTGTGACGGGCACGTTGACCAGAAAACCTCACTTGCCGACGCGCTCGCCCGCCCCGGGCACGCCCGCCAGCATCGCCATCCCCGCGCTCCTCGAACTCCACGGCCCGAAACTCTACAGCCTCGCCTCGCGCCTCTGCGCCAACGCCTCCGACGCCGAGGACATGGTCCAGGATGTCTTCCTTCAGGCGCATCGCAAGTGGGGGAGCTTCCGCGGCCAGGCCGAACCGGGCACGTGGCTCTACGCGATCGCGGCCCGCTCGTGCAAGGCCCGGCTGAGGCGAAAGGGCGGCATCGACAGGCGCATGCCCGCGCTCTCGCAACTCATGCCTTGGAGCGATTCCAGCATCGCCGATCTGGCCGGCTCGAAGGCGGGGCCGTTGGCGCGGGCCGTCGAGCGCGAATCGTCAACGGCAGTGCACGATGCGATCCTCACGCTGCCCGCGCATTTCCGCGTCCCGCTCATCCTCAAGGAAATGCTCGAACTGCCGATCGAAGAAGTGGCCGGCGCGCTGGGTCTGAAGCCCGAGACAATCAAGACGAGAGTCCATCGAGCCCGTCTCCTGCTCCGAAAATCGATCCTCGCCCGGCGCGCCCTTCCCAAACGCGCAGCCCCGGCCCCGACGTACGAAAAGCAACTCTGCCTCGATCTGCTCAAGGCCAAGCTCGACGCGATGGACGTCGGACGCAATTTCCCGATCGGGCAGAAAGTGGTGTGCGAACGGTGTCGGGCGGTGTTTGCGGAACTCGATCTCGCCCAGGATGCGTGCGTTCGACTGGCCGAAGGCCAGATGCCCCATCGCTTGCGGAACGCCGTGCTCAAATCGGTGAAGGATGCCAATCCCGAACGAACCTGATTGGTTCAGCCGCGCGTGCGGCATGTCGAAAACCCGAAGGGCAGGTACGCCGGGCAGAATCCCGTTACGCCCGTCAGCAGCAGGATCGTTCCCCATGCCGCGAGAATGATCCCGAGCCACGATCCGTGTGTGGCTCCGAAGAACAGAAACCCTGCCAGGATCAGGACGCCGCCGCCGGTCAATCGTGCCGCGCGATCGAGTCCGCCCACATTCGCCATGCTCGCCATGTTGATTCTCCGCTGAGTTCTTCGGGGGAAACCCCGGCAGGATTCTTCCCTGTTCGAGGCGCGTCGGGCCATTGGTTTGCAAGTTTCTTTGCTCTGCGGGAACCGGCACCCGCCCGCCCGCCTCCAAGCACTGCCGGAACGCCCTTTCCGGCATGGAAGGAGCGTTTCATGACTCTCACCGAATCCAGGCCCGCGACCGCACAGTCGCAGGTTATCGAGCTCGACCCGATCAACGTGCAGGAATTGCTCGACGCCGGAAAGGCCCGGCTGATCGATGTGCGAGAGCCCGACGAGTATCGACAGCAGCACATCGATGGGGCCGTCAGCGTTCCCCTCAGCGGCTTCGATCCCGGAGCCGTGCCCCCATCCAACGGTGTGATCACGATCCTGCACTGCCGGGCGGGCGGACGCTCGCTCAAGGCCGCCAAGAAGCTGCTCGACGCCGGCTACCGCAAGCCGATCCACATGAAAGGCGGCATCGACGCCTGGCGTGCCGCCGGCCTTCCTGTGATCGTCGATAAGAGAGCTCCGATGACCGCCATGCAGCAGACGCAAGTGCTCATGGGCGCCATGGTGCTGCTCACCACGCTCGCGGGCGCCCTTCTTTCTCCGTGGGCGCTCGTGCTCACCGCCTTCATCGGCTGCGGCATGGTCTTCGCCGGCATCACCGGCAACTGCGCCATGGCCAACCTGCTCGCCCGCATGCCCTGGAACAAGGCCGCACCCTGCGGCGGCACATCGTGCAAGGTCTGATTGACGACTCGCTGTTCAGAATACATCCCGGAGGTTTCTCCATGTCCACCAACCCATCCGAGTTCTATGAATCCTGGCCCGCCACCATGCAGGCCATGAAGGCCCGCGCACCCGAGATCGGAAAGTCTTTCGGACCCTTCTTCCAGTCGCTTATGAAGGCCGGCGCCCTCTCCGTCAAGGAGAAGGAACTGATCGCGCTGGGCATCGGCATCGCCCTGCGCTGCGAACCGTGCATCTTCACCCACGTCGAGAAGTGCCTCAAGGCCGGCGCGACGCCCGAGCAGGTGATGGAGGTTGCCGGCGTCGCCGTCATGATGCAGGGCGGTCCGGCGTACACCTATGCGCCGCTGGTTGCCGCGGCCATCGAACATCTGGAGAAGTCCGCGGCGGTCACCAGTTAACGGCCGGCTTCATTCGCACAAGAGCGCGTCGTACGCCCCCACGAACACGCTGAAATCCCCATCATCCACCAGCCCATCGCGGTTGAGGTCCGAAGGACAGCCCAGCGGCATTTCGGCGACAGCACAGTCCAGCACGTCGTACGCGACGACGAAAATACTGAAATCAGCATCATCCACGAGCCCGTCCCCGTTCAAATCGCCCGGGCACACGAGCAGGGGGGCGGCATTGGTCGTCTTGCTGCCGCAGTCGGCGGTGATGATGCAGTCGTACAGACCCGCATCGTCCGTTGTGGCCGTCACGATGTCGTAGAACGACAGCGTCTGCCCCAGAATCGGCTCCCCGTTGCGACGCCACTGGTATTCGACGAACGGCGTGCTCGCCGCCACAGTCATGCGGACGCTCGCGCCGATCGCCGCCTTCTGCAGCACCGGCTGCGACACGATCGAGAAGCACGGGTCGTTCTCCGGCACGAAGTAGCCGTCGCTCAGCGTCCTCAGGAACGCCACGATGTCGGCCTCCTGCTGCGCCGTCAGCCCGAGATTGCCCACCTGCGCCGTGGATTCGCCACCCGGACCGGTTCCCGGCTCGGTGCCGAGGGCGCCCTCCGGATTCACGAGCGTATCGATCGACGGAGCCTCCGGCGTCGGCCACAGCGGCGTGCCCTGCAGGCCCGCGTACGGATCCGCCTTTGTAAAGTCGATCACCTCGCCCGGCTTGGTCGTGAGATTCCGCGTGTTGTAGAAATGCACGGTTTCTTCGACGCTCTTGAGCGCGCCGTTGTGCATGTACGCCTTGACAAAGCCCGGGTAGGGCCGCAAGTCCACGTTGCGGAGGCTCGGCGCCTTGAACAGGCCGTTGATCCCGAGGAAGTCGCCCTGGCCGTTACTTCCCGGCCCCTGGTTGCCCGGCGGAAGGCCGAACAGGAGCGGGTACAGCGTGTTTCCCAGCCCGACGTCGATGAACGCCGCTCCCTCGGGGTTGTAGCCGACCGGGTTCTCCTGCGCGTCGGTCTGGTTGTAGAAAGGATTGTCCGCGTTCTTGGGCACGCCGATGTTCTGGTAGCAGGTGCTCGTCCAGATATCCTGGCCCACCGAAGGCACCGACGGGATCATGTGGCATTCTGCGCAATGCGAGTTCGTCACGAACGCCGCCCCGTCCGGGCGTCCCGACCACGTGCCCGTCATCAGACGCAGCCC
The DNA here is from genome assembly GCA_044221315.1 of Phycisphaerales bacterium. GTDB lineage: Bacteria > Planctomycetota > Phycisphaerae > Phycisphaerales > UBA1924 > JAFEBO01. The sequence continues at coordinate 70,474 of JBGAPK010000002.1, read as the reverse complement.
GTTCAATTCGCTTTCCGTCAATTCCGCCTTGCCCGCGCGCCACGCGTCGTACTTTGAACTGAACGGCGAGACCTCCGGCGATTTCTCAAACTCGGCGATCGCGTCCGCGATGTTGTGGTACACGACCTCCGTCGGCTGCACGAACGCGTCGGGCCCGAAGATCGCGCGGAACTGATCCGCGAACGGACCCGCCGCCACCTTCGCCACCACGAGCGACGGATCGCCCATGTTGTGCGTCAGGTTGTTCATCTCGTTGGGATTCAGGAACGGAAACTTCGCCTGCTCGGTCAGATCGTCGGCGTGCCCATCCCAGAACTGCCCGCCCACGTACAGGCCGAGGAAGTGGTTGTGGTGGGGGGGACCGGGCGGATTGAACGCCGCGTAACTCACCGCCGGCACCGCGCGAAACCCGTAGCGTCCGTTCACGGCGCCCGGAGCAACGCCGAGCGTGAGGTTGATAGAGGGATCGGGGAATGTGAAGCCGGCCCCTGCGGAATGGCAACTTGCGCACGACTGGCCCGCCGGAACAGAGAGCGACCCGTCGAAGAACAGGCTCTTCCCGAGAGCCGCCTTGTCGGGATCCACGACCGGAGCCACCATCGGCTCGGCGTCGATCGTCCGTCGCGGCGAAATCCCCATCGCCCCGGCCGCGAAAGCGACGGCGAGGACGCACCGTGCCCAATTCGGCAAGCCGGATTCAGAGGCGCGGGTGCGTTCAATCTGCGAGTCCATCGGCATGAAGCCAGGCTCCGGAATGCGGGTGTCACGGAACCGTGTGCGGCACCGGTCCGACCGGACAGCCGAAGGCTCCTGATTGCAGAGAAATGCTAACACGACCGGCAAACCCCAACAAGAACAAACCCTCCCAATTCGGAGAGGGTCCGCCCGTTACGCTGCTGGATGAGACTGGGTTTCCGGTAACTGCTCTGGCGAGGCTGATAATCCGACGAGTTTCACTCCCCGTTCACAGTGGAGCGGAAGGGCGTTTCGTGCGGGGTCTCTTAAGCTATCGCGACCCGGCCGCTCGACTCTTCCCGCTTCCAGAACCCCTGCTTCACCTTTCCCAACTTCACGCACCGCCGCAGCATCATGGCCGACGCGCACAAACACACCAGCGTCGCGACCACCGACCCCTCGACTCCAAACCCACCACCCGCCAGCCACGCCGGGCCGACGAAATCCGCCGTCAAGATCGCGTGCACCTCGCCGCCGCTGAGCGCCCCGCCGAAGATCGCCTGCTGCATGAAATTCCAACCCGCGTGCAGCCCGATCGCCAGCCACAGGTTCCCCGCGATCATGTACGCCGCTCCCAGCAGGATCCCCGCCTGGATGCTCAGCCCGACCGACGTCCCAATCGTCGCGTTCGGGTTTCCGGCGTGCGCCAGCCCGAACAGCAACGCCGAGATCGCCAGCGCCGGCCACGATCCGAGCGACCTCTCCACAATCCGGAAGATGATCGCACGCATCAGAATCTCTTCGAATACTCCCGTGACCATCGCGCTGATCGCCCCGCGCGCGATGATCGCGCCCCACGCCGACGAAGGCTCCACCGCTTCCACGCGGTACACGCCAAGCATCCACAGAATCCCGATGCTCGCCGAGACCAGGCCGACTCCCAGCGCAATCCCTGCCCCCGTCCACGCCGGCAACTTCCGCGGCGAAATCTCCTCCGCATCCCTCTTTTCAAACAATCGCACAAAGACCGCATACCCAAGGCATGCGGCAAGGGTCACAAACATCGCCCCGACCGCATGCGCCGGCCCCGTCGCCAAGGTGAACGCATCCCGCGAATTCAACTGCACCGATCGCGCCAGCCACTGCGCCCCCAGCATGAGCCCCATCACAAAGACCGTCGCGATCACGATCCGCGTCACCGGAAAGCGCAGCACCGCCCCCGCGCCCCGCACAATCAACGATGGCCCCGTTCCGTGTGTCAAAAGACAATCGCTCCGATCGCCGTACGCAGAGCACAACGCCGCGAACGGGTTGTTCGGAATCGGTGCTCATCGGTTTCTGGAAGCGGAACGGGGGCGGGTGCGCCCTTCCAACGTCAAACAAACGCCCCAATCCCAAAGCCCGCCCGTGTGCGTCGCCCGTCGGTGAAGCCCGCGCTCCCGCTCCCCGCCCCTCCCGCCCCACAGTTACATACACCCGAGCCCCGCAACTCCCGCACCGATTTGTCTCAATCGCAAGACTTTGCTTTCAAGCCCCATCCAGCAGCCTTTCAGCGGCCGCCGACCTCTCCCAGCATCCGATCGATCCGCCCGATCCGCTTCTGCTCGTCCATCGACAGCGCGCCCGGCGGGCGGTCCATGAGCAGCAGTTCTTTCGCCTCTCTCGCCTGCTCGCGCCCATCGCCAATCCGCGGCGACCCTTCTCCGGCGCCGCTCTGCCGCACCCGCGCGGCACTCTCCAGCGCCGCCGCAAGGTCGCCGCGGATGAACGAGTTCTTCCGGTCTTTCATCCATCGCTCACGCAAGCCCGCCACGACCCTGTCAGCGAGCGCAATCGCCTCTTCCATCCGGCCGTGCCGCGCCAGCCATTCCGCCTCGGCGCTGTCCGCCTTGGCCATGTGGCGCGTCATCGAGTAATCCTCCGGGTGCTTAGCCGCCTGCGGAGCCAGGATCTCGCGCGCCTTGCGGAATATCTGCGCCGCCTCATCCGGATCGTGCAGGCCGAGCCACTGCGCGTGCGCGCTGAAGGTAATTCCCCACGTGCCCCGCCAGTGGTGATCTTCCGGATACTTCGCGGCCATCGGTGCCGCGAACTCCTCCGCGCGCACAAAGGCCTCCTCCGCATCCTCTCCCGTCTCGCCACGCCGCTCGCCTTCGACCAGCCACCCGTACGAAAGGTCCGCCGCGACGTGCTCATCGCCCGGGTTCGCGCTCAGCGTCGCCGCGTTCAGCCCGAGCGCACGCTCCATCAGCGCCTTCCGCCGCGCCGGGTCCCCGCAGATCATCGCCGCGCTGACCGCGGCCGCCGCGACCCCGCGACGCAAATCCCGATCCCCAGGCGCCGTCGCCAGCACGCGCTCACGCAGTTCGTACGCCCGCGTCGCCAGCCGCCGGGCCGTTTCGACTTCTCCGAGGTTCGCCGAGCCCGGGTGCCCCGTGTTCTGGGACAGCCTCAGGCACGCCGTCGAGAGATCCCACAGCACCGCCGGATCGTCCGACTCGATCTCCAGCATCTTTTCCAGTCGCGACGCGGCCTCGCGCGCGAGATAGACCCTCACGTCGGTGACCCCTTCAAAGTCTTCCAGTTTGTCATAAAGGTCCGTCACCAATTCCGTCGCCAGTTTTCGTGTCTCCGCCAGCCGCTCCTTGGCCAGGGCCTCGGCAAGGTGCGCCTTGCGGTACTGCACCGCCCCGACCACAAGCCCGATCACCAGCGCGCCAAGACCCATGCCCAACGCCCCCGACGCCACGCGGTGTCTCCGGATCATCTTCCCGACCGTGTACACCAGTCCCGGCGCGCGGATCGCCAGAGGCTTGTGTTCAAGAAATCGCTCCACATCCTCCCGCAGCATCGAAACCGACTGATACCGCCGCCCCGGCTCACGCGCCATCGCCGTCCGAACGATCAACTCAAGATCGCCCCTCATCCCCGGCTCAAACCGCGACAGCCCCGGCGCCTCCTCCTCCGCGATCGACCGCAACAGTTCCAGCATCGACATCATCCGCGCATCCCGCGGCAATCTCCCCGCCAGCACCTCAAACAACACCACGCCCAGCCCAAAAACATCCGACCTCGTATCCACGCGCCTCGAATCCCCCGACGCCTGCTCCGGGCTCATATACGCCATCGTCCCCGGCACGATCCCGCCGCCCGCCGTCGCCAGCGTGCGCACAGCACTCGCACCGCCGTCCTCACCAGGCACCTCGCGTGCAATCCCGAAATCGACCACCCGCACCCGCCCCGTCGCATCCACCAGAATGTTCGACGGCTTCAGATCCCGATGCAGCACCCCGCGCTGGTGCGCATGCTCCACCGCCGCGCACACCTGCACAAACAGCCTCAACTTCTCGCGAGCGCTCTTCCCCCTGGTCGCCTCCGTGAGCGCCACGCCCTCGACATACTCCATCACCACATACGCCCGGCGCCCGACCCCCGCAATCTCCGCAAACGCCAATTCGATCACCCCCGCAATATTCGGATGATCCAGCCGCGCCAGCATCGCCGCCTCGTTCTCGAGCCTCCGCGCCGCACGCGCCGAATATCCCCACGATCCCACAACCTTGATCGCCACCCGCCGCCTCGGGCTCTCCTGCCGCGCCTCGTACACCTCCCCCATCCCGCCGCGCCCGATCAGCCGCACGATCTCATACCGCCCAAGCCGCGCTCCCGGAGCAAGCAACGCCGGCTCATCCTCATCTTCCGCCCCGGCGATCACCTTCCACGCCGGCGCCTCGAGCGCCGTATCTCCCTCGACCTGCAAGAGCGCCCGCACCTCCACCCGCAGGTCCTCATCCCCGGCGCATTCCCGATCAACGTACGACAGCCGCTCCGCGCCCGCCCGATCGAGCGCCGCGCCGTACACCTCTTTCAATCTCGCCCACCGGCTCGCATCCATCACCCACCGCCCGCCCGCACCTTCCGCGAGATCCACGCCTTCGCCAGCGTCCACTCCCGCTCCGCCCGGTGCTCCGAAATATTCAGCGTCCGCGCCACCTCGATCGTCGAAAGCCCCGCGAAGATCCGCAGCCGCGCCAGTTCCGCCAGCGCCCCGTCCTGCTCCGCCAGTTCCTCGATCGCGCTCGCCACCAGCGACACATCCAGCGTCCCCGACCGATCCAGCCGCGGCACGCCCGCATCACCCGCCCCCGCGACCTCTTTCGGGGCACCCCGCGCCCCGTCCTTCGCCAGGCCCTGCGTCTCCGGCAATTCCTCCGCCCGCGGCAACTCCACCGTGTACCGATGATGCGCCGACCGCGCCGTGTTGATCAGCAACTGCTGCATCGCCCGCGCCGCCGATCCATAGAAATGCGCCCGGCTGTCAAAGGCCACCGGCCCGCTCCCAAACAACTTCAAAAACGCCTCGTGCACCAGCTCCGTCGGCCGCCACCCCAGGTTGCTGTCCGCCGTCCGCTGCCGCGCAATCTGCTTGAGCACCTCATACACCGCCGGCACCATCGCATCATGCGAAGCAAGTTCCCCCGCCCCGATGCGGTTGACAAGACTGGTCACGCTCCCCTCAGGCCCGCGAGCCGCACCATGGTCGCCCGCGGCGCTGGGTTGGTCGGGGATTGGTGGGGGACTGTCCACGCAAGAGGAGTTTACCGAACAAGCCGCCCACCGGGGAATCCATTTTTTTTGGTCAGTGTCTTTGAAGCGTGCGAAATGTGGAGAAACCCATGCGGGAAGTCACGAGGGTGTTTGTATGTACCTACGGCAAAGCGTTCGGGATCGGAATTGGATTTGGCGTTCCGAAATATCTGTGGCGTCGGGCCACAAGTGGGATGGGAGGATCGGCCAATGGCGAGTGGCACGGACCAAGAGCAGGCGCGAACTGAACGGCACTGCGTCTTCGGGAACTCGATGGGACCGGGTGCGGTTCGTAAACCGTCCATTTCAACCCCCTGCCGGGGGTTGCGGATTTCCGCAATTACCGCGCTCTGCGCCGCATTCCCGGTAGTAACGACGCTATCGCAAACGAGCGTCGCCGCTCCGTTGATCTGCTTGTCGTCGGGCGCAACTTCGCAGGCAGCCTCCGGGAACATTCGGATGTCGATGACGCTGGGTCAGCCGCTGGTTTCGTCTCCCGCGATGAGCGCCAACATCAAGGTCGCGATCGGATTCTGGCCCGCCGCGGCCCAATGCCCAGGCGATTTCAATTTCGACACCTTAGTCGATGACGCGGACTTTCAGATTTTCGTGGTCGCATATGACGCGCTGGTGATTCCGCCGGCGTCACCGGTCTGCGACCTTAACGCCGACTCGCTTGTCGACGATCAAGATTTCTCAATCTTTGTGGTCGCGTACGACCGGTTGGTTTGTTCCTGAGATCAAATGGGGTTGTGATGAGCGAATTCTCCGAATCGAAAAGGGCCGCCGCACCCTTCACGGGCTGCTCACCACCGAAAGGCAAGGAGTTGGTTCGATGACTCACCCGCGTGTGACGATCGGTATGGGAATGGCGCTCTTGACCATGTGGGCCACGGCCTACGGGCAGCCCACAAGCGCGAACAGCATCGCATTCCAGGCAAAGTTGGAAGGAGTAGCGGCCCCGACCGTAAGTCTGATAGTCAGATTTTATGACGCCGCCGTAGGCGGCAACCAGGTGGGCTCCACCATCACGCTCGACTCTGTGGCTGTAGTCAATGGCGTCGCCAGCGTGCCGGTGTCACCCGTAGACGCTGCCATCTTCGATGGCACGACTCGCTTTATGGGCGTCTCCATCAACGGCGGAGCAGAATTGGTGCCGCGAACACTCGTGACCAGTGTTCCTTATGCCGCCCGTGCCCAAGCGGGTGGCGATGTACAGGGCGTCTTCCGGCTCGATTTCGGGGAAAGGCGGATCGAGGTCAACCGCGGCCTCGGGATTGGTCCCGACCCGGCGTTCGGTGGCGCATTGGATACCAGCGCGAAGCCATGGCTACGCACGTACACCAACTTTGCTTCGGGGAACGACCACGACTATGTCGCACGATTCGAATTCGGCGATGTGGGGCTGGGTGATTCAGGGGTTCAGCTAATTAAGAAGAACGGTGGCGGCGATTTTCACCTTTTAAAATGCTACTACGCCGGCCAGGATCGGTTCATCGTCGATCAATCCGGAAATGTCGCCACCAACGGCAATCTCTATGTTGGTGGTGCGGCGTCCGCAAGCGTGCTCACCATTCGCGGTGCCGATGTCGCTGAGCGCTTTGTCGTTGCCGATTCTGAACCGGCGTCCCATCCAACTCCCGGCATGGTCGTGAGCATCGATGCGGCCAATCCTGGCAAACTACACATTTCGTCCACGCCGTACGACAAGCGAGTTGCCGGCGCGATCAGCGGAGCGGGTGGACTCTCAGTCGGCGTTGTCATGGGCAAGGACAACACCGATCCGCTGATCACGGGCGAACACCCCGTCGCCATGTCCGGCCGCGTCTACGTCTACTGCGATGCAACGTTCGGCGCGATCCAGCCGGGCGACCGGCTCACGACGAGTTCAACTCCGGGGCACGCGATGAGGGTTGGCGATGAGCCTCGCGCGGGTGGGGCAGTGATAGGAAAGGCGATGACGGAGCTCAAGGAAGGCAAAGGTCTGGTGCTCGTCTTGGTCAACCTGCAGTAGTCAACTGGAGTTGGAAGACATGAAACAACGAACGGCAGTCGGATTGACCCTCGCAGCATTGACTTCTGCTTTCACGTTTGGTCAGGCAACGAGCACAAACAGCATCTCGCTTCAGGCAAAACTCGATGGGATCACCGGCCCCACGGCGAACCTGACCGTGAAGTTCTTCGATGCTCTGACCGGTGGCACACAGGTCGGAGCGACGATCACGCTGAGCAACGTGCCCGTGCAGAATGGGATCGTGAGCGTGCCCGTATCGCCCGTCGATGCGACGATCTTTAGCGACAGCACTCGATACATGGAGATCGCGGCGAACGGCACGGCCCTCTCGCCGCGAACGTTGGTGACAAGCGTGCCCTTCGCAATCTCGGCGGCCAGTCTGGCTTCGGACCACATAGCGATTGCCGGAAGCCCGGATCCAAACCTGGCCGCGTACAACGTGAGGCTGTCTGACAGCCCGAACGTGCACGTCGAGCACATTCCGAACTTCCACGGAACTGGCAGGAGCGCGGATTTCTACAAGGCGATCGGATCGGCGTGGAATCGTGGCGTCGGGTTCGGGTTCTTTAGCGGCTACGAAATTGCCTCCCCAGTCATCTACATGTACGGCGGCACGATTAACAATACATTCGAAGTTCGGAAAACAACCGACCTTTCTATGGCCGGTGGCTCGACGCTGTTCTCGGTGAGCACGGACGGAACCACATCCGTGCATGTACTTCAGATCACCGGCGCCGACGTCGCCGAACCATTCAACGTCGCCATGTCCGACTCTACCCCCGCGCCGGTCCCCGGCATGGTCGTCAGCATCGACCCGGCGAACCCCGGCACGCTCAAGGTCTGCACGACGCCCTACGACAAGAAGGTGGCGGGCGCGATCAGCGGCGCAAACGGTCTCTCCGTCGGCGTTGTGATGGGCAAGGACAACACCGATCCGCTGATCGCGGGAAAACATCCCGTCGCCATGTCCGGTCGCGTCTACGTCTGGTGCGATGCTTCCTTCGCCGCAATCACTCCCGGCGACAGACTAACCACGTCCCAAACCCCCGGCCACGCGATGAAGGTGGCCGACGAATCACGGGCGCCTGGTGCCGTCATCGGCAAGGCCATGACCGGTCTAGAGGACGGCAAAGGACTGGTATTGGTATTGGTCAATTTGCAGTAAGAGGAGGTATTGATGATGCTCCGCGCTCGCATTTTCAAGGGTGTCCTCTTTCTTGCGGCGCTGGCGCGGGTCCAAAGCATGAAACGCATCGCGAATGTTGCCGCAGCCGCTTGGCTTTCCATCGCCGCGGCATCACGCCACCGTGTTATTGAGCGTGCCGAGGTTCCGGTTGTGTGCGGGATCGGAACGTTGCCGTCACGGATCAGAGCGATCCGTTCGTGCCTCGGTGCACTTCGGTTGCGCATCAGGGCATTGCAGGGAGAGGTCGGGGGAATCCCGTCATTGGTCGTCGCGTACCTTGGCGAGACGAAGGCGCGCGCCGCGGTCAGCGCGGTCGCGGCCGGGGTGTTGACTCTCCTCGTATCGCCGGCGATGGGGCAATGCCCGTCGCCGTTCACTTCCTCGTTCAACTCACTCGCCGGCGGGGACATAGTCGGACAAGGCGGATGGGTGGCGGTGACACCTGAGTGGGGCCGCGCACAGGTCTTTCCGGGTGTCGGTCCGGATGGTTCCAATGCAATAGGCGCGAGCCAAGACGGCATTTCAAGCGCTGCGGGTCGGATGCTGCCCCACCCATTCGTCTATACCACGAGCCACCACAGCGTGGTCTGGAGCATGAAAGCGAAGTTCGAGGTGGCCGCAGGGAACAACCTGTGCATTGCGGGTGTCGTTTTCGACCCAACAAGCCCGGCAAACGATCCCCAGGTCGTGTTCGGTCTCGACTTCGAAGCCCTCACACAGAACATGGCAAAACCGTTCCTGCGGGGGCCGGGCATCACACGTCTCGGAAATGCCCTGCCGATCAACCATTGGTACGAGTTCCAGCTCCAAATCGATTTCGGAGCCGTCGGCGGAGTCGTCGGCACTCTGCGGTATCGGGACGTTACGCTCGGCCAAGCCGCCTTCACAACGACCGCCGCTCTCACGAATGTGCCGCTGGGTCTCACGCCGGTCGGAGGAAACTACACGGCGTGGTGGACCTTCTGCCAATTTCAAAACCAGCCGGGCGGTAGTCTCATGGATGACCTCTCCCTCGACGATCCGTGCCCTACGCCGACAAGCACGAACACGATTTCTCTCCAGGCGAAACTTGACGGCGTGGCCGGACCGACAGCAAACCTCTCTGTCACGTTCTACGACGCGCCGACCGGCGGCAATCCAGTGGGCCTTCCAATCCCCCTCAGCGATGTTCCGGTGGTCAACGGCATTGTGTCCACTTCGGTCCAGGTCGACCAAACGACTTTTTTGGCCGGTACAAGCCGGTGGATGGGTATCAGGGTGAACGGAGAAACAGAACTCGCGCCGCGCATCGCCGTCACCAGCGTGCCCTACGCGATCTATGCGACGCATTCTCAATATCTGGGGAATAGCGTTTACGTGGCTCCCGACGGAAACGTCGGAATCGGCACCCTTGGACCACAGGCCAACTTGGACGTGAGGGGAACGACGAATCTCGGGAATAGCGTTTTCGTGGCTTCATCCGGCAACGTCGGAATCGGTACCTCGAGCCCGCAGGCCAACTTGGACGTAAGGGGAACGACAAGCACGGGGGTTCTAACGATTACCGGCGCGGATGTTGCCGAGCCGTTCAACGTTTCCAAGTCCGACGCGGTCCCCGAGCCAATTCCCGGCATGGTCGCGAGCATCGACCCGGCGAACCCCGGCAAGCTCGTGGTCTGCACGACGCCCTACGACAAAAAGGTGGCGGGCGCGATCAGTGGTGCCGGCGGTTTGTCCGTCGGCGTTGTCTTGGGGAAGGAAAACGCTGATCCGCTCATTCAGGGCGAGCACCCACTTGCAATGTCCGGACGTGTGTACGTCTGGTGCGACGCCTCATCAGACCCGATCGAGCCCGGCGACCTGCTCACGTCCTCCTCAACGCCCGGTCACGCGATGAAGGCCAGGGACCACGCCAGAGCGTTCGGCGCGGTCTTTGGCAAGGCCATGACCGGACTCAAGGAAGGTAGGGGCCTTGTACTTGTGCTCGTAAATCTTCAGTAGAGGGACCAAACAATGCTCAAGACATGGGCCATCTCCACTTCAACCTTGCTCTGCGCCTTTGGCAGTTCCGTTCTCGCGGATGACCGAGACCAGGATGGCATCGATGATGCTCTCGAACAGCAGCTGCTGGACCAGTTCGCGCCGGTGATCAACGCCGACCAAGTGTGTGCATCGTCATGGGTCTCCGGTGTGCCAGTTCCTGTGGATCCTTCGTGGTTTCTGCGAAACGGAAAGGTTGTTCTAAACGGCAGCAGCGTGCTCGCCGTATCACCCACGCTCGCAGATTTCATTGCAAATATCTGCACACGTGCCGACGCGCCGAGCACAAACATCGCCTTTCTCCACCCCAATAACCTGTGGGGATTCTCAACATTCGGCGGAGACAGCACCTCGTGGGCTCAGGCCGCTCAGACAGGAGCGGGAGTCTTTGGCCGAGTGTGGCGACCGTGGGGCTCGTACCCCAATCTCTACTCCGTTCAGTACTTTCTTCTTCTGAGCGCCAACCAGCCCACCGTAATGTGCGCCGGATTCCACGACGGCGATTGGCTCTGCTTCGACTACTGTGTGGACACCGGCTGGCCCGGAAGCGGCCCATTCATTCGGACCGCCGTGCTGCACAATCACGGCAAGCAGATTCTCCTGACACGAGAATCCATCGAGTTCGAGAATGGACACCCGGTTGTCTATCTGGAGCCCGGCGTCAACGAGCCCTGGCCGAACCGTTCGACGGCCAGCGGCTACGCGAGTTGGCCGGACACGAATGGGTTCGCCAAGAACTGGCTTTGGAACGAAGGCTTCGGCGCGGTGAACGAAGAAAACGTCACATCGCGACACGGCGGATCCGGTTGCCGCTACCGAACCAATCAGAGCCGGTCAATAAGGAACGTCGGAGAAATCGGCAAGCCGGTCTCAGACGATCCGGAATCTCAAGCAGTACTCCTGTTCTCAGGAAAGTGGGGGTTTGAAGCCGGCGGCTGCTGGCTGGACGCTTTCTTTGATTCCGACAACCCCACCGGCCCCGCGTTCAACGGAAAAATCTGGAATCGCGAGTTCACCTTCTACGGCGGCAACGGTTACAGCTCAAGCACGGCTTCTCCACTCTCACGCGGCGAGGATCCCATCCGGCCCAATCTCGATCGCACGATGCGTTTTCAGGATGAGCCCTATGGCGGGTGCGAAGCCGAGGACCCCGGCTACCTCTACTCGCATTGCTTTCATTATTTCCTTCCCATTGCTTATGTCTGGAAGTCTTACCCGGGCACCGAGCCGTGGTGGGGGGGCGACGGCCGTCAGTTCAACCCATATCGCTCGATTCCAAAAGCAGTTGATGGCGTCGCGTCGCACGGTGTCCTGCGAATCGGCGCCGGAACGTATTCCGGCGCGATTACCATCTCGAAACCCATGGTGATTGAAACGTACAACGGACCAGCGACGATTGGTCAGTGATGGCCAGCACGATTGCGCTCGGGCGAGCGACCCCGACTTCGTCCTCTTCGCCCACGCCTACGACGCCCTCCTTTGCTCCTAGCCCGCTCCAGAGGCAGGCACCCGCAGACTCTCTCCTTGCGCAAAGCCCACGGGCTCCCAGCCCGTGGGCTTTCTTCTCTCCATCCCCGCGCAACCCCTCATTCACCAACCACTTCCGCACAATCTCCAAGAAAATCCAAACAAAACCCAAGCGTTCGTTAAAAGTACGGTATACTACCCCGATGCTCTCCCAAACCCCGCCCCCAACAGCCCGATCACACCAAGCCCCACGGCAACCCGTCCCGCCGGCTCCATTCACCGGGACCGCACCCGGCCTTCTCGCGCCTCACCAAGCCGAGATCCTCTCCGCCTTCCTCCGCGGCATGTCGATCCTCGAACTCTCGCGCGCCTCCTCCACCCCCCTCCCCCAACTCCTCGCCTTCCTCGGCTCTCCCGAAGCTCAGGCCGTCATCGCCGACTTCGAAAACATGCTCAGCCTCCAGTGGCGCCTGATCTCTCTCGGCGCACAGGCTCAGGCCATCCGCGCCCTCGAACGCGTCTGCGACAGCCGCAACTCTCCCGTCGAAACCCGCCGCGCCGCCACCGAAATCCTCCGCCTCCCCGAATGCCGCACCGCTCCGCCCGCGCGCACCCGAACTCGTTCAGACGCCAACGACACACGCGCGGCCAATCGCACATCCGTCCATCACAACACTGCAAACTCAAGCCACACCAACCAAAGCCCAGCGAACCCCATCCCTGAAAGAACCAACCTCACGCACACCCAGCCCGCTTCCGATTCCCGCGCTTCTTCCGGAGCCTCCTCCCCGATGGGAACAAGGGTTGGGGGTGGGGGTACAAACCCGGGAGTTCATGCAATCGCAAGCGAAATTGGTGGTAGGGGCCGAACCGACAACACCACCAAAAACGCCCCAATCCCCGCTCCCTCGAACCCACTAGTCCCGCACGCGTCCCCCAACTCCTCAAACTTCACCGAGTCCATCCTGCACGCGGCCCCCCAGCCCGCCCGGCCGTCAGCCGCGTTACCAACCCCAACCGAAAAAACCGCAACGGTCCGGTCGCCCGCCGTTCAACATCCCTCGCACTCCCGCCCGTCCGACCCGCCCGCATCCGACGACCATCGCCGGGCCACGCACCCTGAGCACGGGCCGGTCTTCGCGATCATCAGCGCGCCCGTCAACCCTCAGGCCACAACTCCGCTGCCCCCCGCCGTGCAGAAACTGGAGTAACCAGCGCTCGTCCATCCGAATCTGGGCCTGCTCGGGCTCTCGCGCGATGATGCCCGCCGAATGCTGGATCCGCGTAAGCGACGCCAACCTGGCTCGCCGAACATCAGCACGCGGGCGGGTTCTCGGGGCTTCCGGGCTCGAAATCACTCGCCCACCGCCACAAAAGGCCTCCACGCTTCCTTTTCCACGCCCACAAGTTTTCCCTTTCCAAAAAAGGCACCTTGCCGTACGCTGGGCAGGCCCCCTCTTTCGGGCACCCTTCACGGAGGTTCAGAATGGGCCGTTCGATATTCTGCAAGGTCCTTGCCGGTGCGATCGCGATCGGCAGTCTCACCCCCTCCGCCCTCGCCCAGCCCGCGTCACTCGCGCTGGCCAACCGCGCCTACGCGAAGATCCCCTTCAGCTCCGATTTCAATTCCCAAGAGTTCACGCTCGCCCTCTGGCTCAAGCCAACCGGCCCCGGCGAGAACGGCGGCGGCACCCTCATCTCCAAGTCCGGCCGCCCCGACACCGGCGTCTTCCTCTGCTCGTGGTGGCTCGGATGGGCCTCGCCCTCCGGCAAAGTCATCGGCCTCGTGGTGCACGATTACAGCATCAGCGCCAAGTCCGTTACCTCGACTACCAGCATCGCAATCGGGCAGACCGCCCACGCAGCGCTCACATTCGACGGCACAACCCTCCGCCTCTACATCAACGGCTCGCTCGACAAGCAAGAGCCCTACGGCTTCAGCGGCGTCTACTTCAGCACCGAGGACGTCATGATCGGAGCCTTCAACGCGAACACCGGATACACATTCAACCGCTACGACGGAACGCTTGATGACGTGTGCGTCTGGAATCGGGCTTTGAGCGAAAGCGAGGTCGCCGGACTTGCCACCTGTGATCCGTCCATCCCCGAAAGCGGGCTTGTCACCTACATCCCCTTCACCGACCAATCGCTCGCCGACTGGTCTCTCCTCAATCACCCCGCGGTCGCCGTCGGAGCCATCGGCTTCGGCCCCCAGCACAGTTCTCTCTGCCCCGCCGATTTCAACTGCGACAACCAGGTCGACGACGCCGACTTCGTGCAGTTCGTCGCCAGCTACAACGAGTTAGTGATACCGCCGGCCGACCCTAAGTGCGATCTGAACGGCGACGGCGTGGTAGACGATGCGGACTTCGTGATCTTCGTCCTCGCCTACGACGCGCTGCTCTGTTCCTGACCGCTTCCCCTCTCCCCAAAAACACAACACCCGGTGCCTTTCGGCTCCGGGCGTTGTTCTCTCTCTGAACCACTTCCGTAAAGGCCGGGTCCCCCCCGGGTAAGACCGATCAGGACCGCGGCCCCATTGTTCGAGTCGCGTTACTCAGTTCATCCGCCCCTTAAAACCGGCTCACGTGATCTGCCCGCTCCGGGTCTCGTCGATCATCCCGTCCAAAGCCTCATTCAGCTTCTCGGGAGTGTCGTACGTCCCGCTCGCGATCTGGGCCTTCACCTGATCCACCAGGTCCTGGCGAACCGCGGGGATCTGCCTCAACTTGTCCAGCCACGGAGCAAGCACCTGCGCCTCCGTTGACAGTTCAACCTGATCCTGTCCGCGAACAACCGGCGAGGGTGCGCCAGTCACCTGCGTGTCTCGCGCCCGCGGCTCGCTCACTCCCGCCAGACGTCCCACCGCTCCGGCGCCCTGCACACTGATTCCACCAACGCGTGATTCTCCGTTCAAGGCAAACTCCTTCCCGTCGGCCGACCCGCTTCATTCGCGAAGAGCACAACCTCCACCAAGGTTCGTCGAGTCAATCCCGGCTCCAACCGGGTGCCCGCTCGGGCTTCTCGACGTCCTGCTCTTCGCCGACGCGCACCGCCGACGCCGCGCGGCTTTGTTCGGGTCTCGCGTTCTTTCGTTCGCGATTCCCGGCCGCACGCACAAATCTCATCGACCGCCTCCGCGACACTTCTACAAACTTGGCCTTTTCAGCCAAATCGCACGAAGTTGTTGGAAAACAGACGCTTGCGTGCGAATGGCACATCACCGCGCGCCAAAAATACTGGGAGTGCCATTGTGATACCCTCTGGGGCCAAACCTACAGAATTCACCCGAGTTTCCATCCGATCATGAACCGATCAAATCAAGAACATCGTGTGAAGTACCCTCCCCAGACTCAAGCCAAGGCGCGGCTTTTGCGCATGTGTTTGGCCTTCGTCTTCATAATGGTCGGAGCGACATCGTTGTCGGCCTGCAAGTCTTCGCCCTCAACCGCTTCACCCGAGGTAAGAGCCCAGACCAAGGAACTCTTCCCCGACAAGCCGCCCAAGGCCGGCGAAACCCACGGCCAGGCTCTCAGCGAATCCGCCCCCGAACTCGCCGGCAAGTGGACCATCGTTCTGCTCCGCCTCAAGGGTGAGGGCCAGGACGCCGCGACGCAGAGTGTCCTCCGCACCGTCCGCGCCAGCGGCGTGCCCGAGGCCTTCCTCGAAACCCGCACCGATTCCACTCTCGTCGTCGCCGGAAAGTTCGATTCGCCCACCTCCCGCGACGCCCAGGCGATGCTCAAGCGCATCAAGGAAATCGAGGTTGACGGCCAGCGTCCGTACATGGCCGCCCACATGCTGCCGCCGCCCCCCGTGGCCATGAAGGGATCGATCCCCGAGTGGGACCTGCGAAACGCCCGGACGAAGTACGGCAAGCAGGCCGAGTACACGCTCCAGATCAACATCTACACCAATCCCACCGGCCGCGCCACTCCGAGCGAACTCACCGAATTCCAGAAGGCCGCCGAGCAGGCCGTTCAGACTCTTCGCAAGGACGGAGTTGACGCCTTCTACTACCACGACCAGACCGGCAGCACGGTGACGGTGGGGCTCTTCAGCCAGGCCGAACTCGACGGCGGCCAGAGCCTCAAGCCCGGCAGCGACAGGAGCCTGCGCGACCTCCAGCAGAAGTTCCCCAACGGTCTGGTCAACGGAGCCGGCGTGCGGGACCGAACGGTCGATTCAACCGGCAAGCCCGTCGAATCCCTGCGGCCGAGCTTCATCGTCCGCGTCCCCGACTGAGCCAGTCTCACGGCCCGCCCGCCCCTGTTCCGATGTACTGCAGTCGCCGGAAATTGCGCCCCTTGGCGGGCAGGCGATCTCATTGGACGAGAGCATGACCGATCGCGCCGGTGTCGAATCCCCTCCCGCACCCTCCCCGACGCTCGAATCGCTGACCGGCGGCGTTGGCTTGCAGGACCTGCTCCAGATCGCGGGCTTCGCTCCCAAGCCCGCCCCGCCCCTCTTCACACTCCCCAAGGGCGCGACCCCGCTCGTCCTGACCCCGACCGAGCGAGAGGCCAATCTCGACAAGAACCTCCGTTCGATGCCCGCGCAGGCCGTGCGGACGATCCGGAAGATCGCGGCGGCAGCTCCACGCGAGGACGTTTCCTTCTATAAGACGGAGGAGGGATCGATCAGCGCCGTGCTCGCCGAAGATGGCCAGCCGGCACGCCAGCTTGCGAGCCTGCGTCGCCCGCGAGAGGAAGCCCAGTCGCTAACCAAGGACATCGATCCCGCGGCATCCGGCGCCGTGGCCGTCCTCGGCTTCGCCCTCGGCTACCACGTCGAGGCCCTCGCCCGGCGCTACGGCAAAATGGGCGTCCTGCTCGCGTTCGAACCCGACGTAGGCCTGCTCCGCGCCGTCCTCGAGCACGTCGATCACAGCAAGTGGCTCGAACTTCGCAATTGCGTCATCGTCACCGACCCGGACGACCAAGGCGAGATCACCGCCTCGATCACCGGCGCCGAGGGCATCTTCATGCTCGGCACGCGCTACCTCGATCATCCTCCGAGCAAGGGCAGGCTGGGCGATGCGGCCGAACGCTTCAGCAACACGCTCTCCGGCGCTCTCCGCGCTGTCCGCACGTCGATCGTCACGACGTTGGTGCAGGTGGACAAGACGATCCGCAACCAACTGGGCAACCTCGAGAGCTACGCCAACGCGCCGGGCATCGCCGAACTGGCTGGAGCTGCGCACGGCAAGCCGGCGATCGTGGTCTCGGCCGGCCCGAGCCTGCGCCGGAACGTGGATCTGCTGAAGGACCCGGCGGTGCGGTCGCGCTTTGTCGTGATCGCCGTGCAGACGGTTCTCAAGACGCTGCTGGCCAAGGGCATCAAGCCCGACTTCGTCACGGCGCTCGACCACGATTCGATCAGCAAGCGGTTCTACGAGGGGCTGACGGCCTCGGATGTCGAGGGCGTCACGCTCGTCGTCGAGGCCAAGGCCAGCCCGGCGATCTTCTCGGCGTTTCCCGGTTCGATCCGCTGCTCGGCCGAGAAGGTTCTCGACGGCATCCTTTCCGACGGGATGGAAGGCCCGATGCGCGAGTTGCTGCACCGCGAGCGGGGAGAACTCAAGCCCGGGGCGACCGTCGCGCACCTCGCCTACTACCTGGCACGCCACCTTGGCTGCGATCCGGTGATCCTGATCGGGCAGGATCTTGGGTTTACCGACGGGCAGTACTACGCCGCGGGAGCCGCGATCCACCAGGTGTGGTCGAGCGAACTCAACGAGTTCAACACGCTCGAGATGCTGGAGTGGCAGCGGATCGTCCGCCAGCGCTCGATGCTCCATAAGAGGAAGGACCACCTCGGGCGTGACTGCTACACCGACGAGCAGATGACGACCTACCTCGTGCAGTTCGAACGCGACTTCGGCGAGGATGTTGCCCGGGGCCTGCGGGTGATCGACGCGACCGAGGGGGGCGTCGCCAAGCGCCATGCCCGAACGATGACTTTCGCCGAGGCGATCAAGCAGTTCGCTTCGAGCGAGCCGGTTGCACTTCCGGGCACTCCGGGCCGGACCGAATCGAGCCCGCGGCGGCGGGACGCGCTCTACCGGCGGGTGCGCCAAGTTCGGGCCGACATCTGGCGTGTGGCGGAATTGAGCCGCGCGACGGGTAAAGCGCTCCGCGAGATACTCGATAACCACGACGATCAGGCCCGGGTCAACGCGCTGATCGGCCGGATCGAGGAGCACGCGCGGGAGGTGCAGAAGATCCATCCCGCGTACGGGCTGGTGCAGCACCTGAACCAGACCGGGATTCTGAACCGCTTCAAGGCCGACCGCGCGATCGAACTTGATTCAGGTCTTGACCCGCTGGAGCGTCAGCGCCGCCAGGGCGAGCGCGATCTCAAGAACGTCACCTGGCTCGCCGACGCGGCGGACGAACTCGGATCGATGTTCGATGCCGCATTGGCATCGCTCAAGAGCGCCCGGATTGTGGGCAAGCCGCCGGGCGGCGAGCCGGCGCCGGGTACGCGACGGGCCGAATCTGCCGCGGCGAAGATCGGCGTCAACCACGCGACACGCGCCGTGCGGGCCTTTATCCCGGTCGATCTCGGACGCTCGGGCCTGGGCACGCCGCGCGATCTCTCGCGGCCGATCGCGGGAGGGCTCAATCCGCTCCAGATGACGCTGATGCGTCTCTCACGCAGCACGCGACTCGGGGGTGTGACGCTGCTGACGGTCGAACCGGACAGAGTCGGGACGATGGTGCGGGAACTGTCCGGCCTGCGATCCGGATTCGAAGTTTCGGTTCTGCCGATCGAACACAACGCGATGACCTCGCGGGCCGGCGCAATCCGGGCCGGTCGCATCTGGGCTCCGTCGTGCTGGCGCGGAGGGATCGGCAATCTCTCCGTTTTCGATGAGGTCTTCCCGCCCGGCGCTCTGAATCGGGCGTTCGAGAGCCCCGAGGGCCACGGTGCGGAGGGCGCGCTGCTCGTTGGGCCGGACTGGTGCTTCATCGATCCCGTGCATGTCGATCGCCTGATCGAACGCTTCGACGACCCGGCGGGTCCGCAGCGGCTGGTCTTCTCGCAGGGTGCGCCCGGGCTCTCGGCGTGCATCATCGACCGCACGCTCGCTGCGGAGTTCGCGGCACAGTGCCGCGCCAACGGGCCCTTCGGCTCGATCGGCACGATACTCGGGTATCTGCCGATCGCGCCCAAGGCCGATCCGATCGCGATGCCGGCGTGCGTGCCAGTGGAGCCCGCCGTTCGTGATTTGCCGCTGCGTCTGATCCCGGACCGCGAGGATCGGTTCGCGATTGTGCGAGAGATTGCGAAGCGTCTGGGCGATCGGTGGGCGACGGCGTCGGCCGGTGAAATCTGCGATGCCGCTCTTGCCGTCGGGCCGCAGGCTTCCCTGCCGGACGCGGTGAGCGTGCAGCTCGTTTCGCACCGCTACGTCGAGAGCGCTTCTCAGCCGCTCGATCTGGAAGTCCTTCGTTCCCGCCTGCTCGAACTCCGGGTGAGCGAATTGCACCTGCCCGTCGCGTTCGCCGGAGGCGAGCCGCTGCTTCATGCGCGCTTCGAGCGGGCTGTGGCGATTGCCCGCGAGTGCGGGGCTTCGGCCGTTCACGTGCGCACGGAACTGCTCGATGACTCCCACGCGGACGCGCTGCTGGCGATCCGGCCGGATGTGATCAGCATCGACCTGCACGCGGATCGGGCCGAGACGTACCGGTCGTTGCGTTCTCTCGACGCGTTCGACGGAGTGCGCGCCCGGATCGATCGCCTGCTCCAGGGTCGTTGCATTCCCGACGCCGGGCTGGTGGATTTCTGGATTGTGCCGCGGATCACACGCCGGGACGCGGTCTATTCGGAGATCGAGAGTTTCTACAACCGCTGGATCATGGCGGCGGGCGCCGCGGTGATCGATCCGCTGCCGGGCCCGATCGCCGGCGAGCGGATCGATCCGCTGCCGCTGCCCGAGATTTCCCGGCGCCGGATGGAAACATCCATGGTCACGATCCTCGCGGACGGAACGGTCCGGGGCGGGCCTCGCCGATCGGAAGGCTCGGCATGAGCGCGGTCGCCGTCATCCTCGGCCGGGCCGGGAGCAAGGGAGTACCCGGCAAGAACATGGCCCAGGTCGGCGGCAAGCCGTGCGCGCGATGGACGATCGAGGCGGCGAAGGCCTCCCGGTCGGTCGCGCACGTGGTCGTCTCGACCGACGATGCCCGATTGCAGGACCTTGCCGCGGGCGAAGGCGTGGTCGTGGTCCGGCGTCCGCCGGAACTGGCGAGCGACGGGGCGCGGGTGGATGATGCCGCGCGGCACGCGGTCACGGAGTTTGAGTCGAAGCACGCGACGCTTGCGGAGACGGCGCCGATCGTGCTGCTCTACGCCAACGTGCCTGTTCGTCCGGGTGACTTGATCGACCGGGCTGTTGAGTTGCTCGTCTCCTCGCACTGCGACAGCGTGCAGTCGTACCAGGGCGTGGGTAAGAACCACCCGTGGTGGACGGCGCGGCTGGACGAGACGGGGCGCGTGCATCCGTGGGAGGGCGCGGTGCTGAATCACGGCGTGTTCCGGCGGCAGGACCTGCCCCCGGCGTTCATTCCCGATGGGGGCGTGATCGCGCTGACGCGCCGGGCGCTGTTCTGCCAGATTTCGGGTGTTGAGGCCGGGCCGCACGCATTCTTCGGGAGAGATCGGCGGGGCGTGGTGAATCCGGAAGGATCGGTCGTCGATATCGATTCGGCTTCGGACCTTCTCGCGGCCGACGCCATGCTCAGGGATCGTTATGCACATCGGTGAACGCGCCATCGGCCCCAGTCCCTACGTGATCGCCGAGATCGGCGTGAATCACGACGGATCGCCGGAGCGGGCGATGGAACTCACGCGTGCGGCGGCCGATGCCGGGGCCGACGCGGTCAAGCTGCAATTGTTCCGCGCGGATCTGCTGATGAGCCGCGCCTCGAGCCTCGCGACGTATCAGAAGTCGGCGGGAGAATCCGATCCGCGGGAGATGCTGCGCCGGCTGGAGTTGTCGGCTTCACAGATGGAGCCGGTCGTAGCGCTGGCGCACAAGCGGGGCATTCATGCCATCGTGACGGTGTTCAGCCTCGAGCTCGTCGCCGATGCGGAGAAACTCGGCTGGGACGCGTACAAGACGGCGAGCCCGGACATCATCCACAGACCGCTGCTGGAGGCGCTCGGCGCGACGGGACGGCCGCTGATCCTGAGCACGGGAGCTTCGACGATCGAGGAGGTTCGGCGCGCCGTCGAGTGGCTTTTGCCGGCGCGTGAGCGCCTTGCGGTGCTCCAGTGCGTGAGCAGCTACCCGACGCCGATGGGTAAGGCGGAACTCGGCGGCATACCGGCGCTGCGGCGTGTCTGCCCCGGGCCGGTTGGTTATAGCGATCACACGGGCGAGATCGAGACGGGGGGATTGGCGGTCGCGCTCGGGGCTTTGATCCTGGAAAAGCACTTCACGTACGAAACGCAAGCCAAGGGGCCGGATCATGGCGCGTCGCTGACGGCGGGCGATCTCAAGCGGTACATCGCGGGAGCGCGTTCGCCGGGCGCAGCACCGGAAGTCGAAACCATGAAGCGGGTGCTGGACATTGAACAGGATGTGAGGCGGGTGAGCCGGCAGTCGATCGTGGCGGCGCGGGCGATCCCGGCCGGGCGGGCAATCGTCCGGGCCGATCTCACGTTCAAGCGTCCGGGGACCGGAATTCCTCCGTTTGAACTGAATGGCGTTCTTTCAGCGCGTGCAGCACGGGACCTTGAGCCGGACATGCCCCTCGCATGGAGTGACCTGATCCGCGCGTAGGGCTTTGGCCTTACCGTTCACCCGCCGTGGCATTTGAACCACCCAAGTCCGATTCGGAACTGCTGGCTCCTTCGGCGAAAACGCCGGGGAAGAAGCGCATCGCGGTGGTGACCGGGTCGCGCGCGGAGTTCGGGCTGCTCAGGCCGGTGATCGCGGCGATGGGTGCGGAGTCGAATCTGGAGTTTGCGATTGTGGCCGCCGGGAGCCATCTCTTGCGGCCCGCGTACACGCTCGCGGAGATTCAGAAGGAGTTTCGTGTCGCATCGGTGATTCCGATGCAGCAGCCGGGGAAGCACTCGCGGATCGATGATGCGGAGGCGCTCGGGCGGGGGATTTCGGGGCTGGCGCGGTCGTTCTACAGGATGAACGCGGACTGCGTGCTGGTTCTCGGCGACCGGATCGAGGCGTTTGCCGGGGCGAGCGCCGCATCGGTGGGGGGGATTCCGCTGGCGCACATCCACGGAGGCGACCGGGCGGAAGGGGTCGCGGACGAGGCGATGAGGCACGCGATTTCCAAGCTGGCCCACATCCACTTTGTCGCGACCCCTGCGAGTGCGGAGCGGCTGGTCCGGATGGGCGAGAATCCCGAGCGCGTGTTCACGGTCGGATCACCGGCGATCGACGGGCTGGCGGACATGCGGACGATGTCGGACGCGGATGCCGCGGCGATTGGTGATCCGCAGATCGTGATCCTGCACCATCCGTGCGGACAATCGGAGGAGATGGAGCGGACGCAGGCGAGGGCAATCGTGGAGTTTGCGGCGGAATCGGGGAAGCGGGTGCTGGTGCTGGCGCCGAATTTCGATCCTGGGCGCGAGGCGGTGCTGGAAGTGCTTCGTGGTGCGTGCGAGCGGAACCGGTGGCGCTTTGTTGAGCATCTGCCGCGGGTGGTTTTTGTCGGGCTGTTGAAGCGGTTGGCGGCGCGCGGCGGGATGCTCTTCGGGAATTCATCGGCGGGGCTGATCGAAGCGGCGGCGATCAACTGCCGCGCCGTGAATGTGGGGCCGAGGCAGTCCGGGCGCGAGATGCCCGCGAGCGTGGTGGATGTGGCCGAAGCAACCGTGAGCGCGATCCGGGCGGCGATCGCGGCGCACGTGCTGCCGAAGTCTCCGGCGCATCCGTACGGCGACGGGCATGCGGGTCCGAGAATCGCGAAAGCTCTTGCATCAATTGATCTTGAGGATCCGGGCCTGATCCGCAAGCGCTGCGCGTACTAACCGGCGCGAGCCGGGAAGAGGCGTGCCGCCACTGGGTGCGGGCGTCGATCAACGCAGAATCTGAGGTCTTTTCGTGCGCGTTGGTGTTGTCCCAAAGTGGGGACTTTGCCCGGCCGATAGCTCTCCGAAGCCACTCTGGGAGATCGATATGTCTACACCGGCCGCTGGTACACCGACCCCCGCAGCTCCGTCCGCCAATGCCGCTCCGGGGTCCAAGCCTGGCGCGGCGCCGGCGACGCGCGAGGCGGTGGTAGCCGCGGCGATCCGCGAGATCAGCCACATCGCGACGCTGCCGGAGATCACGCTCAAGATCGTTGAACTGGTCGAGAGCCCCAAGAGCACGGCGCAGGACCTGAACAAGATCATCTCGGCGGACCCGGCGCTCTCGTCGCGGATCTTGAAGGTCGTGAACTCCTCGTTTTACGGCCTGCCGGGGCAGATTGCCTCGATCAACCGGGCGATCGTGATGCTCGGGCTGAACGCGGTGAAGAACATTGCGATCGCGGCGAGCCTTGCGAAGCTCTTCCGTGGCGGCGAGCTTACGGCAAATTTTTCCGCCAAGCACCTGTGGAGCCACTGCAACGCCGTTGCTGTCGGCAGCAAGATGCTGGCGGACTCGCTCCGGCTCGGACTTGCCGACGAGGCCTTTCTGGCTGGCCTCATGCACGACATCGGGATCATGGTTGAGATGCAGTTCGATCGGGCCAAACTGATCGAGGTACTACAGAAGGCCGGCGCCGACGACAAGGGCGTGCCGGTGAACGACTGGCTGAAGATCGAGGACGAGGTATTCGGCGCCAATCACCAGGACTTCGGCATCGCCCTGTGCGATAAGTGGCGTTTCCCCAAGCCGTTCACGTACGCGACGGGCTTCCACCACCGGCCCCTGGAACTGCCCAGCGAGTCCCGCACGATCGCCTCGATTGTCTACATCGCCGACCATCTTGCGGCCACGCTCGAGGGCGGGTTCCGGCAGGACCTGCTGGTGACCGACATTGGAGCGGACGTCTGCGAGCAGATCAAGCTCGATCAAGTAAAGCTCGACGCGATCCGCAAGATCTTCCCCGACGAGGTGAAGAACGCGAACACGATGCTCTAGCACGTCGCGGCGGCAACGAGTCAAATCACGGCGGACGAGATCTGTTACAGCTCGCCGCCGGTACGAACTCTCTCTTTCTTCCTTCGGGCGGCTTTGTGGAAACACGAGGCCGCCGGTTTGCTTTTGGGGGAGGTGGGGAGGTGGGGAGGTGAAGAGGTGAGCGGGTGCCAAAACGTTCGTCGCAATCACCGAGCGGCGAGCCTGGCTTTCCAGCGGCCGAGATGATCGTTCCGAGTCAGGTCGTACATGAGCGGCGTAACGGTCACGAAGCCCTTCAGCAGAAGATCCACGTCGGTGCCCGTGTCGCAGCCCTTGAAGCCCAGGCCGCTGCCGTTGGCCCAGTAGTAGGGTTCCTTGGAGGGGCTTTGGCGTTTTTCGTAGCTATCCACGAGGCCGTGGGTGTTCATGGGGCAGACGCGGAGTTCGGGCATCGGGCCGCCGGACTCGGTGATGGGGATGTTGATGGAGAGGCACTCGTGGGCGTCGGGGAGACCATTGGCGAGGACGAGCTCGATAGCCTTGCGGGCGCGGGCGGCCGCGACATCCCAGCGGGTCTTGCCCTGGCCCATGTGGAGACTGACGGCGATGGCGGGGACGCCGAGGAAGGCGCCCTCGATGGCGGCGGCGACGGTGCCGGAGTAGATGACGTTGATGCCACAGTTGGCGCCGGAGTTGAGCCCGCTGATGAGCAGATCGGGGCGCGAGCCCTTGCCGAATTTTTCCTGCCAGAGGTTGGAAATGGCGAGCTTGACGCAGTCGGCGGGGCGGCCGTCCACGGCGATGCCGCTCATGCGCGGGTTGACCTGCACTTCGGAAACCATGAGGGGCTGGTGAAAGGTGACACCGTGCCCGGTGGCGGATTGGACCGTGAGTGGGGCGATGGTGAAAACCTCGGTCGCGGTCGCGCTGTTGGGAGCGGCGATCGGGCCGCCGAAGCGGTTGTCGGGGTCGGAGAGGGAATCGAAGAGGTGGGTGATCCCCGGGGCGCGAATGCCGTCGTCGTTGGTGAGCAGGATTTTCATTCGGGCGAGGGTAGGGGAGAGAGAGCAGCAGAGCAGCAGATGGAGCGGCAAAGCGGCAAAGCCGCAAATCGGCAAATGGGAGAGGTCAGAGCAGCAGAGCAGCAGAATTGCAGAGCAGCAGATAGAGCTGCAACGCCGCAAAGGGGAGCTTTGGCTGTGTTGGTGCAACCGGTGCGCTCGGGGTGCGGTAGATCGGAGTAGTGGAGAAAACGAATGAAAGAGTCGAAGAGCGGGCGTGGAATGGCTTTGGCCGCGGCGTGCGGGCTCTTGTGCGGCGGTGCGCTGCATGCGTGGGCCGGGGAGCCGGCGGCCGCGCCGAAGCCTGTGGACAAGCCGGTTGAAAAGGCGCCCGAGAAGCCTGCGCCGGTTGCGGTGGTTGAGGAGATGAAGTCGCAGGCGAAGGCGGCGGAGTCGCTGTGCGAGACGGCGATGGGGAGGCAGTTTCTGGGTGCCGCGGCGAGTCTGCCGCCGGTTGCGCCGAGGACGATCTATCGCGACCGGGAGCGTGGTCTGGCGATTACGGAAGAGGCGTGGAAGAAACTGAGCGCAGAGGAGCAGGCGAAGTTCAAGGGTCGCGAGTGCGACGAGAAGTTCTACTACTACACGGGGTACGGCACGCCGCTGAATTACGCGCGGGCTCTGGATATCGCGGGGAAGTACCTTCAGAGTGGTTCGTGGGACGGGGCGAGCGTGCTGGACTTTGGTTACGGAAGTGTCGGGCATCTGCGGATGCTCGCGTCGCTTGGGGCGGTGGCGCAGGGGATTGAGGTCGAGCCGCTGTTCGCGGCGCTGTATTCGTGGCCGGGGGATCAGGGCGCGATCGGGCCGGTGGAAGGACGCAGGAGGGGGGGGCTGCTCAAACTGCACAACGGGCACTGGCCGGGTGACGCGGACATCGCGAAGGCGGTGTGGGGCAAGAACGACCTCTTCATCAGCAAGAACACTTTGAAGAAGGGGTACGTGCACCCGGAGCGTCAGGCGGACGAGCGGATGCTCATCAAATTGGGCGTGGACGATGAGACGTTTCTGAAAGCCGTCTACGACAGCCTCAAGCCGGGCGGGATCATGCTGGTGTACAACATCGCGCCGGCGCAGAATCCGCCGGACAAGCCGTTCCTGCCGATGGCGGACGGGCGGTTTCCGTTCGAGAGGTCCCTGGCGGAGAAGGTGGGATTTGAGGTGCTGGCGTTTGATGTCGTGGATGACGAGGTGATGCACAAGTACTGGCCGGTGTATTTCCCGGATCCGGAGATGACGCCGGAGAAGCTGAAGGAGTCGATCTTCACGCATTACACGGTGCTGCGGCGGAAGTAGGGTGTGTTACGTGCGGTTCGGAGATTCACCGCGAAGAACACGAAGGGCACGAAGATCACGGAGAAGAGAGTGGAGAGAGTGACGGTCGGATTTCTAGTTGGTGAACAAGGAGTTGGCCGCGGCGCGAGCCTGTAGACTGGGTCCGTGGGCTTTGAGATCACATGTCCGAAGTGCGGGTATGCGCTGAGCGGGGAAACGGCGCGATGGGAAGCGGAATGCCCGCTTGAGGGCCGGTGTCCGGAGTGCGGCGGGGAGTTCCGTTGGCAGGATGTGGTGGATCCGGCGAGACGGCTTCGCGGATGGTGCGTGGAATATTGCCTGCCGGCTCGGTTTTTGGTTGCGGCGTTCTGGACGGCGGTCCTTTCGCTGCGTCCCCGGCTGTTCTGGAGTGATCTGCGGTGGGCGAGGCCGATCAAGGTGTCGCGGCTTTGCGCGTACGTTGCCTTTCTTCTGGTCGTGTTCTGGATCGTGCGGGCCTGCATGGGGACGCTGCTTGTGCCCGGGATGATCGGGCACTCCGGGGCGCACGCGGCGCGGTGGTTCGCCTGGCCCTTGTTCGATGTCAAAGTGGACTTCCCGGGCGTGAGCAGGGGAGTTCCGTTTGATGTACGGACCACGCCGAGCACCTGGCACCTCGCGCCGGTGAATTTCTACGTCGACGATTCTGTTTCTTGGGCGTTTTTGCTGACGATCTTCTGGCCACTCGCGTTCATCATCATGTGGTTCGTGTCCAAGGGTGCGGTGTTTGCGCCCAAAGCGATTGCGCGATCGACGGCGTATTCACTCGGGTGGCTTGTGATCGCCGCGCCGTTGGTTGGCGCGAACATCTGGCGTGATTGGCTCAGAGACCCTTGGATGGAACCACTGGGAGAGCTGTCGATTCGTCCGGCGACCGCGTTTGAAGCGCTATGGCGGAAATTCAATGGCACGGGCCTGCCGAATGGCTGGCTCATGCTCGAAGCGTTTGCGCTTCCGCTCCTGCTGTGCGCGGGCTTCGCGTGGTGGTGGATTGCGGCAGCCCGCGCGCACGGTCAGCGAGGGAAGAGTCAGACCGTACTGCTGTCTGCCCTGTCGGTGTGCGGTTTGGTGCTGTGGCAGGTGCGTCCGGCGTTACTGCTGGTCTGGCTGGACCTGAAGGGGTTCTTTCGCTAGAGCGGAATCCCTTCACATGTAGCAGCCACGATCACCTGTGCGTTGCAAAATGCTCAGTGTTCTGACCTCTCGCCGACGCGAGAGGCTCCATCAGAGCGCCGGCGATCACTCGTCCAAAGTTTTCTTCCGCCGCAGAATGTGGTGATAGCTCTGCGCGAAGCGGTGGGCCTCGTCGCGGATGGACTGGCAGAGGCGCAGGCCGGGGTTGTCGCGACCCAATCGCACCGGCTCGCTCTCGCGCTGGATGTAGATGAGCTCTTCTTTCTTGGCGAGGCTGATGACCATGGGGGGCTTGACGTCGAGCTGGTCGAAGGCCTCCAGCGCGGCGTGCAATTGGCCGAGGCCGCCGTCGATCAGGATGACGTCGGGGTAGAGCTCGTGGCCGCCGCCGGCTTCGCGGTAGCGGCGGCTGACGACCTCGCGGATGCTTGAATAGTCGTCGTTGGTCTTGCCGCCGGGCAGGTTGTTGACGGTAGCGATCTTGTAGCGTCGGTATTCGTTCTTGAAGGGGCGTCCGTCGACGAACGAGACCTTGCTGCCGACGGTTTCGCCGCCCTGGAGGTGGGCGATATCGATGCCCTCGATGCAGCGGATTGGGTCTTCCATGCCGAGGGTTTTCTGGAGGCTTGCGAGGGCCTTTTCGGGGTCGAGGTAGGAGATCTCGGTCTCTGGCTGCCAGCCGTCGGACTTGCTGGCGCGCTCGTCGAGCTTCTGGATCGACTTGATCTGGTCGCGGAGGACGGCGGCACGCTCGAAGCGGGTTTCGGCGGCGGCCTGCTGCATCTCGGCCTCCATCTCGCGGAGCATGACGCTGCGCTTGGTGCCGAGGAAACGGACGAAGCGGTCAACATCGGCCCCGTAGGCCTCTTTGGTGATCTTGGCGGCGCACGGCGCCGTGCACTGGTTGATGGCGTAGAGAAGGCAGGGGCGGAAGAACCGGTTCTTGTCGTCGCCGTCGAGTATGTCGAGCTTGCAGGTACGGAACTTGAAGACGCGCTGGAGGATCTGGATGGCGTCGCGGAGCGCGCCGGCGTTGGTGAAGGGGCCGAAGATCTTCGCGCCCTTGAATTCCGGGTCGCTCGGGTTCCGCGTGACGAAGACACGCGGGAAATCCTCGCGCTGGGTGACGACAAGGTAGGGGAACGTCTTGTCGTCCATCAGGCGGACGTTGAAGCGTGGCTTGAGGTCTTTGATCAGACGGTTTTCGGTGAGGAGGGCCTCCCACTCGCCCTCGCACTCGAGGGTGTCGAAATCCTCGACGCGGTCGAGCATCGGGTCTTTCTTGAAGCCCAGGTCGGCGGAGGGGATGAAGTAGCTGCTGACGCGGTCGGGGAGGCTGGCGGCCTTGCCGACGTAAAGGACGACGCCCTTGGCGTCCTTCATGAGGTAAACGCCGGGCACGCGGGGCAGCCCGCGGGCTTTCAGGAGAAGGCGCGCCAGTCTCGCATCGCGAGGCTCGTTCTCGGCTTGTCCGGAGTCGGCGCTCACGCTCAATCGTATTGAGGCGTCTTGCGGCAGTGGCAGTCCAGAACGGAGCGGTCGGGCTTACGGGCAGATGAACTCGGCGTAGGCGTGGATGAAGATGACGTAGTCGCCATCGTCCACCGCGCCGTCGTGGTTGAAGTCCGCGATGCATCCGACGGGCATGGCCGGGTCGGCGCAATCGTAGAGGTCGTACGCGGCGACGAAGATCGCGAAGTCCGCGTCCTCGATGAAGCCGTCGCCGTTCAGGTCGCACGGGCAGGGAGTTCGGATCGGCACCCGGGCATCCTTGAGCATGGCCCAGTCGAGTTCCGAGACGCAGTAGCGCGTGCCGCGGGCGAGCCCCGTTCCGGTCATGACGTCGCCGGCGAGGTCGGCTCCCGGGCGCGGCGAGGAATTGCCGACGTGGAACGGATTTCCGAACGTGATCGGCACCGGCTTTCCGTAGACGGAAACCGCATCGCTCCCGACGAACGAGAAATCCGTGCCGTCGAAGGTAATCAGCCGGTCGAACGTGGATCGGTACATGCCGGGGAACGAGCCGTCCGTGCCGTTCATCCATCCGTCAAACGCGAGCGCCCGGCCGAGCCCCTGAAGGAACACGGAACACGCGTCGAGTCGGCCGGGATCCGGGGGCGCGATTCTGTGCGCGGGGTCCGGGTCGAACCAGAGTTGCTCGGTCAGGAAGGCGGGGTTGATTGTCACCTCTATGTCCGGGTCGAACGAGGACGCCGGGTATCCGTTGCGTATGTGCACCGATGCGCCGGTCTCGAAGATGTCGTTGCCGTCGATCGTTTCGAGATAGGACCAGATGAAGGACCGCGATTCCACTCCTTCCACATCGTTCGACGGGCGGATCCGGACCCAGAGTTCGGCCGTGCCGGCGAGCCGGCGTGCCCAGCAATCGCCTGCGGCCTTCCAGTGATTCTCGAGCGAGGGCGACGATCCGGCGAGCAGCCCGTCGGGATCATCGACCGTGACGGTGAACGTGACCTGCGCCTTTGCCAGGGGGGACAGCATCAGCGCGCCGAGCAGCCACGGCGCGAGGATCGCAAACCGATGCCCTGATCTGCCGAACCCGACCACGTTACCTCTCCCGACGCGCTTGCGGGGGCACTGCCCCCGTCATGTACAGCCTAGTTCACGCGTGCACGAATACAACAACCGACTGCGAGACTTGTACGCGGGCGCGATGAATTCAGAATGAAATACGAATGTTGGGGCGCGGCGGTCTTGGAATTCGGGACTACTACGGATAATTGGTCGGACAGCGCCGGCCGGGAGCTGGGGCGATCGCCTCGGCACGGCGAAGCGGGATCGGCCTGCGGGGTAATGCCCGCGACGAATTCGCAGGCTGTACGCATGGACGGATACCACGTAAGAGCCGAACGCCGGCAAGAACGCGTTTGACTCAGAGTCGTGCCGCGGCGAGGCTCGCCAGTTCGCTGCGTTCGCTCTTGTTGAGCACGACGTGCCCGAAGAGCCCCAGGCCCTTCATCTTCTCGGCGGCGTAGGAGAGGCCGTTGGAGGATTGATCGAGGTAGGGGTTGTCGATCTGGCCTATGTCGCCGGTGAGGATGAGCTTGGTTCCTTCGCCGACGCGGCTGGCGATGGTCTTGACCTCGTGGGGAGTGAGATTCTGTGCTTCGTCAACGATCATGAACTGGTGGGGGATGGAGCGCCCGCGGATGTAGGTGAGGGGTTCGAGGACGAGCTTTCCATCGGCCATGAGCTTCTGAATGCGCTGCTCGGAGGAGTGGCTCTCGGCGGACTGGTGCATGGTGGCACCGCGTGTGGAGAGCAGGTAGGAGAGGTTGTCGAAGATGGGCTGCATCCAGGCGCCGAGTTTTTCGTCCTTGTCTCCGGGAAGGTAGCCGATGTCGCGCCCCATGGGCATGATGGGGCGTGCGACGAGGAGTTTCTCGTAGCGTTCTTCGTTGAAGACCTTGGACATTCCGGCGGCGAGGGCGAGGAGGGTCTTGCCGGTGCCGGCGCTGCCCAGGAGCGTGACGAGGCGGACTTCCTCGTCGAGCAGCAGGTCGAGGGCCATGGTCTGCTGGACGTTTCGGGCCATGATGCCGAAGACGGGCTTGCGTGGTCCGGTGACGGGGATGACGTGATCGGTCTCGCCGAGGCGCCGGCCCAGTCCGGTGTGGTTCTCGTCGCTCTCGTCCTTGAGGACGATGAACTGATTGGCGAGGAGTTCGCGCTGGTACCCGTTGCCGAGGTCGTCGGTGGCGACAAGGCAGGGGGCGAGGCGCTCGATCTCGAGGAGACGGTCCTTGTAGAGTTCGTCGATGAGCGAACCCTCGACATCCACCGTCACGAAGCCGGTGTAGAGGCGGTCGGCGTCGATCTTCTGGTTCTCGAAATCCTCGGTCTTGATGCCGAGGCTGTCGGCCTTGATGCGGGCGGCGAGGTCCTTGCTGACGAAGACGGTGCGGACGCCGCTGGCGTGGAGAAAGAGAGCCGCGGCGATGATGCGGTTGTCCGGGGAATCTTCCTTGATCGCTTCGGGGCGGGGATGATCGGTGATGTCGATGCGGATCGTGCCGGTGTCGCCGTTGGACCCGACCGAGGCGCCGGCGCGGGCCTGGAGGGCGAGTTCGCCCCAGTTGACGCCGTCGATGAGGCGTCCGGCGCCGCGGAGGCGGTCGAGATAGCGGATGCACTCGCGGGCGTTGCGCCCGAGGTCGTCCTCCTTGCGCTTCATCTTGTCCAGTTCGCTGATGACGGCGAACGGGATGATGACGTGATTTTCCTGGAAGACGAAGAGGGCGCTTGGGTTGTGCAGGAGGATGTTGGTGTCGAGCACGAAGTGCTTGACCTGGACGTCCGATTCGGCGTTGCCGTTCTTCTGCTTCACGCGCCCGGCCTTCGTCGATGCTTCGGGCTTGTGCACACCGTTGGCACCCGACTTGGGGGCGCTGGCACCACCAGGACTCTTCGTGGATTCACCGGGCTTGACTGTCACGCTTTCGCGGCTTCCCCTCTCGTCCGAAACTTCGATTCTCGCGCTCGGATCCTCTCGGCCGACGGTTCCCCGTCCGGCCCCGGGCTTGTCTTTCGACATCGGCCATTCCATCCTTGAAGAAGCAGAACCTCCGGTCGTCTCACGCGGCGGGTCCTCCGCCGCTCGCCTCTTGTACGGGCGCAGCATACACGGAGGATCGGCAACAACGCGCCGGAATCGGAGCGAAGTTTCGTTGAATGCAGCGTCCGAGTCGGTTACAGGCCCGGGCGGGGGGCCGGGGCGCGGCTTCTACAGGCTGTGGACGATCGCCCCGACGATGAGGACGAGCGCGATGGCGGCCCCGAGCGCGCCCTTGAGGATGATGGCGACGCCCCTTGCCGCGGCGGCCCCGGCGCCGACGTGTGCGGATTGGCTCCAGGTCCGGTCGACGCGCGAGCGGTCCAGCAGGCTCGCCCCGACGCCGGCCCCCGCGATCGCCCCGAGGATGGTGCCGATGGGAAAGAGCAGGATGAAGGACCCGACGATCGCCCCGACGACCGTGCCGCCCACGGCACCGAGGGCGGCACGCTTGGTCCCGCCGGATTTCGACGCTCCGATGGCGGAAGCCCCGAGTTCCAGCGCTTCGGCGAGCACGCCCATCACGATCGCCGCGCCGATCACCCAGCAGGAAAACATGTCGGGCACGAACCACTGGAAAAGAAGTGCGACCCCGATCGGCAGCCAGATACCCGGAAGCGTCAGAAGAGTCAGGAAGAACCCGACGATCCCGGCGAGGAGCAGCGAAATGACGGCAAACCACAGCACGCGGGATTGTTGGGATTCAGGCCCGGCTGCTTCCGACGTCAGGCCATGTCGAGAAGGATGCGAACACTCTCGGGGCGGGCGGCCCGTTCGATGGCATCGGGCGCCTGCTGGAGGCGGTACCTGGCGGTGATCAGGCTGCGCACGTCGACGCCGTCCTCGGCGAGAACGCGAACGGCCTCTGCGATCCGTTCACCCCGGGATCCGATCAGGGCGATCTCGTTGTCACGCACCAGCGAGAGGGCGCAGCGGGCCTCCGGCTCGCCTGCGGCGTCTCCCATCAGCAGCACCTTGCCCCGCGGGCGGGCGAGGCGCAGGGCGATCTCGAGGTCTCCGGCGTGTTCGGAGCAGAGGAATACGACATCCTGATCCGCGCGCCTGCCGACGTCGTTTACGTGCCGGTGCTTGACTCCCCACCTCTCGCAGAGGCCGAAGCGAGCGGGCTCGCGGCCGAGCACCCGCACCGACGCGTTGCGCTGGGTCATGAGTTGTGCCGCCAGAAGACCGGTCACCCCGTCGCCGATGATGGTGACGTAGGGCATGCCCTCGAGCCGTACGAACTGGGCC
The DNA here is from genome assembly GCA_044221315.1 of Phycisphaerales bacterium. Classification (GTDB taxonomy): domain Bacteria; phylum Planctomycetota; class Phycisphaerae; order Phycisphaerales; family UBA1924; genus JAFEBO01. Next base: position 37,105 of record JBGAPK010000002.1, on the reverse strand, counting down.
GCGTGCAGCGCGCGTCCGAGAGGGAGCGCGAATGCCGCGCGGTCGTCGTCGAGTATCTTGGGAATCTCGAACAGGTTCGCCGTCGGGATGCAGACGCGTTCGGCCAGCGTGCCGTCGCGGTGGACGCCGATCTCACTTTTTTCGCGGCAGTGCGCGGAGAGGCCGGAGCGGCAGAGATCGCAGATGCCGCAGATGATGGCGGCACGGACGACGACGCGCTTGCCCTCCCACGCGCTGTCCACGCCGCTCGCGGCTTTGACGAGCCCGACGAGTTCGCGTCCGGGCGTGACGCACCGTCCGGACACCATTGCCCTTGCAAGATCGAGCGTTTCGATGGGAGCGCGGGTGATCCGGACCACGGCCTCGCCCGGGCGTGCGGATGGCTCCGGCGCTTCGGCGACGTACCAGCGATCACCCTGCGCAACGACCCTCTTCACCGCATGTGTATCGGCCGAGTCCTGGAAAGGGGCGAAGGCCGGCGTCAGTTCTTCTTGTTCTCGGACTCCGCGGCGCCTTCAGGCTTTGCTTTGCCCTTTTCGTCGGGCAGCGGGATGAGCGTGCCGCCCGCGATGGGGGGCATCCCGACGGGCGTGGCCGCGACCTCGTTGGGGGGCGGCGAGACGAAGGGGAGGTATTCGACGAACTTCTTGTCGCGGTGGTAGACGGGGTAGATGTACGGCGTGCCGGCGACAAACGGGGTCTTGGTGTTGTCGTACCACTCCAGCCAATCGCGCCGGTTGAAGCCGAAGTCCTGACCGGTCATCGTCTGGAGCGACGAGAGCGCCGCGTTGTTCACCGAGAGCTGCGGATCGGCCATGACGAGGATGAGGTGCTGGACAACCTCGGTGGTGGGGTACTGACCAAGGGCGTTGGCGGCGGCGGCTCGGATCTCCGGGTTTTCTTCGGCGGTGTCGCCGGCGCGTGCGACATCGGGGCTGCGGCTGGCGTCCATGAGCGGCGCGATCGCCTCGTTGCCGTGCAGGCGCTGGAGGCCGCGTGCCGCCTCCAGCCGGACAAGCGGATCGGTGTCCTTGAGCCGCTCGACGAGGATCGGCACGTGGGAGGTGTTGCCGTGGTTGGCCAGGGCGCGGGTGCCGGCGATGCGGACGGTCGCGTCGGTGTCGTTGGCGCGGTCCTCGAAGAGCTTGACATAGACGGGCTGCCCGGCGAAATAGGCCGTGCTCAGGAGCATCGTGCCGCGGTAGCGGTTATTGGCGTCGTAGGGATCGATGGCCATCGCCGCCGCCTCGCTCGGGGTGGGCTGGGCGAAGATGTCGAAGATGCTGGTTGCGCCGGGGCGGGCGTCGTCGAAGACGTCGCAGCCTGCGAAGCCCAGGGACGCGAGCACGCCCGACACGGCGGGGATTGCTGCGCGAAAAAATGTCCGGGACGCGGGCATGGGCGGGAGTATAAGTTTCCCGGCTGTGAGCACAACCCAAAGAAGCGTGATCTCATTCATGTTCCGTGCAGCGTGGCGTTCCGGCTTGTGCGTGCTTTTCGCTTGCGCGGTTGCCGGGTGCGCCTCGGGCAACGCGGCGGGCGCGAAAGACGTCGCGGAAGCGACTCCCGCTGGCGACATGCAGGCTTCAACTCCCGTCCCGGCCGAGACGGTCTACCGGCCTCCGCCCTGGAAGAAGACGTACCGGGACGGCAGGCATGTGATTCGGCGCGAGGCGAGTCTGGTGGATGGCAACCCGAACAAGTGGAAGATCCAGGAATTTGATGCCGCGGACGACACGCTCAAGGGGGCGCTGGTCCGGGAGACCATTTTGGAGCGAGGCCCCGACGGCTCCGTCTTTCTGGACGAACTGAATCTGGTCCTGGAGCAAAAAGTGCTGACGTTCGACCCGGCGCTTGTGCTGATGCCGGCGGAATTGACGGTGTCCAAGCCGTGCTACAGCGAATCGGACGCCACGATGCGGGAGGGGGAGAGCGAATCGGCGTTGAAGACGCACGGGCAGGCGACGCAGATGACGAAGCTGGTCAGCCGCGAGGGGGATCAGTCGGTGATCGAATCGACGCTGGAGGCCAAGTTCGACTTCACCACGATCGACCGCTCGGTGCGGCTTGGCGTGGTTGACGGGCGGGGGATCGTGAAGGAAGTGCAGGAGCGCACGGTCAAGTTCGGGCTCTTCAGCCTGTCGCGGAAGACTTCGACGGTGGTGCTGGTGGAGGAGCCGGAAAAGAAACAGGTCCCGTGAATCTCACGGGACCTGTTGGTTCTGTTCGGCGGCGCCTGATTCCTACTTGGGTTTCTCTTCCGGCTTTGGCTGTGGCTTGGTTTCTGGGGCCGGGGCTGGCGCGGGTGCATCAGCCTTTGGTGCGGGCTCGATCTTTGCCGGGTTCTTGCGCTCTTCCGGGCGGGTGGCCGCGGGGTCGGTCATTCCGGGTGGCGGCGGGGGCGCCTTGGCGGCCTCTTCCATGGAGCGTTTGATCTCAGCGGAGGCGCCTGTCTTGTTGGCGATGAACTCGCCGCCGACCGAGCCGACGAATCCACCAACGACAAGGCCGATGATCAGTCCGGGCAGGAACGCCTTGACAAAGGCGCCGCTTCCGGAGGATGGTTGTTCGGATGGGGCGGCAATCGCTTCTTCGGCCATGTTCAGAACCTCCGCGAGTCTCTAGGTCGGCGCAATCGCTCACGCGCCTTCACATCAGGCGGCGCATCCGATGCACCCACGCCCCGTACCTCACAACAGAGCCTATCACACTCCGCCAGCCCTTGGGGGCCCCTCCCCCGAACGCCGTATGAACACGCCATCGCCAGTAGGGGCCACCAAAGCGGAAACCGGTGATCCAGCCCAGCCTCAGCAATCCCAAGATCCCGGCAAGAAAATCTCGAATTCGCTGACGCGTGGCGTGCGCTCCTGTCATCCGGCGGCGACCGACTGCCGGCACCACTCGACCAGTTCGACCAGCCCCGCTTCGAGCGTGTAGGTTGGCTCGTATCCGATCAACTCGCGTGCCCGGGCGATGTTCGCGAGAGAGTGCTGCACGTCCGCGGGACGCTCGGGCTGGAGGATCGGGTGCACGTGGGGCGCGCCGACTGCTTCGGCGGCCTTGCGTGCGAGTTCGAGCAGCGTGACGCTGCGACCCGTACCGATGTTGATCACCTCGCCGCGCGGGGGGACCTTGGTGGCCCCCGCCAGCAGGAATGCCAGCACCGCGTCGGAGACAAAGGTGAAGTCGCGCGTCTGCAGGCCGTTGCCGAAGATAACCGGAGCTTCGCCCGACAACAGCCGCCGAATGAAAGCCGCGATGACACCGGAGTATGGAGAGTCGCCGGGTTGGCGCGGACCAAAGACGTTGAAAAGGCGGAGCGAGATGGTGCTCATGCCGTAGCATCGGGCGTGCACGCTCGTCAGGTGCTCGGCCGAGAGTTTGCTCGCGGCGTAGGGGCTCAGCGGCTGCGGGAGCTGCGTTTCCACGCGGGGCTGCGTCGGGTCATCGCCGTAGGGCGAACTGCTGGAAGCGATGACGACGCGCTCGACGCCTGTCCCGGAGAGGGAATTGGTCTTTTTCGCGGCCTGGAGGACGCGGAGGGTTCCGGTGGCGTTCACGCTGAACGAACGCTGGGGGTCGTCCACAGAGCGCTGGACGCTGCACACCGCCCCGAGGTGGAAGACCGTGGCGGCGCCGTTCATGGCGTCGGCGAGGGCCTCGTCGTCGAGGATGCTCCCGCGGAAGAAGCGGACGCGCTCGGGCTCGAGTTCGATCAGTTCGGCGAGGTGCTCGAGCGTTGAATTCGACAGGTCGTCGATGACGCGGATGGAGGCGCCCAGAGACTGAAGGGCGTCGACGAGGTGGCCCCCGATAAAGCCCGCACCGCCCGTGACGCAGACCGTTCGCCCGTTGTAAAACGGGCGGAGTCGATGCACCTTGTCCGCGGGGAGCTTCATCGGCCGTGATTATAAGGCCGGGCGGGGGATGCCTATGGACAGAGGAAATTGTTGTAGGCGGCGGCGAAACCGACGAAGTCGGAATCGTCGGTCAGGCCGTTGTGATCCAGATCTCCGGGGCCGGAGAGCAACGTGTCGTAGTACGCCGCGAAGAAGGAGAAGTCCTGATCGTCCACCAGTCGATCGCCGTTGAAATCGCCCGGGCAGGGAGCCTGAAGTTGATTGCGCACGATCGCCCACGACCCGTCGGCGAATTGCACTCGGAAGACGAACGAGCCGGATGAGTTGACCGCGGTTGCAAGCCCGTCCTGACCATTGCCGGAGTAGTAGTTCGAGATCGCCGAGACGACTTTGGGAATGCCGCCGATGGTCATGGAATCGCCGGTCGCGATGATCTTCGATGTGGTACCGTCGGGGTAGTTCACGAACACGACGCGGTCGTACTTCACGCCCGGTACAAACCCTGTCAGGGGCGCGGCGAGAATCAGTTCGCCCGCGGGCCCGATCGCCGCGTACGGCGATATCTCGTAGATCGCACGTCTTCCGGGAACTCCCGCGGCCAATTCGCCGGAGCGGACGCGCTGCACGACCTGGCCGTTGGGCTTGCGGGTGAAGAAGCCGTGATCGTTCGCGGCCGTGACCAACGGTCCGGTCACGGTGGCCTTGAAATGTACGTTCCCGAGGCCATCGATCGCGACGGAGGAAAACGCCGCCACGTTCAGTGTTTCGCTGAACGCCTGAAGGGTGGTAGTTCTCATGACGACCGGGGCGAGACTGGTCGGTGTCGAAAGCCAGATCGAGTGAGCGAACTTCGGCGGCGCAAAGACGTCGTCGTGGTCGGCGAAGAAGGTGATGGTCCCGGTGCTGTTCATCCGGTGCATGCCGGGCAGCACGCGCCGGACGGTGTATCCGCCCCCGTCTTCGCTCATGGGAACGAGCGTGCCGCCGACGATCTGAAGGCTCGGAACCCAGCCGACGGCCGTCCAGCGGGCGCTCTCGTTCACCGGGGCGACCAGCGGCCCCTGGAGCACGCCGCCGAATGTCTGCTTTCCCGCAGCGTTCAAAAGTGGCATCATCAGTTCACGCACCGTGGTGGTCGGTTGCGCGGCGTTGGGGATATCTCCGCCCTTGAGCACGGGCTGGAGCGTTCCGGCGCTATACAGCCAGATGCTGCCTTGATTGGCCGCGGTGATTCCCGGGCCCTGCAATGAGGCGTTGAACGAAACCTGGCCGGATGCATTGATGACGGGGTCGCCCAGGTCGCGGAACGTCACACCGACGGGCAGGCCGGGAGCCTGCTGGCCGACGCTGGCAAGCACCTGCACACCGAGCGATTGGGAGGCACGGAATACCCGCAGCACGCCGTCGCCGGTTCCCGACCGCCCTGTGAAGGCGACTTGGCCGGCGTTGTTGACGGCAATGACGCAATTTGTCAGCGACTTGAGCTGGCCCAGGCCCGCGGGAAGCGTTTGCCCTTCCCGTGCGAGCAGCACGAAATTTCCGGGAGTGCCAAACCAAAGGCCCGACGCGCCTTGCGTTGCTCCCGACAGGTTCGCCACAAAGGCGTATGCGCCCGCGTCGCTGATGGCGGGGGCCATAAACGACTGATAGACCGCTCCCGCCTCGGTACCGGGAGCGGGCGCACCCGAAGTTGCGATGACGTCCAGTGGGGCGTTCCCGGCGAGCGCCCCGAGCCCGACTGCACCCGCCGCGGCAAGGCCGGCGGGAAATCTCAGGTTGTGCAAAGCCCTTACTCCTCGAGTTCGATCCCGCAAATCACGGCCATTTCTACTGTTCTATCGGCGAACCGTTGAACCCCGCCCGGCGCTATCTTCTTCAGGGCACCAACCATCCCGCCGATCGACACCACGCGTCGATGCAGGAATTGTCCGCTATTTGGTCGATTTTCGCTCATATAAAAATGGACAAAGATCCAAAAAAACACGTTTACGGGAGTTTGCCGGAATGAAAGCGACCTCATGGACCTTGGCGTGCGTGCTTCTGGTGGTGCACCCGGATTCCGGATTTGCCGGGGCTCCCGAACCGACCCCTGCCGCTGCTTCAGCGGCAAACGTGAAGCGTCTTACCGATCGGCTGCGGGGGGTGATGCATGACGTGACCTCGCTGACGTACGACGGTGAGTCGCGTTCCCGCCTCCCGGACGGGAAGCGAATAGCCGTCGCTAAGACGAAGGTGACGGCGGAGCGGATCGAGGGGGGTGCCTGGAAGTTGCTGGTGGACGGCACCTTTGGGTTTGAGGTCGCCGATGCCAAGAAGGCCGACGCCCCGCCGATAGGGATCCGGGCGGCCTACGACGGGACGGTCGTTTCAACGGTGATTGAAAAACGCAAGCAGGTCCGCAAGAGCGCGACGCAGGACTTTAACAGCGTGCGACTGGAGATGAACCAGGGCGATGCGGCCAGCACGGTCTGCTGGGAACTTCTGTCCAATCCTCCCTTTGGCAACATCGATCGCGCGGAAAAGGTGGAAGTCGAGGAGCCGGAAAAGGCGGGGGACCAGCCTTGCGACGTGCTGTGGGTCGTTCCTGCCCGAGTCGGCCAGAACCCTCCCGTGCCGTACCGGGTGTTCCTTGCGACCAGCGACGGTCTTCCCCGCAAGATCGAGCACTACCGCCCGGCGGTTGCCAAAGGCCCCAAAGACAAGCGTGGGGAGCCCACGATCGTTATGTCCATTGCTGACATCGTGGGAATTCCTGAGCCCGCTTCGGACGTCAAGTTTGAAGTTGAAACTCCCAAGGGGTTCGCTGTGTCCGGCGACCGCGATCTGAAGAAGCCTGCGGAGACCCCAAAGCCCGCGCCGGCGCAACCAACGCCACCTCCGGAGCCTGCCGCGGCCACCGGCGGCTACAAGTTCCCTCTTCTGCCATCCAGCGACGATCTGATCCGGGTTGGTACGGCGGCTCCGGAGTTCAAACTGAAGGACTTTGGGGGAAAGGAACACTCGCTTTCCGAGTTCAAGGGAAAGGTTGTCGTACTGGACTTCTGGGGCACCTGGTGCCCTCCCTGCCGGATGGCCATGCCCGCCGTCCAGGCCGTGCACGAGAAATACAAGGACAAGGGCGTGGTCGTGATCGGGATGAACTACGAGTCGAATCCCAAGGCCGACCCGGAGAAGTTCAAGAAGGACAAAGGCTACACCTACATGTCTCTCGCAAAGGGAGATACGGTGCAAGGTCCGTACAAGGTGGATGCGTGGCCAACGTTCTACGTGATCGGCAAGGACGGAAAGGTCGTCTGGGCGTCGGCGGGAGTGGCATCGCCGCCGACGGGCAGCGTCGGAAACGACAGCCAGGCCAGCGTGGATTACCTGCAGAGCAATCTCAGCCAGGCGGTGGACAAGGCGCTCCAGTAAATTCTGCGATCGGATTCGGAAAAGATCGCGGGCCGTTGGGCCCGCGATCTCCTTTGGCGAGATTCCGGAGTACATTGGCTGCGATGAAGACGTTCGAACGCCGCTATGCCGCCGTTGGTGCCGACACGGTCCGGCTCTTCGGGGTCGATGCGATTCCCGTCCGGCGCGTTGGTCCCGCAGGTGGCGCGATTGAGGCGGCGCGGCCGGTCGCGGAGATTGAGGGGAAGCCGTTCGATGATCGGACGCCGGAGGTTTGGGCGCGCGGGGCCGAGGAATCGCGCCGGCTGCTCGAGGTGCTGAGGGCCCGGTACGAAGCGGATGCGCCGCACCAGCACTTTGTGACGGATCACCACTCGATCGTCTTCGGCGAGGGCGACCCGAGCGCGCGCCTCATGTTCGTGGGCGAGGCGCCCGGGGCTGAGGAAGACAAGACAGGGCGCCCGTTCGTCGGGCGGGCGGGGCAGTTGCTGGACAAGATGATCTTGGCCATGGGGCTGCGGCGCGAGGACGTGTACATCTGCAACGTGCTCAAAACCCGGCCTCCGGGAAACGCGACGCCGACCGGTCGTGAGGCGGAGTTGTGCCGGCCGTATCTGGTGGATCAGATCCGGATCATCCGCCCGGAGGCCATCGTGACGCTGGGGTTGCCCGCCAGCCGAACGTTGCTCCAGAGCGAGGATTCGATGGGGCGGCTGCGTGGGCGGTTTGCTCGCGTGCGGTTCCATCCGCACCAGGGCGTTCTCGCGGAGGTTTCAGAAGATCCCGAGTTTGAGGTGCCGGTCATGCCCACCTATCACCCTGCGTTTTTGCTGCGGGATTACACGCCCGAGAACCGCGCCAAAGTCTGGTCAGATCTTCTGCAAGTAGTGAAGCTTCTGGGCCTTACGCCGCGGACATCGCCCGCGGCCTAGCCCCGGGATTCGGGCGGATTTCTGTGGAAATCCTGTGCAGAACTGCGGTGCGAAGAAAAGTCGGCGATATCCCTGAACCGCTCCGGCAACCCTGCGTATCGGAACACGCTCGGCGGAATGCGGCGGTTTCTTTTGCCCGCCGTTCCGCACCCCCTCCACGACCCCCACGAGACCCGGCGCTCGAGCGTTTGCCCGCAGCGCCGGGGCTTTTTTTCATGAACGCGTGATTGAGTGCCGGGTCGCCGAGATGAGCGGTTGCGGGCGGAGGGCATCGCAGGCGACCGACGCTACTTCGTTTCGGGCTTGGGAGTCGGCTTGGGGTCACTTCGCGACGGCTGGCCTTCGAAGTCGAGTTTCGTCTCCGGCGCGAGTTTGGTCAGTTTCGTGATGCAGAGCATGTCCTCGTGATTCGGGGCGTCCCAGCGGATCTCGATGATCACTTCGACCTTGTCGCCGACTTTCAGGCCGTCGTACGAGACGTCCGGGTTTTTGGCAAAGGCCATGGTCATGGGCTTCATGCCGGGCTTGCCCTGGGAGTCTTTGCCGACCTTTCCGTCCTTGCTGGCGAACGTGGGAATTCGTTCGTGGTGAAGGCGGAGCACGCTGCTCTCGATGCCGGGAAGAGCGTCGATCTCGCCGCGGACTGTGTATGTCGGGAGCGTCACCTTCGTTGGCGAAGCCGTGGTCTCGACCGGCTTGGCTTCGGGCTTGGGCTCGGGGGCTTTGGGCTTCTCTTCCGCCGGTTTGGTCGGGGGTGGAGAGGCGGGGGTTGATGGCTGGGCCTTTACGACGGGCTTTGCTTCTTCGCCGCAGGAGGCGACGAACAAGGAGCAGGCGATAAGAACAAGGCCGGTGGAGCGATTGCATGCCATGGTGGACTCCGTTCTTCCAGACTTCATACTCGGTCAATGGTGCGGCGTCGCAGCATCTTTAGGAACTGAATGCCGCCGATGAAAAAAGCCTCCGTGAAGGAGGCCTGAAGGAATACCTGGATTTCGGCGGAACTCAGCCGGCCTTGATCTGGAGGAAACGGCTGACGGAGGCGATGTCCGGGGCGAGGTCGAGGGTGTAGACCATCTTCCAGGCGGCGCCTTTCTCGACGCGGACGATGCGGGCGGCGGTCTCGCGGCTGACCCAATCGCGGTTGCCGCGGTTGTAGACGACCATGCGCTGGCGGCGCTTGGTCTGGGCGCGGGCGAGGGCACGCCGGTTCTCGGGATCGCGGCGCATGAGGCGTTCGATGGTCGAGATGGCGCCGGTGGCGCGGGGCATGGCGCTGACGGTGCAGGTGACCTGCTGGCCGGCCCTGAACTCGCCGACGGAGGCGGGCTTGGGGGTGGACTTGGGCGTGGATTTCGTCTGGGCGTTCGCGGCCATGGCAATTCCTCTTGATCCCGCGGGCGATTCTGCCGCTCCGCGTGGGTGGGGCCTAGATACTAGGCGCGAACGGTGGGCGTTCGCGGCCATGGCAATTCCTCTTGATCCCGCGGGCGATTCTGCCGCTCCGCGTGGGTGGGGCCTAGATACTAGGCGCGAACGGTCGTTTCTTTCCCCGGAAGGGGCTCCGACTCCTACACTGGGCTATGACCACTGAGAATCCCGGCCAGAATCCAACCGGCCCCGCCGGCCAGCCGCAGTTGCCGCCTTTCCGGCCTGAAATGCCTCACCACATGAAGCCCCGGATCCGCCCGCTGCGGGGCTTTGCCGCCCAGATCGGGCAGCAGCAGGCGCTGGGGCTTGCGGACGCCAAGCAGATCACCGACCGAATCGTGATCGCGGCCCCGGCGATGCAGGTGGTGCTGCCGCTGATGAACGGTGAGCGCAACGTTGATCAGATTTGCGCGGAGGTGGGGCGGGGCCTGACCCGCGAGATCATGGGCCAGTTTGTCGCGCAGTTGGACGATGCCGGTCTGCTCTACGGGCCGAAGTTCGACGAGATCATCGCGAAGATGCGGGCCGATTTTGATTCATCGCCGGTCTTGCCGCCGGCGAGCACGGCGACGTTTGTGGATGCGCTGGTGATGCAGGAAGTGGCGCGCGAGTTGAACATGCCGACCGAGGCGCCCAAGGACCAGGCGGAGCTCCAGAAGCTGCAGAAGCAGGTGCAGGAGCGTGCGGCGGCGTTGCCGGACTCGCGCAAGGACGAGATCGGCGGGACGAAATTGCGTGAGGTCTTCGATCAGTGGATCGACAAGGCGCTCGAGAATGCGGACAAGCCGAGCTTCGACGCTCTTCCCAAGGCGCTGGTGGCGCCGCACATCGATTACGGGCGTGGATGGGTGAACTACGCGAGCGTGTGGGGGCGGATGCGCGTGACCGACAGGCCCGATCGCATCATCATCCTTGGGACGAATCACTTCGGCGATTCAACGGGCGTTTGCGGCTGCGACAAGGGGTACCGCACGGTGCTGGGGCAGTGCGACCTTGATGAGAAACTGTTCGAGACACTGAAGCAGAAGCTGGGCGCGGCGAACGCGGGGCTGCTGCTGGCGAACCGCTACGACCACGAGCGTGAGCACTCGGTGGAGCTGCAGATCCCGTGGATCCAGCACTGCATCGGGCGGGACGAAGCCGGGAATTTCCCGAAGGTGTTCGGCGCGCTGGTGCACGATCCGGCGGTGAACAACGGGGACAGTTATGACGGCAAGGGGCTGGGACTCCAGCCGTTCGTCGATGCGCTCCGGGAGACGATCGCGAGCCTGCCGGGCAAGACGCTGGTGGTCAGCAGTGCGGACCTCTCGCACGTGGGGCCGGCCTTCGGCGATCAGCAGGCACCGTCCGGCGATACCAAGGAAGCGGTCGAGTTCCGAAATAAGACATTCGCCCACGACAAGGAGATGCTGGAGATCGTGCGGACGATCCGCCCGGATGATCTCGTGGCGTCGATGGCGTGGCAGCAGAACCCGACGCGCTGGTGCTCCACGGGAAACCTGGTGGCGACGCTCAAGACGGTTCAGCCCGAGCGTGTCGAGATGCTGAACTATTCCGCGGCGGTTGATAACACCGGCGCGGGCATGGTGAGCAGCGTATCGGCGGCGATGTTCTAGCGCTCGCGCGGCGAGACAATCGAATACTCTTCGTACAACTCCTCCGTAGCCGACTGCACGATCCGGTATTCGAAGGGCCACGCATTCGCGGAATGAAAAAGCGTGACCGTTCCGCTCGCAACGTCAAAGTCCTTTGGCGTGACCGTGTTGGCCGCCGTCGCGCTGAACCACGCCAGCAGCGTGGGGCTGCTGCCCAAGGCATTGCGCACGATGACGATTGGAGTTGGAGCGCCCTCGAGCTGGAATTGGATCGTGGGCGCCCCGGACTCGGACACCTCGGCCGGACGATCCAGGCGGACGACGCGCGCCCCCGGCGCGGTGATGCCGCTCGACTTCATCGTCAGGATCGTTGGGCCGGTGAGAATGCCGATCGGGCCTCCCTGTCCGCTCAGGACCGGCGCAACCATCGTGCGCGTCGGCGCAATGAGGTGGAGGATTTCGAGCACTTGTGTGCCGGTTGTTTCCACCCGGTACCCGGCGACAAGCATCGGAATGTCGAGGCTCGCGTCCCCGCCGCTCTGGCGGCTCTGGACGATGTGCAGAGTCTGCAGGTTTGCCGGAGCGAATCCGGACGCGACAGTCGATTCCCAATGCGTGCGCCAGGTCTCGTCGACACCGGCGGGGCGGGAGACATCGACTTCGATCGGCGCCGCGTTGCCGCGCTGCGTCGTGTAGCCGCCGCCTCCCGTCGGGATGGTGATCACCTCGCACGAGATGACCAGGGGCGAGTAAAGGTGACATGATTCATGATTGAGCGTCACGCTGCTCGTACTGGACTGGACCAGTTTTACGCCGGGCGTTGTCGGAATGTCGAGGGCGGTCGAGAGCGTGGTTCCGTCGGAGAATTTCAGGCCGGACGTCGCGAGATTGAGCGTTCCGGACAGGTAGACGTTGTTCTGGAGGTCAACCTGGATGCCGCGTGCGTTCGCAGCGAAGGGGGCGCTTTCCACCGGCTGTCGGGGCGAAAGCGTGACGAACGCGCCGGAGCCCGAAGGTGTGCGCACGGACACCTCGAGCCAGGCGGGCGCCGGGAGGCCGACGATCGCATCGGCGAAGTCCAGGCGCGTGCTGAACACACCGGTGTCGACCGCGACCGGGGCCGCCGTGACCGTCGATCCGATCTGTGATCCTCCGGCGAGCGAGTCGAACAGCCGGAACCGCACGTCCGCGTTGCCGGTGTACGGCGCGCCGTCTCTTTCGACCTTTCCCTGATAGATGAACGAAGTCAGGGACTGAGCGGAGGCACGAGTGCCGAAGACGCACGAGATCAGGGCAGCCCAGAACAGCACGAGGCGGATCGGTCGCATGGTGAACTCCCGGGGCAAAGGACGAATTCAGGCTATCGCCAGGGCCACGTTGGAGCAACATTTTTCCGGCCGGTTCCGCGCGCGACGAGCGGCGGGCGCGCCGTGGCCAAGGGAACGGCCAAATGGGCCGCAGTCGTGAAAGAGAATTCCTAGAGTTACCACTTCTCGGTCCAACGGAGTCCCCAATGTCCGACACTTCTCCCGCGAGCACGACGTCGAAAAAGCCCATGGACGCCATCATGGCGCTGTGCAAGCGCCGCGGGTTTATCTATCAGGCGTCGGAGATCTACGGCGGCATCAACGGCTTCTGGGATTACGGGCCGCTGGGGGCGCAACTCAAGAAGAATCTGAGAGACGCGTGGTGGCAGGACATGATCCTGAGGCCGTGCTGGGGGCGGAACGGGCCGAACGGCAGGCCGGTGCGGAACGTGGGGCTCGAGACGTGCATCATCCAGCATCCCAAGGTGTGGGAGGCGAGCGGGCATGTGGGCGGATTCAACGATCCGATGGTGGACGACAAAGAGACGAAGGGACGCTATCGGTACGACCATGTGATGGTGTACGTGCCGGAGAGCGGAGATCCGGGCGACAAACCGGTCTTCGCATTTGTCGGAGATCAGCCGAGCGAGGCCAAGCAGAAAAAGAAAGCGGAGAAGACGTTCGGAACGGTGAAGGCCGTCGCGTTGTCGTCGCTGCCTCAGCCGTGGACGCGCGTGATCGGTCCGGAGGCGGAGAAGCCCGGAACGCTGACCGAACCCCGCATGTTCAACCTGATGTTCGACACGATCCCCGGCGCGATCCGGGACGAGGCGAACAAGGCGTATCTGAGGCCCGAGACGGCGCAGGGTGTGTTTGTCCAGTTCAAGAACGTCGTGGACACGTCCCGCGTCAAGATGCCATTCGGCATCGGAAATACAGGCCGTTCGTTCCGCAACGAGGTGACGCCCCGCAATTTCACGTTCCGTTCGCGCGAGTTCGAGCAGGCGGAATTGGAATTCTTCTGCCATCCGAGCGAGTCGCTCGAGTGGTACAAGTTCTGGCGTGATTTCAGGATGGAATGGTGGAAGGCGATCGGGCTGGCCGGCGAGAACCTGATCCTGCGCGAGCACGAGAAGGACGAACTCTCGCACTACTCGCAAGGGACGAGCGACGTTGAATATCGATTCCCGTTCACGTCTCCGGGGTTCGGCGAACTCGAGGGCATCGCGCACCGGGGCGACTACGACCTGACGCAGCACCAGAAGCACTCGGGCGTGAAGCTCGACTACTTCGATACCGACCGGGGTGAGATTCTTCCCAACGGGGGCAAGAAGGGCGAGCGGTACATGCCGCACTGCATCGAGCCCGCGGCGGGCCTCGATCGCGGGGCGCTGGCGCTCATCTGCGAGGCGTACACCCGCGATGAATCGCGGGCGAGTCCGGAGTTTCTGAAATTCAATCCGCGGGTGGCCCCGGTGAAGGCCGCGGTCTTTCCGCTGGTGGCGAAGGACGGGATGCCCGAGGTTGCCGAGAAGCTGCACGACGAACTGACGGCACGGTTCTGGAAACTGGGCAACATCGAGCTTGATGAGAAGCAGTCGATCGGCAAGAGATATGCCCGCATGGACGAGGCGGGGACGCCGTTCTGCATCACGATCGATGGGGACACGATGACACAACAGACGGTGACGCTGCGCGATCGGGATTCGGGGCAGCAGCAAAAAGTCTCGCTCTACAAGGTGGGGGCGTTTTTGGGCGAGAAGCTCGGGGTGTGAAACGTGGCGAAGACAAAGGTGCCTACTTCAAAGCGGTTTCGATCGCCACAAGAAAAGAAGCGGTTGAGCTACGATAAAGATCGCCGCAATGTTTACGGAGAATCCACGGGCGCTTCGCGTAAGGGAATTCGCCGACGAAAAGCTTGGCGGAGCGGTGCGCGTCGGGCGTCTGGGAAGCAGGCGATACAGAAGTTGGGCCTTGATGAAAATCGAGCGGCGCAAGCGCTCGGAAAGATCCCGCGCGGGTCGAACTGGAAGAAGTCTCCTGATGTTTCACTCGGAGAAGTGGTGGAACGAAAGCTGGCCCGGCGCAGGAGCCGGCGTCAAACTGGCACCAAGATTTGAGTGTGAACCATGAACGAGCCGGTCTTGGTGCTGCTTCCCGGCCTCGGAGCCGATGTTCGCCTCTTCGATCCGCAGCGGAGCGAGTTTCCAAATCTCATCAGCCCTCCGTGGCTCGAGCCCGCATCGAATGAACCGCTCGCGGGTTATGCCGGACGTATGGCGGAGCGGATTCGCCCAATGCTGCCTTTGGGTGGTGGTCCGCTTGTTCTCGGTGGCATCTCCTTCGGTGGAATGCTCGCGGCCCAAATGTCCTCCGTGCTCAAACCCGATGCGCTTGTTCTGATCGGCAGCGCCCTCAATCCGAAGGAGATCGCCCCGTCGCTGCGGTGGATGGCGATGGCGGGGCGGTGGATGCCGACGCCGGTGGGGGAGCGTTCAAAGTTCATGGGGCGGGCGTTCATCCGTCGACTCGGGCCGATGAAGCGGGAGCATCGGGTCTTCCTTGAAACGATGATGGACGCCGTTCCGTTCTCGTTCATCCGGTGGGCCGCGCAAGCGATGATGGGCTGGTCGGGGGTCCGGGTTCCCGCGGCGCCGATAGTGCGCATTCACGGCGACAAGGATCGCATCATTCCACATCCGGCGAATGCGATCGATGTGACAATCCGCGGCGCGGGCCATGTGCCGAATGTGTCGCACGCCGCCGAGGTGAACGGGGCGATCGAGGCCGCGTGCCGGCGTGTTGGACTTGGGTTGCGCGGTTGAGCCGCCGTTTGAGGTGCGAGCCCGACCAATAATGCGAAATCGGCAGATAATTTGGCTTTTGATCGGTATACTTGCGGGCTCATCCGGCGCACTGAATAGCGGAAGGTGCATCGGAATCGGACGCCGGGTGTAACAATCCTTCGACACATTCGCGCCCGCGTCGAAAACGGATGGGCCACGAATCCCAGAAAGCCACCAGCGTCTGGGGCTTCTCTGGAGGAGTGGCGGGCGATCGGTGTCGAGTGACGGGGCGGAGAGGCGGTGGGGGGCGAAGTCGTCAGGCGAGGTCGAAGGCGGGTCTCACAAGCCGGATCAGGAGAGTGCTCGAGTGTGGAAATGGATCCTTGGGATCGTTGTGGTTCTGGGTCTGGCCGTCGGCGGCGGGGTGTTCTGGCTGGTCCAGTCCGGGCAACTCGATGAGTGGCGTCAGAGCTTTGATCCATCGTCCAAGCCGATGTTTGTTCGCGTGGAAGAAGCGAAGCGCGGCGACCTGGTGCGTGTGGTGAGCGCGCCGGGGATCATCGAGCCCAAGCAGAAGGTCGATATCTCAGCGCAGGTCTCGGCGCGCATCGTGGCGATGCCGTTCCGCGAGGGCCGGCGGGTCAAGCAGGGGGACGTGATCGTCCGCCTCGACGCCGACGATCTGAAGGCCTCGCTCGAATCGGCCAAGGCCTCGCTCCGGAGCGAGGAGGCGCGGCTCGCCGGCGCCAGGGCGTCGATGGAGAACATGACGCAGGAACTCGGGCGCAAGCGGGAGCTCTATTCGAGCAAGGACATCTCCAAGGCGGAATTGGATACGGCCGAGGCGGAGTACAGCCGCGCCGAGAGTGTGACCAACCAGGTCGTTCACTCGATCGCCATCGCGAAGGCGAACATCGATCGCGCGGAAAAAAATCTGAGCTACACGGTCATCACGTCGCCGTTCGACGGCGTTGTCACGAGCGCCCAGGCCGACGTGGGCGAGCTGGTGGTTGTCGGAACGCTGAACAGCCCGGGCTCGGTGATCATGCAGGTCGCGGATCTCAACAGCATGATCGTCAAGGCGAAGGTAGACGAGACCAACATCGCCCCGGTGAAGATCGGGCAGCGGGCCAAGGTCTACATCAACGCTTTCCCGAACCGCACGTTCGCCGGCCAGGTTGAGGTCGTGCAACCGCTGCGCGTCATCGACAAGGACGGGACGGCGTACTTTCAGACCGAAATCAAGCTCGAAGTCCCGGAGGATGTCACGATCTATTCGGGCATGACGGCGAACGTGGATATCGAGGTCGAGAATTTCCACGATCTGATCAAGGTCCCGAGCCAGGCCGTGGTCGAGAGGCTGGTCGAGGAACTGCCGAGCGACGTGGTCCGCGACGGGAGCCTGGTCGACCGAAACAAGAAATGGACGCGCGTCGTGTATGTGTACGAGAACGGCAAGTCGGTTGTCGTTCCGGTCAGCGTCGGGCCGAGCGACCTGACGGACACGGTCATTCTCAAGGGGCTCGACGACGGTCGGAAGGTGATCGTCGGGCCTTTCAAGGCGCTGATCGGTCTCAAGGCGGATCAGAAGCTCACAGACAAGGAAGACAAGCCGGCGAACAAGACGCCGACTCCCGGCGGGGAGATCCGGACAACCAGCGCAACTCCGGCGGACACCAAGGCCGCATCGAAGGACACAAAGCCGGCGGAGGCTCCCGCGAAAAAGGACAAGCCGGCCGAGCAGAAGCAGGCGAACGCGCCCCAGGACCCAGGCAAGAACTAGCACGTCTTTGCGGCACTCCCATGCTCGCCATCAAGATCCGCAAACTCGAGAAGACCTACCGCATCGGCACGGAGCGCGTGCACGCCCTGCGCGGCGTCGATCTTGACATCGCTGTCAATGAGTTCGTCGCGATCATGGGCGCTTCGGGTTCGGGCAAGTCGACGCTGATGAACATCCTGGGCTGCCTCGACCGTCCGACCAAGGGCGCGTACGAGCTGGCGGGCAAGCCGACGCACAAGATGTCGGCGACGCAGCTCGCGAAGGTCCGCAACGAGGAGATCGGGTTTGTCTTCCAGAGCTTTGAACTGCTCAGCCGCGCGAATGCCGTCGCGAATGTGATGCTGCCCCTGCTGTATTCGCGGAAGCATTGGTGGGGGGCCCGGAAGATGGCCAAGAAGACGCTCGAACGCGTCGGGTTGGGCGATCGCATGGGGCACAAGCCCAATCAGATGTCAGGCGGGCAGCGTCAGCGGGTGGCCGTTGCCCGAGCCCTTGTCACCAATCCCAGCATCCTGCTCGCCGACGAACCCACCGGCAACCTCGACTCCAAGACCAGCGAGGAGATCATCGCTCTCTTCAAGCAACTTCACAACGAGGGCCAGACGATCGTGATCGTCACCCACGAAGAGGACATCGCCGGGCACGCCAAGCGAATCATCCGATTGCGAGACGGCAGAATCGTTTCTGATCATCCCACCGAGACCGATCCGATCCATCAGGATTACCTTCGTTCCGCGGCCGATTTCGCGGTGCGTGCCGCGGCCGGCGTCTCTGCTCCGGCTGCCGCGGTTGCGGCCGTGCCGGCGCCCGTCGGAGTCTGACCCATGCCGATTTTCCGACTCCTTTTCCAGACCGTCCTAATCGCCTTGGCCCAGATCTGGACCAACAAGGTCCGTGCGCTCCTGACGACACTGGGCATCGTGATCGGGGTGGCGGCGGTCGTGTCGATCATCGCGGCGACCAAGGGCATGGAGAAGTTCGTGCTCGATCAGTTTGCGACGCTGGGAGCCAACAAGGTCTGGATCTTCCCGCGCATGCCCGATCAGCGCCGCGACAAGTACTCGTGGCGCCAGCTCCGCATCACGACGCAGCAGGTGAACGGCATGCTGGCGGCGGCGCCGTCGCTCTCCCGGCTTTCGCCGGTCATGAACTTCACCGGCACCGTGCAGGCGGGAGAAAAGGTGAAGGATCTGGTCACGGTCACGGGCATTCGGCCGGACTGGCACGAGATCGAGTCGCGGTTCGTTACCGTCGGTCGCCCTTTCACAATGACGGACGAGGAGGGCAAGCTCCAGGTCTGCCTGATCAACGACAAGGGAGTGGCCGAGCTCAATCTCAACTCCGATCCGACCGGCACCGTCATCCTCGTCGCGGGCCGGCGGTTCAAGATCGTCGGGGTCGTAGAGACCAAAGCGGTCAGCCCGATGTTCGGGGGCAACGAGCCGCAGACCGAGATCTACATTCCGTTCGCGACCGGCGAACTGATGCGTCCGGAACCCCGGATGTACGTGGTGGCGCAGAGCCGCGGGCCGGAACTGACGGACGACGTGAAGGCGGAGTTGAACACGTACATGCGCCGGGTGCGACATATCGAGCCGGGAGATCCCAATACGTTTGGCGTGGAAGCCATCGATTCTGCGATCGAGCAGTTCAAGAAGATCGCGACGTTTCTGCAGATCTTCGCGGCGGGAATCGTCGCGATCTCGCTTGTTGTCGGCGGCATCGGGATCATGAACATCATGCTCGTCTCGGTGAGTGAGCGGACGCGTGAGATCGGCTTGCGCAAGGCGGTGGGGGCCAAACCGAGCGTGATTCTGACTCAGTTTCTGGTTGAGGCGATCACGCTGTGCATGATCGGTGGCGGGATCGGGCTGGCGATCGGGCAGGGGCTTGTCTTCATACTGCGGGCGATGCCCAGGCTTTCGCTCGACGGCGCGATCATTCCTGGGTGGGCGATTCTTCTGTCTGTCGGGTTTTGCGCCGCCACCGGCCTTCTCTTCGGCATGTTCCCGGCGATCAAGGCCGCGCGCCTGGATCCCATCGAGGCACTCCGGCATGAATAAGCGGGCCCGCGCACGATGCGCGACTTCTTTTTTCCGTTCGGTTCAGAGTCTGTTCGTCTCGCGTGCCGCGCTCCCCTTGAGCCTGGGCGCGATGTGCCTCTGCGCGTGCGAGGGCAATCCGTTCGCGAGCGAACCGGCCGATTTCGGGCGCGAGGTGGCGCTCGACCGATTGCGCCGGATCGATACGGCCAATTTCAATAAGTACGCCAAGCCCGATCCGAAGATCCCCACCGACGCGACCGGCATGATCGATAAGGCGGCCATCGAGCGGGCCCGCAAGCGGTTCGAGGGCGCGAAGACCTACGACCTCACGATCGAGGAAGCCCGGGCCAGCACGCTGGCCAATAACCTCGATCTGCAGATCGCTCTCATGGATCCGGCGATCGCTCGGGAGTCGGTCAGCCAGGAGGATGCGCGATTCGAGAGCGCGTTCACGCTGAGGTCGCTCTGGAGTGAGACGAATCAGCCCACGGGGCTGAACACGCCCTTCATCGAGCGTACGTACACCGGCCGTCGGCTCATCGAGCCCGGCGTCACCATCCCCACGCGCACGGGCGAGACTGTAAACGTCTCGTTCCTGCCTCAGCGGCTGGACACCAGCCCGAGCAACGGGGCGTTCAACCCTCAGTACACCGACGACCTGATCTTCTCGATCAGCCAACCTCTGCTGCGTAACGCGGGGCGCCGCGCGAACACCGCCGCGCTCCGTGTCGCATCCTACAACGAGCGGGCGACCGAGGCATCCACGAAGCTCGAGGCCATCCGGCAGCTCGCGGCGATCGACCGTTCGTACTGGCGTCTGTACCAGGCCAAGAAAAACCTCGAGGTCGCGCAGCAGCAGTACGAACTGGCGTCGGCCCAGCTCGATTCGGCGCAGCACAAGGTCAACGCCGGGAGCGTCGCCGAGATCGAGGCGATCCGTTCGCAAGCCGGAGTGGCCGACAAGCTCGACGTCATCATCCGTGCCCAGAACGATGTGCTCACTCAGCAGCGCGAGCTCAAGCGGATCATGAACATGCCGGGCCTGGATGTCGAGTCGGGCACGTTCATCGCGCCGGCAACGCCGCCGGACCTCGTGCTGTACGAGTTCGATCGGGCGGCTCTGACGTCCTTCGCAATCGCCACGCGCATGGAGATGCTCGAACTCGAGCTGCGGATTGCCGCCGACGCCGCCAATATCGACTTTCAGCAGAACCAGGCGCTACCCCTGGTCACGCTCGACTATGCGTACAACGTCCACGGCCTTGCGGGCGTGCGCGGCAGCGCCTTCCAGAACATGACGGCCTTCGAGCACGACGACTGGTCGGTCGGGCTCAGTGCGCAGATCCCGATCGGCAATGAGGCGGCACGATCCGCCGTGAGGCGCGCCATCCTGACGAGATTGCAGCGCCTCAGCAGCAAGAGCGCCCGGGAACTGGCCATCCGCCAGGAAGTGCTGAATGCCGTTGACGCCATCGAAGCGGCGTGGCAGCGGGTCATCGCCTCGCGCCAGTCGGTCATTCTGAATACCCGCGCTCTGCAGGCCGAGCAGCGTCAGTTTGCCGTCGGCGCCAGCACAAGCGTCTTTGTGCTGGATGCCACCACGCGACTGGCCGAGGCACAGTTCTCCGAGATCTCCGCCGTGACCGACTACGAGATCTCGCAGGTTGATCTCGCGTTCGCGACCGGCACCCTGCTCGGACAGACCAGAGTGGATCTCTCCATTCCCGACCGGCCGAACCCGGATCAGCCCCCGCCGCGCGAGGAAGTAAAGGGAGAGGGCCCGGCGCCCTACCTGCCCGGGCCGGCGGTGCTCGAGATCTTCAAGAAGGGGCAGCCGAGATCGGAGCAGACGCCGCCAATGCTGCCCGCCCCGAAGGAAGAGCCGGCGGCGGTCGATCCGAACGCGTCAAAGGACCCGGGCACGACCATCCCCGACCCGGTGCAGCCTGTGCCCACGAAGTACGACAAGTAATCCTGACGCATTGCCGGGCGAGTGCGTCTGCAGAAGGCGGCATCCCGCGAGCATCGTTCGATCGCTGGTCAAGCCCGCCGTTACTCAATACGTGCGTATCCTGCTCCGGATAGGTACCCGGGGCAATGGAGAACTCCCGCAATGGCCGCCACGCGCAAGACCAACATCAAGAAGCAGGCAGAAGCCGCCGCGTCCAAGCCCGGTACTCGGGCTCGCATTCACAAGTTGACCGTGAGCGCGTTGCGTGAAGGCAAGCTGACCCGCGCTGAAATCTCCGGTGTCGTGCACGATGTGCTCGAGGGAACGTCGAAAGCCGTGAAGGATTCGATGCCATCGTCGCGCAACAGCTCGCTGAGGCAGGTGTTCGACGGGCTTGAGGACGGCATGCGGTCGGTTGCATCCGCCGGTACTGGGGCAGCGCGCAGCGTCAGGCGTCGGGGCAAGGCAATCGCGACCCATGCGGTTCCGGCGGCGAAGAAGCGGCTCGTCGAGGCGAACAATCAATTCCTTCACGCCGTGACCCTCTTCGCCAAGCGAACCTCGTCCGAAGTCGGTGATGAACTCAATTTGCTTGTCCAACGCGCCAGGCGTTCGGGCAAGGAGGTTTCTGCGGCGGCAAAGAGCATTCGCTCGGCGACGGACGGCAAGATCGGCGTCATGACGCGCGAGGCCGCGGAATCGGGAATGTCGCTTGCTCGCCGTGCCGCCAAGGGCATCGCGCTGGCGGCGAGCGGCCTTCTCGAAGGGCTGGGCGAAGTCATTTCGCCCCGGCGCACGCCGCCCGCGAGTCGCGCGACCCGCAATCCGAAGCCGAATCAACGAAAACGCACGGCGCGCCGAGCCAAGCCCGCCGGCCGTCGCAGCAAGTAGGATCGGATCGCGGCTACTCCCCGCGCCCGGCCGCTCTTCGGTTCGAGACGATCATCAGCACGACAAGCACCGCGGCGGCGACGAACCCCGCCGTTCCGATGGCTGTCAGCGCGCCCATCCCGGGATTGCGCGATGCCAAGACGAGGATCGACGAGCCGACCAGCATCGCCGCGATGATCAGGGCGAAGGAGATGTTGCGGCTGGCGTGCTCGATGGTCCGGGTGAGGCGGTTCAGGCCCCGGTGCTCGATGTTGACGGCGAGCTTGTTGCGCCGGAGCTGCGAGATCAACGGTCGCAGTTCGCCCGGCAGGTCTTCCACGAATTCCGCGTACTGCATCACGCTCCGCTTCAGCCGCGACCGCAACGCGCCCAGGCTGTACCGCTTTTCTACGAGCTTCTCGATGTACGGTCGTGCATAGCCCACCATCTCAAAAGACGGATCGAGCGACCGTCCTACCGATTCGATCGTCGTCAGCGCCTTGATCAGAAACACCAGATCTGCCGGGCATCGAACCTGATGGGCTCGCAGCGCGGCGAAGAATTCCTGCAGCAGGCGCCCGAGGTTCAGGTTCTCGAGCGTGCCGTGCTGGAACTGGGAGACGATGGCCTGCACGTCGGCCCTCAGGCCCCGATCCTCGAGTTTCTCGGGCCCGATATCACCAAGCGCGGCGACCACTCCGATCACCCGATCCAGGTCGCCGCTCACGACTCCTGAAACAAGATCCGCGAGCTGGCGCGACGTGCGAGCGTCGATCTCGCCGGTCATGCCGCAGTCGATGAACGCGAGACGGCCGCCCGCCTGGGCGATCAGATTTCCCGGGTGCGGATCGGCGTGAAAGAAGCCGAATTCCAGGCACTGGCGGAAGACCGCGCGGGTTCCGTTCTCGACCAGCTTGCGCCTGTCCTCCTGGTCGATCTCACCTTCCTTGAGGTGCGAAAGGACGATCCCCCGCATCTCCTCCATGGCGAGCACGTTCGTGGTCGTTGCCTGCCAGTAGACCTTGGGGAAGACGACCTCCGGATCGTTCTCGAAATATGTCTGGAGCCGTTCGGTCGAGCGGCCCTCGTGGGTCAGGTCGGTCTCCTTCGCCATCTCCTTCGCGAATTCGCTGACGACTTCGGTCGGGCTGTAGCCAAGATCAGTGTAATGTCCTTCGGCGAGTTCGGCCAGGGAGTGCAGAATCTCCATGTCCGCGTCGATCATGTCGCGGATGCCGGGCCGCAGCACTTTCAGCACGACCCGCGCGCCGTCGTGCAGCCTTGCCCGGTGGACCTGGGCCATGGAAGCGGCGGCGATCGGCTTCTTCTGGATCGAGCGGATTACTTTGGTGTACTTTGATCCGTACTCCTCCCGGAGTGTCTTGTCGATCAGCTCGTAGTCGACACCGGGCACGTCGTACTGCAGTTTCTTGAACTCGTCCGCCCAGTCCTGGGGGATCAGGTCGGGGCGGGTGCTCAGCACCTGGCCGAGTTTCACATAGGTCGGGCCGAGTTCCTCGAGGACACGCCGGAGACGTTCTTTGCGGGGAACGTGTTCCTGGCTCTTGCGCGGCGTGGCTCCGAGAATCTCTTTGCCCCGCTCGATCAGGTTGTGCAGGCCGACCTGCTCGGCAAAGTCGGCGAAGCCGTGACGCGCCAGAACCTCGAGCACCCGAACATAGCGTTGGGCGCTGCGAATTCTGCGGGATACAGGAGAAAAGGTGGCCATCCGCGTGCGCATCTGAGGGTACGCACGACCGGCGGCCGGCGATCTCCGCGATAAGGGAAACTTCCCTGAACTCGGTGCTTTTCGCGGGTTTGCGCTTTGAAGCCCGGGCGGACGTGCCGACCCAGATCAAGGAAGTTTCCGCGAGTGACTTCCGAGCGCCGGAGGGATCCAATGGGATGTGAATCCGGCGCGTGGCCGCCTCACAAGCGCGCCGAAGCACAGGAGAACAAACATGACGATCACCGCCGCCAAATCCGACAGCCAGATCAAGGCCGACGTGCTCGATGAACTCAAGTGGGATTCTCGCTTTGACGAGAGCGACGTGGCAGTCCTCGTCCACGACGGGACCGTCACGCTCCGGGGCAAGGTCGGTGCGTACGCGAAGAAGCTCGCGGCGATCGGAGCGGCCCATCGGGTCGCGGGCGTGCTCGATGTGGTGGATGATCTGACGGTCAAGATCCCCTCCATCTGGGAGCGGAGTGACGAGGACATCGCCAAAGCCGTGCGCAACGCGCTCCGCTGGGACGTGCTCGTGCCGGAAGATCAGATCTCGACCACGGTTTCCTCCGGAAACGTCACGCTTACAGGAAACGTCTCGACCTGGGCGCAGCGCCATGATGCGGAGCGGGCGATCCATCGCCTCACCGGTGTCCGCAACGTCGTGAACCGGATTGTCGTGACGCCGGGCTTTGTCGATCCGGCGCAGATCAAGCTCGACATCGAGACGGCCCTGGAACGCCAGGCCGAGCGGGAGGCCAAGCGAATCAACGTCACGGTCCACGACGGCGTGGTTACGCTCAAAGGATCCGTCCGATCCTGGGCGGAGAAGAACGCCATTGATCGTGTGGCCGGATTCGGCCACGGCGTTCGGCGCATCGACGACCAGACGGTTGTTGACCCGTACTGCTGATATTCCCCGCCGGCCGATCGGCGGCGCGGTGCCGGCGAACACAGGACCGGCGGAAGGTCCGCCAAAGGAGAATGTCATGAATCTCACACTCTGGAACAAGCGAACCCCTCTCACCAGTGAATTCGATCGGCTCCACAACGAACTGGATCGGTCTCTGGAGGGTTTCTTTGGGCCGCTAAGCCTGGTAGAGCCAGCACTCCCGCCCGTGGAAGGCTGGCTTCCCCCGATGGACGTGGCGGAAACGGACGCGGAGATCACGATCCGTGCCGACGTCCCGGGCGTGCCGGCCAAGGACCTGAATATCGCCGTCACCGGAAACACGCTCAGCATTTCCGGCGAGAAGGAAACCAATCGCGAGGAGAAGAAAAACGGGTACTGCCGGCGGGAGCGGAGCTTCGGATCCTTCCGGCGCTCGCTTACGCTTCCGGAAACCGCCGACCCCGAAAAGGTGTCTGCGGAATCGGATAACGGGGTGCTCACCGTACACATCGCGAAACGGCAGAGCGCCAAGCCCCGTCAGATCGAGGTGAAGCCTTGCGGCAAGAAAGTGCCGGTTGGTGCGTAAGACCAGCAGCGGCACAGCCGTGCTCTTTCTCTCCTCTCACGGGTGCAGGAGCCGTCCGCGGCCCCTGCCCCCGTATGACCTTGGCAAACCGCCCACGCCCGCGGAGAAGGCGTTCAAAGGGAGGCGCCCATGAACGGTCAACTCGCCAAAGCTGTCTGGCCCGTTTCCATCGAGACTGAATCCGTCGCGATGGAGGGGGATCTGTTCGTGCCGGACAAAGCCCGCGGAATCGTCCTGGTCCCCCAGGTCGGCGGCAGCGGCCGGGGAAGCCCCCGCAACCGCAAGGTGGCGTCGACGATGTGGGAATCCGGCCTTGCGACGCTGTTTGTCGATCTGCTCTCCGACGAGGAGATTGAGCACACCGGCAGAGCGCACGATGCCGATCTGCTTGCGGGGCGCCTGCTCGCTGTCGTTCGATGGGTCGAGTTCAATCCCAGGCTTTGCCGCCTTCCGATCGGCGTCCTGGGCGCTCACGCCGGGGCGGCGGCGGCTCTAGCGGCGGCGGCCCAGAATCCGGAAATCCGCGCTGTCGTTGCTCGAGGCGGAATCCCCAATCTTGCCGAACATTGGCTTGATCGCGTGCGCTGTCCGACGCAGCTCATTGTCGGTGGCAGAGACCCCGCGTTCATCGATCTCAACCGCCAGGCGCTCGATCGACTGCCGTGCGTCAAGCGATTCGCCGTCATCGCCGGCGCGACGCACCTCTTTGCCGAGCCGGGCATGCTTGAGATCATGGCGCAGCTCGCGGGCGAATGGTTCGTGCAGCATCTGAACGCGAAATTCCCCGACCGCCCGGGACTGCCGAAGATCGATGTCATGCCGCGGGAACTCGCGCATGAAGCGGTCGCCGGCTGAGAGGTGGCCCCGACGCCGGTCCGGCCGACGCCGGGGCTTTCTCTGCGCTTGGCTTACCGGCGGCCGACTCTCATCCGCGCAGGTGGCCGATTGCTCGCCTCTTCACCGAGCAGCCGCCGGACCGTCGGGTGTTTCGCCAGTTGCTCGGCTCCAAGCCCCGCCAACTCGCACTGGTGCAGATCGACTCGGGTACGCAGACGGTGCGGATGCCCCTCGAGCTGGATCCGCAGCAAACCGAGAAAGCGCGAAGGCCCAAAGACGTCGAGCTGCGCAATTTCGAGTTCGTCCTCGAACCCGCCGATCCATGTGATCACCTCGCGGGTGAACCGGCGCATCGCCTCTTCGTCGTCGTGGCCGTGCGAGGCGAAATGGCGCATGCCATTGGCTCGCCCGCCGAGGATCGATGGCCGGTGGTGCTCGTGCTCGACCGTCGGATGCCACTCGAGCGTGAGACGCGATTCGGCGTTCAACTCTCCTTCCGGCGTCATCGCGAGGGAGAACAGGGTGGCCCGCTTGCCGTCGGCGGTGAGGATCCATCGTCGGTTCAGTGTCATAAACCCGTTCCTTTCAGGGGTTGGTTGCGAGGGTCGATTGAGTGGCCGGAATCCGGTGCTAAATTCCGCTCCTGAGCAGCACCTCGCCGCGTGCCGCCTCCCGGGCTTCGAGTTGCTGATCGGCAATGGCACGCGGCGAGAGCCCGCTCTTCACCACCGGCGAGGCGGTCGGGCGGCCCGTCTTCCCGCTCAGTTCGAGTTCGGCCTGCAGCCAGTCCGAAACAGCGTCACCTCGGATCCCTCCGATTTTGCGGGCCTGGTAGATCTGGAACGCGCGTGCTCGAATCTGTTCAGAGAGTGAAACCACACCGGGCACCGCGGGTGCAGGCCCGGTCGCTGCCGTCATGGAATCGCGTGTTTTCGTCAAGCTGCTCATGGCGTACCCCTTTCAAATCCAATACGTTGCGGGCCGAAGAACTCGTATCCAACCTCGAAATCGGCGTCTTCGTGCGAAGCGGAATCGACTTCCGTGCGAGACTCGCCAAGGGAGGGCTCGATCTCCGAATCAATCAATGCGATGAAAGGTGCCGATGCAATTTCGCGTTCGGCCTGGGCCCAGTCGGAGGCCGCGTCGCCCGCCAGCCCGTACGCCATCCGCATGCAGAAAAGCTCGTACGCCCGAAGGCGAACGAGTTCGGCCACGTTCGGCAAGGCGTCATCTGCGCAGTACCGCGCGCTGGAGAGTGCCTCGTTATCCAAGCCGGGCTGACGAACCGAACGGTCCACGCACGCTCCTTTGCATTACGCCGGGGCGGGTCTATCTGGGAAATTCCGCGAGCAGATCGAGGCTTGTGATAATGCCGATCGGGAACTGCTCCTCATCGGCCACGATCACGCGATGCACACGGCTCTCGTGCATCATCCGAGCAACCTTGCCCGCCGAGACATCCGGCGCGACCATCAAGGGGTCTTCGGTCATGAAATCCTCGACGCAGACCAGCGGCTCGGGCATGACCTCGCTCGTCTCGTCTTCGTCGGTTTCCTGCTCGTTCAGGACCTCGAACAGGTAGGCGGGCGGGATGTCATCGGTTCCCTGTGCGCAGCGCCGGATCAGGTCCGTCTTGGAAACCACGCCGATGACCTTTCCCTCCTTGTCCACGACCGGAGCGCCCGATACTTCGTTCTCCTCGAAGATGCGGGCCAATTCACGGATCGTGGTCGAGGGGCTGACGCACACCGGATCGGGAGTCATCACATCTCGGGCTCTGAGTTCGGTCTTGACGATTGACATGGCATGCTCCTTGGTTCATTCCCCGCTCGAGCGGGCTGGTGTTCACTCCGCTGTCCGGGCGCCAAAGCCCGCCTCCGAAATCACCCGGAGCAACTCCCCCGTTTCGCATCCTGCGCTGTGCCGGATTGTCGCGCGGGCGTGGTACAGGTTGACGTCCACTTCCTGGACGCCACCGACGTGTTCGAGCGCACTGATCAGGGCTTCGCGGCCTGTATTGTCTTTCATGCCCGCGATCAGAAGCACCGTGCTTTGAATTGTCGCCGCCATGGAAATTCACACTCTTCGAGCACCCCGCGCCGGGGCACGTTGCGCGTGCCCGGCACACAACCTCTCGAACGCTGTCATCATCGCCCATTCCGCGGCCTTCATCAATGCGGAAGTTTCCCTGATCTCCCCGGAGCGATTCAGGCTTCCAAAGGTCCGATTTTCATGCTTTCCGACGGCCGAATTCCCTAGAATTCCTACGTCATGTCTGCAATCACACGGTCAAAGCCCCAGGCCGACCGCGCCGCCCGGCGCCGGACGGGCCGCAAGGCAAGACCGCGATCGAGCCCCGCCGGCTCGAATGCCGCACAATTGCGTGCCCTGCTCGCGACCGCGGTCGACGCCATCATCACGATTGATCAGCGTGGCCTGATTCAGTCCATCAACCCCGCGGGCGAACGCATGTTCGGGTACACGGCCCGGGAGCTGATCGGCCGAAATGTCAGCACGCTCATGCCGGCGCCGTTCGGTGCCAGGCATAGCTCCCAGATCGCCCGATATCTGCGGACGGGCGAGAAGAGGGTCATCGGGTACGGACGCGAGGCGAGCGCCAAACGCAGGGACGGAAGTGTCTTCGCGATCGATCTTGCCGTCAGCGAAGTCGAGCGGGGGAAACTCTTCACCGGGATCATCCGCGACATATCCGATCGCAAACTCATCGAGGCGCGTGTGCGCGAGGCCGACCGCCTCGCGTCGATCGGTGCGCTCGCGGCCGGTCTCGGGCACGACATGAACAACGTGCTGCTCCCGGTCCGGGCACGCCTGAACGCGCTGCTCGCCGAGGGAAACGCCGCTTTCCTGCCTGCACGGATCCGTGATCAACTTGCTGAAATCCGCAAGAGCGCCGCCTACCTCCAGCAGCTCGCCGATGGTCTGCATTTCCTCGCCATGGACCCGGAGAAGGAAGGTCCCGAGGGCGAAACTTCAGACGTTGCGGAGTGGTGGGCTCAGGCGGGCGCGCTGCTCTCGCAGGCGGTGCCGAAGCATGTGCGGGTCACGGCGTCCATACCTCATGGACTTCCCCGCATCCGCGTCGCCGCCCATCGCCTTACCCAGGCCGCGCTCAATCTCATCGTCAACGCGGGCGACGCAATACCCGCTGACCGGAAGCGGCGACAGGGGATAGTCCGGGTGTGGGCTCGGGCGCAGGGTGGCGGCGACGGCAGGCACCGGGTCAGCATCGGCGTGACCGACAATGGGAGGGGAATGACCGATGATGTCCGCCGGCATGCCTTTGACATGTTCTTCACGACCAAGCCCCGCGGCCTGGGCACCGGCCTGGGCCTCACGATGGTCCGCAAGGTCGTGGAAAGAGCGGCGGGATCCGTCGCGATAGATACCGTCGTCGGCCGTGGCACAACGGTCACCATGACCTTTCCCGCCCTCGGACATCACGCGTCGTCCTCCGCGGGCCCTGCCCTTCACACCGCGGTTATTTCGACGCATAACACTCGCGCCGCAGCACTCATCCGGAATTTCCTCGAATCCGCGCGTGTCAAAGTCCGCGTTGGGGAAAAGCCCGGCAGGGCCGATCTGTGGATCACGGAAGGTGCGACACTCAACCGCAACGATGCGAACGCCTGGCTCTCTGCCTGTCCGGAAGGGCGACTTGTGCTCATCGGCGGCTCCGCCAGTTACGCCGGTTTCCGGGCAGATTTCCCGTTTCCTATCATCATCAATAACGCCGACGATTTCGAGGCGGTCCGAACTGCCTTGGGAAGAGCGTTGTCACAGGGGCAGTCTGGAGCGTGACCCGTGCCCGACAATTCAATCCAATCCCTGAAGCCCGCCCTGGCGACGGCCCGGCGACTTGGTGCTGACCAGCCGAACCAGCCCGATGCGGGCGTTCGAGTCCTCTGCGTCGATGACCACGCGCTCCTGATCGAAGGTCTGAAAGCACAGTTCGCGATCGACAATCGCATCCGCGTGGTCGGGCGCCTCGCCTCGGCCGACCATCTGCTCGAGGAAGTTGCGCGCCTCAAGCCCGACGTGGTTCTGCTCGACATCGAGATGCCGGGCGCGGACGTCTTCGAGATGGCCGATCGTCTGCGGCACATGCACCCGGAGGTGCGATTCGCCTTTCTGAGCGCGCACGTCCAGGATGGGTACCTCTCCGCGGCGTACAAGCATGGCGCCTGGGGCTACTTCGCCAAGGGGGACGATCTCGAAGCCATCGTGGCAGGTGTTATGGAAGTCGCCCACAGCCCGGCCGGGACGTTTGTCATGGGTCCCAAAGTACGGGAGCGCTGCCGAGTCGGGCCGCCCGCACACACAGGGATTCCGTCCGCACCCCCCTTCGCTGATGGTGATCATGTGCCGCACGTTCCCCTCGAGGACCTGACCGCCCGCGAAGTGGAGGTTCTGCGGCTGATCGGCAAGGGCCTCTCGCGCAATCAGATTGCGGAGCAGCTCTCCCGCAGCGCCAAGACCGTCGACGGCCACCAGGAGCGCATGATGAAAAAGCTCGGTATTCAATCCCGCACGGATCTCATGCGGTTTGCCATTCGTGAAGGGCTTGCCGAGGCCTGACGGCCACGCACGCCCCGCCGCCATGCTCAGGTCTTTTTGCCCCGCACGGTCGGAGAAACCATCGCCGCCGTGATTTTCGTGTTTGTTTCCACAACCTCGGCGATGGTCGTCCGCCGGAATTCTCCCTCGATCATGGCGGTCGCGTCGTCCAGACGCCGGTGCAGCGGGCAGAGTTCGACGTGGAGCGGGTTGCCCAGCGGGCACTTGGTCACGCGCTGCAGGGGATCGACAGCGTTTACGACATCGAGCATGGAAATGCTCCCCGCGGGGCGGGCCAGCGTGAAACCCCCGTTCGGGCCGCGCTGCGATGTAATCAGCCCTGCCACCACCAAGTCCCGCAGGATCTTGGCGAGGTATCCCTGCGAGACCTTCGTCTGCTCTGCGATCGATTCGCTGTTCACCGCCTTGCCGGGCTCGAGCCCGGCAAGATGCACAATCGCCCGAAGCGCGTATTCAACAGTTTGCGACAGCATTCACATCCTCAGTGAGGCACGTCTGCGTACCAGGAATATCCGGAGAAGTGTACCCGGATATCGCGATCACCCCGCGCCGGGCTTCAGAAGAGTCCGCCCGTGCGGACCGGGCGCTCGCGACCAGCATCAGCCGTGACAGCACCGTCACCGTCCACGCGTGCGCCGGCGTCGAGAAGACCTTGCGCCAGTCGATACCCCGGTACGTGGACAGCCGCAGCCCGGTGAGAACCTGCAAAACGAGCGCCGGCAGCCCGATCCGCGCAAAGCCCCGCTCGAAATCGTGAGCGCGGGTCGGATCGCGCTCCCCGCATCGCCAAGGGAAGCACACCCCGCACCAGCACGATGTGCCCGCAGAGCCAGACCGACGACCCCAGCGGGTGAAGGACGATCGGGAGTTTGTACAGCACGGTGCTTGTTCCGTTCAGGCCTGTGGTGCCGCCGCGTGCCGGTGCGACCTGCCCGCGCGGGCTTCCTCCGCGCGAACCCCCGCCGGGAAGAGAATGTTGTTCTCCTTGTGGATGTGCACGTGCGTCTCGGCCTCGAGGCGCTCGAGCAGCGCGAACGTGCCGCGGTAGGTCACGCACGCTCCCGCGGGGGGCTTGAAGCCACCCGTCAACGCCCTCATGGCCCGAAGAATCTCCGCGACCGCGTCGTGATCGTGCAGCATGCAGTCGATCGGACGGCGCACGCTCCAAGGCGGGCCCGACTGGATTTCCGACGGTCGCTCCAGCCTTCGGAACCACGGGAACAGCACCCGCTCCTCCCGAACCATGTGATCCATCATGTCATCCCGCAGCACGGCCACCAGCCGTGACAGTTCCGCCAATTCCGGATGTGCCGCGCCGTGCGCCGTGACGAGCTTGGGTACCATCGTTGCAAGCCGGGCGAACGCCTCTCGGGTGAACGCGTGGTGCGTCGCCTCGATGTGGTCCGCCAGTTCCGTCATGGTTGCCGAGGTCCAATCCCGGTCGGGCGTTTCCGCACGGCTGTCCCCCGCCCCGATAGCCTCCACAACCGTGTCAGGGTCGACGCCCGCGCCTACGCACGCTTCGGAGAACGCACGCCGGCCCCGGCAGCAGTAGTCGAGCCCGAATCGCTCGAACACGGCCACCCAGGCCGGGTGTTCCGCGGCGAGCCGTCCGATCGGGGTCAGCGGGTCAATTGCAGGTTTCATCAATGCTCCTTGAGTATGGGGTCGATCCGGGAATTGACGGGCGCGCCTTGGGGCCGGTTCCGTCCCGGAGCACCGCCCCCAGCGTCGTCCGACGGAAGATCGATTCCACGCAGCCCACGGCGTTGTCGATGCACCCGCGCAGTTCCCGCGGCACCGCGCCGAGCGTGTTGGCCCGCGAGGTTCCTTCGAGCTTCCTGATCGGATCGACCGCGTTCACGATGTCGAGCAGGCTGATCGACTCCGCGCTCCGCGCCAGCGAAAACCCGCCGTGCGGACCGCGGAACGACTTTACCAGTTCCGCGCAGACCAGGTCGCGCATGACCTTCGAGAGATACCCCCGCGGCACGCGCGTCTCGCGCGAAATCAATTCGCAGGTCGCGTTCGGCGCGCGCAGCGATCCGAGAAAACTCATCGCTCGGAATGCGTATTCGACCGTCTGCGAGATCACAAGACCTCCGGGTTTCTTCCGTCCGCATCGACCGGGCTTCAGTCCCCGCCCGCGGGCTTGCCATCCGGTCTTTCCGTCTTCCTTGCCCGGGCGGCTACCAGCGTGCCGAAATCCAGGATCTCGCCGCCGAGGCGCCGCTGCTCCTCCTCTGCGCCGGCCCGCGAGCCGAACGCGTGCACACCCGACCCCATAGGCGTGCGCAGTCTGTCGGCCTCTCCGAGCACAAACGCGGCCTCGCCGGCGGGCACCCACGCCCCGGTGGCGTAGTCGTGAACGTACCGGTTGATCACCCGGTCCTTGGACTCGCGCGAGCGCTCGAAGTCGAGCATGCAGCCGATGTCGTCGAACAGCTGATGCGAGCGCAGCCCATCGCTTTCGCTTAACAGCGCGCTCGCGCAGCGGCCCTCCGTGATGATCATCCCGCACCCCGCGCACTCATCGCGGCCCAGGCGAAGCTCCGGCGGCCCGGAACTCTCCGACCGACCGCACGCCCCCGCCAGGGCAGTTGCCGTCAACATCGCTATGACCCGGATGCGCCCGTTCATGCCGGCGCCCTCCGCGAGAGGACGACCGAGGCGATCGCCAGCGGCACGATCGCCCACGCCGCCAGGCATGCCGCGAACAGCGCGTGCAGGCGCCCCCCGAATTCCTCGGTCGCGTACAGCCCCGCCGGCCCCAGCACGTCGAGCGACGCGTCCGCTCCGTACAGCGACCACATCTTGAACACCTGCAGCGGGTTCGCCAGGCTCAGCGCAAACAGTTCTTCGATCCGCAGCCGCAGCGCGATCGTTCCCGCCATCAGCCCGAGGTCCGTCAGGAACACAAGCGCCAGCCACGCGAAGATCGCCGTGCCCACTGCGACCGAAGCGCGCCGGGCGGCCGACGAGATGAGCATCCCAAGGCTCAGCATCCCGAGCGCCAGCCCGAAGGAAAGGCCAGCCAGCCAGAGCACCGCCGATGGCCGCGTCCCCAGACCTTTCCACGCCAGCACCGCGGCGCACACCCCAAGCCCAAGGCAGATGCACGACAGGAGCGCACCCGCCAGCCCGAGATACTTGCCCAGCAGAACCTCCAGGCGCGTGACCGGCTGCGCCAGCAGGTACTGGAGCATCCCGCGCTCCCGGTCCGATGCGATCGAGGACGCGCCCGCCGTCAGAGCCATAAGCGGCACCACCAGCAGCACGAGGTTGATCAGCCCCGCCGTCGTCCGTCCGAAGCTCGCGAGGCCCGACCCGCCGGACGCCGCTGCCGACACAAACGAAACGCCCAGCCCCAGCACCGCGAACGCCAGCGCGTACAGGTGAAACCAGCGCCCACGCACCGCATCCCGGAATTCCCGGCCCGCGATCGTCAGCACGTTGGCAGCGAAACTCGGGGCCGCATGTTCCGCCGTGTCCGCTCGTCCGCCCGCCATCGGTATTGTGGTTGAAAGAACGCTCATGAGCGCACCTCCGGGCCCGGCTCGATGCCGCCCGCATCGGCCCCGTTCAGAAGCTCGAAGTCATCCACCCGCACCCTCGCCTCGGCGAGAATGCGCAGGGGCTCGGCCTTGCGGTCCGGCTCCACCGGCACCAGCAGCCCGATTCCATTCAGCGTCGGCGTAAACCCTTCCTCGCGGAGGCAATTCATCGCCCCGCCGCGAAGCGTTTCGGGGATGACAAGGTGCATCACCACCCCAGCGCCGATGCCTGCTACGAAGTCGGCAGCCGCGCCGATCGTCCGCACCGATCCCCTCTCGAGCACGACCACCCGCTTCGCCAGCGTCCCGACCTCGTCCAACCGGTGCGACGCGAACAACACTGTCCGCCCCGAGCCTGAGAGCCGCGAGAGCAACCCGACGAATTCCCGGCGCCCGCAGGCATCCAGGCTCGCCGTCACCTCGTCCAGCACCAGCACCGGCGGATCGCCCAGCATCGCGATCGCCAGCGCCAGCCGCTGCTTCATGCCACCGCTCAGTTCCCGGATCCGCTTGCCCTCGTGCCCGGTCAACCCGACCGACGCCAGCACCGCGTCGATCGACGGACCCCGGATCGCCTTCAGCCGGGCAAAGAACACAACTGCCTCCGCGACCCGGAGTTCGTCGTAGAACCCCAGTTCCTGCGGCACGTACCCGACTAGCATCCGCGCCCGCTTGCCGTCGCGGCGCACATCATGCCCGCCGATGGTGATGGTCCCCCGGTAGGACAGCAGCCCGAGCACGCAGCGCAGGAGCGTCGTCTTCCCCGCCCCGTTTGTGCCCCACAGCGCGACGCTGTCGCCCGCCGGAATATCCAGCGAAACCCGGCTCACGGCTTCGGTCCGTCCGAATTTCTTGCTCACCTGCCGGATGCTGATCATCGTCATGCTCCCTCGGGTATCGAGCCCGCCGTCTTACGAACCTCGTTCCGGGCGAGGTGACGCCAGTTCCCGCCCGAGACGATCAACGCCCCGGCCACGCCCAGCAGCCCCATCGCTGTCGCCGCCAGTGGCACCACGCTTCCCGAACCGCCCACATCCGCGAAGTCAATCGCCACCGGCCTCATCAGCGGCACCTCGTCCGTGAACTTGGCCTCCGGCCGGACCGCCGGCACCGCACGGCCCACGAACTCGATCGCCTGCTGGGCCGGACTGAACAGGAACAGCCGCAGCTTCGGGTCCCGGTCCATCATGTTCTCGAAGAGAGTGCGCGACTCGTGAACAAAGTCGCCCACGCCATCGCCGTTCTGGTCGTAGCCCGTGTAGTCGGTCCAGAAATTGCCCCGCTCGCCCTTCCAGAAGCTGTTCGCCTCGAGCGAACCGCGTCCCGCGACCTCCACCTGGTTGATGTTGTCGATGAAGTTGTTTTCCCAGAACTGATTTCCCTTCGCCGAGGGCAGCACCATCACACCGACGTCATTGAACGCCATCGTGTTCCGCGTGAACTCTCCCGGCTTCTTGCCCGTGAACGGCGAGCCGTCGATGTACACCCCGACCCGGTTGCCCGTGAACAGGTTGCCCCGCACGCTGAACTGGTCCGTCTCCTTGAGCCCGATCCCGTAGCCGCTCGGGCCACGGTTGCGCACCAGAAGGTTGCCGTTGATCTCCACGCCCGTGCTGTACATCAGGTAGATCCCCACCGAGTTTGCAGTCAGCGTGTTGTTCTCGATCGTCACGCCGTCGCTGAACATCAGGTGCAGGCCGTAGCGGCAGTTGTCCGACCGGTTGCCCCGCACCACCACGTCCTTCGAGTACCACAGGATCGCGTCGCGCCCGTCGTGGATCACATTGTTCTCGACAGTCACCCCGTCGCAGCGCCACAGCCGCAGCCCGTCGCCCCGCCTCGCGATATCCAGATTCTTGCCGCCGATGTGGTTGCCCCGCACGACGCTTCCGGGCGAGGTCCGCAGGTCGATGCCGAAGAGAATGTCCTCGAGGATGTTGTCCTCGATTGTCGCCCGCGCCGCCAACACGCGGATCGCCGCGTTCTCCTTGTCGAGATCGATCCCTGTGTTTCGCAGCACAAACCCCTTCACCGTCACGTCCGGCGCCGCAACTTCCACGATGTCCCCGCTGGCGTCGCCGTCGATCACCGGGCCGCCGATTCCCACGAGTATCAGAGGCTTGTCAATGCGGATGTGCTCGTGGTAGACGCCCGGGCCGATTTCGACCGTCGAGCCCGCTCTAGCCCCCTCAATCC
The DNA here is from genome assembly GCA_044221315.1 of Phycisphaerales bacterium. Taxonomy (GTDB): domain Bacteria; phylum Planctomycetota; class Phycisphaerae; order Phycisphaerales; family UBA1924; genus JAFEBO01. Next base: position 768 of record JBGAPK010000002.1, on the reverse strand, counting down.
GGCGTCCGATCTCGCCGCCCGCGCCATTCCTAGCCCCCGGGAGTGCGGCGTGCGAGACCGCGGCAGCCCCGGCGGCCAATGCCGCGCCGAGCAGGATGATGACGGCGACCTTCTTCATGCGCTCGCCCCGGACGCGTCCGCCCGCCCGATCATCCGGTCCACCAGCGGCTTGTACGCCCGCCGATGGAACACGAACCCGACAATCGTCAGTACCGCGCAGCCCACCGCCAGCCAGTACCCCGTCCCCATCTCCGCGTACGTCCGGAACTGGCCGATCCCGCCATCACCGATCACCGTCGGCACGAACGGCTTGACTGACGCCGACAGCGGCGCATCGGGGTTCAGATTGAGCCCGAACGTCCGCATCCAGTAATAGATATCCACCAGGAAACCGACCGGAAAGAGCACCGCCGGGACCGCAAGCAGCACCGCCCACCGACTGTGCACGAACGCCGCTCCTTCGACAAGGAGCAGCATGGCGATCATCATCCAGATTCCCGTCGCCCGCTCGAACGCCGCCGCCTCGCCCAGCGGGCGCATGCCGATGTAGTGATTCAGCCCGTCGATCTCCCGCACGTCCCCCGCCAGGTGATTCACGTACGCGGTCAGAAACAGGCCCTTGGGGTACTGCGGCGCCTCGAGCTCCATCTTCCAGTACGGCAGAAAGATCGAGACCAGGAGCAGCACCCGCGCGATCATGAACAGGAAGGTGGGGGTCGCGTACCGCACCCGGTGCTCGCGCAGTTCTTCCACCGACACCCGCGGGCC
>JBGAPK010000029.1:0-51856 GCA_044221315.1 Phycisphaerales bacterium | reverse complement strand
CCGAGTTTCTGCAGCCATTCCGGTTTGGAAAATTCCGGAACCGCACCATCCGATCCCCGCCGGCCCGCTCCCGTCGTTCCGCCCGCCAGCCTAATATTTCCCCGTGACGAAGTTGTCGTCCAAGCTGCATCACCACCATCACGCCTCGCGCGTGGCCGGGTGATGGTGCGCTGAAGAAAATCAGTCAGTCCATCGACGCCGGCCCCGCGCCGGCGTCGTGTTCTTTTTGACACGCACGCTCTCGGCGCCCGGTCGGCAAAGGAGTCTCTCCGATGCCAGGCCCCATTCCTTCCGCCCAGACAGCCAAAGACGTGCTGAAACTCGCCCTCCCCAAGGGCCGCATGCAGCAGGGAATCTTCGCCCTCCTCGCCGACGCGGGAATCGACGTTCGCCTCGGCAGCCGCGGCTATCGCCCTCAGGTCTCCCTCGACGGCATCGACGCCAAGATCCTGAAACCCCAGAACGTCGTCGAAATGCTCGACTCCGGAACCCGCGATGTCGGCTTCGCCGGCGCCGACTGGGTCCGTGAACTCGACGCCGACGTCGTTGAGGTTCTCGACACCGGCCTCGACCGCGTCCGCCTCGTTGCCGCGGCACCCTCCGGAATGGTCCGCGAAGGCCGCCTCGACAAGTCCGCCGCCGTAGTCGCCTCCGAATACGAACGGATCACCCGCCAGTGGATCAGCGAGCGCAGCCCGGGCGCTCGCTTCGTCCGTTCCTACGGCGCGACGGAAGTCTTCCCTCCCGAAGACGCCGACTGCATCCTCGATATCACCGCCACCGGCGACACCCTCCGAGCCCAGGGTCTCGTCGAATTCGACGAGATCATGCTGTCCTCCACCCGCCTCTACGCCAGCCGCAAGGCGCTGGAAAGTTCCCAGACGCGTGAGGCAATCGACCGCCTTGCCATGCTCCTCCGCTCCGTCCTCGAAGCCCGCGGCCGTGTCATGCTCGAAGTCAACGTCACCCGCGATTCACTCGCCCGCGTCGCCTCCGCCCTCCCCTGCATGCGCGAGCCGACCATTTCTCCCCTGCGCGCCGAAACCGGCTACGCCGTCAAGGCCGCCGTGCGCCGCGACATCCTGCCGACCCTGATCCCCAAGATCAAGTCCCTCGGCGGCACCGACATCGTCGTCACGCAGCTCTCCCAGATCATCCCATGAACACCCGTCCATCCAACGCGACATCAATCCCTGCACCGCCCTCACCGGCGCCAGGCCGCTACAGTCCGCCCAAGCCCCGGTCCGGCGCGCCGATCGATCTCTGGCTCGACGCAAACGAAGGCCAGTGCCCCCTTGTCGACCTCGGCTCGATCGCCTCCCGCATCGCAGCCGATGCCCGCCGATATCCAATCGCTCGCCCGCTCGAAGAGGCAATCGCCGCGAACCTTGGCGTAACTCCCGAACAGGTGCTCGTCACCGCCGGTGCGGACGAGGCGATCGATCGCGCCTGCCGCTCGTTCCTCGGACCGAAATGCGAGATCATCGTCCCCTCGCCAACCTTCGAGATGATCGTCCGATACGCCCGCCTCGCCGGCGCCACCGTTACGCAAATCCCGTGGGAAGATGAGCCGTTCCCCCTGAATCAGGTCCAAGCCGCTCTCGGCGATCAGACCGCAATGGTCGCTGTTGTCTCTCCGAACAACCCGACTGGAGCCGTGGTCACTCCCGAAGAACTGCGCAAGCTTTCCGAATCCACGCCGGACGCCATCCTAATGGTCGATCTGGCGTACGCCGAGTTCGCCGAGAATGACCTCACGTCGCTCGCTCTCTCCCTCCCCAACGCGATCGTCTTCCGCACATTCTCAAAGGCCCACGGGCTCGCCGGTCTTCGAGTCGGGTACGCCGCCGGCCCCGCGAATCTCATCGATCGCATGCGCAGCGCCGGCTCGCCCTATCCGGTCTCAGCACTCAGCCTCGCAGCTGCGCAGGCTTCGCTAGCCCTCGCGCCGGTCCGCATCCCGGAAGTGGTCTCCCGATGCCGGAAGGAACGCACGACCCTGATCGATCTTCTGGTCGCGCTCGGCGCCAGCGTCCGCCCCTCACAAGGAAATTTCGTGCTCGCCCGCTTCGCCAACGCGGAGTGGGTCTGGGAAGCACTCGCCAGCCTCGGCATCTCCGCCCGCAGATTTCCGTCCGGCGGCACCCTTGACAATGCGCTCCGAATCACTTGCCCCGGCGAACCCGCCTCGTTCGATCGGCTCTCCCGCGCTCTGCGCTCCATCCTCAAGCCCGAAGCACTCCTCTTCGACATGGACGGCGTCCTCGCAGACGTCTCTCAGTCCTACCGCGCCGCGATCCAGGCAACCGCAATGGAGTTCGGCGTGCGCCTCACTCCAGCCGACATCTCCGCCGCGAAGGCCGCCGGAAACGCAAACAACGATTGGGATCTGACGCTTCGCCTGGTTCAGAACGCCGGTGTTTCCGCCTCTTTCGACGAAGTGAAATCAAATCTCGAGCGCCTCTACCAGGGCACTCAGTCCACCCCCGGTCTCCGCGAACACGAGAGCCTGATTCCTTCGCGCCGTCTTCTCGAGCGCCTCGCCGCGAGCCTGCCCCTCGCAATCGTCACCGGCCGGCCCCGCAGCGACTGCAACACCTTTCTCGCCCGCTTCAACCTCCAGAACATCTTCTCAGCACAAGTCTGCATGGAAGACGCTCCCGCCAAGCCGAGCGCCGCGCCCATCCGCCTTGCGCTCGAAGCCCTCGGCGTGCAGACCGCCTGGATGGTGGGGGACACGCCCGACGACATCGTTTCCGCCCGTGCCGCAGGGGTCGTCCCCCTCGGCTTTGTTCCCCCCGGCGAGGCCTTCCGCTCCATCGGATCGGCACTCCAGCGTGCCGGCGCCGCCGCCCTGCTCGAAACGCTGGATCAGTTGGAGGATTTACTCCCATGAGCGAACGAACACACAAGCTCCAGCGCAAGACCCGCGAGACCCAGATCGAAGTCGCCGTCTCCCTCGACGGCACGGGCGAAGCCATGGTCGCCACAGGCATCGGCTTCCTCGATCACCTCCTCTCCGCCCTCGCCCGCCACTCCGGCCTGACGCTCGAACTCCGCTGCAAAGGCGATCTCGAGATCGACGACCACCACACTGCCGAGGACTGCGCCCTCGCCCTGGGCGAAGCCATCGATCGCGCACTCGGCGAACGCCGCGGCTTTGCCCGTTTCGGCTCCGCCTGCGCGCCCCTCGACGAATCCCTCGCTCGCGCGGTGATCGACTTCTCCGGCAGGCCCTTCGCCGTCATCAACCTCGGCCTCCGCCGCGAGGCCATCGGCGACCTCGCCTGCGAGAACATCCCGCACGTCCTCTCCTCTTTCGCCACTGCCATGCGCGCCACGCTGCACGTCGATGTGCTCCGGGGCGAAAACGACCACCACCGCGCCGAGGCCGCTTTTAAGGCCCTCGCCCTCGCGCTCCGCCAAGCCCTCGCCCGAACCACCGATCAGTCCGTTCCCAGCACCAAGGAAGTCTTATGAGCACGCCGCAAGTTGTCATCGTGCGTACCGGCAGCGCCAACCTCGCCTCCGTCCGCGCCGCTTTCGAGCGCCTGCGGGTCCCGACGCTCGTCAGCGACAACCCCGCTGAAGTCGAAGGAGCCTCTCTCCTGGTCCTCCCCGGCGTCGGCGCCTTCGCTCCCGCCATGGCCTCGCTCCGCGAGCGCGGGCTCGATTCCATCATCCGCGCCCGCGTCGCAGACGATCGTCCCACCCTCGCCATCTGCCTCGGCCTCCAGCTCTTCTGCGACGCCAGCGAGGAAAGCCCGGGAATCGAGGGCCTCGGCATCATCCGCGGCACAGTCCGCCGCTTCGACTCAAGCGTGCGCGTCCCCCAGATGGGCTGGAACAAGGTTGAAGTCGAAGGCGCCCAGATTCTCCGCTCCGAAACCATGTATTTCGCCAACTCTTTCCGTCTCGCCGAACCACCCGCCGGCTGGATCTCCGCGACCACCGACTACGCCGGCGCCTTCGTCTCCGCAATCGAACGCGGCAACGTCGTCGCCTGTCAGTTTCATCCCGAACTCTCCGGACGGGCCGGACTCGGGTTGCTCTGGAGGTGGCTCGAAGTCCGCACGGAGGCGAGCACATGCTGAGCCGCCGAATCATCCCCTGCCTGGACGTTCGCGATGGGCGCGTCGTCAAGGGCGTCAATTTCTCTGGTCTCCGGGATGCCGGCGACCCGGCCGAACTCGCCGCGCGCTACGAATCCGAAGGCGCCGACGAACTCACGCTCCTCGACGTCTCCGCGACGACAGAAAGTCGCCCCGCCGCAATCGCCTGCGTCGAGAGCGTTCGCCGTGTCCTGGGAATTCCCCTCACCGTCGGCGGCGGTATCCGCTCCGTCTCCGACGCATCCCGCCTGCTCGATGCCGGCGCCGACAAGGTCGCCGTCAACAGCGCCGCCGTCAAACGCCCCGGACTGATCGCCGAGTGCGCCGAGAAGTTCGGCACCCAGTGCATTGTCGTCGCCATCGACGCTCGCCGTTCGGATACATCCTGGGAAGTCGTTGTCCGATCAGGGTCCGTCTCCAGCGGCAAGGACGCCATCCAATGGGCCCTTGAGGCTCAATCTCTCGGCGCCGGCGAAGTGCTCCTGACAAGCTGGGACCGCGACGGCACCCGCAGCGGATACGACCTCGAACTCACCGGCACCGTCGCCCGCGCGGTCACCATCCCACTCATCGCTTCCGGCGGCGCCGCAGGGCCCGACGACCTCCTCCAGGCCCTCAATTGCGGTGCGGACGCAGTACTCGCCGCCAGCATCTTTCACGACCAGCAATTCTCCATCATGGAAGTGAAGTCATTTCTCCGGCAACACGCCGTGGAGGTCCGCCTGTGATCATTCCCTCCATCGATCTCATGGGCGGCCGCACCGTCCAACTCATCGGCGGCAAGGAGTTCGCCCTCGAAGCCGGCGATCCGCTCCCGATCGCCAAGCGCTTCGCTGTCGCCGGTGAGATCGCCGTTGTTGATCTCGACGCCGCTCTCGGCCGCGGATCCAACCGCTCGCTCATCACGCCACTTCTGCGAACCGCCCCAATCCGTGTCGGCGGCGGCATCCGCGACGTGCAGACCGCCATCGACTGGCTCGACGCCGGTGCCGCCAAGATCGTCATCGGAACCGCGGCAACGCCCGAGGTCCTCCGCCAACTCCCCGCGCCGCGCCTCGTCGCCGCCCTCGACGCCCGCCACGGCGAAGTCGTCGTCGAAGGCTGGCAGACCGGCACGGGCGAATCGATCCTCGAGCGCATGAAGCGGCTCGAGGGCCTTGTCGGCGGGTTTCTCATCACGTTCGTCGAAAAGGAGGGCCGCCTCGAGGGCACCAATCTCGATCTCGTCCCTCAACTCGTTCAGGCCGCCGGTTCCGCGCGCGTCACGATCGCCGGAGGCGTGACAACACCCGCCGACGTCGCCGCGCTCGACGCCATCGGCGCCGATGCCCAAGTCGGCATGGCCCTCTACACCGGCAAACTCGATCTGGGCGACGCCATCGCGGCTCCCCTCCGCTCCGACCGCCCCGACGGCCTCTGGCCCACCGTGGTGGTCGATGAACTCGGCCGCGCGCTCGGCCTCGTCTATTCAAGCGCGGAGAGTGTCCGGGAGGCTGTCCGCACACGGTCCGGTGTCTACCACTCGCGTCGCCGCGGCCTCTGGAAGAAGGGCGAATCCTCCGGCGACACGCAGCAACTCCTCCGAATCCAGCCCGATTGCGACCGCGATGCCCTCCAATTCGTCGTTCGCCAGAAGGGCCGCGGCTTCTGCCACACCGGCTCCTCAACCTGCTGGGGCGCGTCGTCCGGCATCGACGGACTACTCGCCCGCATCACCACGCAAGCCGCCGGAACCGATCCGAAGTCCTACACCTCCCGCCTGCTCAAAGACCCGGCACTTCTCAACGCCAAGCTTGTTGAAGAGGCACGCGAACTGGCGGACGCCTCCACGAGCGCCGAAGTTACCCACGAGGCCGCCGACCTCCTCTACTTCGCGTTCGTCGCGTTGCAACGCACCGGCGTCAGTCTGCCGCAGGTGGCCGCCGAGCTCGACCGGCGAGCATTGAAACTCACCCGCCGTCCCGGAAACGCCAAGCCCGCTCCGGAGAGCCTCCCATGAACTCACCTCTTCTCAAAATCCTCGAACCGCAGGCGATCACCCGCACCCGCCGCACCGCCGTCGATCGCGAAACCGTCGCCGCCGCGCAACGCATCCTCGACGACATCGACGCACGTGGCGAACCCGCCGCGATCGAATACGCCGCCCGCTTCGGCGATTGGCGCACGGGCGATCCCGTCGTCGCCGGTCCCGCCGAGTTGCAGGCCGCGCTCGCGCGACTCGAGAAATCCCAGCGGGATCTCCTAGAACGAACCGCATCCCGCATCGAACGCTTCGCCCTCGCCCAGCGGGCAAGCCTTTCCGATGCCACCGTTCCCATCCCGGGCGGTTTCGCCGGCCACGAGTGCGTTCCGGTCGAGTCCGCCGCCTGCTATGCGCCCGGCGGTCGCTATCCGCTTCCATCTTCCGTTCTGATGACCGCCGTCACCGCTCGCGCCGCGGGGGTCAAGTCGATCGTCGTCATCTCTCCTCGACCCGGGGATGCAGTTCTTGCCGCCGCCGCCATCGCCGGCGCGCAAAGCGTGGTCACCATCGGTGGCGTCCAGGGAATCGTCGTTGCCGCACGCGGCCTCTTCGGCATCCCCGCCTGCGACATCATCGTCGGCCCCGGCAACAAATGGGTCACCGCCGCCAAGCAGCTCGTCAGCGCCGAGACCGGAATCGACATGCTCGCCGGCCCATCCGAACTGGTCGTCATCGCCGACGACTCCGCCGACCCCGCGCTGGTCGCCGCCGATCTCCTCGCACAGGCCGAGCACGACACCGACGCTCTTCCCATTCTCATCGCGACGCGGGCTTCGATCATCGACAATGTCAATGCCGAGCTGCGTCGTCAGGTCGCCACGCTTCCGACAAGAGATACCGCGCTCGCAGCCCTCGCGCGGGGCTTTGCCGTTGTTGCCCGCGATAGCAATGAGGCCGTCGCGCTCAGCGACCGCATCGTCCCCGAACACCTCGAGATCGTGACCCGCGACGCCCCCGAGATCGCAAAGCAAGTCCAAAGCGCCGGCGCCATCTTCATCGGTGCGTCCGCCGCCGAGGTTTTCGGCGACTACGGCGCCGGCCCCAACCACGTCCTGCCCACCGGCGGCACGGCCCGTTTCCGCGCGGGCCTCTCCGTCTTCACCTTTCTCCGCGTCCGCACCTGGATCCGAATCGACCAGCCTGCCGAAAGCGCTGCCCTCGTCCGCGATGCCGCCGATCTCGCAAGAATCGAGCAACTCGAAGCCCACGCCCGCTCCGCCGAACGGCGCTCCGCACGCCGCTAGTCAATTCACCCGCGAATCTGGCCCGTCGCCGGCCGCGAATCTGCTTTCAGGGTGTCCTGATAGACTTCACACTGAGTTCTTGTCAGGGCTCGACAGTCACCTCTCACGGGGCTCGAACATGTTTGGAAATATTCGATCCGTCGCGGCAGCGTTCATCGGTCTGATCAGCGCAGCCGCGCTGGCCCAGCCCCTCCCGACCGACCCGGCCCTCGTCACCGGCCAGCTCGACAACGGCCTGCACTACATCGTCCGCAAGCACGCCGTTCCGCCCGGTCGCGCCGTCATCTGGATCCACATCCACTCCGGCTCCCTCAACGAGACCGACCGCCAGCGCGGCATCGCCCACTACCTCGAGCACATGGCGTTCAACGGCTCCGAGAATTTCGCCCCGGGCACACTCGTCCCGTTCTTCCAGTCGCTCGGCATGCAGTTCGGCCGCGACCAGAACGCCTTCACCAACATGGACCAGACCACCTACCAGCTCTCGCTCCCCGATTGCAAGCCCGAGACCCTCGGCAAAGGGCTCACCTTCTTCGCCGACGTCACCGGCCGCCTTTCTCTTCTTCCCAACGAAATCGACGACGAACGCCAGATCATCCAGGAAGAACGCCGCCGCGGCCTCTCGGGCCGCCAGCGCACCGGCTTCTATGTGATCGAACACCTCGCCCCCGGCTCGCTCTACGGCGAACGCATCACCATCGGCAAGGAAGAGACCATCAACGGCGTGATGCAGGCCGACTTCCAGGACTATTACGGCAAGTGGTACGGCGCCTCGAACGCCACGCTCATGGTCGTCGCCGACACCGATCCCGCCGAGGTCGTAACTCTCATCAAGGACAAGTTCTCCAGCCTGCCCAAGAAGCCCCGCCCCACCTGGCAAGAACTCAATATCAAGGCCTACGACAAAAGTTTCGCCATCGTCGCCAGCGATCCCGAGGTGCGCAGCGAGGACGTCCGCATAGTCCGTCTCGAGCCGGCACGCCCACCCATCACGACCGTCCCGCAATACCGGGATGAACTTGTCGCCGGAGTCTCCGAGATCGCGCTCAACCGCCGACTCGCCGACAAGGCCTCCCAGGGCAGCACGAGCTACCTCAACGCCCGCGCGTCCATGGGCAACCAGGGAACCACCATCTACACCGCCGAATTCGAAGGCCGCGCCAAGCCCGGCCAGTGGAAGGAAACCCTCAGCGAGATCGCCCTCGAGCTCCAGCGCGCCCGCGCCTTCGGTTTCACCGCCCGCGAAGTCGAGGACGCCAAGAAAGAGATGGTCGCCAATGCCGAGCGCGCTGTCGAGACCGAGAGCACGACCCCGATGCAGGGCCTCATCACCCGCCTCAACGGCAACGTGACCTCCGGCGAGCCCTCCATGTCGCCCAAGCAGCGCCTCGAGTTGGTCAAGCAACTGCTCCCCTCGGTCACCGAAGGAGAGGTCGAGCAGCGTTTCGCGAAGGAATTCGATCCCAAGGCCGTCGCGTTTGTCGCCGTTCTTCCGGCCGGCCCCGGCGTCCCCACCGAGGCCGAACTGCTCGAACTCGGCACCAAGGCCCTTGCCGTCAAGCCCTCCCAAGACGCCGAGTCCGTCCGCGCCACCGAGCTGATGAGCCAGCTCCCCAGCCCCGGAAAGTTCGCCGACTTCACCGAGAACGCCGCCAGCAAGGTCTGGTCCGGCTCGCTCTCGAACAACGCTCTCGTCCACTACCGCTTCATGGACGAACGCAAGAACCAAGTCTCCATCCACATCGCCCTGATCGGCGGCGAACTCCTCGAAACCCCCGCAAACCGCGGCATCACCTCCGCCGCTCAGCTCGCATGGAGCCGTCCCTCCACGCAGAATCTCTCGTCCACCGACATCCGCGAACTCATGACCGGCAAGAAGATCAACGTCCGCGGAGGCGGCTTCGGCGGCGGCGGCGGGCGCGGCGGGCGTGGTGGGGGCGGTGCCGCTCTCGGCTCGAACGATTCCATCGCGCTCACCATCTCCGGCAGCCCCGAAGAACTCGAGACCGGCTTCCAACTCGCCTACCTGCTGCTGACCCAGCCCAAGATCGAGGCCCCCTCGCTCGACCAGTTCAAGACCACCACGAAGGAACTTCTGATCGAGTCCACCAAGAACCCCCTCATGTTCGGCATGCGGACCGCCGCCGCCGCTCCCTACCCGGATTCCGAAGTCCGCACGCAACCGCCGACCGCCGAGCAGATCGACAAGCTCTCGCTCGACGCTTCTCAGGCCTGGCTGAACAAGCTCATCAAGGAATCGCCGATCGAGGTCACCATCGTCGGTGACGTTCCCAAGGAGAAGATCGTGCCGCTCGTTGAGCGCTACATCGGCTCCCTCCCGTCGCGCGACAAGGTCTCTCAAACGACCTACGCCTCGCTCCGAAACCTCAACAAGCCGGCCGGCCCGCGTGTGATCGAGAAGACCATCGACACGCCCACCGCGCAAGCGTTTGTGATGTCCGGCTTCTACGGCGCCGATCAGGCCAACCGCGCCGACACCCGCGCCCTCAACATGGCCGCCCGCATCCTCTCCACTCGCATGATCAAGGAAGTCCGCGAGGAAGCCCAGCTCGTCTACAGCATCGGCGCCTCGTCGCGCGCCGGCTCCACCTACCCCGGGTTCGGCGTCGTCTCCGCGGGTGCGCCCACCGAGCCCTCCAAGGTCCCGGCCCTCGTCGCCAAGCTCGCCTCGATGTACGCCATCTTCGCGAAGGACGGTCCGACCGCCGAAGAATTGGACGTTGCAAAGAAGCAGTTCGCCAACACCTTCAAGGACCAGTTGCAGGACCCCGCCTATTGGTCCCAGCGTCTCGAACAGATGACCTTCCGTGGCCTCAAGCTCGACGAGATCGTCGAAGACCCCAACGCCTACCAGGCTCTCACCGCCGATCAGGTCCGCACCGTCTTCGCCAAGTACTACGCACCCGACAAGTCGATCGTGGTCACCATCAGGCCCGCGCAGACTTCCGAGTCGCCCCAGAAGCCAGCCCCATCCGGGGAGGCTCCGACCAATCCGGGAGCGGGCGGGGGCGCGGGTGGAGGTTCGCACTGAATCCTGCGAGTCCGTCGCAATTGGAGAGTGACGAAAGCGTTCCGGCGCGTCTGGACATGCTCCGGGCGGCCTGTATGCTTCCTCGCCTTCTGCGACGAGGAGTTGCTCGATGAGCCAAAGTGTTCAGGTCCGGCTGCCGCAGCTTCGAAAACTCGGTGAAACAACCAGGACCGATTCGTGGTGGGCGCAGCCCGGCGCGATCTTCATCGGCCTCATCGCATTCATCGTGTACGCCACCTGGGGCGCGTTCCACGGTTCGCACTACTTCTACCACGGCCCCGCCGGGCAGAATTACCTTTCGCCCTTCTATTCGCCCCTGCTCTTCGAGACGACGCAGGCCATCGAGTCCGGCCATATCTCTGGTCACGCCTTCTTTGATGGGCATCCCGGCTGGTGGCCCTCCATCCTCTACTTCTCGCCCGCGTTCCTCATCCTCTGGGCGCCCGCCGGGTTCCGCTTCACCTGCTACGGCTTCCGAGGTCACTACTACAAGGGTCTCTGGGCCGACCCGCTCAACTGCTCTGTCGGCGAGCCCGCCTTCCGAGGCACCAAGTACCGGGGCGAGCGCTGGTTCCCCCTCGTCCTCCAGAACACCCACCGCTGGTTCATGTACGTCATCCTCGTCCTGCTCGCGGTGAAGATGTTCGACACCTACCACCAGTTCTGGCTCTTCAAGGACCCGTCGAACCACGCCGCCGGAACCGTCTTCGGCGTCGGCCTCGGCACGCTCATCCTCTTCGTCGAGCCCATCCTGCTCATTCTCTACGTCGGCGGGTGCCACTCGCTCCGTCACCTTGTCGGAGGCCGCTTCGATGAACTCTCAAAGCTCGGCCCCCGCAAGTTGAGCTACGACTGCGTGAGCTGCCTCAACCGGCGTCACATGGTCTGGGGCTGGGCCAGCCTGCTCTGGATCATGTTCGGCGATCTGTACGTCCGCCTCTGCTCGATGGGCATCATCTCCGATCCGGTCTTCTTCAAGCTCTAGTTCTTCTGCATCTCGTCTCTCTGGAGTCCGCGCGATGGAACAGTTTCCCGGTGTTGCCGAGGTCCACGAGCACGACGTGCTCGTCATCGGCGCAGGCGGCGCGGGCCTTCGCGCCGCGATCGAGGCCTCCGCCGCCGGAATCTCGGTTGGCCTGGTCTGCAAATCGCTCCTCGGCAAGGCCCACACCGTCATGGCCGAGGGCGGGATGGCCGCCGCAATGGCCAACGTCGATGACCGCGACAACTGGAAGGTCCATTTCTCCGACACGATGCGGGGCGGCCAGTACCTCAACAACTGGGTGATGGCCGAGATCCACGCCAAGGAAGCCCCCGACCGCGTCCGCGAGCTCGAAAAGTGGGGCGCCCTCTTCGATCGCACTAAGGACGGCCGGATTCTCCAACGAAACTTCGGAGGCCACCGCTACCCGCGACTCGCGCACGTCGGCGACCGCACCGGCCTTGAAATGATCCGCACCTTGCAGGATCATGGCATCCACCAGGGAATCGCCATCTACATGGAGCACACCACGACGGCGCTCCTGAAAGACGGCGACCGCGTTGTTGGAGCCTTCGGCTACGACCGCGAGCGCGGCCGCTTCCGCATCTTCAAGGCCAAGGCCATCGTCCTCGCCACCGGCGGCATCGGCCGCGCTTTCAAGATCACCAGCAACTCCTGGGAATACACCGGCGACGGCCAGTCGCTCGCCTACCACGCCGGCGCCGATCTCATGGACATGGAGTTCGTCCAGTTCCACCCCACCGGGATGGTCTGGCCCCCCAGCGTCCGGGGCATCCTCGTGACCGAGGGTGTGCGAGGCGAAGGAGGCCGCCTGCTCAACAACAAGGGCGAGCGCTTCATGTTCAATGATGTGCCCGACCTCTACAAGAACCAGGTCGCCAAGGACGCTGAGGAAGGCTGGCGCTACGTCGAGGGCGACAAGAACGCCAACCGCCCGCCCGAACTGCTCACCCGCGATCACGTCGCCCGCTGCATAAACCGCGAGGTCAAGGCCGGGCGCGGCAGCCCGCACGGTGGCGTCTTCCTCGATATCGCCTGGATCAAGGAAAAGGTCTCAAGCGCCCCCGAACGCATCAAGAAGAAACTCCCCAGCATGTACCACCAGTTCAAGGAACTGGCCGGCGTCGATATCACCACCGAAGCCATGGAAGTCGGCCCCACAACGCATTACGTCATGGGAGGCGTCCGCGTCAACGGCCTCTCGCAGATGTCCACCGTGCCCGGACTCTTTGCTGCCGGCGAAGTCGCCGCAGGTTTGCACGGCGCAAATCGCCTCGGCGGCAACTCGCTCTCCGACCTTCTCGTCTTCGGCAAGCGTGCCGGAGAGTTCGCGGCAAAGTTCGCCAAGGAAAACGGCCACGGCAAGATCGACGGCGCGCAGATCGCGGCCGCAAGCAAGAAGGCTCTCGAACCCTTCGACCGTCCGCGTGGCGAGAACCCATTCGGCGTCCAGAACACCCTCCAGGACATGATGCAGGACAAGGTCGGCATCGTCCGCATGGAAAACGAGATGGCCGCCGCCCTCGACGGCCTCGCCGCACTCCGCAAGCGTGCCGCCGGCGTCGGTATCGACGGCAACCGCGAGTACAACCCCGGCTGGCACACCTGCCTCGATCTCGACAATCTCCTCACCGTCTCCGAGGCGATCACCCGGAGCGCCCTCGACCGGCGCGAAAGCCGCGGCGGCCACTTCCGAGACGACTTCCCTGACAAGAGCAAGGAATTCGCCAACCACAACACCGTCATCCGCCGCAACCCGGACGGCTCGATGCAGCTCTGCCGCGAGCCCATCGCCCCCTTGCGCGACGATCTCAAGCAGGTGATCGAAGAGAACAAGTAAGAGAACCACCGATGCCCAAAGCAATGTTCCGAATCTGGAAGGGTCAGGCCGGAGAGGCAACGTTCAAGGACTATCACACCGACGTGACCGGCGGCATGGTGGTCCTCGACGCCGTCCACCAGATCCAGGCCGAGACCGAGCCAACCCTCGCCTGCCGCTGGAACTGCAAGGCCGGCAAATGCGGCTCCTGCTCCGCCGAGGTCAACGGCAAGCCGCGCCTCATGTGCATGACCCGCCTCGACACGCTCGACCTCACCATGCCCGTCGTCATCGAGCCCATGCGCTCCTTCCCGCACGTCAAGGACCTGGTCACCGATGTCTCCTGGAACTTCGCGGTCAAGAAGCGCATCAAGCCCTTCAAACCCCGCAAGCCCGACGCCCCCGACGGCACCTGGCGCATGCAGCAGTCCGACGTCGATCGCGTGCAGGAATTCAGGAAGTGCATCGAGTGCTTCCTCTGCCAGAACGTCTGCCACGTCCTGCGCGAGCACCACAAGCACGACGAGTTCGCCGGCCCGCGTCACTTCGTCTACACCGCCGCCCTCGAGATGCACCCCCTCGACACCGAGGATCGCCTCGGCTATCTCAAGGACGAAGAGGGCCTGGGCTATTGCAACATCACCAAGTGCTGCACCACCGTCTGCCCCGAGCACATCACCATCACCGACAACGCGATCATCCCGCTGAAGGAACGCGTCGTCGACGAGTTCTACGACCCGGTCACCAAGCTCTTCCGCATGTTCAAGCCGAAGAAGTCCTAGCGCCAACTCCAAGCGTCGGGAGAACGGGGCCCCGCGGCACGCATGGACCAATCGCCGGAACAATCCGCGCCCGCGACGCCGATTCCTTCGGCGCCCCCGACATCGCCGCGCCCCCTTCCCCCGCGCCCGTCCTCGTGGCCGATGGTCATCGGCACCATCTGCATCGTCTTTGGTGTTCTCGGTGCGCTCGGAAACGCATGGTCGATCGTCGGCGTTCTCATTCAGACCTACGTCCCGGTTCCCGCCGGATCGCCCATCGCCCATATGTGGGATAGGTACCTGCCCTGGATCATCACGCAGGCCTCGCTCGCAACGCTCCTCTCAATCCTCCTCGCCATTTCCGGTATCGGCCTCGCCCGCAGGTCGGGATGGTCGCCCCGCCTCGCGATGCTGTGGGCGATCGCACGATCGATTCTCGTTCCCGCCGCCATGGTGCTGACATTCCTGTCGCAGCGCGCCCAGTTCGACGCGATGACAAAGGCTTCACCGCCGTCCGCGGCACCTCCGTTCGGGGCTATGACCGGCATGATGGACGCGATGCTCATCGCATTCGTCGTCGTCGGCCTCGCCTGGGGTCTCGCCCTCCCGGTCTTTCTGATATGGTGGTTCCGCCGCCCGGTCATCCGGCGCGAGATCGCCGACTGGAAGTGACTCCTCGGGCCCGCGCCGCCGTCAACCAATGCGCTGCAAAGCCTGCGATTACCCGCTCTGGAACCTCCGCACCAGAAGCTGCCCCGAGTGCGGCAAGCCCTTCCTCCCCAGCGAATTCGAGTTCGTCACCGACAGCGTCCGCTTCTGCTGCCCGCACTGCGCCCAAACCTACTACGGCACCGGCGACAAGGGCCACCTCGTCCCCGCTTCGTTCCAGTGCGTCAAGTGCGCCCGGCAGATCAGCATGGACGAGATGGTCCTGCTCCCGACCGAAGGCGTGCACGAGGAACTCACTCGCGTCGATGCCGTTCCATGGCTCGACCGCCCGCGCCGCGGCTGGATCAAGGCCTGGTTCGGCACGGTCGGCATGTCGCTCGCCGCGCCGGTTCGCCTTGCCGGTGCGCTTCCCGCCGACACGGGCACGATGCAGGCCGGCGGCTTTGCCCTGCTCACCGGCAGCCTCTACACGCTGCTCGGATGCCTCATCGTCCTCGTTCCGATCGCGATCATGGCGCTCCGCTTCGGCGGGGCCGGCCGGGGTCTCGCGACCGTGCTCGGAGTCCTGCTCGCCGTCCCGTTCTGCCTCGTCGCCCTGATGCTCCTGTGGGCGGGCGCGGCGCACGTCTTCCTCCGCCTTACCGGCAAGACCGAGCACGGCTTCAGCCGAACTCTGGTCTGCCTCTGCTACAGCAGCGGCGCCAACGTGCTCATGGCCATTCCCTGCATGGGCCCGTACTTCCTTCCGCTCACGTGGGTCTGGTGGTCGATTTCCGCGGCATTCATGCTGGCGCCGTTCCAACGCGTCTCGCGACTGCGGGCATTTCTGGCCACCATGCTGCCCCCGGTTATCGTGCTCGTGTCGGCGATTCTGATCCTGATTCTGGCCATCATTCCCGGCGTTCAGTCCAGCCTTGTCTCGGCGCGCGCATCTTCCGCGACTGCGATGGGTTCGTTCGCGGTGCCGCGCGCGGTCGCGGCTCTTCAGCGCTACGCGGCAGTGAACAACGGTGCTTCGCCTCCCCATGCCCTTGTCCTCCTTGCCGAGAACCGGCTCCAGCCCACCGAACTGCTCTCGGTCGATTCGATCATCAATCAGTCCTCCGGCAAGTCCGGCGGGCTGAAGCTGCTTGATTTCCAGAGCCTCTCGCCCGAAGAGCAGGCCGCAACCGTTCAATCGGCTGTCCAGTCCCTTCCGCAAGGCACTGTCGCGCACCGGGCGGGCGACGTGGTCTTCACCTATCACGGCATCGACCTGTCGCCAGGCTCGACCGCGGACCCGGGTCTGTGGCTTGCGATCTGGGCTCCCTTGCCCGGTACTTCCGGCGCTCCGTCGCCGAGCGCTCCTCAGACCGTAATAGTCGGCACCGCGGGGGGCATCGTGACCATCCCTCTCTCCTCGCTCCCCGCAAAGCTGCTCGAACAGAACACGCTTCGCGCCTCCGCCGGCCTTGCACCGCTTCCCGATCCATTTGCCGTAACTGAGAAGGCGCCGGGCGTTGCCCCGGCGCCTCTCAAGAACCCGGGCTAGCGACCCCAGACAAACGCAGCAAGCCCGGCCGAGCCCGGGCGTTGCCGCGTCGAACTGGCTCGGTCACTCAGGGGCAGAGCAGGTCGTTGTACGCCGAGGCGAACATCACAAAGTCCGAATCATCCACCACGCCGTCGTAGTTCAGATCGGCCTGGCAGCCGTAGGGCATCTCGGGCGAGGCGCAGTCCAGGACGTTGTACTCGAAGACGAAGATCACAAAGTCGGCATCGTCCACCTGGCCGTCGCCGTTCAGATCGGCGCGGCAGTTCAGGCGGACCTGTGCGGTCCACGGGTCGTAGACCGCGCTGACATGGCCGGGAGAGTTCGATCCGTTGAAATTGGCGAAGGTGGAGCTGCGCCCGTTTCCGGTCTCGACGATCGAGACCGACTGGTCCGAGCCCGTGGCCTTGAAGCTGGTATCGAAGATCGCGAGGAAGTAGCCGTCGAGGTGCGCCGAATCGCGGGCGTAGATCGTTCCGGCCTGGCCGGTGGTCATGCCGGTCAGCGTGCTCGTGATCGAGGTTGTGGGGGTGCAGTTGAATGTCCCTTCCACATGAAGCCGCGAGCCGGGTGCGAGGTCGATATAGCCCGGAGCGTTCAGCGTTCCGCCGGCCGGTTCGTTCACGATGAGCTTGCCGCCATTGCGGAGCGAAAGCGAGGAACTGATGTTGTTCACATGGTTCAGGTTGTGGAAAACCGAGTTGGGCCCTTCGATGATCACGCGTCCCTGATCCTGGATGCTTGAGACGCTGCGCCCGTCCGGGAAGAGCAGCGTGCTGTTGTCCTTCACCCACCAGTAGCCGCTGTGGAGCACGCCGGTCGGGTACGCCACCTGCGCCGGATTCCAGATCTGGGCGTAGCAGCCGCCTTCCACGCGGACAACGGCGTAATTGCCGTTGTAGAAGGCCATGTTGGCGTCGATCTGCGGGAGCTGCTGGAACCCGCTGAAGATGACCTGGCCGTCGCTGGCCATGTACGAGTAAGCGTTCCCGCCGATCGTGCTGTTCCCGTTGATGGTGCACGTTCCGCCCGAGTTGATGGCGAATCCACCGTTGTAGAACGATGAGCCAAGTACCCGCAGAATGCCGTTGTTGACCGTCACCGCGCCGTCAACCGTGACATAGGTGTTGAACGTCGCGTCGCCGCTCTGCGGCACGTTCAGCGTCGCGCCGCTGAAGACGTGCGTTGTCGTGGGCTTTCCGTAGGGCGAGATCGTGCCGCCGTAGAAATCAAACTGGCCCTTGATGTCGAGCCCGTTGAGCTGCATGGTGCCGGCCATGACCGTGCGCCCCAGCACTTCGACGGTGCCGTTACAGAAGAGGTAGCCGAGCATGTCGAACTCGATGGTGCAGTGGACCGAATTGGCGAACCCGGACTGCCCGCCGTAGATCACCACGGGACCGTTCGAGCCGATGTAGGCATCATCGAAATTGCCGGGCTTCTTGATCGGATTCCAGTTGTTGGGGTTGTTCCAATCGTGGTCGTTGGCCGCGCCGGTCCAGAAGATGTTGCCGGCCATCGCGCTGCCTGCAAGTGCCGTGAGGGCCAGGGTCATCATCGCCGCCGTGTGCTTGAACTTCATGATCCATTCTCCAGTTCGAGGCCTTGTTTCCTCAGCGGCACGCGCCGCCGGGGGTACATATCCGCGTAGAGCCACCTGTCCGGGCCGGCCGGGGCATTGCCTCGGTCGGACTCGGGATCACCGGGTTCGAGCCGGTTGAAGTCGTTTCAGGTGGGCTCACACTGGCCTGCGACGTCCGTCCTTCCAGAGGCCGGTCATTCTGAAAAAATCTGAAAGGCCCGGCTCCCCTTGCAGTTCGGGCCGAGCCGTGCGACACTTTGCAACCATGCACCGGTCGGGGCACCCGTCCGGGCGCCGTCCGGCCCCGTCGCTCTGGAGACGATTCGCTTTGCCGTCCGATCCTCAAGCCAACGTCACGCAATTGCTTCAGTTGGCCGGGGAGGGCGATTCCCGGGCGACGGATGAGTTGCTTCCGATCGTCTATGAGGAACTTCGCCGCATGGCGCGGGCGCAGCTCGTCGGCGATGCCATGGCGGTCACCATCCAGCCGACCGTGCTGGTGCACGAGGCGTATCTGCGCCTGGTTGGGAGCGGCGATGTCGCTTGGAGCAACCGGGCCCACTTCTTCGGCGCCGCGGCTCAGGCGATGCGACGGATCCTCGTCGAGCGTGCCCGGCACCGGGGCCGTTTGAAGCGGGGGGGCGATCGCGGCCGCGTCGAGGTTGACGATGCCATGCTTGCAACCGAGCCCGAGGCCGAAACTATGCTCGCCCTCGACGAAGCCCTCAAGAAACTCGAGGCATACGACCCGGCGAAGGCCCAGATCGTGATGCTGCGGTTCTTCACCGGGCTGACCAACGAACAGACCGCGGCAGCCATGGGAAAGTCGCTGACGTGGGTCAAGGAGGAATGGTCGTACGCCCGCACGTGGCTCCATCGCGAACTGGACAGGCAACTGAAGGAAGGTTGATCCGGGCTCCCGCTTCCTGTCCGGACCCGACGCACCATGACTCCGGAACGCCAACGACTCGCCGAGGGGATCTTCAAGGAAGCGTGCGCACGCCCCGCGGACGCGCGGCGCGAGTTCATCGAATCCAAGTGCGGCTCGGACGCATTGCTGCTTGAAGAAGTGCGGTCCCTGCTCTCGTGGTTCGAGAACTCCTCCGGGGTGCTCGACAATCCGCCTCCGCTCCTGGACAGAGTCACAGAAGCCGATGCCGCCGCGGCCCTTCTGCCCCCGGGCGGGAAGATCGGGCACTACAAGATTCTCTCGGTGCTGGGCGTCGGTGGCATGGGTGTTGTGTACGTCGCGGAGCAGATGCGACCGCAGCGGACAGTGGCCCTGAAGGTGATTCGGCCGGGGCTCGCGTCGCCGTCGGTGCTTCGCCGGCTCGAATACGAGGCCGAACTGCTCGGGCGATTGCAGCATCCGGGGATTGCGCAGGTGATCGAGGCGGGAACCGCGGACGCCGGATTCGGGCCGCAGCCGTTCTTTGCCATGGAGCTGGTGAAGGGCTCGGCGCTGAATGTGTACTGCGACGAGAAGAAACTGGGCACGCGCGACCGGCTGCGATTGATGGAGCGGGTGTGCGATGCCGTCGAGCACGCGCACCGGCGGGGCGTGATTCATCGCGACCTGAAGCCGGCAAACATCCTCGTCGATGAATCCGGCCAGCCGAAAATTCTCGACTTTGGTGTCGCACGCGCCTCGGGAGGGCGCGAGGGCGAGCAGCGTCTGACGATGCTTCGGACCGGCGAGCGTCAACTGATCGGCACGCTGGCGTACATGAGCCCGGAGCAGGTTTCGGGCGATCCCGAGGACGTGGATTTCCGGAGCGACGTCTACCCGC
Source organism: Phycisphaerales bacterium (assembly GCA_044221315.1). Taxonomy (GTDB): domain Bacteria; phylum Planctomycetota; class Phycisphaerae; order Phycisphaerales; family UBA1924; genus JAFEBO01. The sequence goes on along the minus strand of JBGAPK010000029.1, from coordinate 32,270 downwards.
TCGGGGTCATTCTGTACGAACTGCTGGCCGGGCGGCCGCCGCATGATCTGTCGCGGAAGGCACTTCCCGACGCGATGCGTGTGATCCGGGACCAGGACCCCGCGCGGCTCGGCACGGTGAACACCTCCTTCCGCGGAGACCTCGACACGATCGCCGCCAAGGCGCTCGAGAAGGACAAGGCCCGGCGGTACCAATCCGCGGCGGAACTTGCCGAGGATATCCGGCGGTCCCTGGAAAACCTGCCGATCGCGGCCCGCCCGCCAAGTGCGGTGTATCAGATCACCAAGTTCACGAAGCGGCATCGGGCCGTGGTGGCGGGGGCCTCGCTCGCGGTGCTGGCGCTGGTGACAGGGCTGGTGGTCAGCACGGTCCAGTACGCGCGGGCACGCGAAGCGGCGGTGCGATCGGACCAGGTTGCCAATTTGCTGAAGGGGATGATCGGCGGGATCCATCCCAAGGTCGCGCAGGCGCGGGACACAACGCTGCTCAAGGACATTGTTGACAACACCGCCAAGGGGCTCAGCGATTCTTTGCGCGGGCAGCCGGCCGTCGAGGGAGAACTGCGGAACGTCCTGGGTGAGGTGTACGACAACATCGGCGAATACGCGACCGCCGAAGAGCAGTACAGGCTTGCATTGGACCGGCGCGAGAAGGCACACGGGCGCCGCTCCAACGAGGTTGCGGGGACGCTGATCCGGCTGAGCGGCGTGCTGGACGTCGAGAATCGGCCCGATGAGGCGATCGCCGCGGCGGACGAGGCGCTGGCGATCCGGCGGTCCTTCTTCGGGCCGAAGAACGAGGAAGTTGCGGACGCGCTTGCGAACGCGGGGCAGAGGCGGCATCGCAAGGACCCGAAGGATGCGGTCGCGCTGCTTCAACAATCGGCGGCGATGTACGAGGGGGTGTCGGGGCCGGAGTCGGCCCTGCTTGGGATAGCGCTCGAACACCTCGGGCAGGTGCAGGTGGAGACCGGGCATGCGGCCGAGGGCGAGAAGGCCCTGAAGCGGAGCTACGAGATCCGCAAGAAGCTCGTCGGCCCGGAGCATTTCGATACGGTGAACGTGGGCGGACTGCTGGGCGACTCGTACGTGGCGATGCAGAGATTTGCCGAAGCCGAGCCGTACTGCCGCAAGTACACGGAGACGATGGCCCGACTGATGCCTGCGACGCATCCGACAGTGGCGCTGGCGTGGGCGGCGCTGGCGCAGGTCCTGGCCAAGCAGGGGAAACTCGGCGACGCGACGGCGCTCTACCGGGCGCAGATCGCGCCGCTGACGAGCGCGCTGGGGGCGGATGACCAGAACGTCGGGACGCTGCACAGCAATCTCGGGGGAGTTCTGGTGGACTTGGGGGCGCTCGACGAGGCGGAAAGGGAGTACACCGAGGCGATGCGGATCTACGGGACGACGGGAGCGAAGGCAACCCTGCGGATGCCGTTCGCGCTGTACGGGCTGGCGAACGTGCAGTGGGGGAGAGGGAAGTTCGAGGAGTCGGCGGCACTGGCGCGCCGCGGATACGACATCGGGACGCGCACGCTGCCCGCCAAGCACACGATCATTGAGAACAACTCGCTCCGCGTTGCGGCTTGCGAAACGGAGCTTGCGTTTGCATCGCCTTCGGCGGAGCGAGCGGGCAATGCGGCCGCGCTGGCGCGGCAAGCGGTGGACGACTTTGAACAGGCGGTGGGGAAGGAGCATTTTAATTCGGTGGTCGCCCGGGCTCGGCTGGCGTGCGCGAACGCGGCGGGCGCGGTTGTGGCGGCGAACATCGATGCGATGACGAAAGCGGAGTCTGAACTTCTTGAGGTCCGCGAGTTTCTCGAAGCGCGCCCGGCGCTCGGGGCGTTTCCGGTGCGAGATCTGATTCGGGCGGACTTGGCGCGGACGCTTCAGCGGCTGTACGGGGCGTGGGAGAAGGCTCTGCCCGGGAAGGGAAAGCGCGAAGCGGCGGAGCGGGAGGGCACGCTTGCGGAGCAGATCAGGGCGGGAGTTGAGGCGAGAAGGCGGGAGGAGATGGAGCGGGCGGGAGACACAAAGGCCGGTGGGGCGACCGTCGGTCATTGACAAAGGCGAGCCCACCCCCAACCCTCGCTCCCATCGGGGAGGGGGCTCCGGAATTCGCTATCGCGCGGCGTTCTTGCGGGAGCGGTAGCGGCGGATGAGGTTATTGGTGGAGCTGTCGTGAGTGAGCGCGGGTTCGGACTTGTTTTCGAGTTCGGGGACGATGCGCTGGGCGAGAACCTTTCCGAGTTCGACGCCCCACTGATCAAAGCAGTCGATATCCCAGACAGCGCCCTGCGTGAAGACGCTGTGCTCGTAAAGGGCGACCAGAGCGCCGAGCACGTTGGGCGTCAGGCGGTCTGCGAGGATGGTGTTGGACGGGCGATTGCCTTCGAAGACGCGGTGGGGGACCAGCCAGTCGGGGGTTCCTTCGGCCTTCACCTGGTCCGCGGTCTTGCCGAAGGCGAGAGCTTCGGACTGGGCGAGCACGTTGGCGATGAGGATGTCGTGGTGGCGGCCGAGCGGGTTGAGCGTCTGGGTGAAGGCGAGAAAATCGCAGGGGATGATGCGGGTGCCCTGGTGGATGAGCTGATAGAAGGAGTGCTGGCCGTTGGTGCCTGGTTCACCCCAGTAGATGGGGCCGGTCTCGTAGTTGACGTGCGTGCCGCTGAGCGTGACGTGCTTGCCGTTGCTCTCCATCGTGAGTTGCTGGAGGTAGGCGGGGAAGCGTTTGAGGTACTGCTCGTAGGGAAGGACGGCGACGGTGGAGGCGCCGAGGAAGGCGTTGTTCCAGAGCGAGAGCAGGCCCATCAGGACCGGGAGGTTGCGCTCGAAGGGGGTCGTTCGAAAGTGCTCGTCCATCGCGTGGAAGCCGGCGAGCATGGCGCGGAAGTTGTCGGGCCCGACGGCGAGCATGGTGGAGAGGCCGATGGCCGAATCCATCGAGTAGCGCCCGCCGACCCAATCCCAGAAGCCGAACATGTTGGCCGTGTCGATGCCGAACTCGGAGACTTTCTGGGCGTTTGTTGAAACGGCCACGAAGTGCTTCGCGACCGCCTTGGGGTCGTTGCCGAGGCCCTTGAGCGACCAATCGCGGGCGGTGTTGGCGTTGGTCATCGTCTCGAGCGTGGTAAATGTCTTGGAGGAGATGATGAACAAGGTCTCGTCGGCCTTGAGATCGTGCACGGCTTCGGCAAAGTCGGTGCCGTCAACGTTGGAGACGAAGCGGAAATCCATGTCCCGCTTGCTGTAACTGCGGAGAGCCTCGTAGGCCATGACGGGGCCGAGGTCGGAGCCTCCGATGCCGATGTTGATCACGGTCTTGATCCGCTTGCCGGTGTGGCCGGTCCAAGCTCCCGAACGGACGCGATCGCAGAATGCGGCCATGCGGTCGAGAACTTCGTGCACCTGCGGCACGACGTTCTGGCCGTCGTGCATGATTGATGCGCCCTTGGGGGCGCGGAGGGCGACGTGGAGGACGGAGCGGTTCTCGGTGATATTGATCTTGTCGCCGCGGAACATCGCGTCGATCTTGGCGCGGAGGCCGATCTGGTCGGCGAGTTGGAGGAGCAGTTTGAGGGTGTCGGCGGTGACTCGGTTCTTGGAGTAGTCGAGAAACAGCCCGGCGCCCTCGGCGGTGAAGCGTTCGCCCCGCTTGGGATCATCGGCGAAGAGGGTGCGGAGGTGCTCGCCCCGAATAGAACGGAAATGTGCGTCGAGCGCCTTCCAGGCGGGGCGGTCGGTGAGCGCGGTTTGCGGTGAAGTCATGGGCGTCGGGTTCCCCTTGTCACGGGTGCGGTGGCGGTGCGCCGGTTTGCGGCGTTCGAGTTTACGCGGGCGCTCCAGAGTTCAAAGCCGCCGAGGAAGGCATTGCTGTTGTTGCCGGCGCGGCAGAGCGGCGGGAGCGTTTTGAGTCGGTTCACGTTGCCGCCGCCGAGTACGACATCGTCGGGTTCGAGCGCGTGGGTCAGCCGTTCGACGACGTCGGCAACATAGTGACGCCACTTGTGGAGCCCGTGCTTTTCAAGTCCGCGGATGCCGACGTAATCCTCGAACGTAGCCTTGCGGTAGGGGAGGTGGGCGAGTTCCATCGGTTCGACGAGGCCCTCGTCGATGACCGCCGAGCCAAGGCCGGTGCCCAGGCCGAGGAAGAGCATGCGTCCTCCCTTGTAGCTGCCGAGGGCCTGCATGGCGGCGTCGTTGATGAGTTTGATGGGGCGACCGAAGGCGCGGCTGAAATCGAATCGCACCCATCCGTGCCCGAGGTTGGCGGGCTCGGTGACGATGCGTCCGTGGACGATCGGCCCGGGGAAGCCGATGGAGATCACGTCGTAGGCCCAGTCGGCGGTGAGTTGCTTCACGCCGGCGACCATCCGGCCGGGCGTCATGGTCGGGCCGGAGGCAAATTTTCTTGCCGCGGTGAGGGGCTTGCCGGAAACGAGACACTTGACGTGCGTGCCGCCGACATCGAGGACGAGGATGCGGAGGCGCGCGGAGGTGCGTCGTGCGGGTTTGGCGGTGCGGGATCGGGGCATGCGGCAAGACTACCCGCTCCGGGGCCTGTGCGGCGTGCCGGGCCGGCGTGCGGATTGGCAAATGTGAGCGGGCCGGGCTGCTTGACCGCGGAGTTCTGGATGGACGCAGCTTCGAGTTTGTGCGGGGCGACCTGGTTGAGAGGGGCGATCGGCGTTGGACGGTCCGCGTGGAGAACGGCAGGTGATTGGATTGTCGCGCTCCCTCGGGCCTTCTGGACGCGGTCGTGGCTCGAGAGAAATCGGCCGATCTGGAGGAGAAGCGAGGCGGCGCGGCGTGCGCCGTCGCGCGATCGGAGCGCGAGGATGTGCGTCTTGGGCGTGTCGGGCATCGTCCGTTCCGCCTGCCCTTCGTTGTCGAGCATGCGGGAGAGGACGTGGACGGCGTTTGCGAGCGAGTTGGTGATGAGAAGCCTGGCGCGTTCTCGTGCGACGGCCTCGGCGGTCTTGAGGCGCAAAGTGATCTCCGGCTCGTAGAAAAGCTCGAGCAGAGTGACGACGGAGCAGCCGAATCGTCGGGCGATGTCGATGAGCGAGCGCGAAGGGTCGAGAAGTCCCTCGCAAAGATCGGAAACCTGAGCGGGCGTGAGGGTCTGTCTGATCGGCATTGATCTGCTCCCGGCTTGGCGTGCGAGAAGAGCGAGGCCTCTTACTAACCGCTCCGCGGACCGGTTTTTGCGCGCGGGAGCGCCCGCGAGTGCCGGTGAAAAAGCCGTCTAAGTCATGTGCCGGCATGCGCTAACGACGAAAGTTGCGAAGTTGCAAGTTGGCCGCTTTGAGCGGACAGACTTGTGCGCCGTCGAGCGCCTTTGTGCGCACGTTTGGTCGGGCCGTGGCCTTCAGTGGGCGACGTGGCGAGTCTCGTTCCAGAGGCGGATTGCGGGGCGTGAGATTTCGCCCTCGTAGCCCACGGCGCTCAGGCTCGCGGTGCTCAGCATGAGGTATGGGCCGTATGTGGCCGGGTCGAGCCCGAGCCAGCGGGCGGCCAGCACGCGGAGAAAGTGGCCGCTGGAGAAGACAAGTACCGGTGAGGCCGCGGCACGAAGGCGCGTGACGACGCGATCGGCCCGGGCGGCGACCTGCGAGGGAGATTCACCGCCGGGGCAGCCGTCGCGGAAGAGTTGCCAGTCAGGGCGTTCGACGCGGATATCGACGGTTCGACGGCCTTCGTACTGGCCGTAATTCCATTCGACGAGGTCGGGATCAACCTTGGCGACGGGGCCGTAGCCGGCGAGTTCGCAGGTGCGCCGGGCGCGCTGGAGTGGGCTTGTGCAGACGGTGGCAAACGTGAGTTCACGGAGTCGGGCGCCGAGCTGGTTGGCGTTGCGCTGGCCGCGCTCGGTGAGGGGGAGGTCGGTGAGCCCGGTGTGCTGACCCGTGATGCTCCAGGCGGTCTCGCCGTGGCGGGCCAGATAGACGATCGGGAAAGTGTCGGTCATGGAGGAATCCGGGAGGCCGACACCGCCCGGAAGGGCGGTGTCATGTCGGATTCTACTTTGGCGGCGGGTTGGTCGCGGCTTTCTTGTCGGGATCGGGCGGAGCTTCGGTCTTCGCCGCGGGTTTGGTTGTCGCCGGAAGCGCTGAGGACGTGCCGCGGTCGTACTTTGCGGGCTTGTGACAGCCGGGGGAGCAGGAGCCGCCGTTTTCGGCGGGCTGGAAGTTGATGGGGAGCTTCCACTGGCCGAAGGGGACGGACTCGTTGATCTGCAACTCGAACTTGCTTGCGTGCACGGAGTGGCAGGCGCGGCAGCTGCGGCCCTGGGGGCCGTTGTTGACGTGGACGGCGTGCAGATTCCGGGAGCCGTCGCGGAAGCGGGTCTCGCTGGTCGCGGACTGTGCGAGGACGAGCGACTTGTCGTGACACTTGAAGCAGAGTTCGTAGGTAGTCTCGGAGAACTGCTGGTAGAAGCCCATCGAGTAATTGCCGGTGAGGAGGCGGTCGCGCTCGCCCCCGTGGACGTCATGACACCCGGCGCACTCACCCATCGCGACGGGACCGTGCTTGTGGAGTGTGTCCACGCCGAGTTCGGGAATTCCGGGGACGGTGCGTTCCTTGCTGATGACGATCGGGTTCCTGTGGCAGGCGAGACAGGCGGTCGCGGGGTCTTTGGGCAGTTGTGCCTCGCGATCGCTGCCGTGCGGGATATGGCAGTTGAGGCACGCCCGGTCATCGCTGACGGCGGAGTGCTGATGCTTGCTGGCAGCGGCGGCGTGGGCGACCTCCTGATGGCAGGAGGAGCAGAGCTCCTTGGGTGACACCTTGAGGGCCTTGACCTGGTTGGTGCTGTGAGGCTGGTGGCACTGGAGGCAATCGCCCTTGGTCGGCTCGTGCGGGTGCTTGGCTCCGGCAATGGTCTTGCCCACCTCTTCGTGGCATGACAGGCAGAGTGAGCGCTTCTCCATCGTGAGGAGATGCTCGAAGTTGGAAGTGTGGGCCTTGTGGCAGGTCACGCAATCGTGGGCGGCGGGGCCGTGCGCGTGCGACCCGCTCAGGACCTCCTTGTGGCACTGGGTGCAGAGTTCGGGAGTCGTTTCCTTCTTGAGCATGCGCCGATTGCTGGCGCCGTGCGGATCGTGGCAGCCGAGGCACTCGCCGTTGGCGACGGGCTTGTGGACGACGGTTCCCTCGGTTCCGGTCTTGTCGATGTGGCAGAAGTCACAGAGCTGGCGCCCGGGGCGCTTGAGCTGGAATGTGTGCTTGGCGGGGTCGAGATGCTCGTGGCAGGCGTCGCAGGCCTGGACGGCGTTGGGGCCGTGGAGGAACTTGCGGGTGGTCTCTGAGGCGTGGCAGCCGCTCGTGGTGCAGTCGGTGACGCGGGTGGTGGGTGGCTGGTTTGCGGCGGGCTGTGCGGCCGCGAGAAAGTTCGACAGGATGACAATCCCGGCGAACAGCAACAGGATCACGGGGCCGCCCGAGAATCTCACGGCTTGCCCCCGGGTTTGCCCTCGGTCTTGTCCTGGGTCTTGCCACCGGTGCGGGCTGCGGCGAGTTTGTTTCGTGCCTGCTCGAGGACCTGCTGGGTGTAGCGAGGGTTGTGGACACCCCAGCTGCCGTCTACGCGAACGAGATCGTGGAGTTTCTTGGCTTCCTGGAGCATGGCGATGCCTTCGGGGCTGGTGATGTCTTTTTCGGCAGCCTTCAGGTCGGTGCTCAACTGATCGTAGAGGCTGTGGGTGGTTCGCTGCCAGAGCGGGACCATTTCCCTGCCGAAGCCGGGCTTGTGGCAAGCGTCGCAGGCTTCGGGCGTGGCGATGGCAACGGTGGCGCCGCTTTCGGGCCTCGAGCTGACGGGGCGCTTCTGGACATGGCAGCCGGTGCAATCGACATGGGCGAGGAACATTGGGCTGACTGAGGATGCGCCGTTGGTTGCGGCGGCCTGCTCGGCGCTTCCGTTCAAGTAGGTTCGGCGTTGCACGCCGTGCTGATCGGTGTGGCACTTGCGGCAATCGAACTGCTCGAGGCGCGCGGCCTGCGCCGTGGGGCCGTGGTGGATGGTGCCGTGGCAACTGAAGCACTCGATCTTGTGGTGGCCCTCGTTGTGGATGCGGTGCATCTCCTCGGGATTGCCGTTGCGTTCGAGGCCGAAGTTGTGGCACTCGAAGCACTGGCCGCTCTCGACGGGGACGGGGACTGCGGTGGTGCCGCGGTGGCAGGATTCGCAGGCCGCGCCGTAGGAGAGGTATTCGGCGTGGGTGATCTTGAGGCCGCCCCGGATGAGCGTGCCCTCGGGAGGGTTGTGGCAGGTGGTGCAGGTTTCGGGCGGGACCTTGGCGTGCCCTTCCGGCGTCGGGTGCTTGGTGGTGGTCGCCAGGGGTGCGGGAGTCGGAGAGGCGAGAGCGGGGTCGGCGCCGGCGTGCGGATCACGGCCTTCGCGCACCCCGAGACGGAGAATGGCTGCGGGCTTGCCGTCGGCGGCGATGCTGGGAGTCGAAGGATCGAGCTGAAGGAGGTGGCAGGTGACGCAGACGTTGGTGTTGACCTCGAAGTGATTGTCGCCCTTGACGTGAGAGTGGCAGGTAGCGCAGGCGATCTTGATGCCGCTGTATTCGAGGTTGAGATGCTTGTCGTGGCGGAAGAGGAACTTGCCGGACGTCTTGCTGGTCTTCTTGATCTTCTCGATATCGTGGCATCCGGAGCGCATGCATGCGAGCTCGCTCACGGAGGCGGAGGGCTTCATCGAGGTGCGGTGCAGGATGTCGTCGACGACCTGACCCAGGCCGTTGAACTTGGCGGCGAGGAAGTTCTCGACCCCGGGGGAGATGTGGCACTTGACGCAATCGACGTCCTTGTGGGAGCCGTGCTTCCAGCTGTCGTAGTAGGGGTTCATGATGTGGCAGCTGTTGCAGAACCAGCTTTGCGAGGTGACCTCGACGCTGGCCACGCCGAAGAGCGGCATGGCGATGAGGCAGGCGAGCAAACGCCGGCGCCAGTTGGTCAGTCCCACCTTGTTCAACAGCTTGACAAACATTCCGTTCTCCGGGAGAGCAGTCTATCGGATCAGAGAATTCATCGGTCGATCGCGAGTTCCGCGGCCTTTCGATACTCGGTCATGGCGCCGGCGATGTCGCCCCGGCGCTCGTGGATCTGGCCGAGAAGAAACCAGGCGCGAGGCTGCTTTGGGTCCTTCTCGAGGATTGCTTTCAGGGCGGTTTCGGCCTTGGGGAGATCGTCGCCGCCCTTCTTAACCTGCACGGCCGCGAGGCCGAGGGCGGCCTCCAGGGAATCGGGATTGGAGGCGAGGACGGAGCGGAAGATGGGTTCCGCATCGGCGAGGCGGTCCTGCCGGAGCATCAGCTCGCCCAGGCCGAGGGTCGCGCCGGTGTGCCCGGGCACGAGTTTGGTGGCCTCGGTGAAGCGGGCTTCGGCGAGGTCGTAGAGCCCGTGCCTTGTGAGTTCGATGCCGAGGTGGACAAGGCGATCGGCGCGGACGGTATCGTGCGCCGTTCCCTGGGCCTTGGGATCGAACTGTTCCGGCGTGATCTTGCCGGTTGAAGCGAGGACGGAGTCAAGGAGGATTTCCTTGAACCGCTGGAGGAAGCCGGGCATTGCGTGAACGACCTTTCCCTTGCCGTCCACCACGACGACGGTTGGAATGACGAGCACGCGGTAGGCGCCGAAGGCGTCGCGCTTCGGGTCGTGGAGGATGACCGGCGGGAAACGGCCCTGGGCGGCGAGTTCCTTGAGTTGGGGCAGGGGTGCATCCTGGGCGATGATGAGGATGGGAACGACGCTGTCGGCGGTGATGCGGGGATCGGTCAGGACGTCGAGCACGTCGGTGCAGGCCTGCCTGGCGCCGTCGTGATTCAGCTCTCCGAAGATGAGCACGAGCGTGCGCGGGGCGAGGGCGCCGGTGGAGACGGTCCTGCCGGTGAGGTCTTGAAGCGTGATGGGGGGAGCATCGGAGCGGTCGGCGGGGAGGGCGAGCGCTCGGGTGCCCGCCAGGAGGGCGGCGAGGCTGAGCAGGGTGGCGGCGAGCGATCGGAGCGGGTTCATTTCTCGACTCCTGAGGGATTGAATCGTGGGAGCGGGCTGGTGCTCGGGTTGGTGCGGCTGTAGGTCCGCTCCTTGTGGCAACCGGGGGAGCAGCTGCCGCCCTCCTTCGATTTCTCGTAGTTGATCTCGAGCATCCAGCCGCTGGAGCCGAAGGGGACGGCCTCGCGGATGTGCGAGGGGCGCTTGGAGGCGTGGACCTCGTGGCAGGCGCGGCAGGTGCGGCCTTTTTCCTGGTTGACGTGCAGCCAGTGCAGATTGCGGTCGCCGTCGCGGAACTGAGTGAGATTGCGGGCGGAGGGTTTGAGCACGATGTCGGGAATGTGGCACTTGAAGCAGAGCTTGAAGGTGTCGAGATTGAACGGCGCGTAGAACTGCTGCGGGTAGTCCTCGGAGAGGAGGCGGAAGTGCTGGCCGGCGTGCGGGCTATGGCATGCGGTGCAGGCGCCCTCGCGGACAGGGCCGTGCTTGTCGGGGTTCTGCTCGAGCAGGCCGGCCATGTTCACGATGTGGGTGCCGTCGGGAGCTGCGAGTTCCTTGTCGTGACAGCGGAGGCAGACACCGGGCTGCGTGCCGCGCTGGAGCGACGGGAGCTTCGAGGAGTGCGGTTCGTGGCAGCCGGTGCAGCCGCCCTCGGCGGTGATGGCGCCGTGAACGACTTTGGCGCCGGCGATCATCTGATCGAAGCGTTCCTTGTGGCAGGACAGGCAGAGGCCGGGGGCTTCCTCGTGAAGCTGGAAATGGTGATTGGAGGCGTGGGCGTCGTGGCAACGGGTGCAGCCCTGTTCGAGCGCGGCGTGCATGTGCATTCCCTGCTCGCTCTTGGCTTGGACCTCGGCGTGGCAAGTGAGGCAGAGAGACTTGGCGTCCTGCACGAGGAGGTTGGGCTGCGTGGAGGAGTGGGCCTTGTGGCAGACGATGCAGGCGCCGACGGCGACGGGGCCGTGGACGAATTTCATCTTGGCGATGTCCTGCTTGTGGCAGCGGAGGCAGAGATCGCGTTTGGGATCGGCGAGGAGGACGCGGCGGTGATCGGAGCCGTGCGGGTCGTGGCAGTCCATGCACTTGCCGTCACGGACCGGGAGGTGCATGACGGCTTCGTGGGGAATTGCGTGGCAGCGGAGGCAGAGCTGCTCTTTGGCGACGACGTACGCGAACTTGTGGTCCTTTGCCTCGCCGGTCTGGACGTGGCACGTGCCGCAGTCTGAGTTGGCGGGGCCGTGCATGACCTTTCGGCCGGTGATCTCCTTGTGACACTCGTTCGCGCAGGTCTGGGGCGCGGGTGCGGCCTCGGTTTGGGCGGCAGGGCCGCCCGATTGCAGGGCGATCGCGGGCGCGGGGGAGAAGGCGCACCAGAGTCCGATCGCCAGCACAACCGAAGCGCGCACTTGCCGCGCCGTCAAACGTGCCGTGAATGTCATCACCCGGGTTCCACTGCACTTGGTGTGCCATAACCGGGGCGGGGCCCGGGGACGTGGACACCCGGTGATTCTCAAAACCGAGCGGGCGGTGGTATCATGACTCTCATGGCTGAGAACCGGAGGCCGGATCAACGTTTTTGGCGTGCCGCGGGGCGCCGAATCGGGGCACGCTCTTTGCAATGAGAAGATCCGGTTGATCAATTTCGGGAGAATGCCAATGAAGTTTTCCGTCGCCGGAATGTGCCTCGTGACCTTTGTCGCCTTGGCCGGATTTTCGGAGCCGCCCGCCGGGCAACCGCAGGTGCTTGATGAGCACCCGCCCGCCGGACACCCGGTGGTGCTGAAGCCCGGCGATGACTGGCCGAAGGCCAAGGGGGAGGATGTTTCGTCTCCCGAGGCGATCGTCGCGGCGTACTACGCGTCAACTTCGGGGGATGCGAACAAGGCGCGGGACTGGGAGCGCTTCCGCTCGCTGTTTCACCCGCAGGCGCGTCTGATTCCGGCGCGGCCGACAGGCGACGGCGGTTCCGGGGCGTTCTTCCTGGGCGTGGACGACTACATCCAGCAGAATCAGAAGTACTTCGAGAAGATCGGCTTCCGCGACAGCGAGGTGGCCCGGCGGGTGGAATCGTTCGGGAACATCACGCAGGTGTGGAGCACGTACGAGTCGCGCAAGTCGTCGAACCCGACGGTGCCGTATGCGCGGGGGATCGCGAGCATTCAGTTGCTGAAAGACGTCGACCGCTGGTGGATCGTGAACATCTTCTGGGACTACGAGCGTGAGAACAACGCGATTCCGCAGAAGTATCTCACGACGCCTGCAAACTGAAACGGGCGTGGGCCCGCGGGAGAACCGAGCGGATGGGAACGGAAGTCACTGCGAAATCGATCCTTCTCGTCGAGGACGAGAAGATGCTGCGTGAATCGCTTGCGGAACTGCTTCGCCAGGAGGGGTACCAGGTCACCGAGGCCTCCAACGGGCGCGAGGGGTACGACCAGATACTCAAGCAGCCGTTCGACCTGGTGATGACGGACATGCGCATGCCGGAAATGGACGGCATGGGGCTGCTGCAGAATGTGAAGCTCGCGGCACCGAATACGCCCGTCGTCGTGATCACGGCGTTCGGGACGGTGGACAGCGCCGTGGCGGCGATGCGGGCGGGTGCGGTGGACTACCTGCTGAAACCCGTGCAGTTTGAGGACGTTCAGGTCCGGGTGCGCCGGGCCCTGGAATTCGGGGAGATGCGGCGCGACCAGCATGTGATGACCGAACAGCTCGCCTCTCAGAGCACCTTCCACAACCTGATCGGGGAATCGCCGAGCATCACGAAGATCTTCGAACTGGCGAGAAAACTTTCGACCGTGCGGTCCAGCGTGCTGATCGTGGGGGAATCGGGGACGGGCAAGGAGCTTTTCGCGCGGGCGATTCACTACAACGGCGTCACGCGTGAGAAGCCTTTCGTGGCCGTGAACTGCGGGGCGATCCCGGAGAGCCTGATCGAGTCGGAACTGTTCGGGCACCGCAAGGGGGCGTTCACCGGGGCGATCAAGGACCGGATCGGCTACTTCGAAGCCGCGGGGGGCGGGACGCTGTTTCTCGACGAGATTTCGACGCTTCCGCTCCAGGTGCAGGTCTCTCTGCTGCGGGTGCTGGAAGAGCGTGTCGTGGTGCCGGTGGGAGACACGAGACCCCGGCCGGTGGACCTGCGGATCATCGCCGCATCGAACCAGGACCTGCAGACGCTGTGCAAGCAGGGGAAGTTCCGGGAGGACCTGCTGTACCGGCTGGACGTGGTGCGCCTGGTGCTGCCTCCCCTTCGCCAGCGCCAGCAGGACATCCCGATGCTGGTGCATCATTTCCTGGACAAGTACACGCGGGAGATGAACAAGAAGGTGCTTGGAGTGAGCAACGGGGCGATGCGGGCGATGCTCTCGCACGCGTGGCCCGGGAATGTCCGCGAACTGGAAAACGTCATTGAGCGGGCCGTGATCTTTGCGGAGGGCCGGAAGATCGAAGCGGCGGACCTGCCGTTCGCCACGGGGCCGGCCAATGACGAGGAAGGGGAGGATCTGAAGGAGGCGCTGACGCAGTTCGAGCGGCAGCACATCATCTACAGCCTGCGCCGGCATGGGTATGAGAAGGCGGAAACGGCCAAGCACCTCGGAATCGGGGTGTCGAGTCTGTACCGGAAACTCGAGGAGTTGAAGATACCCAAGGATCCGGAGCAGGCCGAGGAAGCCAAGGTCGGAATGCAGTAGGCGGTGGGGCTGGGGGCGTCCCCTGTGGGGCTGGCCCGAGATTTGCAAGTGAAGTCTGTTCGGGTAGCACTCGGCACCTTGCCGAGGCGGCGGTTGTATCTGCCGCCTCGGAGGGTGGGACTTCAGGCATGCTCCGGGAAAAGTTCCTTGCAAGGCTTGGGCTTCTGGTCGTCGGCTTTGTTGCCGGGGCGGTGGTATCGATCGTCCTGCTGCAGAACGTGCTGCGGGACCTTGAGGCGATGAAGACCGACGCCTCGACGATTACCGAGGGGGTGCAGGGCGTGGGGCGTGCGTTTGCGGCTCTGGAGGCCGAGGCGACCGCGTCGAGAAGGGACGTCGGGGAGGGCGATGCGAAGCTCCGAGCTCGGGGCGATGAGTTGACGGGTGTGCTGGACCGGCTGGGTTCGCACGAGATCGTGCGCGAACCGGACGGTCCGGGCGCCGCGGTCTTTGCGAACATTCGCCGGCAGCTGCAGGGCTTTCTCGTTGATGCCGCCCGTCCGATGGCGTCCGGCGCTCCGGGGCCGGAAGTGCTCGCGGGGGCGGCCCGGCTTCGCGGGGATATTGCCGAACTGGAAGCCATCGCGAGCCGGCACGTGGGGCTCGAGCAGGCGGACGTGAGCCGCCGGCTGCGCTGGCTGATCATCGGGCTGACGATCGCGGCGCTGGTGATGACGAATATCGCGATCTTCGTGCTCGTGCGAACCGCGAACATGATTCTGCGCCCGATGGAGGCGCTGATCGAGGGCGGGAGGCGGCTCGCGAACGAGCAATTCGACCATCGGATCAAGATCGATCAGCACGACGAGTTTGACGAATTGGCGCGGGCGTACAACGCCATGGCCGATCAGCTCGCGGCGAACGAGCAGCGCAAGGTGAAGGCGCTGCAGCAGCTGGCCGTGACGCTGAATCACGAACTGAACAACGTGATCAACATCATCGAGCTGCAGCTCAGCCTGATGAACCGCCGATCGGGCGGCGATCCGGTGCTGGCCTCGCACCTGAGCGGAATTCACGCCAACCTCGAGCGCCTGGCGGCGACGGTTGCGTCGCTGCGGAACGTGCGCCGCGTGGTCGTCACCGATTATCTGCCGGGCGAAACGATGCTCGATCTGCCCAAGTGCATCGAGCCTGAGGACAGGCCGCTTGTCGCGACGCCGCAATCGAAGGGGGCTGTGGCGCCATGATCCGCTCACCCTTCAACGAGGAGACTCCGACGGCGGGGCCGGGCGGCTCCGGCGTGGCGTGGGCGATCGGGCCGGTGTTCCTGCTTCTGGCGATGTGGTTTGTGCTCGGGTGGCCGAGCGCGGCGATACCGCTCGAGCACCAGGAGCCGATCGACCGGGCGAAGATCATGCCGGGCGCACGCAGGAGCCCGATGGGCGAGCCTCCCAGCGTGGTGATCGGCGGGTACGTGCACCCGTGCAACGAGTGTCACAAGCTCTTCGATTCGCCACCGGTGGAGCGGCGGACGCTGACACAGCACACGGGGATCTTGTTCAGCCACGGGATGAACAACCGCTGTTTCAACTGCCACGACCGGAAGAACCGGGAGCGTCTGGTGATGCACGACGGAAGTCTGCTTGGATTCGACGAAGTGCCGCGCCTTTGCTCGCAGTGTCACGGGACCGTGTATCGCGACTGGCAGGAGGGGACGCACGGCAAGACGATGGGATCGTGGGATGAGACGAGCGGGAAGCAGCACAGGCTGAACTGCAACGATTGTCACGACCCGCACGCGCCCGCGTACAAGCCGATCGAGCCACTGCCGGGTCCGCGCACGCTGCGGATGGGCGATCAGACCGAGCACGCGACGCCGCAAGAGAGGCACATTCCCCTGCGGCGATGGTCTATGCCGGGGCCGGAGCATGCGCCCGGCGTGAGCGCGCCCGAGACTCCCGCGCACAGGGAGGAAGGGCCATGAGCGTGCGCATCTGGGAAGGCCGCCCGATGGGCGAGCCCGAACAGCAGCCCGGACCCTCGCTGACCCGGCGCAGTTTTCTGCGGGGCGGGGCGGCGGCGGCGGGCGGACTTGCGGCGATCGCGGCGGCGTTGAGCCCGCTGCGCGAGCTGACGGACACCGAGGAGTTCACGATCCAGAAGTTCCTTCAGAAGCACTACAAGGAGATGACGCCGGAGGACATGGAGGTCGCGCTGGACCGGATCCGGCGGGAAGTGGAGAAGCGGTACGGCGTGCGACCGGAAATCCGCGACATCAAGCCGATGGCGGGGGTGGAGTTTGTGTATGCGCTCAACCTGAGCCGGTGCATCGGCTGCCGCAAGTGCGTGCACGCGTGCGTCAACGAGAACAACCAGAGCCGCGAGCCGGAGATTCAGTACATCCGGGTTCTGGAGATGCCTCGCGGCACGCTGGATCTTGAGAAGGGGCAGCACCACTACGACCGACCGACGGTGCCGGACGCGGACCATTTCTACATGCCGGTGCAGTGTCACCAGTGCGCCAATCCGCCGTGCGTGAAGGTCTGCCCGGTCGAGGCGACATGGCAGGAAACCGACGGGATCGTGGTCATCGACTACGACTGGTGCATCGGGTGCCGGTACTGCGAGGCGGCGTGCCCCTACTGGGCGAGACGGTTCAACTTCACGAAGCCGTCGATTCCGGCGGACCGACTGAATCCGGAAATGA
This sequence comes from Phycisphaerales bacterium, assembly GCA_044221315.1. Lineage (GTDB taxonomy): Bacteria > Planctomycetota > Phycisphaerae > Phycisphaerales > UBA1924 > JAFEBO01. The sequence goes on along the minus strand of JBGAPK010000029.1, from coordinate 15,921 downwards.
GTTACCTCTCCAACCGACCCCGGCCCAAGGGCGTGATGGAGAAGTGCCACTTCTGCCTGCATCGGACGCGGCAGGGACGGCTGCCGGCGTGCCTGGAGGCCTGTCCGACGGGCGCCCGGAAGTTCGGCAACGTGCTCGATCCTGACAGCGAAGTCTCGCACATCCTGAAGACCAAGCGGGTGTTTGTTCTGAAAGAAGAAGTCGGAACGTTGCCTCGGTTCTTCTACTACTTTGACGAGCGGTATCCGCACCGGGTCGATCCCGAGGCCGCGGCGACCGCGCGGGCGATGGGTTTTGCGGACCGTACGCCGACGGCGGAAGGCGTGCCGGAAAGGGGGACGGCGTGAGCCAGTATCTCACGTTCCTCTACCGCTGTTTCCGGCTGAGCTTCGTCGGTGACGGGCGGTACTACGCGTGGATGCTGGTGCTCTCGATCATGGCGCTCATGGGATTGAATGCGTACTGCAAGCAGTTTGTGCTCGGGCTCGCCACGACGGGCATGACCGATCAGGTGTCGTGGGGGCTGTACATCGCGAACTTCACGTTCCTGGTCGGGATGGCGGCGGCGGCTGTCATGCTCGTGATCCCGGTGTACATCTACAGGAACCAGGAACTGCACGATCTGGTGATCTTCGGCGAGTTGTTCGCGGTGGCGGCGATCATGATGGCGCTGCTTTTCGTAACGGTGGACCTGGGGCGGCCGGACCGGTTCCATCACCTGATGCTGCGGTTCAATTTTCCGATCTCGATGCTGACGTGGGACGTGGTTGTGCTGAACGGGTACCTGGCGCTGAACCTGCACATCTGCGGCTACCTGATTTACTGCGCGTACTGCCGCCGGAGCCCGAGCAAGAAGTTCTACATCCCGTTCGTGTTCGTGGCGATCGCGTGGGCGATCAGCATCCACACCGTCACGGCGTTTCTGTACAGCGGGCTGGGGGGGAGGCCGTTCTGGAATTCAGCGGTCATAGCGCCGCGGTTCCTTGCGTCGGCGTTTGCGGCGGGTCCGGCGTTCCTCATTCTTTCCCTGCAGGTGATCGGGAATACGACGGTGTACCGCGTGCCGGCGAAGGCGCTGATGACGCTGCGGAATGTTGTGACGATCGCGCTCTCGATCAACATGTTCCTGCTGGGGTGCGAGCTTTTCACGGAGTTTTACACCGACTCGGCGCACGTGGCGTCGGCGCGGTACTTGTTCTTTGGTCTTGAGGGGAGGCACGGGCTGGTGCCGTGGATCTGGACGGCGATCTCGCTGAACACGGTGGCGCTTGCGCTGCTGTACCTGCCGCTTTCGCGTTCGGCGTCGTATCTGAACGTGGCGTGCATGCTGCTCATCGCGGGTGTCTGGATCGAGAAGGGGATGGGTCTGATCATCCCTGCATTTGTGCCGACGCCGCTTGGGGAAGTTGTCGAATACTCGCCGACGCTGAACGAATCCCTCGTGTCGATGGGGATCTGGGCGTTCGGGCTGCTGCTCTACACCATCCTGGTTCGTGTCACGGTGCCCGTGCTTTCCGGGCAATTGACGTTCGATCGTCCGTACAGCGCCCTGCCCATGCCCGTGCCCCATCACTGATCGCCTTCTGGAGTCCCGCCGATGATGACCAAACTCGCCAACGCCCTGCTGCTCGCCGCGGTGATCCTTCCGGCGGGCATCGCCCGTGCGCAGGTGTTCGGGCCGCGTGAACTGACGGAACAGAGCAAGCAGTGCATCGCCTGTCACAAGGAGCACGGACCGGCCCTGTACCAGCAGTGGGGCTCGAGCAAGCACTACCGGGCGAACATCGGGTGCTTCGAGTGCCACTCGGCGAACAAGGGTGAGCCGGACGCCTTCGAGCACTACGGGCAATTGATCGCGGTGCTTGTGACTCCGAAGGACTGCTCGCGCTGCCATTCCCGCGAGGTGGAGGAGTTCGCCGCGTCGCGCCATTCGAAGGCTGCGCGAATCCTGGGTTCGCTCGACAACGTGCTGGCGGAGGTCGTCGAGGGCAATCACGGGATGAAGACCGCGGGGTTCGTCAAGGGCGTTTCGGCCTCGGCCGTGACCGGCTGCTGGCAGTGCCACGGGACGGAGGTGAAGATTCTGCCGGAGGGCAAGATTGATCCCGCCACATGGCCGAACAGCGGCATCGGGCGGATCAACCCGGATGGATCGGAGGGTTCGTGCAACGCGTGCCATGCCAGACACTCGTTCTCGGCGGCGCAGGCCCGGTACCCCGATACGTGCGGGAAGTGCCATCTCGGCCCGGACCACCCTCAGAAGGAGATCTACGAGGAATCCAAGCACGGCGCGAACTTCTTCTCCAACGTGAACCACATGAACATAGAGAGCAACAAGTGGGTGGTCGGCGAGGACTACTGGAGCGCTCCGACGTGCGCAACGTGCCACATGTCGGCGACGCGGAAGCAGGCGACGACGCACGACGTCGGCATGAGAATTTCGTGGAACAACCGGCCAGAGATTTCGATTCGGCCGGAAGTCGCGGACGCCAAGATGGGACTTCCGGGGGCGAACGTCGGCTGGCAGACGCGGCGGCAGAACATGACCGATGTGTGCATCAACTGCCACGATGCGCAGTGGGTCAAGAACTTCTACACGCAGTACGACTCGCTGATCGAACTCTTCAACACCAAGTTCGGCAAGCCCGGGAAGGACCTCTACGTCCTGGCCAAGCCTCTGGGGAATCCGACGGAGTTCTCCAACGAGATCGACTGGACGTGGTACGAGCTCTGGCACCACGAGGGCCGGCGGGCGCGTCACGGCGCGTCGATGATGGCGCCGGACTACACGCACTGGCATGGCATGTACGAGGTCGCCAAGAAGTTCTATTCGGAGTACATCCCGCAGCTGCAGGCCCTTGCGGAGAAGAACGCTGCGGGCGGCGACCCGGAAAAGGCAAAGGCGGCGCAGGCGCTGCGGACCAAGATTGACGAGGTTCTCGGCAGTGACGACCACAAGTGGTACATCGGGCAGATGGATCCGGACGAGGCCGCGGGGCGGAAGAAGGCCGCGGCGGAGTTCAAGGAACGCTACGAGAAGAAGAAAGAAGAGGCGCCCCGGTAGCCGGGACCGATCTATGGCACAGAAACTCACAGAACAGGACGGACGGCGGGCGCTGCGCGATCACCTGCTGGAGCGCGCGGCCATGGCCCGCGAGCGCCACGGCCCGGTGATCGACGATGCGGCGATCCTGCGTGTGCTGAACGATCGTGATATCGTTCGGTATCCGATGGGCGTCCGATTTGATTCTAACTCTCTCGAGCCTGGCGAATTCGCCTTCGCGCAGGCGCTCGGGGACCATCCGCGGGAGGGCTACTGCCTGTTTGTGCATCCGGTGTTTGAGAAGCGGCGGGACCTGTGGCCGCTGCTGATTTCGTACTACATCCCGCCGGTGAACTACGGGGATATTGCCGACGCAGAAGACTGCGAATGCTTCGGCGCGGCGTTGCTCGGGCTTGATCAGGAAGACTACTACGGCATGCTGTGCCAGGCGGCGGACTCGGTCGCCCTCGCGTGCCCCGTCAAGGGAAATGAACCATGAAGCGCAATGAAAGCTGGCACAACACTCCCGTGGGCGCCGTCGTGTTCTGGCTCGGGAGCATTCAGTTTGCGGTGCCGATCCTGATCATGGTCGCGCTGGCCCTGGCCTGGGGCACGTACCTCGAGTCGACACAGGATGCGAGAGTGGCGCGCGGGCTGGTGTACGGGTCGTGGTGGTTCATGGCGCTCATGGGGCTGATCTGCGTCAGCCTGATCTTCGCGGTCGTGACGCGCTATCCGTGGAAGCTCAAGCACGTCGGGTTCATCGTCGTGCACGCCAGCCTGGTGACCATGATCGTGGCGGGGTTCATCTCGCTGCTCGGGCGGATCGAGGGGCACATCGCCCTGGAGCAGGGGATGGCTTCGGGAACGGTGGAGATGGACGAGGCGTGTCTTGAACTTGTGGAGCATGATGCGGGTCAATTCAGGACGATCGGAGAGATTGAGGCGCCGGGGCGGCCCGGGACCTATCAGATTGCAGGCTTCCCGATCGAAGTGACAAATGTCTGGGACAATGTCAAGGAAGAGTTTGACATCACCGACGACGGGACCGATCCGTACCGGGCCGTGCAGATCCAGTTCGGGCCGATGGAGCAGAGCGCCGTTTGGATCGGGGACGAGGCTCGGGGCGAAGCGCCGGTGATTGATGGGGTTCGCGTTCGCGTGCTCGCGTCCGGCGCGGATTGGAAGGCTCCGGAGCCAAAGGCGCCGGATGTCCGGAGCACGTACACCTTTGTCGTCGGCGATCAGAAGGTGCCGCTGGCGGAGCAGGGGAAGGACGCTTTCGCGGGATGGAAAGTCGTGGGAGTGAAGCGGTTCTCGCACGCCACGGTGTTGGGAAACGGGCTCGCGGAGGACCCCGGGCAGAAGCACAACCCGGCGATCGAAGTGACGATCAGCGACGGAAAGGGGACGACAGAAGTCCACATGGCCTTCGAGTCGTTTCCCGACATGATCATCGCGAGGACTGTCGAGGGCGCTGCCAAGTCCGGCGCCAAACTGATTCCTCCGACCAAGCCCTCCGTCGGCGGGGGTGAAGAGACGCTGGTCATCTACGGCACGCCTCCGGCAATGAAGTTGGGCTTTGTGGGCCGCGACGGTTCGGTGAAGACACTCGAGCATCCTGGGCCTTTCCCGTGGAACGTGGACCTTGGAACCCGCAAGATTGTGATGCTCAAGCAGTTCACGAAAACGCGGGAACAGTCTCGCTTCAGCCCGATCCCGTCGGCGAAGGAGCATCGGCCGGCGCTGGTTATCAAGTCCCGCCAGGGAGTGGAGCAGGCGATCGCGTGGAAGGGCACGCTGCCGTTCAGCATTCCGGGGCGGATTGCGATGCTTCGTTTCCGGCCGCGGACCGTCTCGCTGCCGTTCTCGATGAAATTGAATGAGTTCCGCAAGATGGACTATCCGGGCACGGACATGGCGATGGAGTATGAGTCGGCCGTGACGGTCATGCTTCCGGACGCGTCGGAAAAATCGACCACGATCTCAATGAACAATCCGCTTGTTCAATCGGGCTGGAAGGTGTATCAGTCCGGGTTCATGGGCAATACGGTTTCGATCTTCAGCGTCATGCGCGATCCGGGCCTGACGCTTACGTACATCGCTTCGGTTTTCCTGTGTCTTGGAATCGTCGTCACGTTTTATGGCAGCCGACTCAGTTGGGGCCATCCCGGCATCCCAACCCCATTTTCTGGTAAGGAGGCATCCCATGCCCCGGTTTCTTCTCGGTCTGATTCTGTCGTTGATCCTTCCGTCCATCGTCCTCGCGGCGTCCCCGACTTGGAGCCGGCAATTAGCCACGCTGCCGATCCAGGACGGCGGGCGGGTGATGCCCCTCGACACGTTCGCGCGTAATCTGGCGGTCAGCCTTACCGGCCGAGAGCACTGGCCTGCGGCGAGCGGGCCGGAGGCCTTTGCGGGGCGCGACCCGGTCGAGCTGCTGTGCGACCTGTCCTTCCGCGGGCAGGAGATGCTGCACAAGCCGCTGGTCATCGTCGAGAACGTGCCGTTCAAGCAGCGTGTGGGCTTGAACACGCAGCAGCGGTTCTTCTCGCCGATCCAGCTTGGCGGGTGCAAGGGGATCGAGGATCTGCTGATCGCCTACAACACGGCGAAGCAGGCCGACTCGTCGGCCCAGCCGACCAAGGACCAGAGGCATGCGCTCGATGTGCAGGCGGCCCTGGAGCGAATTGCCGTGATCATCGAGGGGGAACCGCTGGCGATCGTTTCGGGCGGACCGGGCAAGACGTACCTCCACGCCGGAGCGAAGAAGAGCGATGCAGGCGCCGAAAAGGTCGGGGCGGCTTGGACGGCGCTCGGGAAAGCCTACGTCGCGGGCAGCGGGATTGATGCCGCGGTCAATGAACTGTTCCGGGCGACACAGGCGGCCGGCGTGCCGGACCCGGTCGGATCGCGCGCGGTCGAGTTGGAACTGATCTACAACCGATCGCAGCCGTGGCTCGTGACGGCGTGCGCGTACGCCCTGGCGCTTGTCTGCTTCGGGATTTCCACGGTAGCGATGCGTCGGGTCTTTCTGATCGCGGGCATCGCCGCGACGGTCGCCGGCATTGCCGCGCACATCGGCGGCATCGGGCTGCGGATCGCGATTCTCGGGCGGGCGCCCGTCAGCAATACGTACGAGGCATTGCTGTGGATGGGTCTGGTGGCGTTGGCTGTGGGTCTCGCGGCACAACTGATGAACCGGAAGGCGTGGTACTTCGTTGCGGGCATCGGCGTGGCCGAGTTGTCGGTTCTGTTCGCGAACCTGGTGCCTCTGGAGAGTCAGACGGGGTCGATCCCGGCCGTGCTCCGGAGCAATTACTGGCTCATCGTGCATGTGCTGACGATCACCGCCTCGTACGGCGTGCTAGCGGTCGCGTCGATTCTCAGCCACATTTACCTTGTGAAGGACGTCCTGTTCGCCCGCAAAGGCGTTGCCGCCGACGGGCCGAATCGGTTCGCACACCCGCTGATCGCTCAGACCTATCGCGCGATGCAGTTGGGGCTGGTGCTGCTGACGGCGGGCACGATCCTGGGCGGCGTCTGGGCGGCCGACTCGTGGGGCCGTTTCTGGGGATGGGACCCGAAGGAAACCTGGGCCCTCATCAGCATCGTCGTCTACTTCATCATTCTCCATGCTCGCTACCTGCATTGGCTGGAAGATTTCGGCACGGCTGTCTGCGGCGTGTTGGCTTTTTCGTCGATCGTCTGGACGTTCTACGGCGTGAACTATCTCATGGCCGCGGGGCTTCACTCCTACGGCTTTGGCAACGGCGGCGGGACCTGGGTGGGCGCGTGGGCGCTGGCCGAGATTCTGTTCGTTGGAGTCTGCTGGTTGCGGCTCCGGAGCCTTCAGTCAACGCGCGGAGCGGTGGCATCGTCGGGCGCCGGTTCCGCGTCGGGGGTTGTGCAGGGGGCTTGAAGGGCGGGCGAACGGCCGACGGCCGTTCGTTGATTCATGGCAGACGAGGTGAACTGCGCCGGAGGGCGTGCGGGCGGTGATTTCGGCCTATGGATCGTCCTGCATCAGACGTTCGGCTCGCAAGGACAGAGCGTGTAAACTTCTTGCTGCCGATCGGGCGGTCGTTCCGGATTCTGGGATCGTGTTGTTTGGCCGAATTCGCTGGGTATGTCAATCGATCCGCATCACCATTTTCATCAGAGCGCCGCGGGGGGCGCTGTGCAATCCGCGAAGGGGTCCGGTGTGAGCACGGCCGAGCAGAATGCCCATCTCGGGGCGATCATCGACTCGGCGATGGATGCCATCATCACGGTCGATGAGAATCAAACAGTCGTCATGTTCAACCGTGCCGCCCAGCGCGTGTTCGGTGTTGATCTGACGGACGCGATCGGGGCGCCGCTGGAAAAGTTCATCCCGGAACGGTTCCGATCGGGCCATTCACGCCATGTGGAGAACTTCGGGAAGACGGGGAAGACCGAACGGGCGATGGGGCGGCTGGGCACGATCTTCGGGCTGCGATCCGACGGGAGGGAATTTCCGATTGAGGCATCGATCTCGATCGCGACGTTTGGCGGTCGCTCGTATTACACGGTGATCCTGCGGGATATTTCGGAAAAATCGCGTCTGGAAGCGCAGTTGCTCCAGGCGCAGAAGATGGAGAGCATCGGGCGCCTGGCCGGGGGCGTGGCGCACGACTTCAACAATCTGCTGATGGCGATCTTCAATTACCTCGCGCTCGCGACGAGGAAGCTGGAGCCCGATCATCCGGCCCGGGCGCATCTGGCGAGCGTGCAGGAAGTCGCGGATCGGGCCGCGACCCTGACGCGCCAGTTGCTGGCGTTCGCCCGCAAGCAGACGCTCGGATCGCGTGTGGTGAATCCGCGAGAGATCATTTCAAACGTCGAACCGATTCTTCGCCGGATGATCGGCGAGGACCTCGCGCTGCGAACGGTGCTGGCGCCGGACACGGGGAATGTCATGGCCGACCCGTCGCAGCTCGAGCAGGTGCTCATGAATCTGGCGGTGAACGCGCGGGATGCGATGCCCAAGGGGGGCTCGCTGACCATCGAATCAGCGAACGTCATGCTGGACGAGGCGTATTGCCAGCCGCGGATCGGGGCGACGGTGGGCGAGAACGTGATGATCGCGGTCACGGATTCCGGCGTGGGGATGTCGCCCGAGGTCCTCGCGCGGCTTTTTGAGCCCTTCTTTACAACGAAGGAGCCCGGCAAAGGCACGGGTCTCGGGCTGGCGACCTGCCACGGCATTATCAGCCAGCACGGCGGGCACATCGCGGTGTACAGCGAGCCCGGGAGGGGGACATCGTTCAAGATCTTCCTGCCGCGCGTTGCGGAAAAGACGGCGTCTGCGGTCACGCCGAAGGCCGCCGATGCCCCCGGACCGGTGGGGACCGAGACGATCCTGCTCGCAGAGGACAGCAAGATGATCGCCGATCTGGCAACGGCGGCCTTGCGAGAGGCGGGTTACACCGTGCTTCAGGCCGCCAACGGGGCTCGGGCGCTCGAAATGGCCAGGGCGCACGTCGGGCCGATTCACCTGCTGGTGACCGACGTGGTGATGCCGGAGATGAGCGGCTCGGACCTCGCGGAGGCTATGGCCACGTTGCGCCCCAAGACCAAGGTCATCTACATGTCCGGCTACACGGAAGAGACGGTGGAGCGGCACGGAGTGCCCGGGGACGGGGCGCACTTCATCGCCAAGCCGTTCATGACGTCTGTGCTGCTGCGCAAGGTGCGTGAGGTACTCGATCCGCCGGGCACTCAGCCGTTGCGTGGCTGAATCTTGCCTCGGCCGTCCGGCGGAAGCATCACCGGATCGCGCCGCCCGGCCGGCCCGTGATCGGATAGCTTCGTGGGGAATGGCTCACGCCGTGGCAGGAAAGGAAACACTGCTGGCGGGAGATCCCCAGATCGACGTACTCAAGTTTTCCGGTGGACGGATCGGCGGAGACGATTGCCGTGGCGAAGTTCATGAGCTTGGAACTGTTGCGGACCGTTCCTTGCGTCGAGGAAATGCCGTGAGCGTCGTGGCAGGCCGAGCAGGGAGCACGTTGATCGACGATGTGCATTTTGTGCCCGGCGAACGACTGGTTGGCGAGGATGCTGTTGCGGTCGTGGCACTTGTAGCAGAGGGCGTAGGCGCGTGAATCCTCGGTGGTGTAGTCTCGCGTTTCGTAGTGGGCGACGAGGTTGGGAATGTAATTCGAACCGTGGATGCCGCGCGGGCCCGTTCCGCCGGCGGACGGACCGGTGTCCGAACCGTGGCAGCTCGAGCAGGCGACGCGGCTGCCGACCGTCCAGCCCGGGAGCAGGCTGGGGACGTTGCCGTTCTTCCCCGGCGCCTCGACCGGGTGGTAGGAGACCGCGCTCGGGCTGAATTGCTGGCGCACGCCGACGTTCTGAAAGACGCGTGTAACCAGCGGTTTGTGCTGGGAAGTGTCGGCGTGACACTTCAGGCAGACCTCGAACTCGCTCGTCGCGATCGTCAGTTGCGATCCCGAGCCCGATGTGCCGCTGATGCGACCGAAATTTGGATGAAGCCCGGGGGGCGGGGCAGAACCGCGGCCCATGGAGTGCGGCTCGTGGCAGTCGGCGCAGGAGACGTGGCTCGAGAGCGGTGGGGGTGGATCAACGGGGCTGTCGGTGTCGTGGATGCTCGGTTTCTTCAGATCCGTGGCGATGTTGGTCGCCCCGACCACCGATCCGTCGTGGCAGGAGAGACAGGTCTGGCTGATGGTCGAGCGTTTGAGGAGGTAGGGCCCGCTCGGGGCGGTGTGGGGCTGATGACAAGCGTTGCAATTGGAATGTGCGGTGACCGTCGTCTGGCCCATCTGGTGGCAGGACTTGCACAGATCCGAATTGTCGTTTCGCATGACCAGGAACTTACCGAAGGAGTCGTTGTGGGCGTCGTGGCAGCTCGTGCACTGCAGTTCTGAGCCGGGGCTCAGCCGTATCTGCGGGGGAAGCACATTCGGCGCCCTGAGCTTGGAATCGCGGGCGACGAGGCCCGCGTCGTACCGGAACGAGATCGGGTGATCGTCGCGCAGGTCGGTGCCGATGTGGGCTGCGCCCGCGGGGATTGTCGTGACTCCGGCGGACATCATGATCGGCTGGTTGCGCGAGACCACGGTGCCGAGCGCGATCGTGCCGTCGTGGCAGGAGAGGCACATCTTGGAGACGCCGGTCGGCTGGCCGGGCTTGGCCTGCAGCGCACGGCTCGAGTAAATGGAGTAGGCGTCGACCGGCATGAACCGGTTCCAGAGCGGGCGGACCGGTGTGGAATTGTGCGGGGTGTGACAGAAGATGCACACCTCATTCTCGCTCGCGGCGCGGATCCGCCCCGGCCCGGAAGCGGACAGATTGTGCGGGCTGCTGACAACGCTCGCGGGCTGCGCCAGCGAGAGCGAGCAGAACACAAGAGCGAGAGACTGGAACAGTTTCATTTTCACGGCTGTTTTTCTTCCGCGAGATAATCAAAGACCTGAACTCTTCGGTTGTATGAATCGGCGACCCATATTCGTCCGGTCCGGTCGATGAAGATCCCCACCGGCAGCCAGAATTCGCCCGGCCCCTGGCCTTCGCGGCCGAAGCTCATCAGGAGCTTGCCATCGGCGTCGAAAATCTGTACCGCTTCGAAATTGGCGTCCACAACGTAGACGTGGCCGGCCGGATCGATCGCAACGCCCTTGGGTTGTGAGAAGTACCCGGGCATGTCGCCCTTGGTGCCGATCTGTCGGATTGGTTTGAATTTCTGGTCGAAAACCTGCACCCGGAAATTGAGGGAATCGCTCACGTAGAGCCGGCCTTCCGCGTCCAGGGCGACGTTTGTCGGAAAATTGAATTCTCCCGGTTCTGAGCCGCGACGCCCGATGCGGGCGATCTCGGTTCCCGTCTCGTCGAAGACGAAGATCTGATGGAGAGCGGAATCGGCAACGAAGAGACGGCGGGTCGGCGCATCGAACGCGAGGCCGCAGGGTCGTTCAAGGACATCGGAGCGGATGACCCCGCTCGGAGTACCGTCGCTGCTGAAAACCACGACTTGGGCCGCGAGCGAATCGGCGACGAGCAGGCGACCGGCAGGGTCGTAGACGACGGCCACGGGGAGGGCGAACCGGTAGTTCGGTTCCTTCGGCGCGATCCGTTTGTATGCGCGAGTTTCGAGGTCCAGGACGTGGACCGCCTGGGCGTTGCTGTCGGCGATGAAGATTGTGTGAGCGCCGTCCGTGCATGTTGCCAGCGGGCTCACGAACGTCTCTTTGGGCTTGGTGCCGAAGAGTGTGTCGCCCAGTCGTTCGATGCCGCTCCGGCCGACACGCAGATCGGCCTCACCCCGGAGCTGGCCGACGTAGCGGATCCTTGCGGAATCGGGGGGCGGCGGCCATGTGTAGTTTCCTTCCGCGGGATCGAAGATGATCCCGGGCGGGCTGGCGCATCCGGCGAGCCAGAGGATGCACGCGAGCACGCCGTCGCGAGCGATTCTCGCCCGGGAGCGAAGAACCGAATCTGATGTGCCCGCCTTGCTCATCCAGACTCCTAGAAGGAACGGGAAACTCCGAGCGTGAGTTCCTGGGCGGTCCGCGTGGTGCCCTGGCCCTCGAGATTGGTGTTCTTGAAGGTTACGAAGGCATGAGTGAGGCCGTAGTGCCAGCGCATCTCGATCGCCTGCTGGAAGCCCTGCACGTTGCCGTTGATCGAGTCGAGGTTGTTGCGATATTCCAGATAGATACTGAAATCGAACTGCTCGTTCAGTCGCTGGTTCCAGCGGCCCTGGGCCCGCTCCACGCCGACGTGCTGGTCGTTGATGTGGTACGTGACCTGGTCGTCGGCAAGCTCGAACGCCAGGGACGAATCCCTCCCCAGGTTGTGCTGATATCGCCCTTCGATCCGGTATTCATCGAAAGGCTGCACCTCGCTCCTGTGCGTGCGCTGTTCGGCGAGGAACGAGAAATCACCGATCTTGTACTCGGTCCCGTAGCGGAGGTCTTTGTAGCTGTCCAGAACGAAGAGCGACGGAGTGACCGCTACCACATTCTGGTCGCTCTGCTGGTAGTAGACATAGGGCGAGAGGCCCTTGAGCCAGCCTTCCTCGACCGTGTAGCGGGCGGAGTAGCCCTGCGAGAAGGTCGTAATCGTGTTGCCCGGTTCGGGTCCGATTTCGTAGTTGACGAGCACCGTCTGTCCATTGGCCGGTGGGTTGGGGCCCACGAGGTTGCGGAAGAGCTCGGTGCTGTTGGGAAGTGTCTGGACGGTGTAGTCCGAACCCTGGATGAAGGTGTAGCTCCGGGCGGTGTTGGTCATCACGATTGAACTCGGGATGATGTTCTGGTGGTTCAGGATGACCGGGAACGGGTCTACGAAGGTGTGCGGTTCGTTGATGATGAAGGTTTCCCCGCCGCGGGTTCCGTTGTCGATCTGATCGAAACCCAGACTCATGCTCGCATCGAGCCGGCCGTAGGGAACTTTCTTGGTGTAGTCGAAAACTGCGGTGGTGTAGACCTCATTGCTCTGGAAGATGCCGGGGTTTTCGAGGTGATTGTCGCCGGCGCGGAGCGTCGTGATCAGGCTCTCGTAGAGCTTGTGGCGCAGCGACGCGTTCGCGGCAACCAACTGCTGTTCCGTGCCGCCGTAGAGCTGGTCGTCGACCGTCAGGTTGTACTGCGTGTCGAGTGTGTCGGAGTGGTGGAGGCGCAGGTTCTCGTCCCAGCGTTTGTCGGTCTGTCCGAACAGCCCGGTCTGGTCGTAGTAGCGGACGTACGAGCGGAGGTTGTGCTCACGTTCCTTGCCGAAGTCCCAGTTGTGGGTAATAGCGCCGTCGTTGCGGTCGTAGTCGTTGGTGAACGAATTGCTCTGAGTCTCGCTGATCCGGTCGAACTCGTACGAAATCTCCAGGCGCTGACGCTCGGCGATCTGGATGCCGCTCTGCAGGCTGAAGGTGTCCTGCGTGGACGAATCGTTGATCGTCAGGTCGTCGGTCTGATCGAGTTCGCGGTGAAAGACCTGGAGGCGGGTGGGCGCCTTGTCGGACTTGAGGGAAACGACCGCGCCGGTCTCGGTGATGTCGGTGGTGAGGGAGGTCGTAAAGTCACGGGCCGTGATCGTCTCGTCGCGTAGCGTGTAGACCGTGGTGGGGGCCGGGCCCTCGCCGAGGATCAGGGCCTCGATGTTGTAGTAATCGACGAACGGCTTTTCGTGGGTGGTGCCGTCCGGATTGGTGGTCGTGATCTCGTGGTCTTCGTACCCAAGCTTGAACGTGCCCGTCAGGTCGATCAGGTTCTTGTGGCCGATGTACGACTCAAAGGCGCAGTTCAGGGTCGCCTGGATGCGGTTGTCCTTTACCGTCTGCGTCGGCTGACCCACGATCTCTTGCTTTTCGTTGTGGAACTCGCCGTAGAGCTGCATCTCGGCGGTAAACCGCTGCAGATCCCACCAGACATACTTGCCCTTGTTCGCGCCGACGATGATCGGGCCATCGTCCTGCGCCGGGTGCAATTGCGCCTTCGCGGAGCCCGCGGCCATTGCCAGGGCGGCGGCCGCGGCCAGTCTTCCGAGGATGGCTTCCCGGCGAGGCATCATTTTGGCGGCTCGCGTGGGTCAATCGTCGGGACTGGTTCTTTGTGCTCGTCGGGCGCCGGGGTGGTGATTTTCCTGGCTTCGGCGGCCGGCGGAGTGTTCGCGGTGACTCCCGGGCGGAGAAAGAACGCCGCTGTCCCTCCGTGCGCGGCGTGACAGTCAAGGCAGTTCCGGGAAACGTCCGCGTGCGCCGCGACTCTCTCGGCACTCAGCATTCCGGACTCATGGCATTGCAGGCAGACCTGGCGGCCTTCGTTCTTGAGCAGATGAGCCTCGGCTGATTCGTGCGGCGAGTGGCACCAGAGACAGGCGACCGCCGCGACCGGGCCGTGCATTTTGGGGTACTCGGTGGTCCGATCGGCGTGGCACTGCATGCACACGCTCGAATCCTGGTTTGTAAGCTTGTACCGCTCCGAGTGGCAGGCGGCGCAGTTGTCATCGGCGAAGGGCTTGTGGACCGAGTAGGTCTTGCTCTTGCGGATGTCTTCCTTCAGGGTGCCCGCGGCACGGGCTTTGGCGATGGCCTCCGGGTTTGGAACTCCATCGAAGAAAAAGCTGAGCTGCTTGTAGTACTTCTCGGGGGAGCACCCGGACCAGGTGAAGCAGAGCACCGTCGCGACCATGCAGCCGACGCTGAAGTACGCAGCCCTCAGGAGTGTGCCGCGCCGGGAGGCAGGTTTGGTGTTCATGGACCTGCTCGATTATCGTGAAAACCCGGCCCCCGTATGGAAGGAACACAACAAAATTCGGGACAAGTCCGCAGAGTCGGAGCCCGGTGTCACGGCTTGGGGGGTGCGGCATCGGCCTTGGGGGCGGGCTTGGAAGCAGGCTGGGCTTTGGGATCGGCGGGCGTGGCGCCGGGCTTCGGTCCTTCGGACGGGTTTGGTGCCGCTTCGGAGCCGGGCACGGGAGACTGCAGGATGTCCTTTGCGCCCTCGCCCATGCCGGTCGGTATTTTCACGGCGGAGGATGCGGCATCCCTGGCTGTGTAGCCCTCGCGCAGGGTGCCCATCGCGTAGAGGTTCACTTTCTGGTCGCCGAACTGATTGGTCACGACCACCAAGTGCTTGGGAGCAAAGCCGGGATACACCAAACCGGCAAAGAGATCGAGGCTGTCGTCGGTTGCGCAGACTCCCGCGGGCAGGTTCATTGAACCCGGGAACGCGCCGCTGGAGCCAAAGTGCATCAGAAAGTGGTATTCGCGATCGAACATCTGCACGTTCTGGAACGCCGCGTCGACGACGTAGATGACGCCGTCGGAATCAACCGCGATGTGCTTTGGGCGCACGAACGCGCCGGCATAGTCTCCCAGCGTGCCAAAGCCGGAAAGGAATTTGCCGTCCGGCGAGAACTTCTGCACGCGGCAGCGCATCATGTCCACGACGTACACATCGCCCTTGGTGTCAACGGCGATTCCCAGCGGAAGGCGGAACTGACCGTCTTCATCACCGACGGTGCCGAAGGAGGCCTGCTTATCGCCGGACTTGCGGTCGTAGATCTCAACCGATTGAGATGTCATGTCGGTGACATAGAGGCGATCTCCAAAGACCGCAACACCGGCCGGCTTGAGCTTGGGGTGGCCCATGACGCGGGAGTACTTCTCGCTCGGGTCGAAAACAAAGATCGATCCGCGGTCGTTGTCGGCCACGTAGATCTCGCCATCAGCGGCGACGGCGACGGCCACCGGGCGTTTCAGCGTCATCATGCCGTTCATGCCGACCAGTCGCGTTTGCCTCTTCTTCAGATCCAGGACGGTCAGGCAGTCGTTGCGGATATCGCAGACGTAGAGCTTCCCGTCGTGCATCGCGACGCCGTAGGGCTTGTTGATCCCCTCGGAGTCGTGCTGCTTCTTGCCGAAGATCATTTTGCTGAAGCTGCTCTCGCCCGCGGCCGCGAGGTCATCGCTCGATGAAATCGAGCGGAGATATTGCATGCGGGGGTCGTCCGGGAATTGCGGCCAGAAGACATAACTGCCGCTCGGAACGGTCGGCTTGGTGGGCCCGGAACTGCTGGCGCAGCCGGCGGATGAGATGATTGCCACGGCCAGGCAGGCGGTCGCGGTGGCTCGGTGGAGCAAGGAGGTCAGTTTTCGGTTCATGGGCGCACTCCCGATGTGAAAGCAGTAATACCAGATGTGCAATCGGGGTGCCAACAAGTCGGAGCGGGCTCGGCAAGAAAGGCGGAGTGCCAAAAAAAAGACCGCTCCGGCAAGGGCGTGCCGGAGCGGTAAACCAACGAGCCTGTCTATCACTTGATGTGACAGGTCAGGCAGAGCTGGCTGCTCTGATTGCTGAACCGGAGCATGTGGCCGTAGTTTCCGGCGTTGT
>JBGAPK010000058.1:0-8369 GCA_044221315.1 Phycisphaerales bacterium | reverse complement strand
GAATCGGCAACGTGATACCGGGCTTTGCAGATCATCGCGGGGTCGAGCTGCTGGTCGAGGCGGGCTTCACGCCGCTGGAGGCGATTCGGATCGCGACGTTCAACGGCGCGGTCTACCTCGGGCGGGAAAAGTCCATCGGCTCGATCGAGGTTGGAAAAAACGCGGACTTGCTGGTTGTCCGGGGCGATCCGAGCGCGAAGATCAGCGACATCGAGAAGGTGGAGGTCGTGCTCAAGGACGGCGTGGTGTTTGACTCGGAAAAGCTGATCGACAGCGTGAAGGGGCGGTATGGGCAGTATTAGACGGCGCAATCGGAGAATCGGGAATAAGACCCGGCTGTTCCTGCGGCAACAATTGCTCTTAGTCTTGAACGGCTCATCCGGTAGACTCGGCACTTTCCGGGAGTAGCCATGCCAATCCGCCTTTTTGCCGTGTTGCTCGCCTGCTGCCTCGCTCTCACCGCCGCGGCGCAATCGAATACTGCGTTCACCTACCAGGGGCAGCTGACCTCGGGCGGGTCGGGCGTGAATGGCGCCACCGACTTCAAATTCCGGCTTTATGACGCGGCTTCGGGCGGCGCGCAGGTCGGGCCGCAGGTGTTCTCTCCGAACATTGCGGTAAGCGCGGGGCGATTCACGACCTCGCTCGACTTCGGCTCGGTCTTCGCGGCGGCGACGCTTCTGTGGCTGGAGATCGACGTGCGCTCGCCTTCGGGGCTGTTCACGACCCTCTCGCCGCGCGAGCCGGTGACGCCGGCGCCGCTGGCCCAGGCCCTCGTCGGAATCCCGATCATCGCGGGTGGCGGCGGGCCCAAGCTCGATCTTGCCCAGGACACGGCGACGAGCCTCGGTATCGTCATCCAGAACTTTCAGCCCTGCTGGCAGTCGTTCACCGCGGACAAGAGCGGGAATCTCATCCAGATCGACCTGGACTGCATTTTGCTCTGGGGCGCACCCGGGCCGAACACCCTCAAGGTCTACAGCGGCGTCGGCGTCGGCGGCACGCTTCTCGCGACAACGACCGCCACCGTTACCAGTCTGGGCGTTCTGAGCTTTCCTGTCTCCGGCGTTCAGCTCGCCGCGGGCAGCAAGTACACCTTCGCGTTCAGCGGCCCCAACTCCTTCCTCACCGCGTTTCCGACGATCGCCGGTGCGACCGGTTCTTCCTCGAGCGGCACGACGAACTGGTGGTTCCGGACATACCTTGCGGGCACGCTGCTCGACGCCGCGGCGAGCGACTCCAAGCTTCTCAACGGCAAACCGCCCTCCGCGTACCAGCCGCCGACCGTGCAGAACTGGACGGTCACGAACCTGCCCGCAAACTCGCTGAACCCCAGTTCGGTCACGACCGTCATCGGCAGCACCCAGAACTTCAATCTCGGCGCGGGGACCGCCGTGATCAACTGGTCGACCAGCGCCCGCGTTACCGCGACCGGCGTCTATCAGCTCCGCGTCCGGCTTGGCAGCACGGCGGGCCCGTGGACCTATTTTGCATTCAACCAGGCTCAGATCCACACCTCGATCAGCGGCAACGCCGCCATCGCGGTGCCTTCGACGGGCACCTACCCGATCTCGCTAGAAATCACCGGTCCCGCCAGCGGCTCGCTCTACGTCGTCGATCAGAACGACAGCATCACAGCGACGGTGCTGAACATTCAGCAGTAATCGAGTTCATGCGGGCCGCTCTCGGCGTTCGGAATCATCGAGCATGTCCATGCACACACTCGTCCGAGGCTTCCCGCTTGTGGCTGCCATTGCCTGCCTTCCGGCCTGTGCCGAGCGAGAGGCCAGACCGAATCCTGCGCCCGTTGAGCGTGTGGACGGGGCCGAGGCGATTCAGCGAGCAGACGCCATTTCTCTGGAAGGCTGGAAGTCGGAGACTTTTCCGCTGCCGCCCGCGTTTGCGCCGGACCTGCCGACGGGGACCGAGTCGTTGCGGTTTGCGCCCGGTTGGCGGGATCCCAAGGCCGCGGGCTTCTGGTCGTACGCCTTTGTGATGTGGATCGACGAGCCCGCGCCGGATGCCGCTCGGATCCGTGATCTGCTCGAGAAGTACTACAACGGGCTGATGGCCTCCTTCGCGGCCGACAAGAACAAGGACATCACGCCCGCACGCGTCGAGGTGAGTCGCGCCGGTCCCAACCGATATGAGGCGCGAATGCACCTCATAGACGCGTTCGCAACCTTCGAGCCGATCGACCTCCGCGTTCTGATTGAGGTGGCTGCCCAGTCCACGCCGCGACCCGATTCCCCGACAACCTCGGTCGTGCGAATCCAGGTCAGCCCGCAGGCGACCGACCACGCGATCTGGCGTTCCCTCGGCGCTGCGGTCGCGAGCATTCCAGCGCCTGAAGCCGTCGTGGACAGGCCACACTGATCCCGGTTGGAGTCGAGCGATTCGTTTCCGGTCATAATTCATCGGGAAAGGCAACAAACGAATCGTGGCGGGTTCGCTGCCGTTGCCCGCTGGGCTTTGTTCGCCCCCTCCGAACGTCGCCCGATTCCAAATTTCCATTCGTAGCGACCTAGGAACTTCTCCCTGTTTCACGTCCAAACCTCAAATGCACTGCCGCGTGCACGGCCTCTTCCTGTCCGCCGGGTACTATCCCCGCGCGCGAGAGACGTACGTGAGGGAGCCAGTTCATGAAGAGCTGTGGGTTTGGCGCGGCGATGTCGATTTGGTTCTGCGCCCAGTCGTTGGCAGGCTGGGGCGTGAGATACGAAGTGAACGCCGGGGCCGGCTGGTCGTCCTCGATCGCGATCGACGTTTCGTCCGGTCCCAAGATCGTGGACTTCCGAATCAGCGTCTATCACGACGGGATGATGGTTTCGAGCAGCGACTACGGAACCGGGCCCGCCTGGGCTCCGCTGCGGCTCTGCAATTCTCAGAAGATTCAGAACTTCGGCGTCGCGGCGATGGGCGACAGCGTGCTCAGTTTCAGCGCGGCGGTGGGAACCGCAAACGCCAAGGCGCTGGTTCAGGCTCAGTCGGGTCCGGATCGCATCCTGGGGACGCCGAATTCGGCTTTTTCTTTCGCGGCGGACTCTGGATACCTGCTGCTCGATCCGCGCCCGCAGAAGTTCGAGACACTCTTCTATAGCGGCCAGGTCCGCGTCGGGAACACCGGCACGGCGGCGACTTCCCGGATCATTACGTTCACGGCGAATTCCTTCGCCTACCCCAATGCCGTTGAAGGTGCGGGCGGCGCGTACGGCGCGAGCTTTGCAACTTCGCCTGCGCTGGCGTTTGGGGTCGCACTTGAAGCCGCGACTCCGATTGCCGCGTTCATCAACGTCGGAGCGCCGCAGCCCTGCCCCGCGGATTTCAACGGCGACGGACAAGTCGAGGACTCCGACTTTGTGATCTTCGCCGGGGCGTACAACCTCCTGGACTGTGCCGACCCATCCATGCCCGCCGGCTGCCCCGCTGATCTGAACCACGACAACGCCGTGGATGATGCGGACTTTGTGCTCTTCGCGGCCGCGTACGACGCACTGGTGTGTCCATAAGGCAGCGGTAGTTTCCTTTCGTGCTGTGTTTCGGCGGGCAGTGTCGACGCACGCGATGCGATTGCCGCACGCTGTGTTGAAGGAAGGGTCGCCGCCCGGTACGATCGGCCTCGAAGAAGGCGTGCGGAGACGCCGACAACTCGTTGGCTGGAACATCACAGGAATCCACCGTGAAGACGATGCGTAACCTTTTCGGCGTGCTTGCTGCTGCGGTTGTATCGGCGGCGTTCGCCCAGACCTACAAGATGGCCACGCCGATTGCGCCGGGAGTGGCGGTGCCGGACACGATCGAGAGTTCGATCGGCACGCTCAAGCTGGATCACGGGTATCCGAGCGCGGACACCGTTGAGAAGATCTATGACAATCTTGATCGCTCGCGTGCGCTGCAGGCGTATCTGCGGGCGATCCCGATTGTGAATCAGGCGGGCATGCGCGATTCGATCGCCAAGTTCGGACCGATCAACCAGACGGATGTGATCTGGGAGAGTCTGGTTGATCCGCGCACGGTCGAACTCACTGCGAACGACAACACGATCTATAACTTCATCTGGATTGACACCAAGAAGGGGCCGCTGGTGCTCGAGGCGCCGCCGGAGGTTCTTGGTCTTGTGAACGACTTCTGGTATCGGTGGGTGGGCGATATCGGGATGACGGGGGAAGACCGCGGCAAGGGCGGGAAGTATTTGGTTTTGCCTCCCGGATACAAGGGCGAAGTGCCCTCGGGATACTTTGTTCTGCGTCCGAGCACGTACGGCAACTGGTTTGTCTTCCGCGCGTTTGTGGTAAATGGTTCGACCAAGCCGGGCGTGGAGCTCGTGAAGAAGCATCTCAAGATTTATCAGTTGTCGGAAGAGTCGAGCCCGCCGGAGATGAAGTTTGTCAACGCGTCGGGCGTGCCGGCGAACTTTGTCGCGCCGGGGGATTACTCGTTCTGGAACATGCTGAACCAGGTGATTCAGGAAGAGCCGCCGGAGGGTTCGGATCCGACGACGCTGGGGCTGTTCGCTTCGATCGGGATCGTGAAGGGGAAGCCGTTTGCGCCCGATGAGCGCATGAAGAAGATTCTGACGGATGCCGCGAATATTGGCGCGGTGACGGCCCGATCGATCGCGTTCAAGATCCGCTCGCCGGAGGCGTATTTCTATCCGAACAGCCCGTGGCGTCTGCCGTTCTTCGGCGGCTACAAGTTCGAGAGCTCGCCCGGCGTGTCGAACCTGGACGGCGCGATCTTCTATTACTACTTCGCGACCGGCGTGACGCCGGCGATGGAAATGAAGATGGTGGGCAAGGGCTCGCAGTATCCGTGGTGCGTGCAGGACGCGAGCGGCAACCCGTTTGATGGCGGGAAGAACTACAAGATGCACATCCCGCCCAAGGTGCCGGTGAAGGACTTCTGGTCGGTGATCGTGTACGACAACCAGACGCGATCGATGGTGCAGACCGATCAGAAAGCGCCGAGCGTGAGCAGCCAGGACAAGGATCTGAAGATCAACGCCGACGGATCGGTGGACGTGTTCTTTGGCCCTGCGGCGCCGACGGGCTATGAGAGCAACTGGGTGCAGACGATCCCCGGGAACGGCTGGTTCATGATTTTCCGTCTGTACGGCCCGCTTGAACCGTGGTTCGACAAGACCTGGCGGCCGGGCGCGATCGAGCTGGTGAAATAGGCCGCCAGATCTTGGCGAAGGGCAAGTTTCAACTGACCGGGGCGAGCGCTCGGGACGTTTCATGCTTGTGAATTGGAGCAATTTCTTCGCCCTGACCGGATCGTCCGGTGCGACGCTTGTCGGCCTGCTGTTTGTTGTGGTGACGCTCAACACGCATCTGTCGAAGTCCCGAACGCTGGACATTGCGCACGCTTCGATGTCGCCGGCTCTCTACAGCTTCACCGGGGTGATACTCCAGAGCCTGGTCATGCTGGTGCCGTGGACGTCCAATTTGCCGTGTGGCGTCATCCTGGTCGCTTTTGGTATTTGCGGGCTTCTGTATCGACTCAATCGAGTCCGCGTGCGGAGCAAGCTGCATCTCCGGGCGATTCAGGGTCCGGTGGACTGGATCTTCCACAACGTGGTTCCGGTCTTCGCCAGTCTCATACTGCTTTGCGGCGGCGCGGGACTGGTCGCCGGCGCCACGTTTGGTCCGTTTGCCGTCGCGGGTGCAAGCACGCTTTTGCTGGTCTCGGGAATCTATCGAACCTGGGGCGAGACTCTGGCGCTCATCGGAGTCGGGGGCAACTCATAGCCGATACCTCGCGGTTGGAGAGCAGTGAGTCGTGCCGCGTCACGCGTGCGGCCAGCGCCAGGCGAAGATTGCTCCGGTGACAAACCCGCAGATGATTCCATCGAAGATCGAAGCGACGATTGTGCGTTTGTACGCGCCGAACCACAGCGCGTTGGGAATGAACGAGAACGAGTAGGCGAGGATGCCGGCGGTGCCGGCGATCTGGAAGACCTTGGCGAAGGGGGCCGTACTTGGGAGTGCGACGCGCGTGAGATAGGCGATGAGGATGCTGACGACGAGGTAGACGACGAACGCACCGAGCATCTTGTCGCCCATGGTCACGGGTGTCTTCCAGACGCTGAGGTGCCCGACCGGGCCTTCCTGCAAGGCCTTTTCAACCTTCGCGGATTTCAATTGCGCGCTGGTGCGGAAATCGGGGAAGAGGTAGTTGCCGGGCTTGATGCCGCTTTTGCGGAGGTAATCCATGAAGCCGTCCTCGTCCGAAGCGGGCAGGCCGATCCAGTCCTGCTTGTGATGGGGCAGGGCCATGCCGAGAATGGTGGCGAGGAACCAGACTGCGACTGCGGAAAGCAGGATGGGTAGCCAGAGGGAGACCAGGAAATCCATGCGATGTTCCCTTTCCTGTTTTGAGGGCACCGTAGCGTACCAAAGTGAGGTGAAGGTGGCACGAGGAGTCCCGTTTCCGTAGGATCCTGCCATGCCCCAAATCATCACATTCCTGACGTTCAACAACCAGGCTGAGGAGGCCGCTCGTTTCTACACGTCGGTCTTCCCAAACTCCAAGGTCTCGCGCATTACGCACTACCCCGACCTCGGGCCGAAGTCCCACGTCAAGGCCGGGGGCGTCATGACGGTTGAGTTCATGATTGACGGGCGCTTGTTCATCGCCCTCAACGGTGGGCCGCAGTTCACGTTTACCGAGGGCTTTTCGATCGCCGTGCTCAGCGATACGCAGCAGCAGTCGGATGAATACTGGGACAAGTTCGTGAAAGCGGGGGGCAAGCCCGTCGCCTGCGGGTGGCTCACCGACCACTTCGGCGTCTCGTGGCAGATTCAGCCCAAGGTCCTGATGGAGTTGGTCACGGACCCTGACCCGGCCAAGGCCGCGAAGGCCATGCGGTCGATGATGACGATGGTGAAGATCGACGGGGAGCAGATCAGGCGTGCGGTGGCTGAATGAATTGGGGGCGGTGCCCGCTGGGTCTTTCGACGAGGAACGACCCCGGGTCGCCTGACCGGGTCTTTGGGAGCGCATCTTCATGGCTCTGTACGACACTATCGGCCGCAGTTATGCATCGTTCCGCCGGCCGGATCCGCGCATTGGCGCGGCGATCGGTGCGGCGCTTGGGGACGCGGGGAGCGTCGTGAATATCGGTGCTGGTTCGGGTTCGTACGAGCCGCGTGACCGGACCGTGATCGCGGTCGAGCCGTCGGAAGTGATGATTCGTCAGCGACCGAAAGGAACCGCGCCGTGTGTGCAAGGGGGCGCGGAGGCGCTGCCCGTTGAAACCGCGTCGGTGGATGCGGCGATGGCGATCTTGAGCGCCCATCACTGGCCGGACCTGGAGCGCGGCTTCCGGGAAATGGCCCGCGTTGCACGCAAGAGGGCGGTGCTGTTGACGTGGGTGCCGGATGCCGCGAGGTTCTGGCTCACGGAAGATTACTTTCCGGAGATTCTCGCCCATGACCGGACGATCTTTCCGAGCACCCCGACCCTCACGGCGATGCTGAAACGTGCTATCGGTCCGGTGCGGATGACGCCGCTTGCGATTCCGCACGATTGCATCGACGGCATGCTCGCGGCGTACTGGCGCCGGCCGGAGTTGTACCTCGAGGCCGATCGGCGCGGCTCGATGTCGAGTTTTTCGCGGATCGATGCCGAGCCCGGGCTGGCCAAACTCCGCGATGACCTCGCGAGCGGGCGCTGGGTTGAGCGGAATCGTCCTCTTCTCAGTTTGGAAGCGCTGGACGTTGGATATCGCATCGTCGTCTGCGAGATCGCGCGGGCGTAGCGTGTTCCTGCTGGTCCGGGGGCCTTGGGGTACGGGCTTTCCCCAGTACCCCAACTAGGATTTCGTTCCGTCCATTTCCGACACGTGCGAAGTCCAGGAGTTTCGTTCATGACCAATGCCACCAACACGATCCGACTGCATCGCGTCCTTCGCGCCCCGGCTGAACGCGTCTATCGCGCGTTTCTTGAACCGGCCGCGATGGTGAAGTGGATTGCGCCGTACGGCTATACCGCGACGATTCACGAGTCGAACCCGCGCGTTGGCGGTGGATACCGCATGTCCTTCACGAACTTCGGCACCGGCAAAGCCCACTCCTTTGGCGGCTCGTACACCGAGCTCACGCCCTACGAGCGGATCCGATACACCGACAAGTTCGACGATCCCAATCTGCAGGGTGAGATGCGTGTCACGGTCACGCTGCGGAAGGTTCTCTGCGGCACGGATCTCGAGATCGTGCAGGAGGGGGTGCCGGCGGTCATTCCTCCGGAGATGTGCTACCTCGGATGGCAGGAATCGCTGGTACAGCTTGCGCATCTGGTCGAGCCGGAAATCCCGGATGGTGCGTGAGTCGTCGCGATCGGTTTGCATTCGCGCGCCGGAATTCGGT
>JBGAPK010000028.1:0-53490 GCA_044221315.1 Phycisphaerales bacterium | reverse complement strand
CTGTCGGCGTTCAGGTCGTCCACAAAGCGGGTGGTGCGGGAAATCTTGGCCTTGTCCGCGCCCATCTGCTCGGCGACGATTTCAATGACCTTTGCTTCGATCTCTTGGTCGGTCACAAGCGTTCTCCTGATAGCGACTAGCCCGGTTCCGGCCAACGACCCCCCGAGCAACGCCCACGCGTCTGCTCCTCCGGGTGGCCCGGCCCGCCGCCGCCGACGAAACGTGGGGGCATTCTACTCGCAACCCCGGTCCGTGCCAAGTTCGGGTTCCTTCCGATCCCGCGGAACCCGTTTGGGCCTACTAAGTTCGCGGACGTGACCGGATTGTGGGCTTCTCGGTCACAGGACGCAGGCTTTGCGCCGACGCCGGCCCGGATCGGGGAGCCGCGCCGTCTGTGCCATCCGGCGGCCGGTTCAAGTGTGGTTTTGGAGAACTGCCCGGCCTTCGGGCCGTATCGGTCTGTCGATAGCTCCGAGCGGTCGGTTGTCGGAAAGGTTTGTTGTCGGGCAGGGCGTGTGTTTCCCGCCGGTGGTGGCGAGAGGCTGCTCCGACAACTGCTGGCAGTTCTGCCGATCGCGAGGGGTGATTGATATGCCAACCATGCCGCGGGAGCCGGAGGCGTTCGCCGAAGCCGTCGCCTCGATGCTCCGCAAGCTCCAGCCCGAGTACGCCATCGACCTCGTCGGCCCGCGCGAACTTCTGGTGAACGGGCGGCGGCTGGACCTTGAGAATCTCTACCGGATGGTGAACCACGAGCCGGTCCGTGGTCAGGAGATTGTCGAACACTACCTCGATCAGCTTTTCGCCGGCGACTCGATGCAATTGACGAGCATGTCGCTCGATTTCGCCCGCCCGCGGATCATGCCGCGAATTCAGCCGGTCTCGATCTTCCGCCACCTCTCGCGCGAGCAGGTGGCGCATGTTCCCTTCGTCAACAACACCGTTATTGTCTTTGTCACCGATTTGCCTCAGATGACGGTAAGCATCACGACCGAGCAATTAGTTCGGTGGAAACTGTGCCCGGACGACTTGGAGGAGATCAGCCGCGAGAATCTGGAGGGCTACGCGCCGGAACTCGAGATCCAGGTGGTCGAGTCCAAGGAAGGCGGCAAGGCGGCGATCATGAGCCAGCATGACGGCTACGACGCCGCCCGGCTGCTGCTCGATGGCCTGCACGACCGTCTTTCCTCCCAGCTCGGGGGCGACTTCTACGTGGCAACACCCGCCCGCGACATGTTTGTCGCGATCTCGCCGGGGCCGGACCCGTTCCTGAAGCGCTTGCGGACCCGTGTGGAGCACGACTACAAGCGGCTGCCGTACCCGATCAGCCCGGATTTCTTCTACGTCACGCGTGACGGCGTGGCGGGGACGGTGGCGGACTTGCCGGAGTCGGAGGCGGCGTAAGGGCGCCCGCCCCAAATGAACGGGCGGGCAAAACGGGCGGATGGAGTCCGACGCGATGAACGATCGCGGCTTCCCATTCCCTGGCCTCGGATTCTGATTCGAACGCTCGAATCGGAATCGAGAGCGTCGCGAGCTTGGCCTGTGCAATCACCAGCCGACGCGGCCGCAGCCGGACTTCGCGGATGCCGGTCCAGAAATACAGCGTTTCGGCATGGGGCGAGCGTTCGAGGACGCCGCGATCTGTCAATTCGATCGTGAGATCGACGGGAAACTCGCCCCAATCGCCGGCCCTGACCCGACGTTCCAGAATTCGATTTCCCATCGACGGAGCCCCGGAAGCAAGCACGAGGAGAGGCGTGACGATGAACCAGGCCGCGACGGCGGTGGCCGCGGCAATTGTGGAGGTAAGTATCCGGGCAAACCAGTCACCCTTTGAGAACAAGAAGGTGAGAAAAAAGATGCCCGCGAAGAGAACCAGAACGGTCTGGATGCTCGCGCGCCGGGACTTTGCCTTGATTTCCGTGTTTATTCCCGACTGCTCTGTCGTGTCATTCAGGATGTCGATCAGGTCCTCGTGCGTCATCCGAAAGCTCAGCGGCGTTCGCATCGACGGATTCTACTGATTCCCGCGCTCTTTGCGGCCTCTCTGCGCACTCCACGCGGACGTGGTAACCTTCGCACCGCACGCCCGCCCACCCGCCGGAGAATGACATGCGCCGCGCCCGCCTGAGTTTTGGATTGCTGTTGCTCGCCGCCTCGCTCGGTGCCTGCGTCACTCGGCCCGACGCCAAGCCGACGGACGACGACCTCGACAAGTGGTACGTCCATTGCCGGATGCACGACAAGCCGTGGTGCTTGGGTCCGTTCAAGCGAGAGCAGGACGCGGCGAAGGCCGGGTTTGAACATGAGTTCTGGCTGCACATGAGCCAGAACTTCACGCGCGTCGATCACGAGCCCTGCCCCTAATCTCAATTTCCGGAGAGGCCCCGGTCGGCTACGCCGGTTTGGGCATCGCGCCCGGCGGGAGATCGGGCGAGGCGGTCGGTGCGGTGGCGGGTGACTCGGCCTTGCGTCTTGCGGCCTCGGCCCGGAGGAGATCGGCGACGGTGGGCTTGGCGAGTTCTTCGCCGCGCATGAGGCGGTGCACGTCGTCGGCGCTCAGAGTCTCGTAGCGGATCAGGGCGTCGGCGACGCGTTCCACCTTCTCCCAATTCTCCTCGAGAAGGCGCTGCGCATCGGCGTAGGCCTCGTCCACAAACCGGCGGACTTCCTCGTCGATCTGCTTGGCGGTCTCTTCGGAGTACGTCTTCTCGGGCATGAAGAACTCGCGTGTGTCAACGCCGGCGTAGCGGACGAAGCCGAGGCGCGGGCTCATGCCCCACTCGACGATCATGGTCCGGGCCAAGTTGGTCACCTGCATGATGTCCATGGACGCGCCGCTGGAGGCGTCGTTCATTGCCTTCTGCTCGGCGATGCGCCCGCCGCAGAGGACGCGCATCGTGGACGAGAGCCACTTGATGCCGTAGCCCATGCGGTCCTTCTCGGGAAGGCTGAAGGTGGCGCCGCCGGCTCCGCCGCGCGGGATGATGGTGACTTTGTGGAGCGGGTCGGTGTCTGGAAGGAGTGCCTGGAGAATGGCGTGACCTGCTTCGTGGAAGGCGACGAGTTTGTTCTCGTCCTTCTCGCGGACGCGGCTCTTCTTGGCGCGGCCGAACTTGACCTTGTCGCGAGCTTCTTCGAGGTCCTCTTGCTCGATGAAGTCCTTGTTGGACATCGTGGCGGAGATGGCGGCTTCGTTGATGATCGCGGCAAGGTCGGCACCGCTGAACATGGGCGTGCCGCGAGCGATGCGCTCGAGCTCCACGTTCGGCCCCATCTTGACCTTCTTGGAGTGAACGCGGAGGATTTCGAGCCGGCCTTTGACGTCGGGGAGGGGGACGGTGATCTGGCGGTCGAAGCGGCCGGGGCGGGTGAGCGCGGGGTCGAGCACGTCGTTGCGGTTGGTGGCGGCGATGACGATCACGCCGTCGGTGGTGTTGAAGCCGTCCATCTCGACGAGAATCGCGTTGAGCGTCTGCTCACGCTCGTCGTGCCCGCCGGTGGTGAACCCGCCCCCACGCCGACGACCGACCGCGTCGATCTCGTCGAGGAAGATGATGCAGGGGGCGCTGTCCTTGGCCTGCTTGAACAGGTCGCGGACGCGGCTGGCGCCGACGCCGACGAACATCTCGACGAAGTCGGAACCGCTGATTGAGAAGAACGGAACGTCGGCCTCGCCGGCGATGGCTTTCGCGAGGAGGGTCTTGCCACAGCCGGGCTCGCCGACAAGCAGCACGCCGCGCGGGATTCGGCCGCCGAGCTTCGTGAACTTTTTGGGGTTCTTGAGGAACTCGATGATCTCTGTGACTTCTTCTTTGGCCTCGTCGATGCCGGCGACGTCGGCGAAAGTCACGCCGGTCATTTCCTTGCTGAGGGTGCGATGGCGGCTCTTGCCGAAGTTGCCCAGCATGCCCCCGCCCCCGGCGGCGGCACGCAGGCCACGGCTGATCAACCACCAGCCAAGAACGAGGATGAACAGCAGCGGCCCGAAGAAGACCAGGATCGTGAGCCAGGGGCTCGCCGAGCGGAACTGCACGTCGCCGTTGGTGATGTCGTTGACTTCCTTGCTGACCAGTTCGCGGTTGGCGGTGTTGATCGGGACCATCACGTAGCCCTCGGCGGGGTTGGTGATGTCCTTCTTGCGTTTGGCGGTCACGCCCTCGTCGGTGAGCACGATGTCGGTGAGCCGCTTCTCGTTGTACTCGGTCTTGAACTGGGCGAGCGAGATCTTTTCGGCGCGATTGGGAGCGCTGAACATCATGAACAGCAGCACCATGAGAGCGATTACTGCAACCATGGTGAACAGCCCACGTGATTGCGGCTGGCCCGGCCCGCCACCACTGCCACCCGGTCCGGGGGGTCCCGAACGGCGGGGAGGCTGCCCCTTGCCCCGCGGTTGATCGCGCGGCGGCTCTTCCACGGCGGACATCCGGATCCAACTGTTCACAGATCGGTTCATCGTTCCCTTTATCGGGCGGCTGGCCGCCCGGACGCCGCTTGGTTGCTGTGTTCTACCTGTTCCCTCGGATCACTGTTCGGATAACCGGCCCGAAAGATTCAACCGGGTCGGGATTCGGACGACCGTGCGTATCGGCCGGCCAGACGGGCGGACATTTCCAAGCACGGTGAGGGTAGGCATTTCTGTCGAAATAGAGCCCCCGGCGGACTCAATGGTCCCGGGCGTCTGGCGGGCGTTTCACGGCCTGCGAAGCCCGCAGGACGGGAGCGAACCAACGCGGGCCGAGGCCGCCACCGGACCCGGCGGACAACCGGGACCACTTCACCACTTTGTCCGGAGCGTCGAGACCACGTCCTTGGCCATCCGCTGCGAAGCGGAGGTCTGTCCGTACTCGATTTTCTCGCTCACACCTCGAGTGGGAACAAACGTGTCGGCCCCGCTGAAACCCTTCCGTCCGACGATCGCGTTTCCGGTCCGGTTGTCGACCCATTCAAAGTCGACCGTGATCACATAGCCGTACTCCTGGACGTACCCGCTCGGGTCGGTCGCGGTACGGCGGAGTTGGATGTTTGTGATCGTGCCGGTCAGAGTCGTGTCGGCCGCCGGGGAAGGATCGATGATCCAGGGAGTCTTGTTCTGAATTTCCTTGACAATCGCTTCGGTCAATTCTGTTTCGACGCCGTGGTAGTACGTCTTGTTCTGGAAGATCGGGACCTGGATCGTGCGGGTCTCGGTGTCGTAGGAATTGCGGAATGAGTAGCCCTGCGTCGGATCCGACGCGCAGGACGCCACCAGCAAAGCGGCCGCGCCGGCGAGCCAGAAGCCGAAACGATTCACTTTGGCGGCTCCTTCTGCTCAGGCTCCGGCTTCTCTGCCGGCTCGGTCGCTTTGGCATCTTTGTCAGCGGGCGCGGCGGGGGCTGGCGGAGGCGTTTCCGATTCGACCTTGCCGGCAGGCGTGTCCGCCTCCACCTTTGGTGATTGTGTCGAAGGAAGTTCCCATCCCTTCTGCGCGAAGATCGCCTGGGCCTCGCGGGCCGCGACGGTGTCCGGGTGTTTCTGTATCAGGCGCTTCAGGGTGTAGCGGGCCGAGACCGGATCGGAGCGTTTGAAATACCAGGTCGCGGTCTCGTACATCTGTTCGGCCGCGGACTCGTCCAGGCGTGAGATGAGCGCGTCGGTCATCCCGATCTGCTCGGCGGCTTTGGGATAGCGGGCGGCGAAATCTCGCACGAGGTACTGGGCCTCGATCAGCCCGGAGGCGTCATACCGGGGCCCCTTGTAGCGTCCGATGTTGGCGAATACCCTGCGCTCCATCGCCAACTCGCGGTACTCGCTGTTGGGGAAGTTGGTCAGAAAGATGTCGTACGCCTCGCTGGCCATCCGCAGGTCGCGGATTCGGTAGTAGTAGTTGGCGAGTTCGATCGCCGCCCGCTGTGCGAGCTGACTGCCGGGGACTCGCTCCTGCACGCGGATGAGCAACTCCTCGCCGATGCGGGTCGCGTTGTCGATTCGCATTCCCCACATCTTCTTGCGGAGACCGTTCAGGTACATGAGGCCGATCTCGAGTTCGCGTTCTACCGCGGTCACGAACTGGGGAGTGCCCGGGTAGAGCTTGATAACCTCCTCGTAGTCGAAGAGGGCTTCGTACTCATCCTTGAGCGCGAGCTTGGCGTCGCCGCGCCGGAGGATCGCCTCGGGCGTCTCGGGCTTTTCCTGGGCTTTGTTCCGTTTGATCCAGCTGTCGAGCAGGGCGAGGGCGCCGCGCGGGCGGTTCTCGGCCAGTTGCTTGCGGGCCCGGGTGATGATGCCCTCGTCGCTCGACGGGTCCACGTCCGGCCCGACGGGCACCCAATTTCCGTTCGCGTCGAGGCGCATTTCGGTCTGCGCGAGCGCCCGCGTGCCGGTCAGGGCGAGGGCAAAGACCATGAGGAGGAGCAGGCGTGCAATCACCCCGCAAGCGTACCGCGTTCGGCCATCGCCCGCCGGGGCCTCAGGCCGCTTCGTGCCGGAAGCGCTCGATGTCGGGCCTGATCGTCTCGTTCTTGCCCGCGGCGGCCCCGATCTCGCTGATCACCCTCCGGGCCTCGGGGGTCAGATCAACAAATTCGAGGCCAACGTCGAAACGGGTGCCGCCGATGAGCTTGCGGATTTTCGAGGTCCAGGATTTCTTGGCGCTCACATCGGCGACCCAGGCGACGCGGCAGCGGACCATGACGACGTCCGAGATACCCACCAGCTTGATCATGAAGACTTCGTCTTCCTTGGGTCGCACCGATCCTGTCATGCTGATCCGCATCCCGCCCGCGGACATGTCCATCACGTCGCCCATGGAGGTACCGACGAATTGACATACAACGCGCCCGAATTTTCGAGGCTGCTTGTCACCCGGATTAGCCTTCGTGGTTGCGCGCATCCCCCTCAACATCGGCCGGTCTTAGCGCGCGGATGAGCCGAGGGCGTCCCAGCCTGTCCAAATGAAAGAAATATCGGACGATCTGCAGCCGGGTTGGAGAGGCGCCGGCGCGTTATCACTCCACGGTGACGCTCTTGGCGAGATTCCGAGGCTTGTCCACATCGTGGTTTCGAAGAACCGCGGCGTGGTAGGCCATGAGCTGGAGCGGCACAACGGTCAGCATCGGGCTGAGGCACTCGGGGATATCCGGGACGTACATGACATCCGCAGCGTACTTGGTGATTTCCTTGTCGCCCTCGGTGGCGACGGCGATCACATGCCCGCCGCGGCTGCGAACTTCCTGGATGTTGCTCATCACCTTCTCGTACTGGCGTCCCTTGTTGGCGATGAAGACGGCGGGCATTCCCTCGTTGATGAGGGCGATCGGGCCGTGTTTCATCTCTGCCGCGGGCATTCCCTCGGCGTGGATGTAGGAGATTTCCTTGAGCTTGAGGGCGCCTTCCAGGGCGGTCGGGTAGTTGTACCCGCGACCGAGGAAGAGCCAGTTTTCGCGGTGGATGTACTTCTCGGTGAGTTTCTTGATCCGGGCGTCCTGCTCGCAGATGCGCTCGATGAGGCTCGGGATGCGCTCGAGATCCTTCATGAGATCGCGGCACTGGTCGGCGCTCATGTAGCGCTTGCGCCCGATGTACATCGCGAGCATGGTGAGCACGGCGACCTGGCCCGTAAAAGCCTTGGTGCTGGCAACGCCGATCTCGGGGCCGACGCGCAGGTAGACGCCCGCGTCGGTCTCACGGGCGATCGAGGAGCCGACGACGTTGACGCAGCCCAGGGCGAGCGCCCCGCGTTCCTTGGCTTCCTGCAGCGCCGCGAGCGTGTCGGCGGTTTCGCCCGACTGGCTGACGGCGATCACAAGAGTGTTCTCTTCCACGATCGGGTTGCGATAGCGGAATTCGCTGGCGTATTCCGCCACGGAAGAGACCTTTGCGAGCTCTTCGAAGAGGTACTCGCCGATCATCGCGGCGTGCAGGGCCGTGCCCTGCGCAGTGAGGACGATGTTCTTGATCTTGGACAATTCCTTGCTGAAATTGCCGACGCCCCCGAGGTGGACCCGGCCGTCTTCCTTGTTCAGACGCCCGCGCAGGCAGTTGGCGATCGCCTTGGGCTGCTCGAAGATTTCCTTCTGCATGAAATGGCTGAAACCGCCAAGTTCGATCTCCTGCAACTCCAGCTCGAGCTGCATGATCTTGCTGGTCACCGGCACGTTGTGGATCGTGCTGGTGCGGAACCCCTGCCGGGTGATCTTTACGACGTTGTAGTCATCGAGCACGAAGGCCTGCGTGGTATGGCTCACGATCGCGGATGCGTCGGAGGCGACGACGTATTCGCCCGCGCCGACTCCCACCATCAACGGCGACCCCTTTCGCGCAACCACGATGACGTCCGGTTCCTTTTCGCAGATGACGGCAATGGCGTACGCACCGGTCACCTCGCGCAGCGCGGCCTGCACTGCGGCCTCCAGATCCACGCCTTCGTGGGGCGCGTACAACTCGCCGATCAGCATTGCCAGCACCTCGGTGTCGGTCTGGCTCTTGAACTTGTGGCCCTTTTCCTCCAGATACGTCTTGAGCGCCGCGTAATTCTCGATGATCCCGTTGTGGATCAATGCGATGCCATTGCGATCGTCCGTGTGCGGGTGAGCGTTGATTTCGGTAACGCCGCCGTGCGTCGCCCAGCGGGTGTGGGCCAGGCCGATTGTGCCGCGGAATCCGCCCATTTCCTCGATCTTGTCTTCGAGATTGGCGACGCGTCCAACGGCCTTGATAACCGCGAGCTTGCCGTTTTCCAGGACTGCCATTCCCGCCGAGTCATACCCACGGTACTCGAGGCGCTTCAAGCCCTCGATCAGGAGTGACTGGGCCGGCTTGGCTCCGATATAGGCGACGATTCCGCACATGAATAGATCCCCGAAAGTAGAGACACGTACATTAGGTCTGGGCCGCGCGCGGACCCGCTACGAACTGATCGGACGTCGGTTGGGGTGCTCCAGCATTCCTGCGGCCGCGGCGAGAGATGCCGCGCACGGCCTGCGCTACTCCTCGGTCTGAAGTCCTTCTACTCATCGGTACTTTGGCAAGTTCGGTATTGTGTCCGGGTTTTTCCCGGGTCGTTTTCCGCGGCTTTGGCGTGCGTCGCCGGCGGAGCCCTACGAGTTACGCGGACCGTGGGGGGGTCACCCGCCGCCGCTCCGCCACAATTCCAGAATCCACGGCGCGGTCGACTCGGTCGCTTTTCGCACCATCGGGCCGCGGGTGAAATAGTACAGGGAAGTCAGGCCTGGCACGAGGATCCCGATCACGACAAGCGACCCGTACAGCCCGTATGAAAGCGTCCGATTCAGAGACTCGGCCATGGCGTCGATGTTGGGATCACCGGTCGATCCGATCGAAGCCAGCGCGGGTTGTTTCAACGAGATCGCGAGCGACCAGACGCCGTACGCCACCAGGAGAACCCCGAGCGCAATCTGATTCCAACCGAGAACTCGAGCACCACGAGGCTCGAGCCGCTTCAGCATCACTCCTCCCCGAATCTCATTCCACGCGATAAGGGCCAGCCCGGCGCCGCACATCCACGCCGTCCAGTCGCTCAGAAAAGCGACCAGCAGCGTGAGGCCCGCGAACACCGCCATCGACCAGCCGCTGAACGACGCGATCGCCGCGGCACGGGACACTCTCCTGAACCTTCGGCGCGCATCCGCGAGTTCCCGCAGGTGCTCCGGCGTGAGGGGGCCGCGCGTCGGCGGTGCAGGATCGGCGGAGTTCTTTCCGAGATCGGAAGGCATCGGGGCGCGATGCTATCAGGAGTACCTCAGGCTCCGCCCTCGGCGTGCCCGGCGAGAGAGGGTTGATCCGGGTCGACGGTGAGGGCAACCCGCACGACGTCGCTCATGATCCGGAGCGCGTCGGAGGTCTCGGCGCGGGCCAGGTGCGCCGCGATCGTCGTGCAATCGGAATAGTGGCGCAGGCCCCGGACATTGCGGAGCTGGGCAACGGTGAGCGCCCTGACGTCCGCGACGTCCTGCTCGTTGAGCGCAACCACCGTTCGGCCCCGGCCTCGGGCCAGAACCAGAGCACGCAAGACGCGGCTGCCGCGTGGTTCGATCTTTGCATCCGCCGATGGCATGCTGACACGCTCCTTAGAGCGGCTTCAGCTCAAATCTAGCGCGGTACGGCGCATGTTCGGTTGCGCTTTCTGCGGAGATGATGTACGTTGCTCGCGGCGTGCGGAGCGCACGCCGGAAGGAGCCACGGATGGCGTCGCCGTATTCGCAGGATTTGAGGGATCGCGTGCTCGCCGCGTACGACCGCGGCATGCCGACGCAGGAGATCGCAGAAGTCTTCAAGGTCAGCAAGGCCTGGGCCCGGCGGGTCAAGCAGTGCAGACGCGAGACCGGACGCACCACGCCCCTCCCGATGGGCGGCGTGACGGTCGTCAAGATCGACCTCGCGCGGCTGGCCGAGCTCGTCCGGCAGCAGCCCGACGCGACACTGGAAGAGCTGCGTCAACGCCTGGGCTCGGTGCGCACCATCTCGGCGGTGTGCATGGCGCTGCAGCGGATCGGGCTGTCTTTCAAAAAAAGACGATCCATGCCGCGGAGCAGGACCGGCCGGACGTCGCGGAGCGGCGGGTCAAGTGGCGTGCGAACCAGCCCGGCCTTGATCCCGGCCGGCTGATCTTCATCGACGAGACGTGGGCGAAGTCGAACATGACGCGGCTGCGTGGCCGCGCGCCGCGGGGCGAGCGTCTGATCGACAAGGTGCCGCACGGACACTGGATGACGACCACGCTGATCGGGGCCCTGGGGGTGGACGGCGTGCGGTGCTCGATGGTGGTGGACGGCCCGGTGAACAGGGATGTCTTTGAATCGTTCGTCGAACAAGTTCTGCTCCCGTCGCTGCGGCCGGGCGACATCGTGGTCATGGACAACCTGTCGAGCCACAAGTCCGACCGGGTGCGCAGCCTGATCGAGTCGCGGGGTGCCGAATTGAAGTTCCTGCCTCCGTACAGCCCGGACCTGAACCCGATCGAGATGGTGTTCGCGAAGATCAAGCAGCTGCTGCGGTCGCTCGAGACCCGCACCAAGGAGGCCCTGTGGGGCGCGATGCAGCCGGTGCTCGATAGGGTCACAGCCAGCGACGCCACGAACTGCTTCCGCCACTGTGGCTACACGCTATGGATGGGGTGAAGGTGCTCTAGAAGCCGAGTGGAATGACACGGAAGATCATGAGCACGACGATGGCCATCAGCAGTGCTCCCAGCCCCGCGGCCGGGAAGTACTTCCAGCCGCGGCTGTAGTCCCAGCGGGGCAGGCTGGCGACCATCATCAGGGTGACCACGATCAGAAGGAAGATTCCCATACGCGCCTCCCCGGTCCGAACCCGCCGCACTATTTCGCCATCTTCATAACCAGATTCACCAGTTCCTGGTACATCTCGTCGGCGGCCATCCCGCCGTTCTTGCGGGCGTCCTCATTGCACGACTTCAAATGCCTGCGGAGAAGGTCCTTGGCGACGGCTTGAAGCGAAGCACGGGCGGCGGTGATCTGCACGATGATTTCGGTGCAGTGACGGTCGTCCTTGATCATGCGCTCGACACCGTCCACCTGTCCCTTGGCACGCCGGAGCTGAAGCAGATTCGCGGCCTTGGCCGGTGCGTCAAGGGCGGGGGCCGACCGCTTTTCGGCAGCGGGGCCGGCCTGGCGCGCGGGAGGCCTTGGGGATCCCGCGGATCGCCGGCGACCCCGATCTTCCCGGGAGGTGCGATTGGAATGTTTCACACGGATCCTTTCGGGCAATCGCACGCCGTCCGCGAAGCCGGAAGTCCGTGCAACCTATACCCCCGTATGGTATCAGCCCGTTCGGGCCCGCGCCGGCTGCGCCGGACAGATCGGCTCTCTTCCGCCTGCATGCCCTCGCGGCCCGCCCGTCGCGCCGATTTCCGCCGAATCACGAGCAGATCAGCGTGTCGTACGCTCCGGCGAAAATCACAAAGTCCGAGTCATCCGTGTATCCATCACCATTGAAATCGCCCAGCAGGGACGTGAACTCGTCGTACGCCGCGGCAAACTGAACGAAGTCGACGTCATCAACCTGGCTGTCGAGATTGAGATCGGCGGGGCACGGCGTGCCGCTGACGGTGAAATTGACGTCGTTCATGTCCCTGCCCACGTTGCCGTCGAGATCGCGGACGGTCACACGGACTCTTGCCTTTGCGGACGGATGATTCGGGACGGTCCAATTGAACGTGCCGCTGTCGGAAATATTGGCCGCGACCGTGAGCGGGAAGCTGACGCCGCCGTTGGCGGAGTAGTGGATGTCGATCGTGCCGATGTTCTTTTCGTCATCCGTGAGCCAGGTGAGCGGGAAGGACTGGGCCGGGTTCAGCGTCGTGGCACTATTGAGAGTGCTGACGTGGGCTGTCGGGCAAAGGCCGTTGGCGCCCGCGGCGCCAAGGTGCGCCGGCACATGCATCACGATGCAGTGCATCACGCCCGCCGATGTGGCCAGGGCATCGCACGGAATTTGGACGATCGTCTTGTCCGGTGTGCCGTCGCTATTGAAGTCGAACGCGGCCTTCACTGCGTTGAGCGCCGCGGTATTGTGCCCGGCGTTGGTCATTGTGGTGTTCGCGTAGGTCGGCAGAAGCACCAGATCGTTGCAGATGACCATATTCGCATAGGTCCAGTGCGTGCCGCTGATCAGTCGCGCCGGCGTGCGGAAAACCGTGAACCCCTTGGATTGCAGGAGCGTCGTCGCGTTGTCGCAGATCACATCCTGCGTGCTGCCGGAATCGTTCGGCCAGTCGCTGATGATCACGCGATTGTCCGAGATGATCTGCATCCACATGTCGATGTGCTGTGTGCTGTCCACCGTGGTGGGGAACGGCGGCATGATCGTCGTGTTCACGTTCTGGAAATCGTGCCAGGTGTTCACGATGTCGGTCGCCGTCAGCCCCGGGTTCTCATTCTGGATCAGTTGCGTGGCGAAAGAGCGGCCGGTCGAATCCAAGTGGAAATTGCCGCCGCCGTGGGTCATGCCCAGGTCATAGACGCTGAACTTCCTGGTGGCGAAGCCCGATGGGCCGAACCAGAGGGGGAACGCGTCGTCGTTCGGACGCGGCCGGTTGTATGTGTGATCGATGATCCCGCGCACGGCGCCCTGTCCGGGAGTGTCGCGTGTGCCGATGTAGATGAATCGCGGGCCATAATCTCGGATCCATATCGAGTCGGTCGTCCGGACGAAGAACTTCACTCGCGCCATGTTGGCACCGGCGTTCGTCAGGGAAGTCGTGACGGTCGTCTGCTCGGAGGCGGTATCAACGACCATGTACACATCGGCGTTGCCGGTGGTCGTGATGTGCTTGGCCATCGTCGCCAGGATGTTGTTCTGGGCCGACGTTCCATCCCACGACATCAGGATCGCCTGGCCGGGCGCGTACTCGCCCGGGCACATGATCGGGCCCGGAGGGCGATTGCCGCCGACGCGATCGGTGAACGGGTTCTGCGGCGCCGGGTGGAGCGCCATGTACTGGCGTTCCGCGGGCGTTAGCGAACGTGGAATGTCCGCCCCCTCGGGATAAACAAGCTCACCATCCTCGAGGATCGGCCCGGCGGAATTCAGCGGGGTTGATTGACCAAACGCCGGCCAGCAAAGGGCAAGGCCGGCCACGAAAACGAATGTCGGACGCATGAACGCTCCAAAGAGATTCGGGTATATCAGGGACAGACCAATTGATCATATTCCCCGACGAAGATCACAAAGTCAGTGTCGTCCACGCCATGGTCCTGATTGAAATCGCCCACGCACCCAAAGGGCATCGCGGGGTCCGCGCAGTCGAGAACGTCGTACTGCTGTACGAAAATCGAAAAATCTGCGTCGTCCACCTGCAGGTCGCCGTTCATGTCCGTCGCGCACGCGAACGAGCGCAATTCCGCATCGGTTAGAAAACGGTTGTAAAATCGGATGTCGTCCAGATATCCTAAAAAACGGACCGTTCCGTCCACACCGACGCACGGCCCGCCCGCGAACCTCAGGGTCGCCGAATTGGTGATATTGGTCACGCCCGTCGTGGTCGTCGAACTGATCACAATTCCGTCGCGCGCGGCGATTGCGGTCGTGCCCTGGCGCCGGTAAACGATGTGGTGCCACTTGCTGTCCAGGAGTTCGGTCGCGGGAACAACCAATTTGTTCGCGCCGCTCGAGTTGCTGTACGCTTCGATATACATATTGGCGCCGTTGGCTCCGGCGCCCCCCCGGATATCGAACTGGCTCCCGAATCCGCACGCCGATCGCTTGCTCATCACCTCCAGCGCCGCCACCTGCGGCGGATTCAGGATCCAGAAAGCGATGGTGAAGTCACCGGTGCCGAAATTGCCGGCGACAGTACCGCACTCAACTTCCCCGCCGTTGAAATCGAACGCCTGCCCATACCGCCCCGGCACGTACGCGACGCTCCCGAAAACCGTCCCGCTGGCGCTACCGGCGCTGTCGGTCGCATTTCCGTCCGCCTTCCACCAGTTCACCATGTCCGCCGGCTGTGCGAACGCCGGGGCGCCGACGATCAGGCAGGCACCCATCACTCCAAATACGCACTTCAATGCGAGCATTCTCCGACCTCCTTGGTCCCTCAGCCTAACCCACCATGGCGAGCGCGCCAACAAAATTCGAGTGAACCCGATAATCCTTGTGCGAACCGGTGCAAAATGACCCCGTACGTCGAAGCAATCTTGCCGCAACCCGTTCAAAAGGCCGCAGGTCATGGCCCTACTGCGGTTCGTCCCGGATCAATCGCTTTACCCCGACGATGAACGCCCCGGTCAAGACCAGATTCAAGGCGAGCGAGATCACCGCCACCAGCACCGTCTCGCCGCCGATGCTGTACGACAATGCCACGACCAGAATTCCGGCCCCCACTTCGCCGCGAGGCCACATGCCGATCGCGAGCGCCAGTCGCGTCTTCAGCGAAACCTCGCGTCGATAGCACATCGCCGGAAGCATTTTGCCGAGATTCGAGAGCACCGTCACGACAAACACATGGACCGCGATCATCCCCCAGTTGATCGACTCCGCCGGAGTCGCGGAATCCGGATGGGCACTGATCTTGTCGAGGTGCGGCATCGAGAGCCCGACAAGCAGAAGGAAGACCGCGGAGATCAGCGTCGAGACCAGAGCTTCTGCGCCCTTTGGCTCGTGATGCGTGTGATCGATCGACCCATCCGCCCGGCGCGGCTGCGCGATCACACACCCCAGCACGAACGCCGGCAGCAGCACCTCGATGTGAATCCCCGCGGCGGGATCGATCAGCTTGCTTCCCGCGTACAAACCCTCCGAGAGCGCGACAAGCCCGACGGAATACCCGACAACCCACGGCCATGTGATCGGTATTCGGACTCTGTGCAGGAAAACCCAGGCCGCCGCGATCAGCCCGACCATGATGACAACCACCACGCCAAGCTGCCACTGCAGCCCCACGATCATGACCTTGAGGGGAATCAGCAGCAGGATCGTGCCGATGTCGTCGAAGATCGCCAGCACCCGCGCCTTCTTGAAGAGCCAGGTCGCGCTGAGGCCGGCGGCCGCGAGCATGCTGAAGAGCACGCCGGCAGAGGTCGGTGCCGCGAAGCAACCAACCAGCAGCTCATCCCTCCAGACCTCGAATGACGACGCCGCCCCCGGCGGGCCCATGAAGAGCACGAAATAGGCCGAGACCAGCAGCCAGGGGAAACTCGCCGCGGTCATTGCGATCCCAAAGTCGGCGGCGTACTTCGCCTTGTGGCGCTTGTCGATGTCGAACTCGTACCCGACGTGGATCATGATGAACGCGAGCGTCGTGAAGGTGAGAATCTGGATGAGGTGATCCCGCCCGGCGGACTCGCCCAGC
This sequence comes from Phycisphaerales bacterium, assembly GCA_044221315.1. Lineage (GTDB taxonomy): Bacteria > Planctomycetota > Phycisphaerae > Phycisphaerales > UBA1924 > JAFEBO01. The sequence continues at coordinate 37,673 of JBGAPK010000028.1, read as the reverse complement.
ATGCCGGGGAGAAGCTGCGAGGCGATCATGCCCAGGATCAACAGGACGGAGTAGAGAAGGACTTTGGCCATCGGGGTGCAGCGTACTCGCTCGGGGCTCGCAATGCGAATCGGAACGGCGGTTCGAAAGTCGGTGACTTTTCCGCCAAACGGCCCGCCTTCTTGAGAGTGCGCGTTGCCCGACCCAACAATCGCCCATGTTCGTTGCGCAGGCTCACTCCTTCACCCAGCAGGCAAGGCTGGCCATCACGCTCGCGTGGGTCGCCGGGTACACGAACATCCTGTCCATCCTGACCTGCGGCACGGTCACCAGCCATGTGTCCGGCACAGTCTCCCAATGGGGCAGGGACTGGGTCGAGGGACGCTGGGGCCTCACGATCTTCACTTCCTTCTTGTTGGCGACTTTTCTCGCGGGCGCGATGTTCTCGGCGTTCTGCACCGAGACCGGGCGGCGGCGGGGATGGGAGTCAATCTACGTATTGCCGATGGCGGCGCAGGCGGCGTTGCTCGCAGCTTTCGCCCTTGGAGTCGAAGCACACGATTCCCGCCAGATCGAAGCGGGTCCGATGCTCTACGCGATGACCGGACTGGCCTCGACGGCGATGGGGCTTCAGAATGCCACCATCACCCGCATCTCGGGAGGCGTAGTCCGCACCACGCACATGACCGGCGTCTTCACAGACCTTGGGCTGGAAAGCGTCCAGTTCCTGTATTGGCTCCGTGATCGCAATCGCGATAGCCCCCCACTCCCGGCACGCGCTCTCATCCACAGCGTGCGTGTCCACCCAACCGCGAAAAGACTCGCGCTGCTCGGGTCGGTTGTCGGCTCCTTCGCTCTCGGGGCTGGTCTCGGGGCCGCGGCGTTTGAATACATGGCGCGTTGGGCAATGTTCCCGCCCGTTCTGTTCCTGCTCTGGATTATCGTTCAGGATGTGCGAACGCCGATCTGCGAGATCGAACCTTCGGATCTGGTCGAGGGAGAGCGTGGACTGGATCTTCCGAGCGCGGTCGCGGTCTACCACCTGCGCAAGGACAGGGACCGCAAGGGACGGGTTCATCGCCTTCCCGACCTGCTCCGCTGGTGCGAGCGTCTGCCGCTCTCCATCCGGATCGTGATTCTGGACCTCGGCGAGGTAACTTCGCTCGACAGCAATGCCGCGCTGGAACTGCGGGCGCTCATGAAGCAATCGGCATCGCGGGGCCGCCGACTTCTGATCTCTGGAATCAGCGGCGAGCAATATCGCGCGATGCGTCAGGCGGGGGCGGGTGATGCACTCGACCCGACCAATGTCTGCCCGGATCTGGAATTGGCGATCGCGCGAGGACTCTCGTTGCTCGAATCGCCGGCCGCCCAGCGGTTCTAAGAGGCGCCGGGCCGGTCGCCATTCGCTCCGACCAGATGACGCGCTTTCTTCAAGGCCTCGTCCAGGTTGTCGAAGATGTTGTCGAGCCCGATCTCCTGATCCATGCCGCTCTTCACCATTTCAAAGAGCGGATGGGCATGCACGCCGCCCAGCAGAAGCAAGGTGCCGTGCTTCACGCAGCGCCTGTGAAACTCGCGGAGCGCGTTGAGCCCGGTCGCATCGATGTGCGGCACATACCTCATGCGCAGGATGATGACCTGTGGCGGTTTCTCGATCTGGTCGAGCGCATCCCGCAGGTTGTTGGCCACGCCGAAGAAGAATGGGCCGTTGATTTCGTACACCTCGACGCCCGCGGGAATGCGCTTCTGCGCCACATTCCCGGGATCTTTCGGATCGGGCCCCGAGGGCTCCTCGCCGGTGACGACATCCTCGGCGATCCCCGACACGGTCGAGACCTGCGCCATCCGTCGCATGAACAGGATCGATGAGAGCAGTATGCCAACCCCCACCGCGATGGTGAGGTCAAAGAGCACCGTCAGCCCAAATGTGGTCAGAAGGACCAGGACATCCGGCCGTGGAGCCCGCAGCAGCGCGCGGAAATGCTCCAACTCGCTCACCTTCCACGCAACCATGACGAGGATTGCGGCGAGCGATGCCAGCGGGATCGCCTTCGCCAGCGGCGCGAGAGCCACCATGAAGAGAAGCACGAAAACGGCGTGCAGCATCCCGGCGACCGGCGTCTGCCCACCGCTGCGGACATTGGCGGCCGTCCGGGCGATGGCCCCGGTCGCGGGCAGCCCGAAGAACAGCGCGCTGGCGAGGTTGGCCGTGCCCTGCGCAATCAACTCCTGGTCCGAACGATGCCGGTACCCGGTCATTCCATCGGCAACGACTGCCGAAAGAAGGCTCTCGATGGCTCCGAGAAAGGCGATGGCCGTCGCGGAGGGAATGAGTTCACGGATCATCTGAAGCGAGATCGTCGGCCAGTGCGGGGCCGGCAACGCGGAAGGAATGCCCCCGAATCGCGTGCCGATCGTCTCGACCATCGGCCGCAGGTGCGTCCCGTCGAACGCGACCATGGTCGATGACCAGCCCATTATCTTGACGAGGAGCGCGCTGAATCCGATCGCAACGATCGCGGCGGGCACGCGCGGAGCGACGCGACGCATGAGCGAGAGAATCACCAGCGACCCGATCGCGACGCCCGCCGAATACCAATTGAGGGTGCCCCAGTGGTGGGCGAAGATTGCGATTTTCCCGAGAAAGTCCGCCGGAATCGTCGCGGGCTTTCCCTCGGCCGTCAGGATCGTGAGCCCGAAGAAGTCCTTGATTTGAGAGACGAGAATCACGGTGCCGATTCCCGCCGTAAAACCGGCCGTGACCGGGTACGGCACGAACTTGATCACGCCGCCGAAGCGGAAAAAGCCCAGCAGCAGCAGGATTACGCCCGCCATGCAGGTGGCCAGGACCAGACCCTCGTACCCGTGCTCCGAGCAGATTCCGAAGACCAGCGGCATGAACGCGGCCGTCGGCCCCCCGATCTGGACGCGACTTCCGCCAAGAAGCGAGATCAGAAACCCCGCGATGACCGCCGTAAACAATCCCATCGCCGGTGGAGTCAGCCACGGATGGATCGCGGCAAGCTGGTCGGCCACATTCTGAGGAATGCTGGCTATGCCTAGCGCCATCGCCAGCGGCAGCGCGATGATCGCTACCGTCAGACCGGCCATCGCATCCGACAGGAAGCGTCTCGGCGGGTAACCCTCGCCAAGGCAATTGATCAGCTTGGGCGTGAAGTGGGCGGGAAGCATGCCGACCACGTTGTATCGGCGCACCGGACAGACCCGGAGCAACAAGCGGCCCTTCCGCCAGATTTTGGTCATTTCTGCCCCCGGCGCGAGCCGTGAATTTGGACGACCCCCCTTCTGCCTGCTATCGTCATCGAGTTTGCGCCCGGAAGCACCCACGGCCCCGCCCGCGACGAGCTGCGGCGGCCCGAATGAGGGACAGGATGCCCAAGCGGACCGACATCAAGACGATCCTCATCCTCGGCTCCGGCCCGATCGTCATCGGGCAGGGATGCGAGTTCGACTATTCGGGAACCCAGGCCTGCAAGGCCCTCAAGGCGGAGGGCTACCGCCTCGTCCTGATCAACTCCAATCCCGCCACGATCATGACCGATCCGGCCTTCAGCGACCGGACCTACATCGAGCCGATCACCCCCGACGCGGTCCGCAAGATCCTCCAGAAGGAAAAAGACCTCGGCCAGCCCGTCGACGCCATTCTCCCCACCCTCGGCGGCCAGACCGCTCTCAACTGTGCCTGCAAGCTCTTCGACGACGGCATCCTCAAGGAGTTCGGCGTTGAGATGATCGGCGCCACGCGGCAGGTCATCCACCGGGCCGAAGACCGCCAGATCTTCAAGGACATCTGCGAGAACATCGGCCTCAAGCTCCCCAAGGCCAAGACCGTCACCACGCTCGATGATGCCCGGGAGTTTCTCAAAGAGATCGGCCTCCCCGCCATCATCCGCCCAGCCTTTACCCTCGGCGGGACCGGCGGCGGCATCGCGTACAACAACGAGGAATTCGACGAGATCACCATGCGCGGCCTCCGCGCCAGCATGATCGGCCAGGTCCAGATCGACCAGTCCGTGCTCGGCTGGAAGGAATTCGAGCTCGAGGTCGTCCGAGACAAGAAGGACAACTGCATCATCGTCTGCGGCATCGAGAACTTCGACCCGATGGGCGTGCACACCGGCGATTCGATCACCTTCGCCCCGATCCTGACGCTGACCGACAAGGAATATCAGGCGATGCGGGACGCCGCGATCGCCATCATGCGCGCCGTCGGCGTCGAGACCGGCGGCAGCAATGTCCAGTTCGCTGTGAACCCGGCGCCCAAGGACGGCAAGTTTGAAATGGTCGTGGTCGAGATGAACCCGCGCGTCTCGCGTTCCTCGGCGCTGGCGTCCAAGGCCACCGGCTTCCCGATCGCCAAGATCGCAGCCAAACTCGCCGTCGGCTACACGCTCGACGAACTCCGCAACGACATCACCGGCACCACCAGCGCCTGCTTCGAGCCCACGATCGACTACGTCGTGACGAAGATGCCCCGCTGGACCTTTGAAAAGTTTCCGGAGGCCGATGAGACCCTCACGACACAGATGAAAAGCGTGGGCGAGGCGATGTCGATCGGGCGCACCCTCAAGGAGAGCCTGCAGAAAGTCCTCCGCTCGATGGACGTCAAACGCTTCGGCTTGGGCCTCGACCGAAACGACAAATGGCTTGCCGCCAAACGCGCTGGCCAGGCCGGCCAAGTCTCGACCGACGGCGGCAAGTCCACCTTCCGCACCGCCGACGGCGAGAAGATCGAGTGGCCAATCGACACCGAGAAACTCAGCCGCAAGCTTGCGGTCCCGAGCCAGGGCCGCCTCTACTACATCCGCTATGCGATGAAGATGGGCTGGACCGACGAGAAGATCTACGAACTCTGCAAGGTCGATTATTTCTTTCTCGACCAGATCCGCCAGCTCGTCGAGTTTGAGGACGTCCTTCTCAAGTACTCCAGGCTCGCCGACGTCCCCGCGGAGACGCTCTTCGAGGCCAAACAGCTCGGCTACAGCGATGCGCAGCTGGCCAACGTGTACCTCGGCAAGATCTCGCCAGAAACAATCATCGCCGTCCGCGAGCACCGCAAGAAGCTCGGCATCGAGCCCGTCTACAAGCTCGTCGATACGTGCGCCGCCGAATTCGAGGCCGTCACCCCCTACTACTACTCCACCTACGAAAAGGCAGCCGAGGTTGTCGGTTCCGCGCCCAGCCATTCATTGCGCGGCGACGACGAAATCCGCGTCAGCAACCGCCAGAAGGTCATCATTCTCGGCGGCGGGCCCAACCGCATCGGCCAGGGCATCGAGTTTGACTACTGCTGCGTCCACGCCGCCTTCGCTGCACGCGAGCTCGGCTTCGAGTCGGTGATGGTCAACTCCAACCCGGAGACAGTCAGCACCGACTACGACACCTCCGACCTGCTCTTCTTCGAGCCCCTCACCCTCGAAGACACCCTCAACATCATCGAACGCCTTAACGGCAAGCCCCTCGAGCGCGAGAAAGACGGCGGCAACGGCAAACGCAATGGCCTCGTCCAAGGCGTCATCGTGCAATTCGGCGGCCAGACTCCGCTCAACCTCGCCCACGGTCTTGTTCAGGCCGGCACGCCTCTGATCGGCACGAGCCTCGACTCCATCGACCTCGCCGAAGACCGCAAACGGTTCGACGCTCTGCTTGAACGCCTCGGCCTCTTCAAGCCCCCCAGCGGCACGGCCCGCACGCTCGACCAGGCCGTCGAAATCGCCAACCGCATCACCTACCCAGTCCTCGTCCGCCCGTCGTACGTCCTGGGCGGGCGCGGCATGGAAATCTGCCCCGACGAGAAGGCGCTCCGGCACTACATGACCAGCGCCGTCAACATCTCCGACCTCGAGAACGCGCCGGTGCTTGTGGACAAGTTCCTCGACGACGCAACCGAAGTGGACATGGACGTCGTCGCCGATTTCATCCCCGGCAAGTCCGGCTCAACCGATCTCTCCGGCAACGACGGAACCCGTCAGGCCATTGTCGTCGGCATCATGGAGCACATCGAGCAGGCCGGCATTCACTCCGGCGACTCCGCCTGCACGCTCCCGCCCTGGAGCCTCCCACGCCCGCTCGTCGATCGCATCCGCCAGATCGGGCAGATTCTGGCCGCCGAACTCCGCGTCAACGGCCTGATGAACGTCCAGTTGGCGATCAAGGGCGACCGGATCTCGATCCTCGAGGTCAACCCCCGCGCCAGCCGCACCGTTCCTTTTGTCGGCAAGGCCACCCACACTCCCTGGGCCCGCATCGCGGCCATGGCCATGATGGGCAAGCGCCTCCGCGAGCAGGGCGCCAAAGAGCCCATCCACCGCGGCGTCTTCGCCGTGAAGGAATCTGTCTTCGTCTTCAGCAAATTCCCCGGCGTCGATATCGTCCTCGGCCCCGAGATGCGCAGCACCGGCGAGGTCATGGGCATCGATCTCTCCGCCGATATCGCTTTCGCCAAAGGCCAGATCGCCTGCGGCACGGTCCTCCCCCAGAAGGGCAACGTCTTCATCAGCGTCCGCAAGGGCGACCGCGCCGTCCTCATGCCGCTCGCCAAGGAACTCGAGGCGATGGGGTTTGGCCTCTTCGCAAGCCCGGGCAGCGCCTCGTTCTTCGCCGAGCACGGGGTCAACGTCAAGCCGGTTCAGAAGATCGAAGCCCAGGTCCGCCCCAACGTCATCGACATGATGGCCGACGGCCAGGTTCAGCTTCTGATCAATACACCGACCCGCACCGGCCGCCTCACCGACGAGGGCAAGATCCGCGCCGCCGCAATCCGCCTGGGCGTTCCCATCATCACGACCACGACCGGCGCCGCAGCAGCCGTGCGCGCGATCAAGGCCCTGCGATTCGGCGACTGGAAAGTCGCCGCGCTGCAGGATTATCTTGATTACAACAACGGGAAGACCGAGTCGGTCGAGCGCACCACCGTCGGTGTTTGAAGCCTGACCCGGCGCCGCAAATCTGCGACTACTTCTCTTTCTTGAGCGTCGACTCAATCGCCGCCAACTGCTGCCGCTTGCTCTTGTCCACTCGTGGAAATTGCAGATCCAACCCGTGAAGGGCGTCCACGATCGCCCCCGCCACCACCAGCCGCGAGTACCACTTGTTGTCCGCCGGCACGACATACCAAGGAGCTTCCTCCGTCGCCGTATTCCGAATCATGTCCTCGTACGCGTCCATGTACTTGTCCCACAGCCCCCGCTCCGCGATGTCGGCACTCGAGAATTTCCAGTTCTTGTCTTTCTCTTCCAGCCGTTCCAGGAACCGCCTCCGCTGCTCTTCCCGCGAAACGTGCAGGAAGAACTTGCGGATCACCGTCCCCTGTCGTGCGTGGTACGCCTCGAAATGGCGGATATCTTCGAACCGCTCCGCCCAGATCTTCTTGCCGATGAGCGGCGCCGGCAACTGCTGCTTCATCAGGAACTCCGAGTGCACCCGCACCACTAGCACTTCCTCGTAGTACGAGCGGTTGAAGATGCCGATCCGTCCGCGCTCGGGCATCCGCCGCGAGCAGCGCCAGAGAAAATCGTGCGACAGTTCCTCGCTCGTCGGCGCCTTGAACGCGTACACCTCGCACCCCTGCGGGTTGACGCCGCTCATCACGTGCTTGATCGTGCTGTCTTTCCCCGCCGCGTCCATCGCCTGGAAGATGAGCAGGAGCGACCACGAATGCGAGGCGTACAGCTTCTCCTGCTCCTCGCTCAGCCGCTTCACGCCCTGCCCGAGCAATTCCGCCGCCTGCTCCTTCGACTTCATCCCGTCCGTGTCATCCGGGTCGTAGCCCTTCAGCCGGAATTTCTTCCCGTTGCTGACGCGATATTTGTCGACAAACCGGACCAGCCTTTTGTCCATGCTCCGAGTGTACCGATCCAGATCCCGTTTACTGTCTTACTTCCTCGCCTTTCCATCTATCGCTCTCCCCACCCGTTCACCTCATCTTCGCCGTCACTACGATCTGGCATGACCTACGGCGGACACTACGGAAAGAAAGCAAAGGGCGCGATCAACCGCTTCTACGAGCACGCCGATACGCGCCATCTCACCGCCCTCCAGGAGGTCGCAAGCGAGCTCTATCTCGCCGGGACCGAAAAAGCCCGGGGCAGGCTCTGGGAGAAGGCCGACCTCTCCATCGGCCACCTCATCCAGAACAAGTTTCCGCTCGACCCCGCCAAGGCCCGCGCCGTGCTCGAATCCAAGAGTGTCGAGAAACTCGCGGCGTTCGTTGGGGAGCTCGCCGCGAAGAGGTGACCCCGGAATCGGCGCCCAAAAAATCCGAACAAGCATGCGCGGACCTCCTCCGAAAGCCCGCTCCGTTGCGTAGAGTCTTCGTTCCATGAGTCTGGATTCGACAAGCGACGCCCAACCAGCACGCCCCGTTTCGGTCGCGCCCCCGATCGACCGCCGATCGACCGCGAACATCACCACACGCCGACTCGCCCCGAGCGATTCCCTCCTCGAACTGACCCGTCTGCTCCATCGCGCCTACGCCAAGCAGGTCTCGCTCGGCCTCCAGCCCCTCGCCGGACGCCAGACCCCCGATATCACCGAAAAGCGCGTCTTCAGCGGCGAGTGCTACGTCGCCGTCGATCATGCCGCTCCCGTCCGTTCTCACACCGGGCAGAAACTCGTCGGCACGATCCTCTTTCACGAGGTTGAAGAGAGCAAGGGACCGCCCTGGTTCGAAAAGCCCGAGGTCGCCAGCTTCTCCCAGCTCGCCGTCGATCCGGACTACCAGGGCTGCGGCATCGGGCGTCTTCTGATGGAGGTTGTAGAAACCCGGGCCCGCACCTCCGGCGCCAAGGAACTCGGTCTCTCCATGGCCGAACCCGACCGCGAGCTCTACGACTTCTACCTCCGTCGGGGCTACCGCTTCATCGAGCACTGGAAGTGGCCCTACACCAACTACCGCAGCGCCATTCTCAGCAAGACAATCGCCTGAAACACGAGATCATTCTGAAGCCGTTGAACGATCGTTCAAACGAAAAAGCAACAGGCGCCCGCGCCGCTTTTCCAATCGTTCCGCTCTATGAAGTGTGCGGGCGCGTCCCAATACGCGTTGGCCATCGCGCGGAGCGATCTCGCGCGACGCACTCGCGCCGATCTATAAACATGGCACTGGACAGGAAATCGCTTTCGTGTCATACTACGGGCATCGCCAGTTCCCCCCGCCAACGCGGGAGGCAGCGAAGTTCGAGGGGGTACTCGGTATGGGCGATTTCCTTAGTGCGCTTGGCTACCTCGCGCTGGCGAGCAGATTGAGGCGGCTGTCCGACGACCTCATGGGTGATGCCGCGCGCTTCTATCGCACGCAGGGCGTCGAGTTTTCTCCCAAGTGGTTCGGTCTCTTCAAGCTTCTCGCCGAACGCGAGGTGCTCAGCGTCGGCGAAGCGGCATTGCAGCTTGGACTGACGCATCCCGCCATCAGCCAGATGAGTAAGGAATTGACCGGCCAGGGACTTCTCACCTCCAAGACCGACGCCCGCGATGAACGCCGTCGCTCCCTCGAACTCACCAAGAAAGGTCGCGATCTCGCCGCCAAGATGGAGCCGATTTGGAACGCGATTGAACTTGCCAATCGTGAACTCTCCCGCGACACCGGCTTCGATGTCATCGAAAAGCTCGAGAAGCTCGAAGAGGCTCTCAAGATCCGACCCATGATCGAACGCGTCGAGGCCGCCTTCCTCAGCGGCGGCGTCAAGGTCATCGACATGGAGCCCCGGCACAAGGACAAGTTCCGCACGCTCAACGCCGCCTGGATAGAACAGCATTTCAAGCTGGAGCCGATCGACGAGCGCACGCTCAAGAACCCCGACGTCGAGATCGTCGCCAAGGGCGGCGCAGTCCTCATGGCGATCATGGGGGCCGAGACCGTCGGCGCGGTCGCCATTAAGCCGATGGAAGCGGGCCGCTGGGAACTCACAAAGCTCGCGGTCGACCCGCGCCATCGCGGGCGGGGAATCGGCGAGATGCTCACCCGGGAGGCAATGGCACGCGCCAAACGCAAGGGCGCCCGGACGATCTATCTCGAGACCAGCCGCATCCTCGAACCGGCCGTGCGCCTCTACAAGAAGCTCGGATTCAAAGAAGTCGAAAAGCCCGCGAAAACCGAGTGCGGCCGAACCGACCTGGTCATGGAAATGAAGGTCAGCCGCTAGCACGGCGTGCCCGGTACGCGGCCAACGCTGCTCGGGTCTCCTCCGCAACGCGTTAGACTGACCTCTGCCGGGCCTCGCGCGCCAGCCATCGCGCCGCCCCCGGGAAAAGGATGGCCCCCATGACCGGTCCCTCGCAATCCGACGAGATCGCGCGCCTTGAACAGGAAGTCCTCGACGCCAAGAAGCGCCTGACCGACGCTCTGCGAAAGCAGCCGCCCCAACCCGTCAGCGAGTACACGCTCCGATACGCCGGTTCGGGCGCCCCCGTTCGTCTCACCGACCTCTTCGGCTCCTCGAGCGACCTCCTCGTTGTGCACAACATGGGAAAGAAGTGCGTGTATTGCACGCTATGGGCGGATGGCTTCTCCAACGTCTACAAGCACATCGCCAACCGCTGCCCCTTCGTGCTCACCACGCCCGACGATCCGACCGTTGCGGGCGCGTTCGCGGGTTCCCGCGGCTGGACCTTTCCCGTACTCTCGCACGCCGGAACAACCTTTGCCGCGGACCTCGGTTTCAACCCCGCCGAGGGCGACTTTCACCCCGGCGTCAGCGCGCTCTTCAAAGAGTCCTCAGGCAAAGTCGTCCGAACGGGCTCCCGACCCTTCGGACCCGGCGACGACTTCTGCTCCGTCTGGCCGCTTTTGGATCTGCTGAAGAACGGCTCCGCGGAATGGGCGCCCAAATACCACTATTGAGCGGACGAAGCAACCATTGCGCATTATCCCTCGAGCGCCAAGCGCAGCCCATCGCGAATGCCGCGCAACTCGCCAATGTGCTCGGCGGTCCACCCGGCGGAGATCGCCGGCGCGACCCGCTCCTGACCCTCGTCCCCGAGCCCCGTCGTCCGCGATGCCCGAACGCGATCCATGATCAACTCGCGGATCTCCCTCGCGTTCTCCATCCCAAACAGATACGCCATGTTCGACCCTGTCGCCTTCGGCCCATGCTTCGTGTGAACCACCCCGCCCCCCGCCGTCTCGATTTTCAGGTTCGCAAACCCGAACCACCGCTCGATCGGCCCCTGGGTGATCTCAACGTTCTGCACGTTTTCAAAGGTGAACGTCGTCTCGTAAATCGTCCACACCCCGTTGCGCAGGCGGATTGATCGCGGCGAAATCACGTACCACGTCGTGTCGTACTTCAGGTAGAGCGTCACGAGCCTGAACGCCTGCGGCACGATCGCGACCACTAGAACCGGAAACGCCAAAACCCCTCCGACCACCGGATTCACCACGCACACCAGCAGCCATACCCCCAACAGCAGCCCGTCCGTCACGGCCAATCCCAGCCAGAACCAGCATCTCAGGTACGCCAGCCACGCCCGCCCCGGCTTGAGCGCCACGGGCGCGCCGCCCCCAAGCGAGGGAAGCATCGGGGCTTCCCGCGGCACTTTCAGGAGCGATGTGAGCACTCCCCAAAGTCCTTCGTATACCCACGCGGCCCCCGCCTCCACGCTTGAAGTTGTTTCTCCCTGAGTATTCACGAGCGCCTCTCCTGCCCGTGGATGGGCGCTCTTGCCGCCAATGCATCGACCGAAACTCGTATCTCGCGAAGCAGGGCCAGCGCCTCATCGGAAAGCGACGCACCCGCGTGATGGGCGTCGGGACCGGCCCGGTCCTTTCCCGCCTCCGCCGCGTCGCCGGCCAATCCCTTCGCCCCGCGCATCTTCTGGTACAGAAAATCACGCAGCCCCTCCGCCTCGCGCACTCCCTCGATGCTCATCTGCGGGCCGGTCCCCCCCGCCGCGGTCTGGATATCTACGGTCGACAGCCCCAGCCAGCGATGGATGATGTTCCGTGTGACGTGTATGTCCTGAATCCGCCTGTACGTCAGCGTGATCTCCTTGCGGAACAGAATCCCCCACGCCATCCACACCCCCTCGTCGTCAAACCGGTAGCGCAGAGTCTCGTAGCGGATGAAGGAAATGAGAAAGACGATCGGAAAGCCAAGAAGCGTGAAAAGCGACGTAATGAAGTAGTACTTCAGGAGCGCCGGGTCCGGCCTTGTGATCCCCGCCGGTCCTGCGACAGTTTCGTTGTTCATCGCGATTCTCCCGCCCGCCGGGCAGGCGGGCTCTCCCCCGATTCTTGGTGATCCGCGGGGGTCGGCTTCCGCGCCCCGCCATCACCCTCGCACATCGAGCCCATGAAATCGCGAAATTCTGCCTTGACTTCATTTAAGTATAGACTAAAATGACGGCGTGATCCAGTCCCTGTCAGTCCTCAGCGAGCCACGCCGGCAGGAAATACTCCGGCGCCTTTGGAACAAGGCTCTTCCCGCCGGCGAGATCGCCGCCGGCATGACCGTCACCTTTTCCGCCGTCAGCCAGCATCTGGCCGTTCTCCTCGACGCCGACCTTGTCGAACGCCGTCGCGAAGGCAAAAAACAGATCTACAGCGTTCGCAAAGAGAACTTCGGCGCGCTCGCCCCGGCTCTCGAGCAGATGTGGTTTGGCGCCCTTTCCAACCTCAAACACATGGCCGAAGCCGAAGACCGCGCCGTGAAAACCAGGAAACCACCCCGGAGTTCCCCATGAGCCAGGTCGTTGAAGTCAGCGTGACCGTCGCCGCCCGCCTCGAGACCGTCTGGTCCTTTCTCAGCGACGACACCAAGTTCGCCGCATGGATCGGGTCATTCGCCGGCATGGGCCCCCAGCGCGGCACAAAGGTCGAAGCCCGCGTCGGCGGCTCACTCCGTGTCGAATACCCAGACACCGGCGCCGGCCCCGCCGTCGCACTCGGCCAGATCGTCGCCATCGAGCCCATGAAACGCATCGTCTTCACCTGGGGCAACGAGAGCGGCCCCGGCATCGAAATCAGGCCCGGATCGACCTCGGTGGAAATCGAGCTCAGCCCCGCCGCCGATGGCGTGCTCGTCACCTTGCGCCACAGCGGCCTCCCCTCCGAGGAGTCCCGCCGCGCGCACTACTTCGGCTGGACGCACTACATAACAATGCTCGCCAAGAACGCAGCCGAGAGCCAGGTTTTCGCCACACTCGCGCCCGTTCTCGACGGTTATTACGGCGCATGGCGGGAGACCGATCCCGCACGGCGCCGCACTCTGCTCGAGAAGCTGTGCACCCCCAGGGTCCACGTCCGCACCGGCTTTGCCAGCACCGATTCCATCCCCGAACTCGACGCTCACATCGGCAACTCACTCAAGCACATGCCCGGCATGGCTCTGGTCGCCGCCGGCAATCCCGTCGTCTCACACAACTTCATCCTCTCCCCGTGGGCGGTCCAGACTTCTGACGGCAATCCCATTTTCAGGGGCACGAACGTCTTGACGCTGGCCCCGGACGGTCGTGTCCGGCAGGTCACCAGCTTTCCCGCCTAGCGATCTGCTTACAACCGACTCGACAATTCCGATGGTAGATTGCGATTCTGCAAGAACTGCAGGTCCGCCGCACATCTGTCGCCAGAGGACAAGAGATACGCAGGGGCGGCGCCCGGCGGGGAAACTGGTTCGATAACTCGGGGGATACGCTTCGTTGCTTCACTATGAGTCTCGAAGCGAGCAGCTCCAAGCCACCTCAGCCCGGGCGCTTCGCGCCTCAAGGAGGGCCCGCGCCCGGAGCGAATCCGACCCGGCTGTCGAATGCGGAGTTTGCGAAGCTCGTAGACAAAGCACGCCCGGCGCTTGTCATCGTCGCCGGTGCGGTTTTGGGGGACAGGGTTGAGGCCGACGATGTCGTTCAGGAGGCTTCGGTGATCGCGCTCGCCACGCTGGATCGCTTCATTCCGGGAACATCCTTCGAAGGCTGGATGGCGCAGATTGTTCGCAACGTCGCACGCAACGCCGCACGGAAACGCGCTCGCAATCCCGCGAGCCCCTCCGGGCACGACACCCTTTCGCTCCACCCGGCACGCCGCGGCATCGACGCCCGCGGCCCCGCTGTGTCCCACGACGGTTCGGTCTCCGATCCGGCCGCATTCGACACCGAGGTCCAGCGTGCCCTGCAGTCGCTCGACGAAACCTCCCGCGTCTGTCTCCTCCTCCGCACCATCGGCGAATTGAGTTACTCCCAGATTGCCGCGATCACCGACCTGAACGAGAACACGGCGATGAGCCACGTCTTCCGGTCCCGGCGTGCACTCCGCGAGATGCTCGGCGGCGGCAACGGCTCCGCCAAGGAGGGCAAGCCATGACGGCGCACCCGACCTCCGAAACACTCGAACGTTACCTGGATGGTTCTCTTTCCGCGCCGGAGCTTGCCGCCTTTGAGGCCGAACTCGCCCGCTCGCCCGGGCTCCGCGCCGACGTCGACCTGCAGCGCCGCCTCGACGCCGCTTTGCGTGCCTCCTTCACGCCCGGCCCCGCCCCGCTCCTTACCACCGCCGAAGCCCGTGAGCCCGCCCCGATCAAGTCCCGCTTCCGGTGGACCCGCGAACGCACAATGTTCGCCGCACTCGCCGCGATGCTGCTGATCGCCGTCGGAATCCAGGGATATATGTGGCTGAGCGGCGCCGGTCAGCCCGACCGCCCCACCCTCGCACAAACCTACCTCGACCTCGTGAGTCACGGATTCAAACCTTCGGAGCAGTGCACAACCCGCGACAAGTTTGCGAAATGGATGGAAAGCCGTTACTCCGTCCCCCTCGCCCCCGTCCAGGATCGGTCCGATGTCCAACTCGTCGGATGGAGCTACTCGAACAACATCTCCTCCTACACAGGCCTCCTTTTGGCGACCGTCGAGGGCAAGCCCGTCGTCGTCGCGCTCGACTCGACGCAAAACCAGAATGCCGTCGGCGCCCCCTGCCGCCGCGGCCCCGGCCAGGCCAAGGACATCAACATCTTCACCGCAGAGATTGACGGCATCTCCCTCTACGAGATCACCCCGCTCGACAAGCCGCACATCATCGACAATCTCGCGCTCGTCAAGCACTAAGCCTCCGACGTGTTCTTTCAAATTCCACGACGATTCCGCAAGAACTCGCCCCGCCGCGACATCTGGGAGTGGGGACCGGCGGTCGCGATCATGGCCCGGCGGCATTCCGCTCGACCGCCGAGTTCTCTCAACCCGACCCTTTTCCTCATAGCGGGCTCCGCGGCGTTGCGGGCCCGCTCTTTTCTTGCGCCCTCCGGATTCTCAAGGTAATCCGCCGCATTCCCCGCAACCACGCCGCACTTCCACGCAACAAACAGCGGCACCGGGGAGGATTCTCATGCGCACCGCTCCAGCACTCTGTCTCACCGTGATCACGATCCTGGCCGTCACCGGCATCGCCACCATCGCCGGCGACCCACCCAAGCAACCTCAATCCAGCCCCTTCGCCAACGGCACGGGCGTCACGCCCCAGATGAAATCCATGTCCGATCTTGCCGGAACGTGGAACGTCACGATGACGTATTACTTCCCCGGCGGCAAGTCCTTCAAGAAAGACACCGAGTCCGTCATCGAGCCCATGCTCGGCGGCAGCTTCCTCCAGGAACGGATCACCGTCCCCGCCGGTCCCGCCCTCGACAACCACATGATCGGCATCCGTTCCTTCGACCGCTTCCATAACGTCTACCGCATCGTCTGGCTTGACGACGTCATCACCCTCGCCGATGTATTCGAAGGTGACGCGACTCCCGACGGTCTTGTTGTCTCCAATCTGAAAACCAACACCGCCGGTTCTTTCGGCGGCAAGCCCTCGGTCATGCGCATCACCCAGAAAGCAGGCGAAACGCCCGATTCGTTCCTGGTGACTTGGGAGGTCACTCCCGACAACGGCGCAACCTGGGCGAAATCCGCCGAATACGCGTATTCGCGAAAAAAATAGGCGGCCGCGCGGTGGCGGCCGCCTGTCGCTTTCGGAAAGCAATCCGCTACCGCTGCTTGCTGTCACCCCGAGCAAAGATGCTCGCGACATAATTGAGCACATCCGTCGCGCTCGTCTCGTTGTACCCGAAGTGCTTGATGAGCCGCTGCTTCACGATATCGATCTTCGCCTGCGTCTCATCGTCCACAACGGTGCTCACGAGGTTCTTCAGCTTGATCGTGTCCCGCTGATCCTCGAAGAGCTTGAGCTCGAGCGCCCGGTACAGGCGGGCGTTCGTGTTGTACTCAAACTTCTTCCCATCGAGCGACAACGCGCCGATATAGTTCATGATCTCCTGGCGGAAATCGTCCTTGCGGCTGTCGGGAATATCAATCTTCTCCTCGATCGACCGCATCAAACGCTCATCCGGCTCCTCGTCACGCCCGGTGTAGCGGTTCTTCACCCGCTCCTTCTGCGTGTACGCCCGGACGCTCTCGATGTAGTTGACGCACAGCCGCCGGATCGCGTCCTCGTCGGCGCTGATCGCCCGCTGCACCTCGCCCTTGATGATGTCCTCGTATTCCTCTTTCACCACCGCGAGCAATTCGCGGAACCGCTTCTTGGTGTTCTCATCGTTCAGGAGCGAATGGTGGGAGAGCCCGCTCTCGATCTCGTTGATCACCATGAACGGATTGATGCACCGCTCCTCGATCGCTTGCCGGCCGACGAGCGCGTTGGAGATCTTGTCCTGGATATAGCGGGGCGAGATCCCGTTCATCCCCTCGCGCGGAGCCTCTTCTTTCAGCTCCCGCACCGAATCTTCCGTGTACCCCGGGATGCTCTTCCCGTTGTACAGCTTCAGCTTCTGCATGAGCCCCAGACCCGCCTTCTTCGGCTCCTCGAGTCGCGTCAGCACCGCCCACATCGCCGCCACCTCCAGCGTGTGCGGCGCGATATGGATGTTCTTGATCCGCTCCGGCCCAAAGTCCTTCTGGTAAATCCGCACCTCATCATCCAGCCGAATGTTGTACGGCACATCAATCTTGATCGTCCGGTCCCGGAAGGCCTCCATCATCTCATTGCTCTGCAGCCGCTTGTACTCGGGCTCGTTGGTGTGCCCCAGGATCACTTCATCAATGTGCGTCTGCGCAAACTTCTTCGGCTTGATCGTGTGCTCCTGCGACGCACCCAGAAGGTCGTACAGGAACGCCACATCCAGCTTCAAAACCTCGATGAATTCACACACGCCGCGGTTGGCGATATTCAGTTCGCCGTCAAAATTGAACGCCCGCGGATCGCTGTCGCTGCCATACATCGCGATCTTGCGGTAGTTGATATCCCCCGTCAATTCCGTGCTGTCCTGGTTCTTCTCGTCCTTGGGCTGGAAGGTGCCAATGCCCACCCGGTCCTTCTCGCTCAGCACGATCCGGCGCACCTTCACGTGCTCCATCACCTTCTTCCAGTCACCGCGATAGAACGTCATCAGATCCTCAAAGATCTTGCGGCAGAACGGGTCCGGGTCCCCGTGGATCCGGATCTTCCCGCCGTGATGCTGCGGGCGATACCGCTCGTTCAACTGCACCAGCAGCGCATCCCGCGCCTCGCGAGGCACCAGGATCAGCGGATCCTCGTGCATCGGGCACGGAAACTCATGGCTCCGCACCGCGTCCGATCCGCCGGCAACGGCCTTCACCTCGCAGTGCTCGTCAAGCAGCCAACTGAACGAGTACAGCGCCCCCTCTGGCGTGCGGCTGTACGACTCGCTCCCTTTCTTCAGCAGGCGAGCGATCGTCGATTTCGACGATCCTACCGGCCCGTGCAGGAGAAGAATTCGCTTGTCCGTTCCGTAGCCTTCCGCGGCCGACCGCAGGAAATCCACCAGCTGCATCAGCGCAAAGTCCAGTCCGAAGATCGCGTCGCTCCCGCCGCCGAACGGGTCGGAGAAGAAGTGATACCGCGTCACGTCCTTCTTGAAGAACCGGTACTTCTCGCTCCCGCACGACAAAATCGCGTCGTACATCCGCTGGTAGGCGTTGCGGCAGACCGACGGGTTCTGCGAGACGATGTCCAGGTATTCCCAGAACGTCCCCGTCCAGTGATGATCCTGGAATCGCTTGCGATCGAGGCGTGAGTCAATCAACCCGGCAAGGTCCGACGCCGTGATCGCCGCCCCCGGCAACGAGGACGCGGCTGAACCCACCGAGGCCGAGGTCATGAAGAAACTGCGCTCGTCGAGCATGTCTCACCCCTTCGCCGCAGGAAAACGCGGCACGCCACGGAACCCCGGAACCACTCGGCGCGCCGCCATCGGCCCGCCCGGCGCGACCGGCCCTCAAGCCGTCCGCACCGATGCCCTGCCCAGAAAACAGAACGCTCGCAACTTGTAAAGGCCTCCGCCCCGGATCTCCTCCTCTATCGGCAGTCGGATCACGCGGGCAAGGTCGGATTATCAACTCCAACTGTTATACGGTTCTCCCGGACGTTCGGATCGATTTTCGCGGCACAACTGCGCGCATCCCCGCCCGCATAGTGCGAACGGGCAGCAAACGATTCTTCAACTTTCGCTCAAGCGAGTCTCATGCCAGGCGCAGAACACAACACCGGACGGGGCGGACGCCATTCCGGCTCCAAGCTCGGCCACGGACGCGAACTCGATGTCGGCCTCGGCCAAATCGGTGTTTCACCCGAGGAATACCCGCCCCTCCCCGACTCGGTCATGACCGACCCGCTCTCCGGCCGCATGGACCCGCGCCGCTGGTTTGCGCATCCCGACCGTCCTCTCGAAATCGAGATCGGTTGCGGCAAAGGCACGTTCCTCCTCAACGCCGCCAAAGAAAACGCTTCCATCAATTACCTCGGCATCGAATGGGAGGGCGCCTTCTTCGCCTACACAGCCGATCGCGTCCGCCGCGCCGCTCTGCCGAACGTCCGTGTCCTTCACGCCGACGCCGTCGATTTCCTGAAGTGGCGCTGCCCCGATGCGATCGTCCGCACCATCCACCTCTATTACTCCGACCCCTGGCCCAAGGCCAAGCACCACAAGAACCGCGTCGTCCAGGACAAATTCCTCGAGCAGGCCCGACGCACCCTTGCCCCCGGCGGCGAACTCCGCATCGTCACCGACCACGACGACTACTGGGCCTGGATGGAAATCCACTTCGCCCGCTGGACCGACCCCGCCCAAGCCCCCGGCGGCCAGCCGTTCCTCCGCGAGTCCTTCATCCCCCCCGACTGGGTCGGCGAAGGCCAGGTCATCGCCACCAACTACGAAAAAAAGATGTGCGGGACGACCAAAACACCCCACGCCACCGTCCTCCGCAAGGTCTGAAGCCCCCTCCCGGAGGGAGAGGGTTGGGGGAAGGGTGAATTCCTCGCCTTTGACGCTGTTTCACCGGGTAATTCACCCGCGCTCCCGATTCGCCCGCAACCCTTATTGAAATTAATTGAATAACATTACTATTATTCAATCATGCCCGCCCCCGAATTCCGCATCTCCCGACCCGCCGCGACCCGCGCCCTCGCCTCCGCCACACGCCAGGAAATCGTCGATGCCCTCGCCAGCGCCGGCCCCTGCACCGTCGCCCGCCTCGCCGACCTGCTCGGTCGGCGTCCCGACGCCCTCTACTTCCATCTCCGCGCCCTCGAACGCGTGGGCCTCGTGCTCGTCAAGTCCGAGGAGAAAAACGGCCACCACACCGCCGTCGTCTACGCAATCCCCGGTTCGGCTGTCCGCCTCGATTACGAAGCCGGCCCCCGGCCCGATCTCGCCCGCATCGTCCGTCATGCCCTCCGACTCTCGCTCCGCGAGTTCGAGCGCGAGTGCCTCGCGAAACGCCCGATCGGCGAAGGCCCCGCACGCCGCCTCTGGGGAGGCCGTGTCATGGGATGGGTGACCGACGCGCAGCTCGCCCGCATCAACGCTCTCCTCCATGAACTCCACTCAATCCTCCGCGAGGCCCGCCCCGGCGAGGGTCGGCAGGCAATGTCTCTCGGCTTCCTTCTCGCGCCGTCCGGGTTTGGCGAGCGAGCCCGCGTCACCAAACCACGTTCCAAGCGTCCGAAGTCCACCACCAAGTGAAAGGGGAATCTCATGAAACACCACGCCGTCCTGTTTGCCGCCGCCCTCGTCGCGTTCGCAGGCATTGCTCCCGCCGGCGAGCCCGCGGCCAAGCCGCACGCCACCGACGCCGAGGGCGTCCCTCTCCAGGGCCCGGTCGAGTTCGACAAGGCCGCGCCGCACGCACTTCAGGTCAAGCGCCTCAAGTCCGGCCACATCCTCGTCCGCCCCATCATCAACGGCCACGACGCCGGCTGGTACATCTTCGACACCGGCGCCGGCATCTGCTGCATCTCCACACCCGAGGTCGAGGGCAAGGACCTCAAGCCCGCCGGGAACATCCAGACCACCGGCGTCGGCGGCGCCACCTCCGCTTCTCTGTACAACGCCTCCGAACTGCGCCTCGGCCCCGCCACCTTCCACGACCACACTCTCATGGCCGTTGATCTCTCCTTCCTCGAATCCAAGATCGGCGAAAAGATCTGCGGTGTCATCGGCTACGGCGTCCTCTCCAAGTCCATCGCCGAGATCGATCTTTCCGTCCCCAGCATTTCGCTCTTCAGCGCCGACGGCTACACCCTCTCCAGCGGCCAATGGACCGACATTGATCTCAAGGGCCGCGTTCCCACCGCTGCCGGTTCTTTCGAGGGCCATCCCGCCCGCTTCCGCCTCGACCTCGGCGCCACCGGCTCGGTCACCTTCCACCAACCCGCCGTCGAGAAGTACGACCTGCTCAAGGACCGCAAGGTGGGAAACTGCAAAATGGGCGGCGTCGGCGGCTTCGTCGACGGCAAGCGCGGCACCATCACCTCCCTCGAACTCGGCGGCATCAAGTTCGACAACGTCGACGCCGATTTCGCCCTCGAGGCCAAGGGCAGCTTCGCCGACCCGGCCATCGACGCCAACATCGGCACCGACATCCTCAAACGCTACCTCATCGTGACCGACTACCCCCACGAGCGCATGGGCCTGCTCCCCAAGCCGGATGAGGCAACCGGCCAGAAATAGCATGACCGCGCGAAGTTCACGCGGATTCCATTTCCGTTGTCTGCCTTTGGCTTTGATCCTCCCCCGTTCCCAACGGGGGAGGTGTCATCGCGCAGGCTTTGCGGAGCGATGACGAAGGGGGTTCTTGGAGCTCACGCTGCTGCGCCTCAACGGCGCACCACCGTTGCCGGCAGCGCGGATCGCGAAGCGATCGAGCTGCCGGTTTCGCTGTCCTGAAAATCCCGGCCAAAAAGGGCCGACGATTCACCTTCCTTATTCTTCCGATGTGTCAACTCCCTCCATCATCCTCCTCTCCGGCGGACTCGACAGCGCCACCGCCCTCGCCGTCGCACGCCAGGCCGGCCACCGCTGCATCACCCTCGCCGTCGATTACGGCCAGCGCCATCGCGTCGAACTCGCCGCCGCAGCCCTCGTCTCGAAACACCTCAACGCCGCCGAACATCGCCTCGTTTCCATCGATCTGCGCGCCATCGGAGCCAGCGCCCTCACCGCCGACATCCCCGTCCCAAAGAGCCGCAGCGACCACGCCATCGGCGAGGGCGTCCCAATCACCTACGTCCCCGCCCGAAATCTGATCTTCCTCTCCATCGCAATCGCTCTCGCCGAGTCGCTGAACGCACGCGATATCTACGTCGGCGTGAACGCCATCGACTATTCCGGCTACCCCGACTGCCGGCGCGAATTCATCGACGCCCTCGTCCGTGCCGCCAACCTCGGCACCAAAGCCGGCATGGATTCCTTCGCCGGCGAAGGCCGCCCGTTCGAAGTCCACACCCCCCTCGCCACGTACTCCAAGGCCGACATCATCAAACTCGGCACACGCCTGGGCGTCGACTATTCCATCACCACAAGTTGCTACGACCCCACCACCGACGCCCAAAGCCGCCCCCTCGCCTGCGGCACATGCGACTCCTGCATTCTCCGCAAGAAGGGCTTCGAGCAGGCCGGCATTCCCGATCCAACGAGGTACGGGCGTTGAGCACCCGCGCCCCCATCTCCGAAACCTTCACCTCTATCCAAGGCGAAGGCAAACTCGCCGGCGTCCCCTCCTGGTTCGTCCGCTTCAGCGGTTGCAATCTCCGGTGCTCCTGGTGCGACACCCCCTACGCCAGTTGGAACCCCGAGTCCTCCACGCGCGACCTTGCCTCGCTGCTCAACGAGGCCTCCGCCGCCCACAACTCCAACATCCGCCACGCCGTCGTCACCGGCGGCGAGCCCATGATGTTCGATCAGGCCGAACCTCTCTGCGCCTCCCTGCGCGAACTCGGCATGCACATCACCATCGAAACCGCGGGCACGATCCTCCGCTCCATCGCCTGCGACCTCATGAGCATCAGCCCCAAGCTCGGCAATTCCACGCCCCCCGCGGGCGACCCGCGCGACAAGGACGCGGTCTGGAGCCTCCGCCACGAAGCCCGCCGCATCAACCTCCCCATCCTTCAGTCGCTGATCGACGCCCACCCGAATCGCCAGTTGAAATTCGTCGTCAGCGAACCCCAACAACTCGACGAGATCGAAACGCTGCTCTCCTGCCTCAAAGGTTGGTGCAACGACGACGTCCTCCTCATGCCCGAAGGCATTACCACCGAAGCCATCGCCTCGCGCCACTGGATCGTCGCCGAATGCACCAGCCGCGGCTGGCGCTATTGCTCCCGTCTCCACATCGATCTCTTCGGAAATAGGCGAGGCACCTGAGTTCTCTGAAGCCCCTTCCCTGAGGGAAGGGGTTGGGGGGAAGGGTCCCGCCTTTCCTTCCCAGTCAATCCGAACTGCCATTGCGCGGCACTGCGCCTCTGAACGAGCCGATGACGGAGGCCCCTCCTTCGCGCATCTCTTTGAGCGTGGGAAGAGCTCGCCGTGCGCGCCGATGCCGCGTCACCGGGGCCCCACCACCACCGAACTTTGCCGCCCCCACCGCGCTACAAGCGCATCGAATCCCGCATCCGGGTCACGAGCGAAAGATCATCCGTCATGACAACCCCCACTTCCCTTCTCAACACCATCCGCCCCTTGACCCGCCGCCTCGCCGGATTCCTCCTGACCGTCTCGCTCGGAGCCGGCATCGCCGCACCCTCCGCGTGCGGCCAGTCCCCCGAAAAGCCCTCGGCGGCCGACGACCTCCAATCCGCCCGCGCACTCTCGCGTGCCTTCCAGCGTGTCGCCCACCAGATCGAGCCCGCCGTCGTCCACATCGTCGCCATCCGCCACGTGGACGAAATCGTGCAGGACGGCTGGTTCGGACGACGCACCGGGCGCCAGATCGATCAGCCAGTCGGCTTCGGCTCGGGCTTTATCGTCGAGAAGTCCGGCCTCATCCTCACCAACAACCACGTCGTCGAGCCCGCCGAGTCGATCAAGGTCAAACTCGCCGACGGCCGCGAATTCGACGCCACCATCGTCGGGCGCGACCCCCTTACCGATCTTGCCGTCATCCGCATCAAAGACGTGCCCGGGTCCGAGGCCCTCCCCACAGCCCAGCTCGGAGACTCCGATGCACTCGACGTCGGCGACTGGGTCATCGCCATCGGATCACCCTTCGGCTTCACCAACACCGTCACCACCGGCATCGTCTCCGCCAAGAGCCGCTCCGGCGTCAATCTCCCCGGCGCCAGCCGCGAGATGTACCAGGACTTCATCCAGACCGACGCCGCCATCAACCCCGGCAACTCCGGCGGCCCGCTCCTAGACCTCGAAGGAAAGGTCATCGGCATCAACTCCGCGATCGCCACCCGCGCCGGAGGCAGCGAAGGAATCGGCTTCGCCATCCCCGTCCACATCGCCCGCGCCGTCATGGATTCGATCGTCAAGTCCGGCAAGGTCATCCGCGGCTACGCAGGAATCGAGTTTGAAGAAGCCACCGCCGCACGCCTCCGCCAGCTCGGCGTCCAGCAGGAAGGCGGCATCCTCGTCACGGGGCTCGCCGAGAACAGCCCCGCCGCCAAGGCCGGTCTCAAGCCCGACGACATCATCATCAAGTACAACGGCCGCCCCATGACCCGTTCCTCCACTCTCCGCGCCGCCATCGCCGTCACTCCCCCCGGCACGCGAACTTCGTTTGACATCGTGCGTTCGGGTAAGAGCCAGACGCTCTCGGTCGACATCGGCGATCAGAACTCCGCAGAAGCCCAGTCGCTCGGAGGTGCCTACTCCGAGCGCTTCGGCGCCGTCATCCAGCCTCTCGACGCGAAGCTCCGCCAGCAGCTCGGAAAGGGCTTCGCCCGCGTCCAGGGAGTCATGATCCGCAAGATCGACCCGCTCGGCCTGGCCGGGAGCGCAGGATTCGAGGAAGGCGATATTGTCGTCGCCGTCGATGGACAGCGAACGGCCACCGCAGACGATTTCAAAGCCGCCCTCGAACACGCCGACCTCAAGAACGGCGCCCGCGTCGATGTCATCCGCAACCGCATGCGCGGCAACATCGAACTCCGCGAGGAATAGACCCTCCCGCAATCGCGAGGTCGGAGAACCGATCGGTTCACGGACGCTTTTGCGCATTCCGACATCCGACATTCCCCCCCTACCTCCTCCCCATCATCGACACCACCACCGCCGCGAAAATCAACCCGAACGCGATCACGTCGTTCGTCCTTACCTTCTCGTTCGCCACAGCGATCGTGAACACCGTGAACACCGCCAGAGTGATCGACTCCTGCAGAATCTTCAATTGCGGCAGCGTCAGCGTCCCGCCGTAATCCACATGCCCGATCCGGTTCGCCGGTACCTGAAGGATGTACTCCGGCAACGCGATCAGCCACGACACCCCGATCGCCAACAGCAGCGGCCAGGCCCTCTGCTTCACGTGGTAATACCACGCAAACGTCATAAACGTGTTCGACCCCACCAGCAGCAAAACCGTCCAGACCCAACGCGGAATATCCATGCACCGAGAATATCGCGCCCGCACGCGCGCATCGCGATCCTATCTGCTGCTCTGCTGCTCTGCTGCTCTGCTGCTCTGCCCCTTTGCGGCTTTGCCGCTTTGCCGCTTTGCAATTTCTTATCGCCCCCCGCATAAACGGACTCCGGAAAAACAAAAACCTCTCCAACGGCTGGCAACTCCCCCCGCCGATTCTGACAGTTCATTCGTCCGCCCGATGGGGCGATGGAGAGCACACGGCCGTGTGGCCAAGGGGGTAATGCAATGTTCCGATCCAGGAATCGTTTTGTTCAGCCGGCCGGTCTCTTGGCCCTCGCGGGCCTGGCGATCGCCGGGGCTTTCATCACGCCGACGAAGGCGCCGGCCAGAAACGCCGCCGACCCGTACGCGCAGCTGCCAAGCTCGCTGACGCTCTACGGCGTCTGCCGCGACTTCAAGTGGGCCAGCGAGAAGAACGGCGGACACGCCGACTTCGAGTTCGTCCCCTCCGGCGGCTACGGCCATTACGCCAACATGGTGAAGGACGACCTCGACGCCGACGGCAAGCCCCAGTTCAAGAGCCAAGGCAACAAGGTGAGCACCGAAGCCGTCGACGCCAGCGCCCGCAACGTCATGCCCGTCGCCAAGTCCTACCTCGCCGCCAAGTCCGGCGACAAGGCCGCATCGGTCTCGACGAGCAACGGCGGCGCCCTCACCACCGAGGCGAACTTCAAGCAGTGGTTCCGTGACGTTCCGGGCACGAACCTCAGCAAGACCGTCCCGATCGTCCTTGTCCGCCAGGCCAATTCCAACATCTACTCGTTCAGCGACAAGACCGACGCCGGCTACACAGCCCTGGGCGGCTTCTTCCCGATCAACGGCGCCCTCTTCGGCAACTCGCCGAGCCAGAGCAAGAACTTCGGCTTCACCTTCGAGCTTGACACGACCTTCACCTACCAGAAGGGAACCGGCCAGACCTTCACCTTCACCGGCGACGACGACGTCTGGGTTTTCGTGAACGGCAAGCTCGTCGTCGACATTGGCGGCGTCCACGGCGCCGTCAGCCAGACCATCGAGCTCGACCGCATCCAGGGCCTCGAGAACGGCCAGAAGTACCCGCTCAAGCTCTGCTTCGCCGAGCGCCACACCACGCAGTCTAACTGCCGCATCGACACGACCATCAACCTCAACGCCGTTGATCCGCCCCCGGTCACCGGCCTCTTCGACTAAGCACTTCTGAAGCCCCCTCCCCGAGGGAGGGGGTTGGGGGAAGGGAGTGATCCCATCCTCTCCGAACACACCTCCGGTCCGGCGTCGGAGACGACGGACCTTCCTCGACCACCTCCGCACACCTCCGTGTGCCCACGCGCCGCGACGCGGGCTTCAGGATCGTCCTGAGGCCCGCGTCGGCTTTTTTGACTGAAAGGGCCGCGGGAGGAACTCAACCCTCCCGCGGCCAAGTGACCAGCGAATGCCCGTCCCCGGACCGATCGACGGGATCACGGACAGACCAGCTCGTTGTACGCCACCACGAAGATCTGAAAATCGACGTCCTCCACCACGCGGTCGAAGTTGAGATCGCTGGGGCAGCCGAAGGGCATCGAGCCGTCGGTGCAATCGAGGATGTTGTACGCGGCGGCGAAGATCTGGAAGTCCTGGTCGTCGACGACGCCGTCGTTGTTGAGGTCGGCGGGGCAGAAGGCGCGGGGGGTGAAGGCGAAGCGCACGCCGATGGGTCCGTACGTGAAGCCCGTTGCGGCGTCGGCGCTGCCGTAGTTGTAGACGGCGGCACCCGTCGCCGTCGGGTTGCTGGTCGTTCCCTCGAAGAGCCCGCTGCCGGAGATTTGGCCAACGCCCCGGACCGTGACGCAGAGGTCGCCGCCCTGGTAGACGTAGCCGCGGTCGAAGTTGATGTACCAGGCGTTGTCGCTGAGTTGTCCGGCGATGCCCGAGGCCGGGAAGGCGCCGGCGGGTATGGTGAGCGGGCCGGAGCGGGCGAGCACCTCGTCCACGCCGATGTTGTCGGCGAACGTGGTGCTGATGGATAAGGGCGAACGCTCGGCGGCGGAGAGAGAGACATCGAAGCGCGGGACGGTGATCTCGGCGTCGGGGAAGGGCGTGGGATCCGTCGCCTGTGAGGTGGCACGGCGGAAGCTCATGCCGGTGATCGCGGAGCCGACATCGACGCTCCGCAGCTGGCTTGCCGGGATGATGAGTTGGTAGGAGTAGTTTGACTGCTGCGCGGCGTACCAGTCGGCGAACAACATGGTCGTGGCGAGGCTGTTGGGGCTGATCACCGAGGGGATGTAGCCGAGCTTGACGGCGATGCCGCGGTAGTTGCCGCCGAAGAACGAGCCGGCGACGGCGTCGGGGTTGCTGCTGGTGATGATGCGGTTTGTGTTGGTGGTGTTCTGGACGGCGTCGAGCGTGCCGATGAAGGTGGAGAGACCGGAGTGGCGGATGTCGATGCAGAGCGGGCCGCCCTTGTAGACGAACTGACGCTGGAACTGGGCGAGCTTGCCGAAGGTGCCCTTGGTGCCGGGCGGGAGCGTGTTGGCGGCGATGGCGAGGGGGCCGTCGTGGACGACGACGCGGTCGGCGCCGATGTTGTCGGCGAAGGTGTTGCTCATGGAGCCGGGCGAGACGGTCGCGCTGCTCAGAGCGATCTCGAAGTCGAGCGCGGACGCGTCAACCCCGGGCGCGGCGGTCAGTTCGGCGGCCCGCTGGCGGAGCCAGAGCGAGCCGATAACGCTGCCGACCGGGATATAGCGGAGTTCGTCGGCGGAGATGACCCACTGCAAGCGGTTGGCGAGGTCGGCCGGGAAGCCGCCGGGCGCGGGGGCGAGTTGGTTGAGCGGGGAGGACGTGCCGGCGTCCACGCTGTAGCGGGTGATGGGGAATGGGTTGGTGATCGTGGCGACCGTTGCGTTCTCACTCACGGCGAACAACGTTTGAAAGACTGTTCCGTACCCGTTTGCGGGGGAGGACTCGGCGTCCACGAGGTCGCTCGCGCTCCCGGACTGACCGCTGTGACTCATGAGCGTGAGCAGGGGGCCGCCGCGATAGGAATACGGCTGCGCGAACAGGATCTCCCACGAGAAAGGCGCGGTCCCATGTGGACCGCGTTCTTTCAGAGAGCCAATCGGGATCGTGAGCGGCCCGGAGCGAACGGACACGGAGTCGGTGCCGACGTTGTTGGCGACGGTGGTCGAGAGCGATCCGGGAGCCGTGGCCGAGCGGGAAAGATCGATGCTGAATCGTGCGAACGTGGCGGCGGCCATGGGCCACGCGGGCGATGAGCCGTTGAGCCGATGGGACATTCCCACGAAGTCCGAACCGGGGCCGATGGTGTCGAACTGGTTCGCGTTCATCACGGTGACCTGAGTGCGCGGGACCTCGCGGAGCGGGGTGCTTGAGCCGATGGTTCCGAGATTTGAAACGAATGCGTCGCCAACCGTGACCTTGGTCACGCCCTTGGCCAAGTCGGCCGGCGGCGGGGTGAAGGTGAGGCGGACGACGAGGCCGGAATCGTCATACACCTCGTCGCCAACGGCCGCGTCGGCTGAGACTGAGCTAGCGATCTCGCCCGCTTGGCCTGGAATGTCGATGATGTCTGCACCGAACGAAACAGGACTGGCGGTGCTGGAGACTCTGAACAAGATGACCAAGGGACCACCCGAGTACACGAACCCGGTGGAGAAGGGGATGAGCGGCCCGAAGGGCTTCAGAGTTCCGGATGGCCCGCCGGGATAGGCGCCGGCCGCGAGGCTGAGCGGGCCGGAACGAACGAGCACAGGATTGCGGAGGTTGTCGGCGAACACAGCCGACTTGGTGGCGGGCGTGCGATCGGACGAGCCCATCGTGATGTCGTACCGCTCGATGGTGAGCGGGGCGCTGGGCCATGTCGGGGTTGCAATGAACCGGTTGTTGGTGCGGATCTGCAGCCCGGTGATGACGCTCCCACGGGGGATCGAGGCGAGCAGGCTTGCGTCGTAGATGACCTGATACACGCTCGAGGAAGCATTTCCCAACGGCCGCGGGTCCGCGGGCAAGGACCCTGCCGTGCTCTCCGCCGCGGGCGGGATCACCGCCGTGCTCTGGGCGTGAGCGATGGCGGCGAGTGCACCGACACAGAGGGCCGCGACGTGGCGCAGCGTGGACCGACGCGGGGGAAGAATCGACATGAGCATGGCCTCTCTCCTCTCCAGTGGCGGATGCCGCGGGTGATGGGCTGAGATTACCAGCAAGCGGCACCGTTGCCGCGGGAATACGCCGAAGACGGATGCAAAGAGTTATTAAAGTCCGAGAATCACGGTGCGGGTCGGACCGGGGATTTGAAACGCAACCGCCCGCGAGGGCGCGGGCGGCTGCGGTCGGGGCTTTGTGTTCTTTGGAGCGCGGGGCCTGGAAAGCTCCGCCCCCGGTGGCGTCCGGAGCTCTTATGGGCAGAGCAGCGCGTCGTAGGCGATCACGAAGATTTGGAAATCGGAATCGTCGACCACGCCGTCGAAGTTGAGGTCGGCTGGGCAGCCGGGGGACATCTCAAGTGTGTTGCAGTCGAGTATGTCGTAGGCGACGGTGAAGATCTGGAAGTCGTCGTCGTTCACGAGGCCGTCCTTGTTGAGATCGGCGACGCAGCGCGACGGCGGGGTGTAGGCAAACCGGATGATGGGCGGAGCAGCAAACGGCCCGAGCACGGCGGCGTCGGCGTTGTTGTCGTCCTTGCGCATCGTCGCCAACGGGCTGCTGTTCATCGCGGCGACGTCAAAGCCGGCGAGCGGGTTCAGGGGCGACTCGCTGCGGATGGTGATGCACAGGTCGCCGCCGCGGTAGAAGAAGGCCTGCGGGAAGTCGATGAAGAAGTCGAACTCGTCGGCGTCGTTGGTGGGCAGGATGGGGCTGTCCTTGAAGACGCCGGCGGGGAGCGTGAGCGGGCCGGTGCGGGCGTCGATGCGGTCGGCGCCCTCGTTGTTTGCGACGATGCTGCTCATGGAGTTGGGCGTATTGATCGCGATGCTGAGCGCGACATCGAAGCGGGGCATCACGGTGTTGGAGTCTGGATAGGCCCCGGCGGTCTGGGTGACGCGGTTGCGGAACGACATGCCGGTGATCTTGGCGCCGGGCGGGATGTCGTTGAGCGACGCGGCGGAGTAGATGATTTGGTTGGTGCGCTCACCATCAAAGATGCGGCGACCGGTCACCTTGCTGCCGCTGGTGACGCCAGAGGCGATGTAGCCGAGCTTGATGGCCGGGCCGGTGGTGGAGTTGCCCGCGACGGCATTTCGATCGGCGATAGTGACGGCGCGAACGGCGGACGAGAAAGCGTCACCGGTGAAGCCAGGGTCTGAGACGCCGGGGAGGCCCGTGGTGCGAATGGTAATGCAGAGCCCGCAGCCGATCTGCTACATTCGCCCCGTGTCCGCACCCCAGGACCCATCCGAAGGACCGACGATCGACCAGCCGGGCCCTTCCGGACCGCTCATCCCAAGCGCCGTCCACAACCCCGCGACCACGCGCCCCACGCTCGATTCCTCCGTCACGTCTTCCACAACCGACGGCTCCCGATTCCCCTCCGGAACCATCCTCGCCGATCGCTACCGCATCGTCTCCCGCCTCGGAAAGGGCGGCATGGGCGAGGTCTATCGCGCCGACGACCTCAAGCTCGGCTCCTCCGTCGCCCTGAAATTCCTCCCCGACGCCTTCGCCTTCGATCCCCTCAAGCTCGAACGCTTCCGCTCCGAGGTCCGCCTCACCCGCGAGATCAGTCATCCCAACGTCTGCCGCGTCTACGACCTGGCCGAAGTCGATAGCGCAACCGGCCATCATGTTTTCCTATCCATGGAATACGTTGATGGCGAAGACCTCTCCTCGCTCCTCAAACGCATCGGCCGCCTCCCCGAGGACAAAGCCGTCCAGATCGCCCGCCAGATCTGCGCCGGCCTGCACGCCGCCCACGAGCTCGGCGTCATCCACCGCGATCTCAAGCCCGCCAACATCATGCTCGACGGGCGGGGCAACGCCCGCATCATGGACTTCGGCGTCGCGGGCGTCCTTTCCGATCTCGTTGCCAAGGGCGACATCGCCAGCGGCACACCCGCCTACATGGCCCCCGAGCAGCTCGCCCGCCAGGCCGTGAGCAAGAAGTCCGACATCTACTCCCTCGGCCTGGTCCTCTATGAACTCTTCACCGGCAAGCCCGCCTATCAGGTCGAGTCCATGGCCCAGCTCCGCTCCTCGCGCGAGAGCGGCACACGCCCGGCCAACCCCAGCGACCTCGTCAAAACCCTCGACCCCGCCGTCGAGCGCGTCATCCTCCGCTGCCTCGAGCCAGATCCCGCCGCACGCCCTTCGAGCGCCCTGGCCATCTCCGCCGCGCTCCCGGGCGGCGACCCGCTTGCCGCCGCACTCGCCGCCGGCGAAACACCGAGCCCAGAACTGCTCGCGCTCTCCGGAACCGAAGGGACAATCAACCCCCGCCTTGCGTGGAGCATGGTGGGCGTGCTGCTGGTCTCGCTCGCCATTGTGGCGATGATGATGGATCGCCTCGCGCTTCACCGCATCGCGGGCACGCCGCTCCCCCCCGAGGCGCTCGTCGTGAAGACTCACGACGCCCTGGCCACGATCGGCGTGAAGCCTCCGGACGTCTCCCAAGCTTGGGGCTACCGGCGGGATGTTGACCTGCTGCAGGATCTGCTCCCGTCCCATTCCGGCGGAACGCCGAATGCTCTCGATGCTTCGCTCGGCGGGATCGAGGCCTTGCGGTCCGGGTCGTTCCCGGCCTTCCAGTTCTGGTTCCGAAGCGAGCCCTTCGATCTCCGACCGGAAGTCTGGTGGCAGCGCTCGATCGATCCCGACAGCCCCGCCCGCAACACGCCGGGCTCGGTCTACGCCGTCCTTTCCGGAGCGGGCGGTCTGGTGCAATTCGAGCAATACCCGCCGGACAAGCCCAAGGTTGCCGCCGGTCCCGCGAACTGGCAGGCGTTCTTCAACGCCGCGCGGCTTTCCTTCCCCGACTTTGAGCCCGTCAAGCCGGAGTGGTCGCCGGGGGTGCCGGCCGACGAGCGCTTCGCCTGGCTCGGGACCGATCCGAATCTGCCGGGAATCAAGTTCCGCGTCGAGGCCGCCTCCCTGGCCGGCTCGCCCGTCTCGTTCCAGGTCATTCCGCCCTGGCGTCGGCCGGTCGTCAACACCACCACCCACGAATTCGAGCGCTTCGCCAATCTCGGGCAACTCCTCCTGCTCCTCGCCGGGATCATCGGCGCCAGCGTCATGGCCTGGCGCAACACCAAGGCAGGACGCAGTGACCGACGGGGCGCGATCCGCCTGGCCGTCGCAATCGGCCTGATGCAGTTCCTCTGCATGATCCTTCCCCGTTATTCGATCGCCGCGCTCGTCGATCCCGCCGACCTTGGCCGCCCGCTTGCTCGCTCCCTCTGGATGGGCGCCATGGTCTGGCTCGTCTACCTCGGTCTTGAACCGCAGGTCCGCCGGCGTTGGCCGACGCTGCTTATCTCCTGGACCCGCCTCCTTCAGGGTCGCTATCGCGACCCGCTCCTCTGGCGCGATGTGCTCATCGGCCTGTCCGTCGGCGGCATCAACGGCATGCTCTTCGCCTTCGCCACCGCGCTCGAAGTCCGCGGCGGGCTCTCGTTCCAGCCGCTCACGCCCGACCTGAGTCCGTTCATCGGAACTCTTTTCACCCTTTCCCAAGTGTGCGGCATCGTCGCGGGCACATTCGCCATTCCCCTCCTTATCACGCTCCTTATGAGCGGACTCGAGCGACTCCTCCGATTGCGATCTCTTTTCTACCCGCTCACAGTCCTCGTCCTCGCCATACTCACCGGCGGCCTGCGACCCATCGTCGGCGCCGGAGGCGGATTCGACGATTCCGCCATCGCCGTCTTCAATGCCGCCGTCACGATCTTCCTCCTCGTGCGCTGCGGCCTGGTCACAGCCGTCGTCGTCATGCTCACCGCCACGATCGTCTTCAACGCCCCGCTCACGCTCGACTTCTCCGCCTGGTACGCCGGCGCCGCGATCGCCTACGCCCTTCCACTGCTCGTCCTCGCAGGTGCCGGTGCCTACTTCGCAACCCGTGGCGACCCAACGCCCGCGCTCTGATCTGTCACGGTCGGGCCTTTTCCGGTTCGCCTCGGCGCCAATTCCCCGCCCCAACATCCCGCTTCGACGTCCCACATCGCACATCCCTCTTCCTACCATCCTCCCGCAATGGCCGATCCGACCCCTCCCGGGGCTCACAACCCCGCCCACATCCGTAATTTCTCGATCATCGCTCACATCGATCACGGGAAGTCCACCCTCGCCGACCGCCTCCTCCAGGCGACCAACGCCGTCTCCGCGCGCGAAGCACGCGAGCAGATCTTGGACTCCATGGACATTGAGCGAGAACGCGGCATCACCATCAAGGCCTCCGCCGTCACCGTCTACCACCGCCATAAGGCCGGCACCAAGGCCGACGAACTCGAGAACGAATACGAAGCCCCCATCGACGATGCCCCCGGCTCCAGTGGCGGGTCGCTCGCTTCCAACCAAGCCGAGACCGCCGCCCCCGCCCACAAAACCAAAAAAGGCGAGTCCGCCGAATCACACGGCGACCTCTTCATGCTCAACTTCATCGATACCCCCGGCCACGTCGACTTCAACTACGAAGTCGCCCGCGCCCTGAAAGCCTGCGACGGCGCAATCCTCGTCGTCGATAGCACCCAAGGCGTCCAGGCCCAGACCCTCGTCAACGCCTACCTCGCCGTCAACGAAAACCTCGTCATCGTCCCCGTCATCAACAAGATCGATCTCCCCTCCGCACGCCCCAACGAAGTCGCCGAAGAAATCGAACAGACGCTCGGCTTCGACGCCGCCGACGCCATCTTCGTCTCCGCCAAAACCGGCCAGGGCCTCCCCGAACTCCTCGCCGCCATCTGCGAAAAGTTCCCCCCGCCGCGCAAGCCGGTGATGAAACAACTCCGCGCCCTCATCTTCGACGCGGTCTATGACGACTACCGGGGCGTCATCGTCTACGCCCGTATCTTTGACGGCGAACTCAAAGTCGGCGACAAGATCCGCATGATGGGCATCGGCCGCTCATTCCTGGTCACCGAGATCGGCAAGATGAACCCCAAGCCCTACCGCCTCCCCGGCGGCAAGGTCGGCCCGGGCGAAACCTGCTACATCGTCGCCGCGATCCGCACGCTCAAGGACGTCCGCATCGGCGACACCATCACGCTCGAGAACGACCCGGCGACCGAAGCCCTCGCCGGATATCAGCCCCCGCGCCAGATGGTCTTCTGCGACTTCTACCCCGCCACCACCGACGACGGCAAAGGCACCGATTTCGAAGAACTCCGCGAGGCCGTCGAGAAACTCAGCCTCAACGACTCTTCGTTCACGTTCTCGCCCGTTCACTCCGAGGCCTTGGGCTTCGGTTTCCGCTGCGGTTTCCTCGGCCTCCTGCACATGGACATCATTCAGGAGCGCCTCGAGCGCGAGGGCGGCGTCCAGATCATCCAGACCGCCCCCACCGTCTCCTATCACGTCCTCGTCCGCGGCACCGACACCATCACCGGCGCGAACGGGCAGAGCCTGAAGCCTGTGGATCCGGCCTCCCCGTTCATCAAGGGCTGGGACAACCGGGGCGTGCCGCCGGGGATGCAGCTCCTCGAAGTGCACAACCCCGCCGATCTCCCCAGCCTCAACAGCGTCGAAGAAATCCGCGAGCCCGTCTGCCGCGTCGAGATCATGGTGCCCAAGGAATACATCGGCGACATCATGAAACTCTGCCTCGACCGCCGCGGCACCTACAAGAACCAGACCTTCGTCTCCGCCAACCGCGACCTCCTTCAGTTCGAAGTCCCCCTCGCCGAGATCATCTACGACTTCTTCGACAAGATGAAAGGCTTGACCAGCGGCTACGGCACCATGGACTACGAGGTGATCGGCTACCGCGCCGACGACCTCAACAAGATGGACATCCTCATCAACGGCGAACCCGTCGAGGCCCTCGCCATCATCGTCCACCGCCAGAAAGCCGAGCACCGCGGCCGCCACCTGATCGCCCGCCTCAAGGAACAGATCCCCCGCCACCAGTTCGAGATTCCCCTGCAGGCCGCCATCGGCAGCCGCGTCATCGCCCGCGAAACCATCAAGGCCTTCCGCAAGAACGTCCTCGCCAAGTGCTACGGCGGAGACGTTTCCCGCAAGCGAAAGCTGCTCGAGAAGCAGAAGGAAGGCAAGAAGCGGATGAAGAGCGTGGGGAGCGTGACGATCCCGCAGGAGGCGTTTATGGCTGTTTTGGATCAGGGGGACTAAGTTTGCAGCTGGCACGCTTGCCTATGGCGCCCGCCATCGTGCTTGTTTACGGAGAACAAGATGTCAGATCGAACCAGTAGATCTGAGTTTCGCGTTTCGTCGGAAATCCGTTCAGCTTGCGAACTTGCGACAGTCGCGACTGCGGTTTTTTCTTCTTTTCGTGTGCTCCCATATTTTCGCGGGCACGCTTCGGCAACTTGGGCTTTGCAACCCTCGTTGTTCCGGCCTCGATCGGACGGCTGGCTCCCAGCCGATAGCGAGGTCTATGAGCGTTCCCTCGTAAACGACTTTGTTCGGTTCGCACCTTCTCGTCGAGAGCGGCTGCCGCCCCTTAGCGACATTCCTGCATGGGTGTGCCTCATGCGTCATTACGGCCTGCCTACACGCTTGCTGGACTGGAGTTGCTGCGTATTTGTGGCAGCATACTTTGCAGTTTGCTCAAATCGCGATGAGGATGCAGACCTATGGGCGCTGAATTCTGCCGCACTGAACCGCCTGAGCACAGGCACCGACAACAACTTATCGATGCGCTCCGGCTCGGAGTTAGTCCGGGACTTGGTTGATCGCGGCTTTAAGGATCGGCCGCACCGAGACAATGCGCTTTTTCTGATCGCCCCCGAAGTTGACTCGCGACTGCTTGTTCAGCGCTCTGCGTTTACCATTCACGGAACAAATGTTCCACTTGATCAGCATCCCAATGCGACATCAATACTGCAGCGATTCCGAATACCCAAACAGGTCAAGCAACAATTTGCGTGGGAGCTTGAGTTGCTCGGCTTCTCGGAAATGCATCTCTTTCCTGATTTGGAGCACCTTGCCCGAGATCTCGCACTCAGACAGTATGGGGCTCCAAGCAAGTATTCGCTGCTGCCATAGATCGACCTCGTGGGTGAGTGACGCCCAAAGCACGCCATCACTCGCGGCTCCGTGCAAATGGTGTTTCCGCCGGAAGATGCGATGCTTGATAGAATCACTCAATGCAAACTGTGATTGTCGTTGGAGCTGGCGCGAGCAAGCCATTCGGCTTACCCACCGCTCCGGAGTTGCTGCACGACGTCGTCTCACAAACTCCGTCTGAGAGAACGCTCGGTCACACGGGTCCTGGCGTTGCCGAGCAGATAAGGCAATTCATAGACCGGCTAAAACACTGCGGCCTCGCATCGATCGATCAGTTTACAGCCCACAACACGGGCTATCTCGATTGGGGTCGGCGAATGATCGCCGCCAAACTGCTTCCGAAGGAACTCAGTGCATTGTCTAACCGCCCGGCATCCGGTGACTGGCATCGATGGGTCTTTCAGAAGCTTGTTCGAAACAATCGTCTCGACTGTTCAGACGTCGCATTCGTGATTTTTAATTACGATCGTCTCTTGGAGCTCTCACTTTCGATCATGGCCGCTTCGGGTCTCGGGCAACCGTTCCGCCAGGTCGTTACCACGCTTGAACAGCACGTCTTCCACGTGTATGGCAAGCTCACTTGCCCGGCCGCCGAGCAATTGACAAGTCGCCTTTGCGGGGGCAATTCGAGTGCAATTTGCAATGATCACTCCGTTTCGGCGGCTTATGGTGGCATCTCACTAATGCCATTGCAACGAACCCCCACTGCTCCGTCGGATCCGATCGCGCAGCGAGTGCTTGCCGCTGACCGAGTGATCTTTATGGGATTCTCATTCGATTCTGAGAACCTGCACCGAATTGGTGCTCACCGAAGCAACCCCGAGTGGACTAAGCGATTTCGAGAGGTTTTTGCCTCGGGGTTTGGGATGCTTGAGGCCGAACGCCTGCGAGCAAAGTCGGAATTGGGTCATCCAATCTTGTTTGGCGGTAGCGAGCAATCCTGTCTAGAGGTGCTTCGAGACAAAGTGATCTGGTAAGCGAATCGGCGGCAAGTGGCATCGACGCTGACCCGTGCCACTGACCTTGCTTTGAAGGTCAGTGTTCTTCGTCCGCCTGAGAGAACTGGCGGGTGGCATTGACCTTCCGGTGTTCCCCAACCCTTGAATCCACCCCACGCGCCGTGGCGGGTGGCACTGACCTTCCGATCAGCCCTCTGCGACGGGTGGCACTGACCTCTGAAACTACCCAACGCGCCGTGCCATTGACCTCCGGTTCCTCCGGAGGTCAATGTGTTCTTTCTCCGCCGGAAACAGCCGCAGAGAAAACCCGCATGGTTGTCTCTGCATCCGCGGCCATCCATCGACTCCGTCCTCTTTGATACCTTGCCCCAATGTCCCCCACCCTCATCCTCGCCTTCATCCTCTTCTTCGCCGCAATCGCTCTCCTCTGGCTCTTCGTGCAATTGCTCGAAGCCCGCAAACGAGCCAACCCCGATTCCCCCGCCTCAATCGACGAAGATTCCGGCATCGTCTTCACCAATTACCTGCGTTGCGATTCCCTCCTCCGCCCCGGCGAACGCGCCTTCTTCCCCGCTCTCCAAGCAGCCTGCGCCGACCGCTCCCTCATCTTCACCCAGGTCCAACTTAGCAAACTCATCTATCCCCGAGCCGGCATCCCCAAGCGTCAGACCTACCAAAACA
>JBGAPK010000001.1:0-229942 GCA_044221315.1 Phycisphaerales bacterium | reverse complement strand
CAAGTCCTCCAGCGACCCCAGCGCCGCCGGAAGTCAGTGGTTCGATCGCGCCAGCCGGTCTCGACCGCAAGCGACGACCATGACGAAACAGACATTGCCGCGCTACCGAACCGACGCGGCGACGTATCAAATAACTCCAGCGACGGGCGTTCCCGTCACCCCCAGCACCACCCCCAAGTTGCCAGATATCGTTCTTCATTGCTGAGCAGCCGCGCGAACCGTTTTCAGACCCGGGTGGCGAGCGCCTCCGGATTTTCGCCCACGGCCGTGGACGGTCCAAGTCTATCCAGCGCCGGAGCATCTTGCACGCTTGCTAACCTCCAAGGCCGACTTTTTCGGACCAATCTGACATGCTATCGGACCCCATTTCTGCGCAAGAACTGCTCCGAGGCCTATTTGTTGTGTTTGGGTCGCAACAACGCCATAAAACCTTTCTTTCGGACTTCCTAATCGCTTTCCGGCGGCCAACACCCCGGCACATTGCCTTGAATCCCGTGCTCGATCACCGAAATCGCTCTACCTGCCATTCCCCAGCGCCCGCCGCAACCCGCGATGGATCGGCGGGAACAAATCCAAGTCGGGTGGATCGTCGCGACCGTCGATCCAGCCCGATCAGTCCCTGGAAAGGAACGCTCCCGTGAAACGAACCGAAAGCCGTCCGTCCTTTCGCTCCATGGCCATGGCACTCCTGCTCGTTTCGGGCCTTGCGATTCCCGCTGCTTGGGCGATCCAGCCCGGGGGCGCCTCGGCCAAAATCGCGGTCAAGACCGCCGACGACCTCCCCCGGCACGTCTACAAGATCGAGGGCAAGGCCAGCGACTTCCTCGTCAGCGATGCCGCCTTCAAGAAGTTCGTTGCCGAGCTCAAAGCCAACACCCTCGCCGACCTCGAGAAATACGACATCCAGGACAAGACCACGCTGAAAGGCTACTACACGCTCCTTCAGCAGATTGCCGTTTTCGAGGGCAACTTCGACGAGGCGTTGAAACAGCTCGAGAAGGCCCGTGCCATCGAGGGCAAGGAATCCACCAAGCTCATGATGGGTCAGGTGCTCGCATCGATGGTCGCCGGACGAAAGGCCAGCAACAACGGCACCGACAAGCCGGCGTACTACGCCGCGTTCAAGGCCGAGTTGGACAAGCGGGTCAACGCCCTGCCTTGGGACAAAGTGCGTGAGAGCGTGCTCCAGGCGCGATCCACGGCCCAGATCGTCAACAAGGACCTGATTCTCGGCCAGGTGAAGGCCAACCTCGATCCGGTCGTCGAGACCAACAAGGGCGAGATCACGGGCGACTTTGTCGGCGGGATGGTCAACATGCGCAACATGCTCGACACCATGCTTGAGCTCCAGCCCTCGGTCGCTGAGGTCTACGGCAAGATCGCCGAAACCAACAGCAAGCCGCGCGTGGACATTTTGAGTGCGAACAACGTGGTGCTCTCGCCGACGGACAAGGCCAGCCCGGTCGTGATCGGAATTTGGGACTCGGGCGTGGACGTGTCCCTGTACTCGGGCAAGCTCTGGGAGAATCCGAACGAGAAGGCCGACGGAAAGGACAACGACGCCAACGGCTACGTCGACGATATCAACGGCATCGCCTTCGACATGAACTGGAAGCCGACCACCGGACTGCTCATCTCGATCGACGAGCTCAAGTCGCCGGTGGCGCTGGTCGAGACCCACACCAAGGGCGCGGGGGACAGCCAGGCCGGCGTGCAGAGCCCCGAGGCCGAAGCGTTCCGCGCGTACATCAAGGGCCTGAAGTCCGACCAGGTGCAGGGCTTTATCGAGGACCTTGGCCTCTACGGCAACTACTCGCACGGCACGCACGTCACCGGCATCGCCACGGAAGGGAACCCCTTCGCGCGCGTCTTCGGCGTCCGGCTTACCTTCGATTTCAAGTCTGTTCCTCGCTACACGTGGACGAAGGAGTTCTCCACCGACATCGCCAGGAGTTTCACGGACACTGTCGCCGCGATGAAGAAGGCCGGCGTCCGCGTCGTCAATATGTCCTGGGGTATGGGCCGCGCCGACATCGAGGAGGAACTCGAGAAGAAGGGCGTCGGCAAGGACAAGGACGAGCGGGCGGCGTTGTCGCGCGAGTATTTCAAGATCATTTCCGGCGCGATGAAGAACGCCATGGCCAGCGCGCCCGAGATCCTTTTCGTGCCCGCCGCCGGCAACAGCGACAACGACAACACATTTGCCGAACTCATGCCCTCGGGCATCGAGCTGCCCAACGTCATCACCATCGGCGCGATCGACTCCTCGGGCAAGCCCACCGGCTTCACCACCTTCGGCAAGGGCGTGACGATCTACGCCAACGGCTTCGAGGTCGAGAGTTACGTGCCCGGCGGCAAGCGCTTCAAGTACAGCGGCACGTCGATGGCCGCCCCCAACGTGACCAACCTGGTCGGAAAGATGCTGGCCGTGAAGCCAACCCTGACCACCGCGCAGGTCATCGAGGCCATCAAGGCCAATGCCGATCCGATGCCGGGATACGACGGTCGCTTCATCATCAACCCGAAGAAGACCATCGCCTCGCTCAGGAATTGACCGATTCCGGGTGCAAAAACGAAAGCCCCGGCCGTACGGCCGGGGCTTTTTCCTTTCATCGACGAATCTCCGCGATCGGAGAATCGGCGGATTACCACATGCTGTTCATGTCCTTGTCGGGCCAGAAGCGCGAGCCGCCCAGGTTCGCCGTAAGAGCGAAGCCGCTGTTGGTCAGCTGATAGACGGTGACGTTGTCGTTCGACGTGCCGGCCGAGTTGTCCATCTTGCCGGAGTTGTCGCCCTTGGCGCCGGCCGCGGCGTTTCCGCCCCATTGCCAATTGCCCGCGACGAACTTGTCGAAGGTCGCCTGGTCCTTGAAGAGCAGGACGATGCGGTTCTCCGTCGCGCTGACGCCCAGGTTCAGGCTGTTGCTCGACATCCGCATGAACGTCTGCTTGCCGTTGGCCTTGTTCTCGGCGACGCCGAAGCCGTTGCTGCCGCCAACGCCCGCGCCCATCGCGATCGTCTGGAAGACGGCATACCCGGCGGCGGACGAGAGCTGAGCCTTGGCCTCGGGCTTCTCCTTCTCAAGGCGTGCCAGCGTCTGGTCGCGCATCGTGAGCGTGCTGCTCTGTTTCTCGGCCGTGGTGCCTCCCGATGGGGTGGAGCACGCGCCAAGGGTGCCGGCCAACGCCGCCACCATCAAGGCACAAGCAATCTTGCGAGTCTGCATGTCTGATTCCCTTTCAATTCCCGCGGCGTCCCGGCGCGACATCGCGCCCGCGTGTCCGAACGCCCCCTATCACTCTATCAACCCAAGCGCAGGGCGAGGCGGTGGAATGCAATGATCCGCGAGATATCGCAAGTGCTTGCTCAATAGGCTGTTAGAACGTAACTTGCCTCGGATCGAGGATCGCGCCGCAGGAATTCGGGCCAAATGTGCGCCCTTTGGGAGGACTTTGGATGTTCCAGTTCCGGCCTCGGGAGCGTCCTGCGCCTGCGGGCCCGCCGGCTCACTCTTGGTGCATTTGTGGCGCGCGTGCGTTGCCTGCGAGCTCATCCGGCGCGATGCGGATTTCCAAGCCCGGCGCGCCGGATCAGCCCGCCGCGCCTCGGGGACGGTTGGCCGGGAGCCGTCGCTACTCTTTCTTCGCCATCCGGAGCAAAGGCCATGACCAGCATCTCCCGCGTCGCCGCCGCAGCCACCGTCGCCGCCTTGGCGGCCTCGCTCGCGGTCGCCCAGGCAACCACCAACCCCGCCGCTGCAAAGCCTGCGCAATCGGGGTTCACGGGTCGCTCAAACCAGCGGATAGACAACTGGTGGAACGAGGCGGTTTTCTACCAGGTTTTCGTCCGTTCCTTCAAGGACGCGACCACGGGCCCATTGGCCAACGACGGCATCGGTGATTTCGCCGGTCTGATCGAAAAGCTCGACTACATCAACGACGGGAATCCGGACACCAGCACGGACCTGGGCGCGACCGCGCTCTGGCTCATGCCCGTTTTCGAGGGGCCGTCTTACCACGGCTACGAGACCAGCGACTACTACAAGATCGAGAGCGAATTCGGCACCAACGAGGATTTCAAGCGTTTCATGGCCGAGTGCAAGAAGCGCGGCATCCGGGTCATCCTCGACCTCGTGCTGAATCACACGTCGAAATCGCACCCGTGGTTTGCCAAGGCTGCCGATCCGAAAGACCCGAAACACAACTGGTACATCTGGTCGAGCAGCAAGCCGGCGTGGAAAGGCCCGTGGAATCAGGAGGTTTGGTTTCCGGCGCAGGGCGTGCCGAACGAGTATTTCTACGCCATCTTCTCGAGCTACATGCCCGACCTGAACTACCGCAACCCCGAAGTGACGAAGGAGATGGACAAGGTCACTGAGTTCTGGATCAAGGACTACGGAGTGGATGGCTACCGCCTCGACGCGATCCGCCATCTCATAGAAGACGGTCAGCAGCAGGAGAACACGAAAGAGACCCACGACTGGCTCCGCAAGTGGCACACGTTTTACAAGTCCGTGGACAAGAACGCTTTCACGGTGGGGGAGGTCTGGACCGACACCGGCACCATCGCGACGTACGTGCCCGATCAGCTCGATACCTGCTTTGAGTTCGACGTCTCCTTCGCCACGATCGACGCGGTGAACAACGCCGATGCCAGGCGCCTCAAGGACGCTACGGCGAAGGCATGGTCGGCCTATCCGCGGAACCAGTTCAGCACGTTCCTGAGCAACCACGACCAGACACGATCGATGACACGCTTCGGCAACGACTTCGGCAAGGCCAAGCTCGCCGCCTGTCTCCTCTTCACCCAGCCCGGAATTCCGTTCATGTACTACGGCGAGGAGCTCGGAGTCGTCGGCGACAAGCCCGACGAGAACCTCCGCACGCCGATGCAGTGGGATTCCGCGCCGAACGCCGGGTTCACCGGCGGGAAGCCCTGGCGCAGCGCCCAGAGCGACTTCACCACCAAGAACGTCAGCGCCGAATCGTCCGATCCCGAGTCGCTGCTCAATCTCTACAAGAAACTCATCCGCCTGCGCCAGGCCAATTCAGCCTTGGCAAAGGGCGAC
The DNA here is from genome assembly GCA_044221315.1 of Phycisphaerales bacterium. GTDB lineage: Bacteria > Planctomycetota > Phycisphaerae > Phycisphaerales > UBA1924 > JAFEBO01. The sequence goes on along the minus strand of JBGAPK010000001.1, from coordinate 224,873 downwards.
TACACCCCCATCGACGCCAGCGATAAGTCGGTCTACGCCTTCGCGCGCGCCGAGGGCGATTCCGCTCTTCTGGTAATCGCCAACCTCTCCGACAAGTCCGTGCGGGATTGCCGCGTCCGCGCAGCGTCCGGGCCGTTCAAGAAGGTCACACAGCCCAAGGAACTGCTGCACAACGCCGCGGTGAATCCCGAAGCTCCGAAGACGGACGCGAAGGGTGGTCTGTCCGACTACATCCCGATCCGCGAATTGGCCCCGCGCACGCTGTACGTTGTGGATTTCTCGGGGCGGAATTAGTCGGCGCGGAGCGACCGTGTGGCCCGCACACCCCTTCCGGCGGATCTTGGCCCCGAGACCATCGCGGTCAAAGTCGGTGCCACGCCCATCCCCGCCGATCCCGCGGTCGATCTAGAAGTCCAATACGAACAAGGGTGGACAGGTCCACGACGCCGACTGTTCCGTCTTCATCGTGGAGTACGAGATGCTCGTGCCGCCGGGCTACGCGAGCGTGCCCGATCGATTCAGGGGCAGAGCAAGATGTCGTACGCTGTTGCGAACGCAACAAAGTCGATATCGTCCACCTGCCCATCGACGTTCAAGTCCGCGGGGCATCCGATGGTCATGTTCGGGTCCGAGCACAAGAGCAGGTCGTACGCCGTCGCGAACCGGACAAAATCTCCATCGTCCACCTGCCCGTCGCACAGCAGGTCGGCAGGGCAGTAGTTGGTGACGATTACCGCACTGCTGATCGTCGTGCCGCACGCGTTCGTGGCGGCGAGTGTATAGGTGGCAACGTCCGACGGTCCGAACCCCTTGATCGTCAGCGCACTCGTGGTTGTGTTGGCGTAGTCGGCGCCGTTTGTCAGGCTTACTCCGTTGCGACGCCAGCGCAGAGTGACAGTGCCCGGAGCGGTGCTGGCAGTGCCGCTGCTGATCGAGAATTGAGCGCCGGGGCAGGGCCTGTCGATCGTCGCTGGCGGCTGCTGATCAAAGACCGGCGTGCAACCCACCTGCTGGAAGGCGTTCCACGCGTTCACGAGGCCGTTGCCGAAGCTGTTGTCGAACCCCGCCACACCGAGATCGATCGCGCTCGTACGCATGAACGATTCGACCTGCGCGGGCGTCAGGGTGGGCTTGAGAGAGAAGATCAGGGCCGCCACTCCCGCGGCATACGGCGATGCAAAGCTGGTGCCCTGGACTGTCGCGTAGTTGGTCGTGCTGTATCCCGGCGCACCGACCCGGTCGCAGGCCATGATGGAAGTTCCCGGCGCCGTGAAGTCTGTTTCCGGGCCGAAATTGCTGAAAGAGGCCAGTGTTCCGTTGGGCATCATCGCCGAAAGCGCGTTGACAATGGGAATCGACGCCGGATAGAGCACGGCTCCGGCGTTGTTTCCCGACGACGCGAAGTGCACGATTCCGGCGTTGTAGCTGTTCTGGTACGCCGAATCGATCGAGGCCGACGTGAAGCCGTAGCCATTGCTGTTGTTGGTGACCCTCGCCCCGATCCCCTGCGCAAAGGAGATCGCGTCGGGTGTCCAACTGATCTGGGTAGTCCACGAGCCGTCGCACGTCGGCGAATTTGAAACAAACGTGCGTGCCGAAGCGCTGCGCGTGGCGGGCGCAACGCCCACGACTCCCAGCGCATTATTGATCTTGGCGCTTACGCAGCTCGCCACTGCGGTTCCGTGACTGTCACAGTTGTTGAACGGGTTGCCACCGCTTCCCTGCCCCGTCAGGTCAACGTGGCTCGGACCGAGATTGAGATCCGGATGTGCCAGATCGACGCCGACATCGATGATCACCGTGAAGATCGAGGGCGACCCGGTGGTGATGTCCCACGCTCTCCACGCGCCCACGTCTCTTCCCGCCACGCCCGAAAATTGCCCGATATTGCGCAGCCCCCACATGCTCGACCAGTTCGTATCGTTCGGTATCAACTCCGCGCGACCCGTGAAGATCATGTCCGGCTCGGCAAAGAGCACGTCATCCCGTCGCGAAAGCTCGGCCGCGTCCCGCAGCACGTCGTATCCGTTCGCGGTCGCGAGCCCGACGCGAAAGCCGTTGGGCTCCCCGGCGAATCCCTCTTCCAGGATCGTGCCGTAGCCGCACGCGATCGCACGCGCTTCCGCGACCGGCACGCTCGGATTCACCGCCATCAGAAGCGTCGGTGTTACGACCATCGGCCCGCCGAAGTCATCCGTGAAGACCGGCGAAACAAAGTCAAAGGAACCCGAAGCGGCCGCGTCGCTCACGACCGCCCTGACCGTCGTGACATCTGCGCCGACGCCGGGTGTCGCCGGAGCGCGGTAGAGCGTCCACTGCGCGAGCGGATACTGAAAATCGGTCGCCCGCTCGGTGTAAACGGCGGGCGTTCTTCCACCTCGTGCCTCGCCATTCTCCAGGCGCTTCACCGCCACCCGCGAGACGTCAAGCGGCACTTCGCGTGCATGTTTGAAGTAATAGATCTGCTCGGTTTGGTCGGCCCGAGCCTCGCCGCACAGGGCAAATACTCCGACCGTCGACGCAACGCAGGCGATTCCCATCCCACGAACCATTACAAAACAGTGCTTTGACACAACGTGCCCCCTGCCCGGATCCAGTGATTTGCTGGCCGCGATTGGCACGGCCGCCCGATCTCCTCCGCCGCGTTTATCCATTGACAGCCTACCGGGCAGCCGTCCCTCGAGCAAGCCCGTTTTCTGGTTACGCCGCGCGGTTTTTCGCCCCGGAATCAAGCCGGATTCTGCCTTCATGACGATCCCGCAACGCGTTCACTGGCCCGCCGGGGCTCGCCGAATGCTCCCCGCTATTTCGTGGGCGTCCCTTTCGAATTTGCGGGTTCGTCTTCTTCGCTCAACTCCTTCAGCAGTTTCTCAAGCGATTTCACCACGGCCTCGGCCTTGTCCTCATTCGCGCGCTTGATCATTCCGTCGAACATATCAATCGCGTACGCCTCCTCGTCGAACGTGCTCTCGTCGCGCATCGAACGGAGGCGCCCTCCGGGACTGAATTTCACTTTGTAGTCCTTGCCGAAGACCTCGTCGTGGGTCGCGTCCACCAGCCAGTCCATGTAGTCCTTGTTCGCGTTGTACCCGTCGCATTTCTCCACCAGCGTGTGCATCTCCTTGCGATACTCCTCGCCCACCTTGCTCTTCTTGTAATAGACGTTCGCGATTCCCGCGCCGAGCGCGATGAGCAGCACGACCAATCCCCCGATCGATCCGACACGTCCGAACATGATTCGATCTCCGCGCAGCGCCGGCGCACCGGCGGGAGCCCCGGCTCCCACCCCGCGCGTCGTCCAAAAAATTACCAGCGACGCGGCCGGCGCGTCAACAGCGCTGCCTCGGATTCCTCATTCATGTGGATTCTCGGCCCGGATTCCACAATGTTGTGGAATCCGCAGGTCCGGGCGCATCACACCCGCTCTTTTTCCGCGTCCGGCAGGCGCAGCCCCGCCCGCTGCGCGATGTTGGCCAGTTTCACCCGGTCGTCGATCTTCAACTTCTTCCCGATGTTCTCGCGATGGGTGTTGATCGTCTTGACCGAGCGGTGCAGCAGCTTCGCGATTTCCGCCGCGGCCAGCCCCTGCCCGAGCAGCGCGAGCACTTCAAGTTCACGAGACGTCAGCACGTCGAGCGGGCCAAGATCAATCACTTCGCTATCGACTTTGTCGAAGCCCTCCGCGGGCGCGAGTTCCTCGGTCTTCCCCTCCCCGCTCACTCGCTTGGTGATGACCAGAAACCGGCGCGGCATTTCGCCGCCGTGGAGTTCGTCCGCCTCCATCGAGTCCACCCCCTCGGGATCGAGCGGATGAATCCATGAATACTGCTGACGACCCTGCCAGATCGACCGGAGTTGGACCGGCTTGTTGTGCTCGGCGGATTGCTTGAGGATGCGAAGGCGTTCCTGAACCCACGGCTGCGGGTATAGGTCTTTCAGGTTCTTTCCGATCGCTTGCGGCGCCGTGTGCCCCTCACCGAAGAACATCCGGGCCATCTGCGGGTTGGACCAGAAGATGTGCCCGTCCTCGCCGACAAGCGCCACCCCGATCATCGGGTCCGCGCCGAGCGCGGCGAACAGTCCCTTCAGATCCTCCCCGCCCATTTCCGTCGGGAAGGTGGGTGGCGTTTGGGCTTGGGCGTTGGTTTCGTGTGTCATGCCGAACAGCTTACCCGCTCAGGTCCGTTCCCGGGCGGCATCGGCCAGGCTCAGCCCGGCCCGCTGCGCGATGGCCGCCAACTTCACCCGGTCGTCAATCTTGAGCTTCTTGCCGATGCTCTCGCGATGCGTGTTAATGGTCTTCACAGAACGGTGCAGCACGGTCGCGATTTCCGCTGCGCTCAGACCCTGCCCGACCAGAGCCAGAACTTCCAGTTCCCGCGTGCTCAGCACATCGAGAGGTCCCAGGTCAATGACGTTCGTATGGACCTTCTCGAATTCTGCCACCGGGAAAAGCTCTGCCGCCTCCTGGCTCCCGCTGACTTTGCGGCAAATGACCAGGAGGTGCCCGGGCAGGCCGATTTCTCCCCCCGAGACCGTGTCGGCATCGAGGGGCTGCATCCACATGTAGACCTGTTCGCCGCGCCAGATCAGACGCAGCAGCATGGGCTTGCCCGTGCCAAGGCACCGGCGGGAGTTCTTGAGCAACTCCTCCGTCCATCCTTCCGGGTACAACTCGGCGATCTGCTTCCCAACCGATTGAGAAGGCGACGCACCCGGGCCGCGGAACATCCGCGAGATCTGCGGATTCGCCCAAATGATCTTTCCTTCTGCTGAAAATATCCCGACGCCCGTCATCGGGTCTGAACCCAGCGCCGCCCCGAGAGCCCGAAGTTGCCCTCCGCCAAGTCCTCCGCCATCCCCAGGGGCATGCTTCTGCAAGCCCATGGTCATGCCCACAGTCTACACATTCCTCCCGACCGATGGAAGAGCGAACAAAGTAAAAACAAATTCATGATTGTTTGTAAACTATTCGTCATCATCCGGCGATGGCAAGGCGCAGTGCCCTCCGTGCCTGGTGTGGTAGTCCTGGTGGTAATCCTCCGCCTCCCAGAAACCGCCGGCTTCCCCAGCCTTTGGGGCCGGCTCAACAGTGGTGACGATCTTGCGACCTTGAAACTTGGGACGAGCGCCCTGTTCCTTGATGAACTGGCGAGCCTCGGCCAATTGCTGCTCGCTGCTCGTGAAGATGGCGCTGCGGTACTGCCGCCCGGAGTCCGGGCCCTGCCGGTCTAGCTGCGTGGGGTCGTGGAACTTGAAGAACTTTGCGAGCAGGTCCTTGTACGTCACGCGCGCGGGGTCAAACGTGATCCGCACGGTCTCGGCATGCTCGGTTTCGGTGTAGCAGACCTGTTTGTACGTGGGGTTTTTGACCTTGCCGCCCATATAGCCGCTGACGACGTCGATCACACCGGGCACCTGCTGGAAGAGATCCTCGGTGCCCCAGAAGCATCCGCCGGCGAAATACGCCGTTTCGGTCTTGATGGGTTGGCTCGCCGCGGGAAGATCGATCTTCCCGTCCTTCTTTTCCACGAATTCGAGCGAGACGCTGTTCACGCAATAGCGCAGCCCGGTCGGCTCGGGGCCATCATCGAAGACGTGGCCCAGGTGCGCCGTGCAACGCACGCACAGGATCTCAATGCGTTCCATCCCGAACTCGGTGTCCTTGTGGTACGCGATGTGGTCCTTGTCCACCGGACGGAAAAAGCTCGGCCAGCCCGTGCCGGAATCGAACTTGTTCTCGCTCGCAAAGAGCGGCAGCCCGCACAGGTGGCAGACGTACACGCCTTCCTTGTGATTGTCGACGAGCGTCCCGCAGAATGCCCTCTCTGTCCCCTTTGCGAGAATGACGTCGCGCTCCGCCGGCGCCAGGTTCTTCGCCGCGTCGTTGATCTTCTTCTCGCTCCAGGGCGTGATGTCGTACCCGCTCTTGGAATAGCGGGGCCCGTCCTGCTTCGCGTTCTTGTCATTCGCTTTGGTGATCATGTCCTTGGAGATTTCCTTGTTGTCGTTGCCCTTTGCCGGCAGATCGGAATTGCCGTACCCGTACCCCGGGCCCGGACCCGCCAGGGCCCGCGCCGCATAAAACACGCCGCCCGCGATCGCCGCGGCGGCCACAAACAGCAGAATCAACGAAAGCACGCGCATGGTCCGCTCCAATCGCTCGGGTGCCCGGCCACAGGCCACACATCCGGCGCGAAATCACATCTACCGACCTCTTCGATGCCGGAAGCACTCTGGATGGTGCAACCCCGCAACAGATGATCCGCCGAACCCCTGCCATTGCACGGAAACGGCCCTTCGGCCCATAAAATTGGCATGTTCGGCGATGGCAGGGGAGTCCGGTGCCGTCCCACTAGAGTTTCCGCCAGCGGACGTCGTCGCTGAGGTTTCCCTGTGGCTGGTGGATCCGCCGTGCCGCGGCGATTCCCGATTGCAGGGCCCCTTCCATGTACCCCACGAACTTGTAGCAGCAATGCTCTCCGGCGAAGTGCAGCGGCCCGATTCCTGCCGCCAGCATCGGCCCGACCGTCGTGACCTGTCCCGGCGCCGGGAATGAATAGCCGCAGGCCGTCCAAGGGTCGCGAGGCCAGTCCATGAGGCGGGCGTTGACGAAGTTTGCGTCGTAGCCCGGGTAGAACCTCGAAAGGACATCGGAGAAGTTGTGCTGTTGCTGATCCTGCGGCCACTCGAGCACCTGCTCGGCTCCCGGCCCGCCGCTGAAGCCGACAAGGCACGCCGAACTTCCCTCGTCCTGCCCGTCGGTGCCATCCCACGTCTGCTCGACGGGCTTGTCGCTCAGGGCGTATTGAGAAAGGTTGGCGTCTTTCCAGAACCTTCTTTGTACGTGGGCGAGGTACTTGGTGTTCACACCGGTCTGGGGCGCCAACTCGGCGGGCAGGTTGGGCTTGAAGGCGATATTGCTCCAAACCGACGGCGGCACTGCCAGAATGACGTGGTCGCACTCCAGCAATGATCCGTCCGCGAGCATCACGCGGCACGGAACGGAGCCTTTGCCCGACGTGTCGATCGATGAGACCGGGACACCCAATTGCAACCGGGACCGTCCGGTCTGATCGGCGAGTCGGCGTGCGAGGAGGTCATTGCCACCGCGGCAGCGTAGTGACTCGGTTTCGGTCCAGAATTTCTCCAGACCTCCGCCCTTGACGGTGGCCAACTGACCGAGCAGGCTCATGCGCGCCGGGTCCTGACCGTTGTCGGAGGCCTGGTTAATCCAGCAGGCCCGCTTGGTGAGCGGATCGGCACCGAGGGCGTTGATCCAGTCGGCGATGTTGCGGGAATCAAGGTCCCGCGCACGCGCCGATTGCCACGGCCGATCAGCGTTGATATCACGTGCCAGGACGTTCATTTCGTTGAGGGCGGTGTTCATGCTGTTCCATAGCGCCGCTGCCTCGGGGTACTCGAGCTTCCTTCCATCAATGACGATCGGGTCGAACGTTGTGTCGTCCTTCCCGACATCCATTAGTTCGAGCCCGAACTGCTTCGCGAACGCCAGCCAGCAGGGGTGATTCGCTCCGATCAGTTCCCCGCCACCCTCGACCGTCTTCCGCGGCACAAAGTCGCGCAGCGTCAGCACGCGCCCGCCGATCCGGTCGCGTGCTTCAACGATCTTCACTTCCAATCCGGCCTGGGTGAGCTGATACGCCGCGCAGAGCCCGGCAAGTCCGGCGCCGACGACCACGACCTTGGTCTGCGACGGGCCCTTGCGGGTGCGCGGCGCCGAGGCACAACCGTGTAGCAATAGCGCCGCGCCGGCCGCGGCCGATGCGCGCAGCAACTCACGGCGCGACAGTTCCGTCGGTCGTTCGCCGAAGTGACGATTCAGCCGCGCGTACAAACCGGGCATGCTGGCCTCCGTATGCGCGCAGCATACCCGCCGTCGCGGCGCGAGTGTGCGGCTCCGACCTCGTTCCTACCGGCGAGGCTCTATCCGTCCCGCGCGCGGAATCCGTCCAGCGGAAACGCCGGATTGGCGATCGGACGCAGGGCCAGCGCCAGCAGCGCCCTCTCCTCGTCATCGCCCGCCACCCGGTTGGTGCCGAATGTGCCGCAGCCCGTGCAGCGGTGGATGATCGCCCACTCCCCGTCGCGCCGGACCTCGATCGCGATCGGTTCCATCGGAGCGCGGCAGGAGCACGCCCGGTCGCCGGGTTCGTCATCTACATGACGAGACCAGAGGCAGACCGGACAGTGATTGCGATGCTTCGTCCCCCAGGCCTCGATCGCCACGGAAGACTTGCACTGAACGCACGTGAAATCGTTTGTTTCAACTCTGCTCTTGTGAGACATTGGTTTGCAACTGAGAAATCGCCCGGGCAGCGCCCGAGCCGCAGGACATTCTTCTGATTCCCGGTTTGATCCACTCCGCTGCCTCATGCCCTAAAGCATGCACTCCCGAGCCGAGACGCTCAGGAAAACGCGATCACGCCCTCGTCGAGCCTCAAAAAGAGGCCCCGTTCGGGCTTCGCGGGGGGCGGAAGTTGGATCAGGCAGTTGCTGACATCGTCAGAGATAATAGGTATTCGCCTCTTCCGCGGCACCGCAACAGACCCCGAATTCTCATGCGCAAGGGCTGCCCGCACCGATCCAATTCGACATCCTGAGCCTGTGTGGCGGCTCTTTTCATAAGGAGTACCCATGACGCAGCTCGCTTCTCCACCCGTCGCGTTCGAGACCACCACGCATCTGCACAGCCTTGCCGCGGGCTGGAAATTTGTTCTTTTCCGCGGCCTGGCCGCCGTGGCCTTCGGCATCGTTGCCCTCGCCCAGCCGGGCATCGCGCTGGCCACGCTGATCTATCTCTTTGCGGCGTTCGCGCTGCTCGACGGGGTGTTCGCGCTCGCGGCGGCGATGTCCGGTCGCGCCAAGGCCGTTGCGCCGACGTGGTGGTTGCTGATGGTGGGGCTCTTCGGGATCGGCGCCGCCGCGGTCACCTTCGCCTACCCCGCCGTCACCACCCTCATGCTGCTCACGTTCATCGGCGTCTGGGCCGTGTTCCGCGGCATTTTCGAGGTTGTGGGGGCCATCCAACTCCGCAAGACCATCGACAATGAATGGTGGCTCATCCTCGGCGGCCTGCTCTCGATTGCCTTCGGCGCATTTGTGCTCATTGCCCCGGGCGCCGGCGCTCTCGCAATGATCACGGTGATCGCGGCCTACGCGCTGGTCGCGGGCGTGTTCATGATTGCTCTCTCGATGCGATTGAAGAAGCACGCGACGCGTGCCTCGTAATGCGAGGCGCTCTCGATCCGAAATCTGCATCCCCAAAGGCACCGACCCGGTGCCTTTTTCATTGGCCGGTTGTTCGCCGACTCACCAGCCGAATCACATGGCGTGCGATCATGAGCTCTTCGTCGGTGCGGACCACCCGCACGGCTACGCGCGAGCCGGCCCCTGAAATCACTCCCGAGCCGGCACGGTTGGCGGCATCGTCGATCTCAACCCCGAGAAACGCCATGTCCCGGCAGATGCCTGATCGGATCTCCGGCGAGTTCTCGCCGATGCCGCCAGAGAAGACCAGCGTGTCGATACCGCCGAGCGAAGCCGCCATTGCCGCGAGATGCTTGCGGGCGATCCAGCAGAAGAGATCGATGGCTTCCGCGGCGTTGGCTTCGTGGGCTCGCCTCGCGAGCAGATCGCGCACATCGGCGCTGATCCCTGAAACGCCGAGCAGCCCGCACTCCCGGTTGAGGAGCGAGGCCAGGCGATCCGGCGCGAGTTTCTCGATCATCGCCATGTAGAGCACCACGCCGGGGTCGAGATCACCCGGGCGGGTCCCCATCATCAGGCCCGAGAGCGCCGAGGTTGCCATCGTCGTATCGATCGGCTTTCCTCCGCGCACCGCCGCCATGCTTGCGCCCGACCCCAGGTGCGCGAAAACCACCCTGGCCTCCGGCCGAGCGCCCTCCTCCCTCTCCAACTCCGACACAAGAAACTCATACGAAAGCCCGTGGTATCCGTAGCGCCGAATGCCCGCCGCCCGGAACCGGCGAGGAATCGGAAGCAAAGTCGAGAGGTGGGGGAGCCCGCGGTGAAACGCCGTGTCGAGGCACAGTGCCTGCGGCACGCCCGCGAACGCACGTTCGAAGACTTCAACGAGCGCAATCTCCCGCGGCAGGTGCGTCGAGTCCATCTTCGCCACGCCGCGCAATTCGCTCATGATCCCGGGTGCAACAAGTTGGTGATCCGGCGATCCCGGCCCTCCGAAGACGATTCGGTGCCCGATGCCCAGAACGCGTCGAGCGCCGATCCGCTCCTTCAATTTGGCCACCATCAGTCCTGCGGACTCTGCATGTCCGAGTGCCCCGATCGGGGCCGATTCGACCGAGCCGGTCGCCGCGTCCTTTAGCCGTAATTCCGCGTCCTTGGAACCTATCCGCTCGACCCCGCCGCTCAAGAGGCGAACAGGCTCAGATCCCGCGCGGAACATCGCGACTTTGATGCTGGACGATCCCCCATTGATCGCCAGGACAACCGTAGCATCGACCTCAAAGTGTGCCGTTGTCACGCCCGACTCTAGAGCCGCAAAGCGGACCGCGAACGGGCAGCCGTCTCCGTGCGGCGTGCAAAGGGAAAGGTACCCAAAGCCCGACCCGCGATAGAAGAGGAAGATGATCCGAATCGGTGTCTCTGCCCGCCCACGCACATCGCCAGTCGCCGAGACGCCTAGCCCCGCTTCCGGCGACCCTCGGCATGCCGTGCAGGAGCCGCTATTTCGCCGTCGTCAGCCATCTTCCGAGGCGCGCCGCCCAGTGCCTGAAGACAATCTTGGTATCGGAGTACGGGTCGTTGCCCGGGTTTGGTTCGGCGGTTGTGACCAAACTGCTATCCATCGCGGAAGCTAGCGGTTCACCCGTCTGGGCATCGGTGATTTCCATCTCCGCGGAAGCCCCGCCTGCCCAGTGGAACCACCGCATGTTCTCGCCCGCTGAGCGAGCGATCTGCGTCACCGCCACCTTGAGCCGGGCCGTCCTGGGCATCGGCACGGTGACCACCGTCTTTGCGGCCTGCAGCTCGCTGACCAGTTCATACCGGAAATCCGACGCGAGTTTCTGTTTCTCCCGTTCCGAAATCGCAAGGCCGCGGGCCGATCGGTCCGGCACGATCACAATCGGCTCGATGATGAAGCGGTCGTATGCGCCAAGCTTGCCAGAACTCCACACCATCGAGCCCGGAAAATCCGGCGATGGCTTGAGACGCGTGTAGTCGGAGATGATGCCGCTGCGGGCCGGCGTCGCGAAGTCATTGACGCTTTTTTCCGTCTGCGGCCCCGGCGTCGCGTCCACGTGCTTGCCCGAGGAGGAGCAGCCGGCGACAAGGGTGAGCATGAAGAGACAGACGGCAGGACGGTGCAATTCCATCGAGTGGCTCCAGAAATGAATCGGCGGAGAGTAGAGCCGATCGAAGCCGAAATTGCAAACCGTTCCCTCACTCCAGCGGTTTCATCCCAAGCATCGCCCGGATGTAGCTGATCTGTCCGAAGTGATACGCATCGTGCGGCAGAAAGTGAGATATGCCTTCGGCATGCTCTCCCGACGTCGAGGGATCCGCCAGCACCTCCCGCACCCGCGCCTGCGTGTCCTCGAATCGCCTGCGTGCATCAGCCCAGGCCCGCTCCGAAATGTCCTTGATCTCCGGGAAGTTCAGCCGTTTCAGATCTTCCGGCGGTGTCTTCTCTCCCCTTAACTTCCGCAGCCAGTGCTCGCGCCAGAGGCACATGTGGAGCACCAATTGCCAGATGGAGTGCCGCGTTCCAGCAACCCCCGGCGCACTGGGCGGCTGCCAAGCCGCCTGCTCCGGCGTCAGCCCATCGAGTGACTTGGACCACGCCGCGGCCCACAGACCCTCGGACCACGCGGAATTCCACCACCGTGAAATGAACGCTCGAGTATCGGCATGCATCGCGGTTCCTCCGGGCATTTGGGGGCCGATCGGGACGCCTCCGAATTTTACGTTCCAAGCACCGTCGGCGGCGTCTGCCACTGCTTGATCGATTGGATCGGCGCGATCAGCATGACCACGTTGAGCGTGAGATTGTCCCTGATCCAGAGCAGCATGACCAGCTCCAAAGCCAGGAACAGCAGGAAGGCCCGCCGCGGGCCGATCCGTCGGGCGAGCAGGTATCCCGCGGCACACGAGATCACATCCCCCAGCGAATTTACGATGCTGTCGCCGTTGTAGTTCAGCGACGCTGTCTGCGTCCGGTACCGCTCGATCACCATCGGCGTGTTCTCGAGAATCTCCCAGCCCGCCTCGAGTGCGACGGCGGCAAGGAACCAGACCGCAGTGCTCGGCCGCACGCGGCCCGCCAGGCCTCCCTGCGCCATCCACCCGAACGCGATCGAAAACAGCAGGCCGTGCGAGACGTGCGAGAGCGAATACGGATCAAAGAGGTGCTGCGAGCAGTGGTTCGACCAGATGTCCGAAACAAAGGGCGTCGGTGTCGCGCACGCGCACCACCAGACCCGGCCCATGGCCCGCAGCACGGCGCCGGTGATCAGAACGATCCCGAGAGTCCCGAGTACAGGCACCAGAAACGTGCCGGTTGGTCGCGAGTCAGCTTTGTTCGCCGCGGCGTTCGGCATCGGGCCATAGGGTATCGAGGGCACGAAGGAGTTTCAGCCGCTCAATTTTTGAAGAAAAAGCGCGACGAGCCGAATCGCAGCAACTCCAGCAACGAATCCAAGCCAGACCGCAACAGGCTCCCGCCTTCTTCCGTGTCTCTCTCCGTGGCGCGTCACGGCCCTTCGTGTTGAATGCCCTTCCGTTCCCGCCACCCACGCCGGGCTATCGAACGCAGAACTCACCGCGAGACCAAACATGGCCGTCCTGCTCACCGCCTCGTATCACGCCCTGCTCGCGGCATGTGCACTCCTCGCCGCATGCGCCACGCTCGGCTGCCAATCCGGACCGATCGTGTCATCCAAAGACCTCGACCGCCTCACGGGTCCCCCGTGGTCCGGCACGCTCACCTACCTCGACTACACCACTGAAAAAGAAACGGCCATCGACTCCACGCTCGAAGTCGTCAAACTCCCCGGCCTCGCCGCGGTCGGCAACGAATTCGCCGATGCCGGAGTCTCACCAAGTTGGGAGTTCCGCTTCGGCTATCCGCGCGAACCCAAGGCGAATTCATCGAGCACCGTCAAGATCTCGGACGGCGGCCGACGTCTCGGCGATGAGACCGTCACCCAGCGACTTGAAACAGCCGGCGGCAACCTCCGCCTCGTCACGGAAAAAGACGGCAGCGACAACGACAAGCCCGCCCGATTTCAACACCTTTACATCTTCGCGGACACCTCGTTCACAATGACCAAGCTCGTGAAGCCGGCTGGGGCCGATTCGTTCTTCCAGCGTCACACCTACCGCTGGACCCGGTAGTGGATTCCCCGGTGTTTGGTCCGCTCGCTCCGCTCGTCAATAGTGGGAGACCGATCGCACGATCCGCGGCAGCCCCGTGGCCGGCAACGCAAAGAAAAACACCTCCGCCGACACTTCTCCCTCCGGAGGCGTGTCGTGGCTGTGGCGTCGGTAGACGAGGATGACCGACTCAAGCCCCGTCGCGACGTGCATCGGATCGAAACGCAGCGTGGGATTGCGCTCGAGCGCCCGTCCGAAATAGCCCCGCAGGTCAGCAATGCCTCGGACCGAGGGTTCATCGCCCCGCCCCACAGAGTCGTTGTACCGCTTGATGAAAGGCGAACTGTGCTCGATCGCAGGGTCGTAGCACGCGAGGATCGCGTCGAGGTCGTGCGAATTCCAGGCATGAAACCAGCGAGCCGCAAATTCATCCGCACGTTCTTTCGTCAGCGACATGTGTCCAAGTCCTTCCTTCTCGAACGACGGTTCGGTGGTTCTCCGTCTCGGCGTGGCCTTGCTCCATTTCTCACTCCGTGTCTTCTTCCGTCGCTCTCCGTGGCCCTCCGTGTTTCAACTGTTAGGCTGAATCATGTCCCATTTGTTCCCGTACAGATCCTCGAACACCGCAACCGTGCCGAACGCCTCTCGCGATGGTGCTCGAACAAAGCGGACGCCGCGCGAAACGTAAAGGTCGTAGTCGCGCTGAAAGTTGTCGGTGTGAAGGAAGATGAAAACCCTGCCGCCCGTCTGATTCCCCACGCTCGCCAGTTGCTCCGGCGTCACGGCCCGGGCGAGCAGAACGGCCGGTCCCGCTTCAGCGCCAACGGCCGCCGGCGGGCGGATCCGCACCCACCGCTTCCCGTTTCCCATGTCGGTGTCCTCGAGCAGCGTGAACCCGAGCTTCCCGACAAAGAAGCTAAGCGCCTCGTCGTAGTCCCGCACGGTGAGAGCAAACTGCACGATGGGCATGGGGCCGGAGAGTACCAGCGCGAAAAAAAGACGCCGGCCGGCGGCGTCTCTCAAAGTTCAAACTCGGTCATGCGATCAGCGCGTCGCCACCCGCAGTTGCACCGGCGCCTGTCCGAGCGCCAAGCGAGAGGGCTTGGGCTGCGAAACTGGAGATCGGATGGTTTCTATCCGCACCGCACTCGAGGCCATCAGCCCGTGCGACTTCGCCCCCGCCGAGACGGCCGAGCCGTACGCGAACAGCGCCCCCGCCGCGGCAATGAATAAAGGCAGTGCTTTGGGAGTTCGGATCTTCACAGGTTTGGCAGGCATGCGGCGACTCCGTAACACGACCAGTGGCAGAGAGCACGCATCGGCCTGCTCAAACATGCGCTCGCTTCTGGCTAGTGCCACCCAACTCTCGGCAATAACACGGATTAGGACATTCTCCAACCAAGACCTGTTGTTACGTTCGCTGCATGTACGGGGTGCGAACCCCCCTTCCGATACACCCGCGCTCCAATTTTCGGACGTCCGACAGACCACCCCAAGGTCTTTGGGTCCAGAATCCGGCCGTCGCCTGTGCTGGCTTGCCGATCCGAAGGCGGCAATCGTGCCCGCGGGCCGTTCCATTACACTGCCACTCGCGAGAATTCCAGTTGCTCCCGGGCCGAGAAAAACGACCACGTGACAATCGAAACCAGATCCCCTCGCCCGCCGAACCCGTTTGCCTTCGCGGTACTCATCATCCCGTTCGGAGCGATGAGCGGGTATGTCAGTGTGGCGATGGCCTTTCTGTGCACCCGCCACAACCTCACGGTCGAGGACGGGGCACTGCTCATCGCCTCGGGCATGTTCCCGCACGTCTGGAAGTTCCTGTGGGCCCCGATCGTCGACACGACGCTTACACGCAAGACCTGGTACATCATCTCCGTCGTGCTCTGCGCGGTTGGCATCACGGCCATGAGCGCCGTGCCCCTCGAACGCGAAAACCTGCGCGTTCTTCAAGCGGTCATATTCATCGCGAATCTCGCATCCACGTTCCTGGGCATGAGCGTCGAAGGAATCATGGCCCACGCGACGCCCCCCGAAAAACGGGGACGAGTGGGGGATGGTTCCAGGCCGGTAATCTCGGAGGTAATGGACTGGGAGGCGGCGCGGGCCTCTATATCGCCACGCACATCCCCTCCGCCGACACGCCGCAGCCCTGGATGTCCGGCGCCTCCCTCGGAATTCTGTTCCTGCTGGGTTCGGTCGCGCTCTTCTTCGTGCCCGAGGTCAAAGCCGAACTCCGTGCCGTCTCACTTCCGCGTGCCATGGTCGCTGTCGCGGCGGAACTTTGGCAGATGATCCGCACACGCGCCGGCATGCTTTGTGCGCTGCTCTGCCTGCTGCCGATGAACAGCGGCACAGCCACCGGCGTGCTCTCCCAGGCAAAGGTTGCCGCCAAGTGGGGGGCGAACGAAGACACCGTCGCCCTCGTGAACGGTGCACTCAACGGCCTCATCTCCGCCTTGGGTTGCATCGTCGCCGGTGAGATCTGCGCCCGCTTCAGTTCGCGAAAGGTGTACGCCGTCGTCGCTCTTATTCTCGCCGGCGTTTCGGTCGCGATGGCGCTCGCCCCGTTCACGCGAACCAACTACATCACGTTCAACCTGATTTATGTGTTCGTGGTCGGGCTTTCCTACACCGCGTTCACCGGCTTTGTGCTCGATGCCATCGGCAAGGGGGCCGCCGCGACCAAGTACAACGCGTTCGCTTCGCTCTCCAACGCGCCGATTACGTACATGGGTCTGATCCTCGCGTGGGCCCAGACCCAATGGGGCGAAAAGGGCATGCTCCTCACCGACGCCGGGGCCGGCGTCGTGGGCCTGATCGTGCTCGGCGTTGGCGCCCTGATCATCGGGCCCGTCACGCGATGCGATCCCCCGGGGCTCTGCAAAGTGTGCGGCTACGACCTCGCGGGTCTCCCTCGCGGCAGTTTGTGCCCGGAATGCGCCAACGGCGCTTCCGCGGCCTGAACGGAATGCTGCCGGCAATCACTGACTCGCGCGGGTCGGGCGCGTCGTTGCAATCTCTCGGACAGTGATCACCACCACAAGGTCCAGCGGCACGTTCTCCATGCTCCCGTCGTCGACTTTGATATCCGGGCGCGGTTGCGTCTTTCCCCACCGGATCTTTTCCACCACGTCCCACCCGTCCACCACGCGCCCGAACACCGCATACCCCGCCCCGCCCGCAACCTCGCGCGGCACATCCAGTTTCGGGTTGTCCTGCACGTTTATGTAGAACTCACGCGAGGCCGAGTCCGGGTCTTTCTCGCGCCCGAGCGCGATCGTGCCCTTGACGTTCTTCAGGCCGTTCTGCCATTCGTTCTTGATTGTGACGTCGGGGTGGCCGGCGTCGGCATCGCGCTTGGCGTTATCGCGCAGGCCGCCGGGGACCGAGGGGTCGATCGTCCATCCGCCTCCTTGAATCACAAAGTTTGGAATGACGCGCTGGAAGACGGTGTTGTCGTAGTGGCCGGCCCGGGCGTGGCCGAGGAAGCTGGCGGTGCTGAGCGGCGCGTGAACGGGGTCGAGTTCAAGGGTGATATCGCCCTTTGTGGTGGCCATGAGGACCGTGACCACATTGGCGTCGGGCGCGTTCTTGTCGTCCACGATGGCGTTGGAATTCTGATGGCACGCGGCAAGGTCGGCGCCGAGAAACGCGAGGAGCGTGAGTTGCTTCAACATTTGTGCAGCATACCGCGTTTGCGAACTGGTCCGGAGGATCGAGCGGATGCCCGTGGGACGACCATTAGACCTTCGCAAAGCCCGGTGGGCAGTGGTTCGCGTTCGCATGTCGGTCCACCGCGCCGTGAACTCAGTCGGGCGTGAGGCGCGGCGCGATGTGCCACTGGTGGAGGAACGCCGCGAGCGAGCCCGAAGTCTGCGAAGTCGCGACAACGGCGATGTACCCGTCGGGGCGAACGAGCAGCGCAGCGTCCCTTGGAATGCCGGCGGCGATCGCGGCTTGGTCGCTGCGAAATTGAATCAGTGGAATGCGATGGGCATCGGCGACGGCACGCAATTCGTCGGATGCCTCGCCGTACACATGCACCTGCCAATCGAGCGACCGCAGCGGCGCGAAGTTGTTCTGGTTCGCCAGCCACGGCAACCGATCGCCGCCGCGAAGTGTGCCCGCGCGCCCGTGGCTGAGCGCGCTCTGCGGGTAGCGGAGTCGCGTCTGCGAAATGAGGCGGAACTGCGCACGTCGAACGGCCCGCGCTCGGAGCACCAGCGGCATGATGTAGGGCACGAGCACCGAGCGTACCAACGCCGAACCCGGACCCGCCCCGACCACCGCTTGAAAGATGCGATCGGTGGTTTCGACAAGAGTGCGGGCAAAGGCGATGCGCTCGGATTCGTAGGAATCGATGATTGCGGCATCCGCGCGATTCTCAAGCACCGCCGCGAGTTTCCACGCGAGGTTCACCGCATCCCCAATCCCCGTGTTCATCCCCTGCCCGCCCGCCGGGCTGTGGATGTGGCACGCGTCCCCGGCGAGAAAGACGTTGCCGGCGCGGAAGTGCTGCGCAACGCGATGATGCACCCGGTACGCGGAAAACCAATTCACAGTCTCCACGTCCGCGTTCAATTGCGACTTGATGACCGGGCGGATGTCCTCAAACGTGGCGTGCAGCGGGTCCCTGTGTTCCGGCGGCACGACCCCGATGAACCGGAACGAGCCCTTCGAGCGAACCGGAAAGGCGACGATGAACGTCCCCTTGGTCAGAGAGATATTGACGCTGTCGTCGAATTCCAGACCCCGGGCCTGCACGTCGGTGACAAAGAACACCTCGTTGTACGTGCCGCCCGGGAAGCCGAGATCGAGAGCCTGCCGCACCGTGCTGCGCGCGCCGTCGCAGCCGCAGAGGAACCGGAAATCGTCCGTCGATTCGGCGGATCCTGCACGCAGCGTCGCGCTGACGTGCGATCCGTGATCGACAAACCCTGTCAGTTCAGTGTTCCATTCGACTTGAACCCCCATGGAGCGAAGCCGCTCAACGAGCAGGTGCTCGTGATCGTCCTGCGGCAGGCTCAGCACGAACGGATACGGGCTGAGATCGTCGCCGATCTCATCAAACTGGAATCCGGCGATCCGCCGGCCCGCCTCGCGAAGGCGTATGCCGCGCATCTTGATCCCGGCCGCGATCACCGTGTCCGCGAAGTCGATCTGCCGGTAAAACTCCAGCGTGCGCGCCTGGATAACCATGGCCCGCGAGGCAAGTCCCGGGCCCGGGAGTTTGTCGATGATGCGGAACGGGATGTTGAATTGCCGCAACCAGAGCGCAAGGACAAGCCCGGTGGGTCCGGCGCCGACAATGAGAACTGGGCGGTTCATCGCTTGTGATGGAGAGGTCGCTGCGGCGGATCGTGTTCCTTCCTGCAATTGAATGCGGAATCGGAGTCAGGCGAACGACCGGCCACGCGCAAATTCGAGAAAAAACATGGGCCGCCGGCGTGAGCGACTGCGGGCGGCCCATCCTCACGAACGACGCTCGATCAGGGAGCGCTATTTCTTCTCGGTTTCCACCGTCTTCTTTGTAGTCTCGGTGGTTTTCTTGGTTCCCTCGGGCATTTCGGTCGGCTTCGTTGTTGTGGTCTGGCTCAACTGCACGGTCCGATCGCACGCCGCGAGCATCAACGGGGTGAAGGCGAGAGTTCCGGCAAGTGTCAGGCGAAGAGCAGTGCGGATGCGGGATGAGGGCATGGGTCGTTCCTTCCCAAATGGAGAAGTCCGTTCTCGCGGCCGCAGAGCCGTTTGGCTTCTTGGGCGCGATTGTCGTGTCCTTCTCGTGGGTTTCGGTGACGGTCGTCTTCTCGGTCGGAGTGTTGGTCGTTGTGTTGGTTGTGGTCTTTATATGCCCCACCGGCTCGCTCGCGCAACCGTTCAGGCCGATCAGCAGCATGGCCGAAACAGCAAGCACGGCAGGCGCCGACATCGCACGGTAAACCAATCGGTACTGCGTAGTTATCAAAGCCTCCGTGGCGCATTCGCGTTCGATACGAACGCGGAGTGCAACGGTAAACGAAACAGAGTGTGGGAGGCCCTCCGCCGCACGCTGTGGATTCGTAATGAAATTGGGTTCACAAAACGTCAGCGAGCACGACGATCGAGACGGTGCGCCCGGTGCCGCCGCGGACGAGAAGTCCCCCGAGAGACTTGAGCATACCGGCAGCCAGACCGGAAGGCTATGGAAAGTGGTCCTCCGGGGAGACTGTCGGCGAGGAGGCGCACGTTGATCCGGCGAGATTTTACAATCCGTACGGACCGAATTTGGTATCCGCCGCGAAATGAAGACCGAAGTTCACCCGGAGCAACTCGAGCAGTCGTTCGGTTGTCGAAATTGTCTCGGAGGCCAGGTGCGCCCCGTCGCTCGCCCGGCGGTGCGTGAACTCGCGGTTCTGAATCGCGTACCGCGTGCCGTCCGCGTTGGCCCGGGAGGCCATGATGTTCTGCCTGAACTTTGAATTCGGGTTGGTGCTCGTCCACCAGTTTCCCAGGTCGCGGTCGATCGGATACATCTCTTCGCCCGTGAACTCGTGCACGTCGATCCAGTTGCCGCCGAGCTTTGCCTGGTGAAAGAAGCGATTCCCCTCGCGTGTGACCCGTCGCGGTTCGTGGAGCGTGGGTTGTTCCTCGTCCAAGTCGAACCGGATCGGCGTCGTAAGGCTCATGCTTCCGACTCCCACGTCCGCCATCCACGGCACGCCGTCAATCTCAACGCGGAGGAAGAGGTGCGTGCGGGGCGGCATGACATCGCGGGTGCGGTCGAGCCGCACGCGGGCCGAGATGGGCGTGACCTTGAAGCCGAGAGTCTGCAGCACGTGAAGCAGGAGACCGTTCTGCTCGAAACAATAGCCGCCCCGCCGGTCGGTGACCAGCTTGCGCTCGATGGACTCGATTTCCAGCGCGATGCCGCGGCCGAGAAGGACGTCGAAATTCTCGAAGGGGATCGAGGTGACGTGGTGGAGCTGAATGGCGCGCAGTGTTTCAAGCGCCGGCTCGGTTGAGCCGGTGTAGCCGATGCGGGAGAAGTACGAATCGAGAGTGATGAGGAGCCTCCGTGGGAAATGTGGCATGTGGTGAAGTGATTCGGGGAGCCCAGAGTCCGGAAATTGAATGACGATTAGATATCAGTAGAGAACCTCTTTCACCGAATCGTTACCATCCCCGGCGCTTTGGGTCGGCTCCAGCGGCATCATGAAGAAGGACAAGCCCCACATCCCCGTCCTCCTCAAGCAGGTCCTCGAAGTCCTCGACCCCAAGCCCGGCCAGACCATCATCGATTGCACCCTCGGTCTCGGTGGCCATTCCGCCGCGATCCTCGAGCGCATCAAGCCCGACGGCCGCCTCATCGCCTTCGACTTCGATCCGGCCAACATCATCGAGGCCCGCGTGCAATTGCAGAAAGTAAAGGGCCGCGAGGGAACGGTGCGCTTCGACATCGTGCACGACAATTTCGCCAGCATCGAGAAAGTCCTGGCGGAGCTGGGAATCGCTCCGGGCACCGTGGACGGCGTTCTCGCCGACATCGGCATTGCCAGCACCCAGATCGACACCCCCGAGCGCGGCTTCTCTTACCGCAAGCCGGGCCCGCTCGACATGCGAATGGACCCAACCCGCGGCGAGCCCGCGTCTGAGATCATCAACCGAATGAGCGAGCAGGACCTCGCCGACGCTCTCTTCGAACTCGGCGATGAGGAAGACGCCAAGAAGATCGCCCGGCTCGTCGTCAAACGCCGCTCGGCGCAACCCATCACCCGCACCGAGCAGTTGATGGCAATCGTCTGCGAAGCCCGCGACTTCACCATCGAGCGCGGCATGGGCGCCAAGCTCCACCCCGCCGCCCGGACGTTCCAGGCGCTGCGGATCATGGTGAACCACGAACTGTCCAATCTCGACGCACTGCTGGACGCTCTGCCGCGGATTCTGAAGCCCGGCGGCATGGCGGCGATCATCACCTTCCACAGCGGCGAAGACCGACCCGTCAAGCACAACTTCCGCGACCTCTTCCGAGCCGGTGTCTATTCCGCCGACGGTCGAGATCCGATTGTGGCGGACGAGGCGGAGAAGAGAGCCAATCCGCGTGCGAGTTCGGCGAAGTTGCGGTGGGCGCGGAAGGCGTGAGCGGGGATGTTCCGCGCTCGCTGGCTAACGGCGCGTGCGGGAGCCGGGGCTCGCGACGGCGTTTTGGATAATTCGGATTGGCGGGGTATCGGGTGAGTTCACGATGGCGAGGAATCGCTTGCCGTCGGGGGCGATGTCGAACTCGCTGATGACTTCGGTGGTCTCGAAGACGAGGCGGGGCTTGGGGGGAGACTTGAACGCGGCGGCGGATTCGAGATCGACGGTCATGATCGCGCGGGAAGCGGGGGAGTGGCGGGACGGGTCGGCGTCGATGTCCTTGAGGTAGAACACGCGATCGCCGGCCGCGGACCAGACGGGGTTCCATCCGCCACCGTCGGAGATCTGGATCTTGGGGCCGGGGCCGGGGAAGGGCGTGATGTAAACCTCGCGGCGTCCGGAGGACGTGGAAATGAACACAACGTGGTCGCCTTTCGGGGAGAATCGGGCGTTTCCTTCGTTGGCGGGGCTACTCATGAAGGGGACGGTCTCGCCCTTGGACTTGAGCGGCACGAGGCGCAGTTCGCGGCTGAGTTTGGGGACGTTTCCGCTGACGATGAGCGTCGATCCGTCGGGCGAAACGTCGTCGGCGTACCAGACGCCTCCGTCGCTGCCTTCGCCGTAGACCTCGTCGATGGGGCCGCTGCCGTCGGAGCGCAAGGTGTAGACGCGGGGCGCTTCGCTGCGGTCCCAGGAGAAGAAGAGGCGGGAACCGTCGGGGCTCCAGACGGGCCGGGTTTCTTCGCGGGCGTCGGTGGTGATGCGGGTGGCGGTCGGGCGGTTGACGCCGTAGAGCCAAAGGTCGCTCACCCCGGTGCGACGATTCACCACGGCGAGCGCGACCTGGGAGCCGTCGCGTGAGATGCGCGGGGCGTCGTACAAACCCTTGGACCCGAGCGTGCCGACGCGGCGACCTTCGCTGTCGAACCAGACGAGGAAATGGTCTTCCTCGGGGGCGGTGAAGGCGATGGTCCCGTTGTCGGCGGCGCTGAGGCTGGAGTAGCCGTACTCCTTGAAGAAGAACGCACCGTCGGCGATGGTGGTTGCGTCGCCGGTGATCTTGAGTGAAGCAAGGTCGAACGGCACCGACTTGATCGCGCCGTCCTCGACAAAGACGAGGCGACCGGCGTCGGCGTACCACGCCTGGGAAATGATGTTGCCGACGAGCGAGCGCTCGGTTGATCCGAGGCGGCCGGCGTAGAGGCGGCCGATGCGGACCTCGCTGTTGGGGTCAAAGTCGACGCCGACGTAGAGGTAGTGCTGGCGATCGGGGAGCATCCGCGGCCAGCAATGGACCTTTTCGGTGGATTTCGGGTCGATGGTGGTCAGTTGCTCGGGGACGCCGCTGGAGTTGGTGACGCGGAGAACGTGCGATTCGCCGCTGATGCTGGTGATGAGGATCGAACCGTCGGGCGCCCAGTGGGCGCCGTAGTTTCCGGGAAGCGTGGCGAGAAGGCGGCGCGAGCCGCCGGCGATCTCGGTGGCCCAGAGCTTGCTGTCGGCGTGGAAGGCGATGGACTGGCTGTCGGGCGACCAGAAGACGTTGGACGCGCCGTCGGTCTCGGGGATTGGCCGGGACTCGAAGGAGTCGAGGGGTCGGACCCAGAGCGAGAAGGCGTTTCGCGCGAGGTTCTTGGCGACAAAGGCGACGGAGCGTCCGTCGGGCGCGATGACCGGATGCTGGGCCTGGCTGTAGGCGTCGGTGCGTGAAGGGATAACGAGGCGGAGATTCGGTTCAGTGTTGGTTGTGGCTGGAACCACCCGTCGCGAAGCAACAATCCAGGCGCCGGAAGCGGCAATCAGCGCCGTGACGAGCACGGCCCCGGCGAGTGAAGGCGCCCAACGAGACTTTGTGCCCGCGTCTTCCGTGCCCAGGTCTTTTCCGGAAAGCGCCCGTTCGAGTTCGAGCCGCGCATCGCCGATGTCGCGCAGCCGACGAGTACGGTCCTTGGCGAGGCAGCCCGCCAGCAACTCCCGAACTCTGTGCGGCACGCCCGCCGGCAGCAGCTCCCAATCCGGGTCCTTGTGCACGATTGCGCCGAGCGAGTCCGTCACCGTCTCGCCGGGAAAAGGCCCGGAGCCCGCGAGCATCTCGTACAGCACGCAGCCGAAGGAGAAAATGTCGGAGCGTTTGTCAACGGGCTTGCCGCGGGCCTGCTCGGGGGACATGTACCCGGCGGTGCCCATGATGACGCCGGCGATGGTGGGGCTGTGCGCCGGATGCGGAGTGGTGATCGTGGGCGAGTCCGGCCGTGCCGCGTTGATCCCCGACGAACTCGGCACCCCGTCCGCCGTGCGTGCGAGACCGAAATCGAGCACCTTGACCTTGCCCTCGGGCGTCTCCATGACGTTTCCGGGCTTGAGGTCGCGGTGGATGATGCCTTTTTCGTGCGCCGCTTCGAGAGCCTCGGCGATCTGTGCCGCGAGACGCAGGGCCTCGTGAACCGGGATCGGCCCGCGCTTCAGTCGATCGGAGAGCGTCTCTCCTTCGACGAGTTCCAGAACGAGGAATCGGTGCCCATCGAGTTCTTCGATGCCGTAGATCGCGGCGACGTTCGGATGATTGAGCGAGGCGAGAAGCTTGGCCTCGCGCTGGAAGCGGGAGAGCCGGTCGGCGCTTTCCGCGAGATGAGCGGGCAGGGCTTTGATCGCGACGGCGCGGTCGAGGCGAGTATCCGTTGCGAGGTACACGACGCCCATGCCGCCGGCACCCAGTTGGCGCTGGATGGAATACGGACCGATGGAAGTGCCGGGTGAGATCACTGCGAAGAGAATAGCAGGAATGCCGCGGAAACCGTCCGCTTCGACAGTCGACTATTTGGGCGGCACGATTGCACCGAGAATCTTCTTGTAGAACTCCGCTTGGGTATCACCGCCCTTGTGCCAGCGCCAGACGACGACGAGATCGTGCTCCGGATCGATCCAGATCGTGTTGCTCCCGGCGCCGATCGCCGCGAACGACGATTTCGGCGCCGCCGGCCATGCTCCCTCGGTGTTGAGCCACCAGAGGTAGCCGTAGTCGGGCTTGGCGCCGGCGAGTTCGGGGTGAGGACGCGTCGCGGCGCGGAGCCACTCCTTCGAGACGATTTGTTTTCCGTCCCAATTTCCTTTGCGGCAAACGAGCAAGCCGAAGCGAGCATGATCCAACGTGCTGATCCAGAGACCGCCGCCCCAGCGCGTGCCGCCGCTGACCGACGGCATCGGAACGACTTTGCCCGCGGGGTCTTCGATTTGGACCGTTGCGTTGTCGTAGGGAACCCACTTCCAGGTGGACGATGCGCCGATCGGGTCCATGATCTCGGTCTTCAGCACATCCGGGAGAGGCCGCTTCCAGACGCGCAGAAGCGAGAGCGAGAAGCGGTTGATGCGGACGTCGTTGTATTCGAAGTAGGTGCCGGGTTCCCGGATCTCCCGCGGCTTCATCGCCCCTTTGCCGTACTGCTCGACTCCGAGAAACGTGTCGGACTTTCCGAACATGTCACCTTGCCACTCGCTGGTCTGGGTGGCGTGGTTCTGCCAGGTGACCTTGTGGTTGTGCGGAGAGAGTGCGGGGTCGTACCCACCGTCGTGGATGGAGTCGGCGACCGGGTCGGTGATCGATTTGATCATGCCGCGGTCGATGGCGAGGCCGAGGATGGTGGAGAGGTAACTCTTCGCAACGCTGTAGGTAGGATCGACGGCGGTGGTTTCGCCGAACTCGGCGATGATGTAGCCGTTCTTGATGATGACGCCGTTCGTGGAGGCGCGGGTTGTGGGAAGCGGGCCGAGAGGCTTGCCGAAAGTCTCTTCTTGCTTGGAAAAGTCCTTGGGCCAGTCGGTTTCCTGAGTTTGCGCCCAAACTATGGCCGCAGCGATGGCGCCATCGTCCATGCCGAGTTCGGAAGGCTTGCGGTGCTGCCACTGGCCGGCGGCGGGTGGGAAATAGACTTCGGAGCGAGTCGCGCCGGACGCAGGAATGCCAGTTTGTGGCGTGACTTGGGCGAGCGCGGGGACGCAGGTCAGAGCGAGGGAGAGGAAGACACGAGGAAGGTCCGTGGCCATGGACAAAGTGTATTTGGAAAGAAACGTCACCCGGTCAGGCGGATTGTCGCCCCGGGCTTCGTTGATCTATGGGACACCGCCCGGAAGGACGGTGCCACAGACGCGATCATCGCGATTGCTTCTGTGAACCCAGCACTTTCATCTCATCGAGCCAGTTGAGCACGACGTGCAGACTCGTCGTCGGCGTCTTGACTTCCTTCATCGTTTCCGTGAAGAGGAACTTGGAGTCATCGGCCGTGGTGTCGTAGTTGGTGAGGCCGCCGAGGACGACCCAATCACCCTCGAAGAGTTTGCGTTGCTTACCGATCCCGGGTTCGGAGCCGGGGGAGGTGGGAGCGCCAATATCAACCGTGAAGAGGAGCTTTATATTTCCCTTGGGCCTTTGGATGAAGAAGAGCTCCTTGCCGCTGTGCGACCAGCGCGGAGCCTGCCCGCCGCCTATGGAAACCTGGCGGCGTGGGCCGGGGCCGGGGAAGGGCTGGACGTAGACCTCGAACTGACCCGAGATGTCGGAGCCGTAGGCGACCATCGTTCCGTCGGGGGAGAACTGAGCCCAGGCTTCGTTCGACTTGGTCATGAAAAAGGGGCGCGGCGTGGTATCGCCCTTCACGGAGACCTGCATGATGTCGAAGCCGGTCTCGTCGGTGGCCCCGACGACGAGCATGGTGGAGCCGTCGGGAGAGAGGCAGCTCGGAAGGGCCCAGTGCTTGTAGCCCTTGGAAAACTCGCGGATCTTCGAGGAGCCGTCGGAGGCGATGACGCCGATGGAGCGGAATTTGTCTCCCGTGTCTTCGAAGTAGATTTCGGTGCCGCTTCTGCTCCAGAGCGGAGCCCAGCCCGGATGGTCGGTGAGCGGGCTGAGGAGTGCGCGGTCGATGTCGAATGTGTGGAGAAGTCGATCTTCGTCGTACTTGGTCATGCCGACGTGGGAGAAGGCGATGCGTTTTCCGTCGGGAGACAGAGTCGGGCGGGCGTAATGGCCGAGCGGCGTCGGGAGCGGATCGATCTTCCCTTCGCGATCGATCCAAACGAGCCGGCTGGGAACGACGGGATAGAAACCGCCCTCGGCGTAGACCAGCGTTCCGGTCGGAGAAATGTCATAAAAGGCGGTGAGGACTGCCGCAGCCGGCGACGAGCCGCCCGAGGCCTGGAGCAGATTGGGGACGAGGGCGGTGGGGCCGCCGGTCACGGTGAGACTCTCGAGATTGAAAGGCGCGACCATGAGGATGCCATCGCGCGCGAAGAAGAGATGGTTTGGCGCGACGAAGCGGGCGTCGCTGGCGTTCTCAAGGATGGCACGTGGTGTGCCGCCGCTGCGAGGAACAAAGGCGATGCTGCCGTTCTTGGTGATCTTGTCGGAGATGGTGAAGAGGATGCCGCGGTTCCCGGGGAGCACATGCGGCAGCCGGTGTCCGCCGTCGACGGGCTTGGTGAGTTGCTTGGCGATGCCTCCGGCGGCGGGGACCTGCCAGAGGCCGTCGGCGTAGCGGCCGAAGATGACTGTGTCGTCGTCGGTCCAGCAGGCGCCGAAGAGGTCATTGTCGGCGGGCACTTGCGGGATGGGAGAGGCGAGGCCGCTGTCGGAGAGCTTTGTGATCTTGACGACCGGTCCGCCGGCGAGCGGCACCTTGCGGATTTCGCCATCGGCGAGGAAGCCGATCCAGCGGCCGTCCGGGGAGAGGAACACGGAGTTCGCGTTGGTCGTGCCGGGGACGGGCGTCGCGTCCGAAGCTTCGAGTTTGCGGATATAGAGCTGGAGGTCGTCTCCCTTTTGGCCGGTGAAGACGACGGCGCGATCGTCGGGCGTCACGGCGAAGGCGGGGCGGAAAGGACGATCGAACCACGAGACCGGGCCAAGACAGGTTTCGGCGCCGAGCGGCATGTCGAGCTGGACCACGGGCCTGGCGAGCGCTGTATGCGAGCGGCGGCCGAGCATGAATGCGCTGCCCGCGACGACGACACCGAGCAACAGGGCAGCGGCGAGAGCGACCTTGAGTGCGCGGCTTGACGACGCGGCGGGAAGGGCGGCGTCGGGCTCGACGGCGGAAAGTTCGATGCGGGCATCGCCGATGTCGCGGAGGCGCTGATGCTTGTCTTTGGCGAGGCAGCGGCTGAGGAGGCGGCGGACGGCATTTGGAGTCTTCCCGGGAAGGAGCGCGAGATCGAGATCCTTGTGCAGTGTGGCGCCGAGAGCATCGGCGACGGTTTCGCCCCGGAACGGTTGCGCGCCGGTGAGCATTTCGTAGAGGACACAACCAAAGGAGAAGATGTCGGAGCGTTTGTCGACGGGCTTGCCGCGGGCCTGCTCGGGGGACATGTACCCTGCGGTGCCCATGATCACGCCGGCGATGGTGGGCGAGTGAGCGGGCTGAGGCGTGGCGATGGTGGGGGAATCGGGGCTGACGAATGTCGAGGACGGTGGGCCGTCGGCGGTGCGGGCAAGGCCGAAGTCGAGGACTTTCGCTTTGCCGTCCGGCGTGAGCATGATGTTGCCGGGCTTGAGATCGCGGTGGATCACACCCTTGTCGTGGGCGGCTTCGAGTGCTTCGGCGACCTGTCGGGCGAGGGAGATCGATTCCTCGATCGGGATCGGCCCGGTTCTCAAACGGTCGGCGAGCGTTTCACCTTCGATGAACTCGAGGATGAGATAGTGGTGGCCGTCGGCCTCTTCGAGCCCGTAGATAGCGCCGATGCTGGGGTGGTTGAGGGAGGCGAGGAGCTTGGCCTCGCGCTGGAAGCGGGAGAGGCGGTCGGGGTCGGCGGCCAGATGCGCGGGCATGGCCTTGATCGCGACCTGACGGTCAAGGCGCGTGTCGGTTGCGAGATAGACGACCCCCATGCCCCCGGCGCCGAGCTGGGATTGCACCTCGTACGGACCAACTCTGGTCCCTGCCTTGATGGAGCTGAGACCGTCCATCATTTCTTGACCTCGGCACCGGCCTTGAGATCGCCCATCCAGTTCATCGTGATCGCGATGGAGCAGGGTGCCTGGCCCGGCGCGGGCGTCATGGCAAAGACCGACTTGCCACCGGGCGCGATCTCTACCCAGGAGAGGTTAGTGGGCAGGCGCATGATCACCTCGGGCTTGGCGGCGCGGAGCGTGGGTTTGTCGGTGATTGCCGCGGAACGGACCGTGCGTCGGTCGGCATCGAGGAAGAGGATGGACGATCCGTCCGTGCTCCAACGGAAGATCGCATCGCCGGGCGTGCCGCTGTCGGTGACGGCGAGGCCGGAAAGTGAAACCCGAATGCGTGGGCCTGGCTCGGGAAAGGACTGCACGTAAAGCTCGGACTTGCCGGACTCGTCGGTCGCGAGGGCAACAAGGTGCTGACCGGGTGAGAGCTTTGCGGCGAATTCATTGCACGGCTCGGCGGCAAGCGCGCGAACTGCTTTGGTGGTTGTATCGAGCACCCAGAGATCTCGCTGCGTCTTGGGATCGAGCATGTCGAAGAGAACAAAGCGCCCGTCGGCCGAGACATCTTTGGGCGCGGCCCAGAGATTGCCCGTCACGTGAACGAGTTCGGGCTTGTGGTTGCCGGCAATAGCGACGCGGAAGAGATCCCGCGAGACACGGTCGGAGGCGTAGTACACCCATTGGCCATCCGGCGACCAGCAGAGTTGGTTGATAAGTGAGTCGTCCACCAGCCGACTTGACACTTCCCGCGCAAGATCGAACAGCCGAAGCTCCGTGGTATTGCGGATCTGCGTAACCAGCGCCCCGAGAAACTCGCCCGTCGGCGATGCGTGAAGGTACTCGATGGTTTCCGGCCTGGCCGATATTGTGCGGATCGTCTGCCCGTCTGCGCCCACCTCGACGCAGTTGGACTTTGCCGCGGCGTTGATAAGGTATCCGACAACCCCGCTGCGCGAGCACGAAACCGAGAAACTTCCGGCGTAATTGGAAGTCCCATCGGGCCGGATCACCGTGGCGATCTCGTCTCCGGAAGTCGTGCCGGTGACCGGATCGAACTTCTGTGCATAGAGCGTGCCGGCGCGATCGAGCAGAATCCATCCTCCGGGGGCGAACGTCGCCCGGGCATCTGCTGTGCAGACGGGGTTGGTCTTTCTGGAATCGAGCGTTCCGAGCCTCGTGATTTCCTTCCAGCCACCGGCGCGCCGGCTCATCGTGGTCGAAGCGTACAGGAACCTCTTGCCGCCGGGCAGGAACTGAGGGAATCGTTGACCGGTTTCGTCGGCGGCGGCATCGAGATCCACCGCCGGCTGCGGCGTGCCTCCCGACTGCGGAACGACGTGCAGCGGGCCGTTGGGCGATGGTGCGAACAGGATGACGCCGGTTTCGCTCCAGTCTCCTCCGCGGGCGCCCGGCGCTTCGGCAAGCCGCTGGATCGGCCCGCCCTGGGCGGAAATGCGGCAGAGCGATCCACCGGCAAAGAACCCGATCGACCGGCTGTCGGGAGACCAGAATGGCAGCGATGCGCCCTCGGTTCCTTCGAGCGGGCGAGACAAAACCGCGTCGAATTCGTGTACCCACAGACGCACGGGGCGGCCCGGCTCGTTTGCGACGAAGACGACGCTCCGCGCGTCGGGCGCGATCACGGCGTTGACGCTCTCGGGGTTCAGATCGGTCCCGGGCGGAGCGGAAATGGTGAATTGAAAAAGGCGTTGCTCGTGAGTGACCGGCGCGACGGGGCGCATCAACCAGGCGCCGACCGCACCCGTCACTCCAAGCAGGGCGATGACCCACGCTGCAATCTCGCGCCCAGAGTGGCGGGCGCCGCCCGATGCCGTGTCCGGCTCGCCGTGTCCGTGACGCTCCAGGACCAATCGCGCATCGCCGATGTCGTGCAGGCGGTGCTTGCGGTCCTTCGCGAGGCAGGTGGTGAGGAGTTCGCGGATGCGCTGTGGCACGGTCGGAGGCAGGAGGCTCCAATCGGGCTCGCGGTGCAGGATCGCGCCGAGCGAATCCGGCGCGGTCTCGCCCCGGAAGGGCTGTGCGCCCGAGAGCATTTCGTAGAGGACGCAGCCGAAGGAGAAGATGTCGGAGCGCTTGTCGACGGGTTTGCCGCGGGCCTGTTCGGGGGACATGTATCCCGCGGTGCCCATGATGACGCCGGCGATGGTGGGTGAATGGGCGGGCGGCGGAGTGGTGATGGTCGGCGAATCGGCGTTGACGTTGGAGGTGGACGCGGCGCCGTCGGCCGTGCGTGCGAGCCCGAAGTCGAGGACCTTGGCGGTTCCCTCGGGCGTGACGATGACGTTGCCCGGCTTCAGATCGCGATGCACGATCCCCTTGTCGTGTGCCGCTTCGACCGCCTCGGCGATCTGCCGGGCCAGCGGAATCGCCTCGTCGATCGGCATCGGACCGGCCTTCAAGCGTTCGGCAAGCGTTTCGCCCTCGATGAATTCAAGGACGAGGTAGCGATGGCCGTCGGCCTCTTCGAGTCCGTAGATCGCGCCGATGTTGGGGTGGCTGAGGGAGGCGAGGAGCTTGGCCTCGCGCTGGAACCGGGCAAGCCGATCCGGGTCCGCCTCCAGATGTGGCGGCATGGCCTTGATCGCGACCTGTCGGTCAAGCCGCGTGTCGGTTGCGAGATAGACGACGCCCATGCCCCCGGCGCCGAGTTGGCGTTCGATGGAGTAGGGGCCGATGGTGGAGCCGGGAGAAGCCACGAGAGGCACAGCGTATCAGGATTGCGGATCGAACCGCATCATGGCCGGGTCGGAAACGTATTGTCCCGTGCTCGAGCGAGACGGCATCCGCATCAGTACCGAGATCGCTGGGCGTATCACAATCGCGGCACGAATTTGGGGTCGGTTTCGAATCATGAGGCCGTCGCGATGACGGCGCGCATCGTCGAGCTGCATGGACAATCTCCGAATCGGGAGGCGAGCGCCCTCTCTACGGCCTCTCGCACGGGGGTCGTGTCGGTCACGGCGCGCTCCTGGAGCGCCGCGAAGAGGGGCGTGCCTTCGACCCATGCGCGGGCGACGTGCGCGGCGGATTGCGCGATGCACGGAAAGCCGATCGTCTCCACTTTGAAGTTGCCAAAGCCCCCGACGCGGGTGACGCGTTCAATTTCGGTGCGGTCGGAGTATCCGAACGGCATCTTCTCGAGGAAGTGGATCGGGTTCGAGGGGAAGAGACCTCCTAGCGCTTCGTGGACGGTTCGCGGGAAGGGGTTGTGCTCGAGGGAATCCCAGATGTTGAAGAAGTAGGTGCCGCCGGGTGCGAGGACGCGCCGGGCTTCCTTCATGGCCTGGATTTTGTCCGGAAAGAACATGACTCCGTACTGGCAGATGATGAAGTCGAACGACTTGTCGGAGAAGGGGACCTGGCATGCGTCCGC
The DNA here is from genome assembly GCA_044221315.1 of Phycisphaerales bacterium. Lineage (GTDB taxonomy): Bacteria > Planctomycetota > Phycisphaerae > Phycisphaerales > UBA1924 > JAFEBO01. Next base: position 193,026 of record JBGAPK010000001.1, on the reverse strand, counting down.
CGCCTGGAAAGCAACGCGAGGGTCTTTGATCGCTGCGCGGGCGACGGCCAGCATGGGCTCGCTGATGTCGGTGACGGTGAGTGCGGCGTCGGCGGGAAGTATCTTGAGAATCGCTTGAGTGACTATTCCGGTGCCCGCGGCGAGTTCGAGGATTCGTGCCGTGGGCTTGCTTTTCAGCAGGGGCGCGAGGCGCGCGGCCATGTCCTTCGCGTACGCGTCGAAGATGATCGGGCCGAGGATGGAGTGATAGGTGTTGGGGACGGAGCCGCCGAAGTTGGGAGTCGACACTGGACCATCCTAATAGATACATGCCATGCGGTAAGAGAGCAGCCTGTATGGGGGGCGGCAGCCCTGCGACGCTGGGCTGCTTGGATTGCGGGGGGTATTCGCGTGGTGCAAGGCCGGTGTTCGGATCGTTCGTTGCCCGCGGACCAGGGATTGCGCGAATAGGGATTGAAAAGCACGACTTTTCGGTACACTGCCGATTCGTGTGGGCTCCGCGGCGGATGGCGGCGGGATTTCCGGCCGGGGCCGGAAGGAGTGGCGGATGAAACTTATGAACCGCGTGGCGGCTGGCTTGGCAAGCTTGGTGGGCGCATGGGCGCTGGGCGATCCGACGATCAACTCGATCGATCTTCGCGAGGATTACAACTCACGCAGTTCGCACACGGAGAAATACAAGACGACCACGAATCCGCGTCTGGTCATCCGCCGGACCGAGTCGACCACCGTGCATGTGGTCACGAACAAGGACGCGACGCCGGAGAACTGGACGTTTGTGATCAAGGCCAAGCGGTTGTGGGACGGGACGGAGGAGCCGGTCGTCGATTCCACCGGGATTCCGACTCCGGTGGACAAGTGGTCGTACTACCGCTCGGGGGCCAACGTCATCAACGAGAACGATCAGAAGATCTTCCTGTGGTTTACCGTGCCGCCCAACGCCAAGGTCGGTACGTACGAGATGAGGCTCGAAGCGACGGCGAAGACCATGAACAACGGGGGGGCGCAGACCTACAGCATGACGAAGGTGTTTCCCAAGAAGGTCGTGGTGCTGTTCAATCCGTTCAAGAACCCGGTGTGGGTGAATGACGAGGCGGTGTACATCGCGAACAAGAGCGAGATCGATGAGTATGTGATGGGCGAGGAGGGCGGATGGACGAACCGGTCGTACGGGCCGTACGTGCCGTGGGGCGTGTCGCAATTCGACGAGGTGACGCTCGATGTCTGGAACTACATACTGGACAAGACTCCGGGGATCGACCGGTCGAGCCCGGTCGCGGTTTCGAGAGAGTTCAGCGGCAGTTGCAACTGGAGGTACTGGACGCAGGGGATCATCGAAGGAAATTGGGATGGAGGGTTCACGCCGGCAAACACGCCTCACCAGTGGAAGTCGACCGCGGATGTTCTGAAGAAATACACGAGCGTCGGGCCGCCGTACAAGACCGTGCAGTACGGGCAGTGCTGGGTGTTCGGGAACGTCATGACGAGCCTCCTGAGGAGCTCGGGCATCGGGGCGCGGACGGTCTCGGTCTTCGAGACCGGGATCGATAACAGCAGCCCGCCCGACGGCCATCTGGACGAATACTGGCGGTTTGACGCGGCGACCACGACCTATTTCCGCAGCCGCATCCTGAACATCGATTCGAGCTGGAACTTCCACGTCTGGACCGAGGCGTGGATGAAGCGGCCGGACCTTACGGGGGGCGATGGCTGGCAGGAATTGGACCCGACAAGCCAGGCCCCGATCGATCCGGCGAAGGGGCAGGGCACGGGGCCGGCGCTCAAGAAGATCGGCCCGGCGTCGCGATCGATATTGCGTGCCGCGGGTGCGCCGCCGAACACGAGCAACTTTGACAACGGTTTTATGTGGTCGAGCGTCCGGACGGACAAGCGGAAGTACTACGAGCGCCGGGCCAACATCGGAACATTCCTGCTGATCAGCACGACGAACAACGCGGATGCGGGGATCGGCCGGAGGGTCTGGGTAAAGAAGGTCGGGGATGCGAGTCTCATCAATGTCGCAAGCGACTTCCGGCCGGCGCCGCGCGCGCCGGAGGAATCGCAGTCGCCTTCCTTGTTCGACGTGCAGTTGCTTTCGTACGACACGGCGGACATCGGCCAGGACATCCACGCGACGATGGTCATCACAAACGGGCCCGTGCCACGGACACTGCATCCGCGCCTGGGCGGGAGTCTTTTCCGCTACAACGGGGACGAAGTCACCACGCTGGCGGACGATATCTATCTGCCCATGACCCTCGCCGCGGGCGAAGTGAGAAACCTGGACCTGACAATCCCGGCGGCGGCCGTGCTGCCGCATATGAACGGCACGCAGTCGTTCGTACGCATCGAAGGGTCGGTGTATTGTGACGAGATCGAGGAATTGAAGATCGTGTCGAGCGGGGATAACGGGGTTGGCGACGTTGACCTTGTGCCGCCGGTGGTGGGGATCGGCGTGATGGCGGCGGGATTGAACCTCGGGCAGACGACGACCGCGCACGCGACGTTTACGAACACGACCGGGTTGACGCTGACGAACGCGCGGGCGGAATTCGCGGTTGGGCCGGGGCTCTCGATCGGCGGGGAACACGCCGTCACGGTGGCGCTGCCCGACATCGGGCCGGGGGCCGATGCTTCAATTCCTGACCAGACAGTTCAGGGTGATGCGATCGGGAAATGGTCGGTGGGCGTGACGCTGCTCAGCGATCAATTGCCGGCGTCGATGGCCTCGATCGCGCTCGCGGTTGCTTCGTGCCCCGGCGACCTGAACGGGGATGGTCTGGTGGACGACGAGGACTTTGTGCTCTTCGCCGACAGCTACAACCTGGCGGATTGCACGAGCGAGGACATGTCGATCGGGTGCCCCGGAGATCTCAATACGGACGGGTTTGTGAACGATGCGGACTTCACGGTGTTTGCGGCGGCGTACGACCAGTACTACTGCCCGTAAAGGCTGGTGAATGCAGGGGAGCCTATTCGTACCGTTTGCTCTGGAATTCGATGTACCCCGCTTGGTTTGCGCGCGCGTTGTACTTTGGCCTGTGCGTGAAGTGGATCGTGCCGCCTTTGTCCGTGTACTCGTACTCGCCGCGGAGGGTGACGGTGTCGCCCTGCCTGAGGGGGACGCGCGGGGCGGTTGAGATGTTGTGGGCGACCAGGACGGTGATGTCGCCGGGGACGAGGAGCAGGAACTTCTGATGTTTGTCCGAATTGTCGCTGGTGTCGGTGTCGTCCGGGAGAAGTTTCTCGACTCGGCCGGTGGTTTCGACCCAGGCGTTGCCCCGCTTCGTGTTGAAGAGTTCGCGCACGGTGCGGGAGAGGGCGGGGGGTTGGGATTGTGACGAAGGCGCCGAAGAAGTTGGCGCGGTCGTCGGCGAGGAGGGAGAAGAGGGATTCGGGAGCCAGCCACGCCGGGCGGCGATCGTGATCGCCGCGGCGATGAGGACGGCGACGAGTTTGAAGGCGAAGGAGGAGGCGGATTGGCGCTGGGAGTCGTTCATGGGCTCTCGGGACTATCGAGGTGCGCCAGGTGCGGGGCGCGGTACCATCACTTCGAGCCATTGATCTTGTTTCGGTGAGGCTGGGTCTGCTCCGGTGTTCCGCGTGGAAAAAACATCAAACTAAGGACGGCGAACGCCCCGCCACTCACAATCAGGATAACCAGCACCGTATTTCGGAAGTTGGACGCCTGTCGCGACTGCTCCTGCATCTCTGCGCTGGGATTGCCCATGCCGCCCAGGCCGTCCAAGGCGTTCGCAAACATCATGAATCCGACACTGACAAGGACGAGTAAGAGCCCCGCCACAATCAGGATCATACAAAGGACTATGCGTTCATTTGCACTAAGCTTCGACATGTCCACCGCCATCGAGTCGCGCAGTCAAATGGCTCCGGCAAAATGGGATCGCCTTCAGACTTCACACCACCCGATCTTCCTTCCCAATCCCCAGTGCCGGTCTCACATCCAGCGGCACGAGCACTTCCCGCCCCGCTTTCTGCTCGATGAGTAATTTGGCGGCTTCCGGATCAACGTAATCACTGTGACACGTCGCCTTCTCGCCGACATGCACATTCAGGGCCTTCTTCGTCTTGCTCGCGAGCTTGTGGATCTCGTCGGGGGAGAGCACGCCGCGCTTCGCGAGGATTTCCTGCTGCTCGGGCGTCAGCGCGGCGGACTTCTTCGGCCCACCCGGCTTATCGCCGTCCGCACCACCCATGCGTTCGAAGCCGTCGGCCTTGCCGCTGGCGAATTCCTGGATCTCCTTGCTGATTCGGACGCTGCACCAGTCGTGGCCGCACATGGCGCAGAAGTCGGTGTCGACGTCGAGGTCTTCATCGTGATACGCGCGTGCGGTGTCGGGGTCGAAGGAAAGTTCGAAGTGCTTCTCCCAGTTGAGCGCGGCACGGGCCTTGGTGAGTTCGTCGTCGCGGTCGCGGGTGCCGGGAATGCCGAGGGCGATATCCGCGGCGTGGGCGGCGATCTTGTACGCGATGCAGCCTTGCTTGACGTCGTCCTTCTTCGGCAGGCCCAAATGCTCCTTCGGCGTCACGTAGCAGAGCATTGCCGCGCCGTGGTACGCCATCGAGGTCGCGCCGATGCAGCTCGTGATGTGGTCGTAGCCGGGGAACATGTCGGTGACGAGCGGGCCCAAGACATAGAAGGGCGCGCCGTGGCAGAGTGTGCGCTGGATCTTGGCGTTGTATTCGATCTGGTCGAACGGAACGTGGCCGGGTCCTTCGATCATCACCTGCACGCCCTTGCGCCAGGCGCGTTCGGTGAGTTCGCCGAGGGTTTCGAGTTCGGCCAATTGGGCGTCGTCGGTCGCGTCGGCGAGGCCGCCGGGGCGGAGGCCGTCGCCGATGGAGAACGTTACGTCGTACTGGCGGAGGATGTCGCAGATCTCCTCCCAGCGGGTGTACATGATGTTCTCCTGGTTGTGGACGAGCATCCACTTGGCCAGGAGGCTGCCGCCGCGGCTGACAATGCCGATGAGGCGGTTCTTGACGTACTTGAGGTGGCCGCGCCGGACGCCGGCGTGGATCGTGAAGTAATCGACGCCCTGCTTTGCCTGATGATGGAGCGAGCCTTCGATGGTCGGCCAATCGAGATCTTCGATTTTCTTGCCGATGATCATTGAGTAGATCGGAACGGTGCCGATGGGGACGGTCGCGTTCTCGATGATGGCAGCGCGGCAGGCATCGAGGTCGCCCCCGGTCGACAGATCCATCACCGTGTCCGCGCCCCACTTTTCGGCCCACTTGAGCTTTTCGACTTCTTCGTCGGTTCCGGAAGAGACGGGTGATGCGCCCATGTTGGCGTTGACCTTGGTCTTGCTGGCGCGACCGATCGCCATCGGGTCGAGCCTGTGCTTGAGATGGTTGATGTTGGCGGGAATGACCAGGCGACCCGCGGCGATCTCGTCGCGGACGGCGACTGCGCCCTGCCCCGGGAAAAGCGCGTCGAAGTGCGGCTCGCGCTCGGCGACGCGCCTCATCTGAGACGTGACGATGCCGAGGCGGGCGGATTCGAGCTGGGTGATGGGCTTGAAGTTGCCGGGGTAGATCACGCGAAGGCGGTCGCCCTTGGCGGTGGAGAACTCGACGACGTTCTTGTCGCCGACGCAATTGGTGCAGGGCTTGGGAGAGGTGTCAAGGTGTCGAGGTGTCGAGGTGTCGAGGGGCGGAAGCTGGACAACGCTCCAGCCTTCGGGGAGGAAATCCCAGGCGGTCTTGGTGCTCGGGGCGGGCATGCCCGGGGTGTCGGGGCTGGCGAACATGAGGGGGCCACCGACGTCGTGCTTGAGCGCGAAGGAGCCGGGGGTGGTGACGCCGGGCGTGATGCCGGGGTTTGCCGCACCGTGCATGGGCAGGCCGAGGCGTGCGATGGGGGTCGAGTTGGAAATGGCGATCATGCGCTTCCCTCCGCCGGTGCGAGCCGGATCAGGTTCGACGGGTTCATCTCAGCACCGTCCCCGAATGGACGGCGCGCCCCGAGCGATGCGGGAGTGTAGGGATTGGGGCGAAATGAGAGTCTGGACGAACTCTCGCTTGCGTGAGAAGCTCTATTGGGTGGGCGGACTCAATCTGTAGCCCACGGCCGGCTCGGTGAGAAGGAACCGTGGCTGTGCCGGATCGCGTTCGAGTTTTTGGCGGAGTTGCCCGGCGTACACGCGGAGGTATTGAACGTCGGTCGCGTGGGTGGGTCCCCAGACTTCTTTCAAGAGAAACTGGTGGGTGAGGACCTTTCCGGCGTGCTTGACGAGAAGTGCGAGGAGCTTGAATTCGGTCGCGGTGAGGCGGACGTCGTGGGTGCCGGAGGATTCGGAGATCTGGACAGTTCGCGATTGCGTGTCGATGCGGAGCGTGCGTCCGTCGGCGGTGGATTCGTAGATGGGCTCGGCGATGCCGGCGGGCGTCGTGGAGTGGCGGAGGGCGACGCGGATTCGGGCGGCGAGTTCGGCGACGCCGAAGGGCTTGGTGAGATAGTCGTCGGCGCCGGCGTCGAGGGCGGCGACTTTGTCCTGCTCTTGGCCGCGGGCAGAGAGGATGACGATGGGGACGGATGAGTCGGCGCGGATGGAACGCGTGACGCTGAGGCCGTCGCCGTCGGGGAGACCAAGATCGAGCAGGATGAGATCGGGGCGCTGGGTGCGGGCTTGGATGAGGCCTTCGTTCGCAGTGGAGGCTTCCTTGACGCGATAGTTTTTGCTTTCGAGCGTGGCGCGGAGGAAGCGGCGGATAGGGTCTTCGTCTTCGATGACGAGAATGAGAGGGCTGTGGAAGGGAGGCGTGTGGGGAATAGATTGTGCCGCGCCGTTGCTCACGCGACTTCTCCCATTTCCTTAAGGACGACGGGCTGCGGGCGTTCGATGGGGAGCGTGAAGAGGAATGCGGCGCCGTGGGGCTGGTTGGCTTCGGCCCAGATCCTGCCGCCGTGGGCTTTGATGATGCCTTCGCAGATGGTGAGGCCCAGGCCAATGCCGGAGCGCGTGCCGGTGTGCTGGGGTGCCGTGCCGCCGATGCGGCCGCGGTAGAAGCGCTCGAAAACTTTTCCCTGTTCCGCGGTGGCGATGCCGGGGCCCTGATCCGCGACCTTGACGACGACCTGCGTGTCGGTGGTCCACGCGGAAATCTCGATCGGAGTGCGAGGCGGCGTGTAGCGAAGGGCGTTGTCGATGAGGTTGTGGATCACCTGAGGAAGCATCGCGCTATCGACGCGGACGAGCGGGAGATCGGGCGGAAGCTGGACTTTGCAGAGGCGGTTCGCGAGGGCCTCGCGGTGGCGGGAGAGGCCTGCGCCGATGACTTCTTCGAGGGAGGTCCACTCGCGGTTGAGCGAGACGCCCGCCTCGAGGCGCGTGGCGAACATGAGATTGGCGATCAGTTCGTTGAGACGGTCGGCCTCGCGGACGATGCTGTCGGTGAGGTCGGCGCGGGTGGCGTCGTCGATCGCGCCCTGCTGGAGGGTGCTGGCGGCGCCGGCGATGGTGGCCAGGGGCGTGCGGAGGTCGTGCGAGACGGAACTGAGGAGAGCGCTTCGGAGGCGTTCGGACTCGGCCTCGAACTTCGCGGCCTGCTGGTTTTCGATGAGCGAGACGCGTTCGAGGGCGAGGGCGATCTGGTTGGCGAACGTATCGAGGAGCAGCAACTGCGGGGTTGAGAGGAGAGCAGATTGCTCGCGCGGGCGGAGGGCGATGACGCCGATCTTTCCCTGGGAGGCGGAGAGGGGAAGGTAGCGGCCCGCGGCTGCGGGAAGCGCGCGGGTGCCGACTCCGGCGGACTTGCCGTGATCGAAGCTCCAGCGAGCAACGCTCTGCTCACGCTCATCGAGCCAGTCGGGCGAGCCGGCGCTGGCGATGACTTCGAGGGGTGCGTCGGCCTTCTTGTGTTCGGGGGTGAGGAGAGAGACATCGGACTCGAAGGTGTCGTGCAGGTGCTGTACGGCGACGGAGGAGACTTGCTGGCGGTTCTGCGCGGCCGCGAGCCCCCGGACCATGTCATAAGAGAGCGACGTGCGGCGTTCGCGGAGTCGTGCGGCTTCGGCAAGATCGCGGAGGCGGGTGGTGAGGTTGGCGATGAGCAGGCCGACGCTCAGCATGACGATGAACGTAACGAGGTATTGCGCGTCGGAGATGGCGAAAGTGAGGGCGGGGGGGACAAAGAAGAAGTCGAACGCGGCGACGCCGACGATGGCGGCAAGGACGGCCGGGCCGCGGCCGAGCCAGACGGCGGCGATGACGACGCCGGCGAGATAGATCATCGAGAGATTGGCGGGGTCGAACTTGGCGGGCAGAAGGCGACCGGTGAGCGTGGCCAGGAGCACGAGGGCGAGCGCACCGGCGTAATTGAGCGGGCGGGAACGCCGGATGGAGGCGCGGTCGGTAGGGGTTGCTTCCTCGCGGGTGTCGGCGTCGCCTCGGATGACGTACACGTCTATGTCGCCGCTGGAGCGGATGAGGTTGCCGACGAAGGAGCCGAAGAGTGCCTCACGCCAGGCGGGGCGCCAGGTCTTGCCGACGACGATCTTGCTTACGTTGCGGGATCTGGCGAAGGAGACGAGTTCGTCGGCGGCGTTGTCGGCGCTCAGCGTGGTGGTGCTGGCGCCGAGGCTCTCGGCGAGGCGGAGCGTCTCCATGATGCGGTTGCGGTCCGAATCGGAGAGGCGCGCGGTCCGGGGCGTCTCGACATATGCCGCGATCAGGTCGGCGTGCAGGCCGGCGGCCATGCGCTTGGCGGCGCGGACGATTTTGGTGGAGGACGGGCTGGGGCTGACGGCGACGAGTATTCGCTCGGCGGCGGGCCAGATTGCGCGGATGCTGTTTCCCTCGCGGTACTGGCGCATCTGGTGGTCGACCCACTCTGCGGTGCGACGGAGGGCGAGTTCGCGGAGGGCGGTGAGGTTGCCCTTGCGGAAGAAGGAGTCCATCGCGTTGGCGATGTTCTCCGGGACGTAGACCTTGCCGGCCTTCAGGCGCTCGAGGAGGACTTCCGGAGGCAGGTCGACAAGTTCGATCTCGTCAGCCTCTTCGATGACCGAATCGGGAACGGTTTCGCGGACCTGGACACCGGTGATCTGCCCGACGACGTCGTTGATACTCTCGATGTGCTGGACGTTGAGAGTTGTGTAGACCCCGATTCCGGACTTAACGAGCTCCTCGACATCCTGCCAGCGCTTCTCGAAGCGGGAGCCGGGGGCGTTGGTGTGCGCGAGTTCGTCGAGGATCAGGATCTCGGGCTTGCGGGCCAGAGCGGCGTCGAGGTCGAACTCGCTGAGTTTGGCGCCTTTGTATTCCACCGCTCGGCGGGGAAGGATGTCGAGGCCCAGGAGCTGCTGCTCTGTCTCGGCCCGCCCATGGGTCTCGACCAAGCCAATGACGACATCGACGCCCTCGCGTGCCAGGCGGTGAGAGGCGGCGAGCATGGCGTAGGTTTTGCCAACGCCGGGGGCCGCGCCGAAGAAGATTTTGAGCCGGCCGCGGCCTGTGCGGGCTTCTTCGAGCTGGGCGGCCCGGAGCAGGTCGGCGGGACTGGGGCGGCCATCGGGCATGCGTGATTATTCGGGGTCGGCGTCAGCGACCGTGAGCGTCGAGCGCGAGGTTGAGTTCGAGCACGTTGACGACGGGTTCGCCGAGGAAGCCGAGTTGAGGCTGTGTCGTGTGGGCGCGGACGAGGTCGCGGACGGCGGATTCGGAGAGATGGCGGGCTTTGGCAATTCGGGGTACCTGGTATTCCGCGGCCGCCGGGGTGATGTGCGGGTCCAGGCCGCTGGCAGAGGATGTGACGAGGTCGATGGGGATGGCGGATGGCGGATGGGAAAGGCGTTGATATCCGACGGCTTGATCTGCGGCGTTCAGGGCGTCTATGCGGGCCTTTACGTTGTCGACGAGCGTCGGATTCGTCGGGGCGAGATTGGAGCCGGAGGAGCCGGTGAGTTTGTCGGCGTTGAAGGACGTGTAGGGGACGGGGCCGGTCGCGGAGGGGCGGCCCCAGAAGTACTTGGGATCGGAGAATTCCTGACCGATGAGGGAGGAGCCGACGGGCTTGCCGGCCTTCGCGATGACGGAGCCGTTGGCTTGGGATGGGAAGACGAGCTGGGCGATGCCGGTGATCGCGAGCGGGTAGGCGATGCCCGTGAGAAGCGTGAAGAGGATGAAGAGGGTGAGTGCGGGGCGGATGAGAATTTTCATGGGATGGTCTCGGCGAGGAAGGGGATCCTCCCTTCCCCCAACCCCCTCCCTCAGGGAGGGGGCTTCAGAGGTGGTCACCTCTTGTTGGAGTTAGAAAATGTTGAGTGCCGCGTCGATGAGCTTGATTCCTAGGAAGGGGACGATGAGGCCGCCGAGGCCATAGATGAGGAGGTTGTTGCGGAGGAGGACGGAGGCTTCGACGGGTTTGTATTTGACGCCTCGCAGCGCGAGCGGGATGAGGGCAACGATGATGAGGGCGTTGAAGATGACGGCGGAGAGGATGGCGGTCGCCGGATTCAACCGCATGATGTTCAGGGCGTTGAGCTGCGGGTAGGTCGCGGCGAAGGCGACGGGGATGATGGCGAAGTACTTGGCGACGTCGTTGGCGATAGAAAACGTGGTGAGGCTGCCGCGGGTCATGAGGAGTTGCTTGCCGATCTGGACAACCTCGATGAGCTTGGTTGGGTTGCTGTCGAGATCGACCATGTTGCCCGCCTCTTTGGCGGCCTGTGTGCCGGTGTTCATGGCTACGGCAACGTCGGCCTGGGCGAGGGCCGGGGCGTCGTTGGTGCCGTCGCCGGTCATAGCGACGAGGCGGCCGCCCTGCTGGTATTTCCGGATGAGGTCGAGCTTGTTCTCGGGAGTGGCCTGGGCGAGGAAGTCATCGACTCCCGCTTCGGCGGCGATGGCGGCGGCGGTGATCGGGTTGTCGCCGGTGATCATGACGGTTTTGATGCCCATGCGGCGCATCTCGGCGAAGCGTTCAGAGATGCCGCCCTTGACGATGTCCTTGAGCTCGATGACGCCGAGGGTGCGCCCCTTGCCGTCGGCGACGACGAGAGGCGTGCTGCCGCGCTTGGAGACTTCCGAGACGATTGTGCGGGCCTGCACGCTTGGGCTCGCGCCCATGCGGGAGACATAGGCGTCGATGGCGTCGGCGGCGCCTTTGCGGATTTCGCGTCCGTTGACGCTGACGCCGCTCATGCGGGTCTGGGCTGAGAAGGGGGTGAAGGAGGCGCCCAGGTCGTGGATGTTGCGTTCGCGCAGGCCGTGTTTCTTGGCGAGGACGACGATGCTGCGGCCTTCGGGCGTTTCGTCGGCGAGGGAGGCGAGTTGCGCGGCGTCGGCGAGTTCTTCCATCGTCGCGCCGTCCACAGGAACGAATTGACTTGCCTGGCGGTTGCCGAGGGTGATGGTGCCGGTTTTGTCGAGGAGAAGGACGTCGACATCGCCCGCGGCTTCGACGGCTCTGCCGCTGGTGGCGATGACGTTGGCTTGGACGAGGCGGTCCATGCCGGCGATGCGGATGGCGGAGAGGAGGCCGCCGATGGTGGTGGGGATCAGGCAGACCAGGAGCGCGACAAGGACGGTGACAGTCACGGGCGCCGCGGAAGAATTCGGGTCCGCGACCCTGGCCTGGGCGACAGCGTAGATGGAATAAGGAAGGAGCGTCACGCAGGCGAGGAGGAAGATGATGGTGAGCTTGGCGAGAAGGATGTCGAGAGCGATCTCGTTGGGCGTCTTCTGACGCTTGGCGCCTTCGACGAGGGCGATCATGCGGTCGAGGAATGTCTGTCCGGGGTCGGCGGCGATGCGGACGACGATCCAGTCGGAGAGAACGGTGGTGCCGCCGGTGACGGCGGATCGGTCGCCTCCGGCCTCGCGGATGACGGGGGCGGATTCGCCGGTGATGGCGGATTCGTTGACGGAGGCGATGCCCTCGATGATTTCGCCGTCGCCGGGGATGGTCTCGCCGGTTTGAACGAGGACGACGTCGCCTTTGCGTAGGTTGGAACCTTCGACGATGTCGTACGGGGCTTCTTTGCGGGGTTCGCGGAGTTTCTTGGCCTTGACGTCGCGCCGGGCCTTGCGGAGGCTGGCGGCCTGGGCCTTGCCGCGGCCTTCGGCCATGGCTTCGGCGAAGTTGGCGAAGAGGACGGTGAACCAGAGCCAGAGGGCGATCCAGCCAATGAAGGAAGCGGGGGCCTCTCCCTTGGTCACGAGCGACTGAGCCCAGAGGAGCGTCGTCAGGAGGCTGACGACGAAGACGACGAACATGACCGGGTTGCGGATCTGTTCGCGCGGGTTGAGCTTGGCGAGCGCGGAGAAGACGGCGCCGCGGATGATTGCGGGGTCGAAGAGGGAACGGTTGGTGGTGTTGGTGGACATGTGATCAATGCCCCTGGAGTTGGAGGTGCTCGACGATGGGGCCGAGTGCGAGCGCCGGAACGAACGTGAGCGCGCCGACGATGATGACGACGCAGATGAGCATGGCGATGAAGACCGGCGTGTGCGTGGGGAGCGTGCCCGCGGTGGTTGGGACGGAGCGCTTGGCCGCGAGTGAGCCGGCGACGGCGAGCACGGGGACGATGAGCCAGAAACGTGAAAGGAACATGCAAATTCCGAGCGCGCCGTTGTAGAAGGGGGTGTTGGCGGAGAGACCGGCGAAGGCGGAGCCGTTGTTGTTTGATGCCGACGAGAAGGCGTAGAGGATCTGGCTGAAGGCGTGGGCACCGGGGTTGGAGGTGCTGCTGGTTCCCTGCGGAAGGACGACGGCAACTGCCGTGCCGATCAGCACCAGGGCGCAGGGCATGAGCACGGCGATCGCGGCCATCTTCATTTCGAAGGGCTCGATCTTCTTGCCGAGGTATTCGGGCGTGCGTCCGACCATCAGGCCGGCGACAAAGACGGCGACGATGACGAACATCAGCATGCCGTAGAGGCCGCAGCCGACGCCGCCGAAGATGACCTCGCCGAGCTGCATCAGCCACATGGGGATGATGCCGCCCAGGGGCATGAAGGAATCGTGCATCGAATTGACCGAGCCGTTGCTGGCGCAGGTGGTTGTGGTGGCCCACAGCGCGGAGTTGGCGATTCCGAAGCGGGTTTCCTTTCCCTCCATGTTGCCGGCGGCGCCGAAGGTGGAATCGACTCCGAGGGCGGCGAGTTTCGGATTGGGGTTCGATTCGGCGTAAACGCAGACGCTTAGGAGCACGACGAAGATCGCCACCATGGCGGCAAGGACAGCCCAGCCCTGGCGGCGATCGCCGACCATCTCGCCGTAGGTCCAGCAAAGGGCTGCGGAGATGAGCAGGATGGAGAGCACCTCGAGGAAGTTGGTCAGCGGCGTCGGGTTTTCGAACGGGTGGGCGGAGTTCACGTTAAAGAAACCGCCACCGTTGGTGCCGAGCTGCTTGATGGCGATCTGGGATGCTGCTGGGCCGAGCGGGAGAAGCTGTTCAGTCACAGCGACAGCCTTGGTTGTGGGCTTGCCGTCGGCGCCGTTGATTGGGTTTCCGGAGGCATCCTTCACCGGGTCGTCGTAGCTGAGCGGCTGGGTGAGCGCGGCGGTCTGATAGGGTTTGAACGTCTGCACGACACCCTGCGAGACGAGCACGAGCGAGAGGATCATGGAGAGTGGCAAGAGGATGTAGAGCGTGGAGCGGGTGAGATCAACCCAGAAGTTGCCGATGGTGGCGGAGGAGCGCCGGGAGAGGCCTCTCATGAAGGCGACGAGGACGGCCATGCCCGTGGCCGCGGAGACGAAGTTCTGGACTCCGAGCGCCAGCATCTGGGAGAGATAGGACATAGTGACTTCGCCGCCGTAGCCCTGCCAGTTGGTGTTGGTGACGAAAGAGACGGCGGTGTTAAAGGAAGAGTCGGGGGAAACGGCGCCGAAACCCTGCGGGTTCAGCGGGAGCAGGTGCTGCGTGCGCTGGAGCGCGTAGGCAACCACCAGCCCGAACCCGTTGAAAAGAAGGACGGCGAGGGCGTAGAGCTTCCAGCCCATTTCCTGGTCGGCCTTGACACCCGAGAGGCGGTACATCAGGCGCTCGATCGGGCCGAGCACGTGGTCGAGGCCGCAAGGCTTGCCGGTGTACACGCGGGCCATGAACCAGCCGAGGGGCTTGACCAGCGCGAGCAGTATGGCGATGTAGAGGGCGAGTTGGAAGAGTCCTGAGCCGGTCATTGGAACCACTCCGGTTTGAGCAGGGCGCAGAGCAGATAGATGAAAAGCGCGAGAGCGACGACGGCGCCGACAAGGTAGATCCAGGTCATTTGTGGCTCCTGACTTCGCGGGGCGCGAGGCGATCGCAGAGGGCGATCAGGCCGAGGGTCGCGAGAAGAAGAACCGCGAACGCCGCGAGGTAGATGAGATCGGGCATGGGATCGTTCCGTGTTCTGCCGGGTCCCTCGCTGCCGTCCGGGATGACGATGTGAGCGAGGGGTTGGGTGAACGGCGGAAGTATCGGCCGGTCTCGGGCGGTTGGCGATTGCCGCGGCATAAGGGGTTGGAACCGGGGCATAAAGGAAACATAAAAACGCGTGGGGAGGGAAGTGTCTTTACGCGCCGCTTATTCCCCGGCGGACAGTTCTTATGCTGCGCTCATCGACCGGCGGCGAAATTGAGCCGAAACTCGTTCGTGCTTTTCAGTGCACGGAGGTTTCAAGATGAATGAGACGATGGCCAATCTGATCGCGTTCGCTCTGGTGTTTGCGGCGTTGTGCGCCGAGGTGAACCTGATCCGAGTGCTGATGCGAGAATCCCGCGAGGATTCGCGGGCGAAACGTTCGAAGAAGGGGCGTGCGCCCGCGTCCAAGTTGCGGCTGGCGGTCGCGGCGATCGCGGCATCGGCGGGGTTGATGTCCGCGCACGCCGACGAGCCGCAGAAGCCGGAGAAGACGGAAACGACCGGCGCGGCGCCGGGCACGGCGGCGGAATCGGGCGCGGCGGCTCCGGCCGCGGCAATGCCGGAGGACAAGCCGCTGGTGATCTCGACAGACCGCCCAAGCTTCGACGACACGGCGGGGATCGTTCCGAAGGGACATTTCCAGCTCGAAACGGGCTATACCTTCACGCTGAACAACCACAGCGGCGTCAACACGCAGACGAACAACGCGCCCGAGATCCTCGTGCGATACACGGTCCTCGAGGATCGACTTGAACTGCGGCTGAGCACCTCCGGGTATTTCTGGACACGCACCGACACGGCGGGGGTTTCGAGCACCAACGAGGGGTTCAGCGACATCCTGCCGGGTTTCAAGTTGAAGCTGACGGATCAGGAGGGGTGGATGCCTCGGCTGGTGTTTGAAGGCGCGACGACGGTGGGCGTCGGCAGCGACGGGATCAGCAATCAAGATGTGGAGCCGATCGGAAAGCTCATCTGGCAGTACGACCTTGGCAAGGGCTGGGGCGTGTACGGCAACTTCAATATCGCGTATGCAACGACGAGCGGCAGCGGCCGGTTTGTCCAGGGGCAGGCGGGCGTGTGCGTGACGTACGCGCCGACGGACAAGCTCTCGTTCTATGGGGAGTTCTTCACGTTTGCGCCGAACGCCAAGGGGACGTCGCCGGCGTATTACATCGACTTCGGCGGGGCGTACTTGCTCACCAATCGCGTGCAGATCGATGCACGAGCGGGATTCGGGATGGGGAGGCAGTCGAACAACTTCTTTACGGGGGCGGGGATCAGTGTCTTGTTTTAGAGCGCGTTGTGGACCCGGGAATTTGCGGTATCGGCGCGGGGAGCTTTGGGCGGGGCAATCGTCTGGTTTCCACCTCCGACTGCCATTCGGCGGTACCGATGTTGTCGCTTGCCGCGGTGATGTCGTGGCGTCCGAGACGGCGGAGCATGATGAGACATTGCGCCCGATGGTGGGTCGAGTGGGTGCAGACGTGAACGATTGCGGCGCCCTTGGTGAGCAGCGGGGCGACGGACCAGGACGGCTTGATGGCTTTGTCCAGACCGGTGCGGAGAGCATCCGTCGCGACCAAGCGGAGGTCTGCCGCGGCGGGGCCGAGGGCCTCGAGCAGGTGCGCGGCAGAGGGGTTCCTGCCGAGTGCAGGACGATTGGGCTTTTGAGCTGCGGTGCGCTCGGCGATGGTGTCGGACCAGTAGTAGTAGCGGGTGACGATGTGCGCGAGCGTGGCGCGAAGGGACCCGGGCCCGATCCCGAAAGGGCGGTCGAACTCTTCGTCCGTGAGTGCGGCGCAGATTTCGAGCAGGCGGCGATTGGCCCATTCGTCATGCTTGAGGAGGACGTCGATGGGGTCGGAGGACAGCGGTTGAGGTGAGGATGCGGGGCGGGGAGTGGGCATGGCGCGGAGAGTATTCGATCGGTCGCCCGAGGAGCAGCGCCGCGGTCATAGCGATTGCGGGTCGTGACCCATCTTCCGGTTGAAATCCTGGGATCCGCCGCGAGGGACGGTCAGGGTCTTCCAGTTTGTGCCCGCCCGCGACGCGAGCGTGCGTGCCAGTTGGGTGATCTGCCCGGCGTGGTACGCAATATGCGAGACCGAACGCGCGAGTGCGAGCGCGAGCGTGTGCGGCTCGCCGCGAATTGTGAGCGTCTTCTCAAGCTCTGCGTCGCCGACGGTCGCGAGAAATGACTCCAGCGTCTGCCAGCCCGCATTCCAGGCGGCCATCATCGCGTCGCGATCGGCGAAGTCATCGATGAATTCGGTGTCGCGGCTGCGCCAGGGCTTTTCGCCGTCGGTGGTGAGCGGATCGGTCCAGCGGGAGCGGAGGTTGCCGCCAACGTGCTTCATGATGACGGCGATGGAATTGGTCTCTTTGTCGAGGGGCCGGCGGAGTTGTTCCCATGTCAGTTGAACTGCTGCGCCCTCGGACAGGTTTCGATAACGGCGGAATTCGGCGGCAAATGCGTGAGTGACGGTGTTCATAATTGGTCAACGTAGGGCATGGGACGCGAGCAGTCTCGCAGCAGATTCCCTCGCACGCGGCGCGGCCTGATCGGGTCCGTGCATCGCGGCCCACAGGATGGCGCCGACCGCGAGCATCGTGAGTTCCTGAGCGATTCGGTCGAGCGTTGGATCGTCGAGGGCGGGGTGTGCGGCGGCGACCAGATCGCGGAAAGCCCGGTTGACCGCGGCGCTGTGGGCGGCGGAGATTTGAAACGCTTTGGAGCGAGGGTCCTTGACTTCTGCGGCAACGTTGATGAACGCGCAACCCCGAAAGTCGTCGGTGTTGAACCACTGATCGAGGGCGTCAAATACTGCCAGGGGGCGCGAAATGACGGGGGACTTGACAACCTGGCCAGAGAGCCACGCCATCCAATCTGCATGCTTGCGTTCCAGCCACGCGGCTACCAGGGCGTCCTTGGAATCGAAGTGGTTGTAGAGCGACATTTTCGCGACGCCGGCCCTGGCGATGACGCGGTCGATACCGACAGAAGCGATCCCGTGCGCATAGAAGAGCTCGTCGGCGGCGTTGAGGAGTTTGTCACGCGCCGAGACCCGCCCACGCGAAGAACTCGGTCCTTTCGCGCGGGCGGGCTTGTTACTGGAGCGGGACTTGGGCATCGGAAGAGCGTACCCGGGATGTGGTTTGTCAGGCCTTGACGACAGGAAAGTCGATCTCGGTTTCAGCGCTCTTGTTGAAGATGTTGGTGAAGAGGTTCAGCGCCACCGAAGCAATGATCTCGGCGATAGCGCTGTCGTTCCATCCGGCGCTCCGGACGGCCTCGAAGTCGGCATTGGTGACGCTGCCGCCGGTCTGGGCGAGGCGCTTGGCAAACACAAGAGCGGCGGCTGTCTTGGCTTCGGGCGAACCGGCGTTGCGGCTGGCGCCGAGTTCGTCCGCGGTGAGACCGACCATCTTGCCAATGGCGGTGTGGGCGGAGAGGCAGTAATTGCAGGAGTTCGTCTGCGCGGTCACGATCGCGATCTGCTCGCGTAGTTTGACGGGGAGTGACGCGGCATTGAGAGCGCCAGAGAAGGCCAAGTAACCATCAAGCACGGCCGGCGAATTCGCCATGACCTTGGTCATGTTGGGCACGAGGCCGAGCTTGTGTTTTACGGCTTCGAGCAATTCCTTCGATTTGCCGGTGGCGGACGCGGGATCGATGGTGGGGAGGCGTGACATGGAAGAGGCTCCGAATGGGTATCGGCCCGCCGGGGTTTCGAGCGAAACGTCGGACGGCGGGCAGAGCATGAGATGTAGACCGATCTGTCTAGTGACAGGAATTCGGGAAATTTCATAGAAATGGCACAGGACTGGTTTCTCGAATACCGCGAACACGGTAAATGAGGCCAGACTCAGTCCCGCATATCCGCCGTTGCCTGCCAGTCGGTCACATCGAGTTCTGGCAGATCGTCCGAGATGCCGGGGATGGCGAGCTGACGCAAGATGTTGACGCACTGAGCGTGGTGGTAGTGACCGTGCGTGAGGACATGGATGTACGCGCACGAGGCGGTGAAGGCGTAGGGCTTGCCGCCGAAATCCATGCGTACGAGGCGGGCGGGGTCCTTGCGGATCGAGGGGGCGAGCGCGGCGAGGTCGTCGTGGCTGACTTGGAGGATGGAATCGAGTTCGTCTGGGGTCTTGCCGCGCTCGTCCATTGGGCCGGAGTACCCGGGCCACGCGGGCGCGAGCGGGGGTCGCGGCGGACGCCCGGCGATGCGGTCGGACCAGCGGCCCATGGCGCCGACGACATGGGCGAGAATGGCGTGCAGGCCTCCCTTGTCGGCGGGGCCGATCGGGAAGGGCTTGGTGAATTGTGCGGGGCTCAGCTTGCGGGAGAGCTTGATGATCTCGCGCGTACCCCAGAGGTTGTGGGCGAGGAGGATGTCGTAGGGGTCGGAGGTGACGGGGGTGGGCATGGGGAGGATCCGGGGAGGGGAAAAAGGCAGCAGATTGGCAGAGCAGCAGATTAGCAGAGGAGGCGGCAAATTGGCAAAGCCGCGAAACGGCAAAGCGGCAAAGAGCGAGCGGTAGACTGTGTGGATGGGATCATTTCGATGTTTGATGGTGTGCGCGTTTGCGGTGCTCAGCGGCTGTGCGGGTGTGGGTGATCGAGACGGAGAATCGTCCATGCAGACAAGCGGGAAGTGGGCGATCGCAATTCATGGGGGGGCGGGGGCGATCTCGAAGTCGGAGGCGGGCGAGTACGAGGCGAGGTACCGGGCGGCACTGAAACAGGTGCTCGAGGAGGGGCGGCGGCGGCTGGAGGCGGGGGAATCGTCGCTCGATGTCTGCGAGGCGCTGGTGCGGATGATGGAGGACGACGAGTTGTTCAATGCGGGCAAGGGCGCGACCCTGACTGCGACGGGCGGGGCGGAACTTGATGCCGCGATAATGGACGGGAATTCGACGGAGAAGGGGATGCGGGCCGGCGCGGTGGCGGGGGTGAAAACGGTGAAGAACCCGGTCAGCCTGGCACGCCGCGTGATGGAAAAGACGCCGCACGTGCTGCTAATCAACGGCGGGGCGGAGCAATTCGCCGCGGCGCAGGGATTGGAAATGGTTCCGAACAGCTACTTCGTGACGCCGCGGCGGCAGATGCAGTTGGAAGAGGAATTGCGCAAGCGGAAGAGTGCGGCGGCGGAAGGCCCGCCGAGCGCCGGGAAATACGGGACTGTGGGGGTTGTGTGCGTGGATCAGAAGGGTCATCTTGCGGCGGCGACGAGCACCGGGGGGATGACAGGCAAAATGCCCGGGCGCGTCGGGGATGCACCGCTGATCGGGGCCGGGACGTACGCGAATGGTGAGGTTGCGATCAGTTGCACGGGGGCAGGGGAACAGTTCATCCGCCACAACGTTGCGGGTGGGATCGCCGCGCGGATTGGATTGCTGCACGAGTCCGCAGATGCCGCGAGCCGGTATTACATCGAACGCGTGCTGAACCCCAAGGACGGCGGCCTGATCCTGGTGGATGCAACGGGGAACATCGCGATGCCATACAACAGCAACGGGATGTACCGCGGCGCGGCGGATAGCAAGGGGCGATTTGAAGTGCGCATCTGGGAGGAGTAAGTGGGCGTAGCAGACGCGTTTCAGGTGGCGATTGCGGAGCACATCGATCGCGTCCGACGTGCGACCGCGCCCTGCAGGGCCGGGATTGTGACGCGCGAATTGCCGGGTGGCTGGATGAGTGCCCTGCCGGGGAAGCCTGCGGGGGATTTTCCATCGGCGAGCATGCATCGGGTGTATTGGCTGAGACAGCGAGACCGGCTGCGAAAAGAGCAGGTGCTTGCCGCGGCGGAGGCGATGCGCGGGATCGAAAGTCCGAAGGCGTATTTCTGGCTGGCGCCATGGGCGTGGGATGAGGGCGTCGAGACGATGCTGCGTGCCAACGGAGCGAGCCTGTGGCCTTACGTGGAGTACATCGCATTTTCGCGGCGGGCGGAGCGTGCCGGGTCGACGCGAGAGACGGAGTTTCTGACGAGACGGGTGGACGCCGACGAGGCGGAGGATTTCTTCGGGTCAATCGCGCCGTGGTACGGCGAGGACGGAGCGCGTACGGCGACGAAGATGGTGAGAGAAGGGGTGGAAGAAGCAATCGGTGCGTTCATCGGCGGCAAGCCGGTCGGCGTCGGGTTGTTGGCGATGGATCCTGAGGGACCGGGCTGGGGGTATCTCGGCGCGGCGGGGACCGATCCGGCGTTCCGCGGGCGCGGTGTGCAGAGTTCCCTGATTGCCGCTCGGATCGCGCGGGTTGCCCAAGTTGGCGCGAACTGGTGCACGGTTGAGACGAACACGACAGTGCCGATTTCGCTGCGGAATCTGGAGCGGGCCGGCTTTGAGAAGAGGATTCTGTGGCGGGTGTACAAGTGGGAGGACCGGTAAGAACCGGGTCTCTCGCGGAGGCGCAGAGCGAGAGAAGGGGAGTGCGAGTCAGCTTCGGCGTTGGGAACGGCGGGCCCAGGGGCGGTGGATGAAATGCTGGGGGACAGCGGTCGGGGTCGCCCGCTTGGATGTGACCAAAGCGCGGCGCTGGAGGACGGAGAGGGCGCTCTGGACGGCGCTGCGGGAGAGGCCGCTAGCCAAGGCGAGGGACTGGTGGCTGATGCGGACCGATGGCGGGTCGGACGGCTGTCCGTCGGCGCGACGGCACAAGGCGAGATAGACGATGAAAGCCGCGGGGCGGTGGTCGTGACCGACGAGGTCGGGCATGAGGCTGTCGATGATGTAGGGGTCCAGGGTGAAGGTGGTCATCGCCCACACTATACCATTTATCGCTATAGCAGCAGACGGCGTGAACTGGGGGGAGTGAGTGCGGAACGGCTTTGCGAAGACGCGAGCCGCGTGTATGTTCCCATAGTCGGTGCGCGTGCGGCGTGCGGACCTAAGGAGCACACGATGATCCGGTACTTGAAATTCGCCAGCATCCCGGTGCGTGATCAGGATGCGGCGCTGGAGTTCTACACCCAGAAACTCGGGTTCGCGATCGCGACCGATCAGCCGATGGGCAAGGGGCAGCGCTGGATCGAATTGCGGCTTCCCAAGGGCGAGACGCGGATCGTGCTCTATACGGCCGAAGGCGAAGAGAAACGGATTGGCTCGTTCATGAACATGTCGTTCAACTGCGACAACATCGAAAAAACGTATGAAGAGTTGAAGGCCAAGGGCGTGGAGTTTGAGACGCCTCCGAAAAAGGAGCAGTGGGGGACGTACGCGATCCTGAAGGATCAGGACGGAAACAAGGTCGTGATTTCGGCGGAGAGTTGAGCGGCTCGGCCGCCGGGAGAACCAGCTTCACCGCTTCGGGTTCTTCAGCCCGGTCGAGAGCTTGTTGCGGACTTCTCGTAGCACGCGGGGAGCGAGGCGGCGCTCGTGCGCGGCGATGAAGGAGCGGACGGCAGTGGCGTCTTTGCGGGCAAGAACGCGCAGGGCCCACGAGAGGCCCTTGACGACCATGTCTTCGCGGTCGTCCACGAGGAGCGTGCAGATCGCGATCGGCTTCCTTGGTTCTCCCGCCGGGGCCGTGGCGCCTCGTGCCGCCAGATTCAAAGGTACAGTGCTGACAAGGGCAGCACGCCGGATCCAGAGATTCCGTGAACGCGCCCATCGGGAGATGGTGCTGTTCTTGAGAGTGCCCTCACGCCAGGCAACGCCGGCGACAAAGCAGCCGAAGCAATCGGTCGAGTTCCAGTCATGAAGACTGGGCAAGAGCGACTCGATCTCGCGCGTGGTCATCGAGAGCACGGCGGCGGGCGAGGCGCGGCAGATCTCGAATGCCAGCTGTTCCTGGCCGCGAGAGCAATACGACCGGATTTGAGGCACGAGCGTGCGTGGGTCGGCGCGTGCGGCGCGGGTGATCTCGCGGGCCCGAAGGCGGGTGGAATGAAGAGAGGACATCGATGGACTATTTCGGAAGCGTGGCGGTCAGGAGTTGTTCCGCCCGCTCCAGCTGTGTGCGCGGGTCGCAGACGCTTTCCGCCGCCTTGCGTCGGAGTTCGATGTACTCATCCTCGAAGCCCGGGTGCTTGGCTTCCATCTCGTCCACGAAATTCCATTCTTCTTTCCGGAGTCGGAGTTCGCCGCCGGGGGTCAGGGAGGGGGAGCGGCGCGGCACCTTGCGCGGGCGACCCTCGTAGCGGGCGAGGCGCTTCTGCACGCGCTCGAGCGCGGTTTCGCCGAGTTGATCTCGCGCCGATGGATCGGCTCCGGCCTGAAGAAGGACACGCACAACCTCTGCGTTGATGCAGATGCCGCGGACGGCGCGGACCAGAGCTGGGCGTCCCTTGGGCGACGTCCAGTTTGGATCGGCGCCCCAGTCGAGCGTCTCCCGCACCTGCTCGGCGTCTCCCTTGCCGATGCGGATGAAGAGGAAGCGGAGCAGGTACTTGCGGGGGGGCGGGATCATGACTTCAGGATACAAGATGGCGCCGGAAATGAAAGGGGCGGGGCCGCCGCCGGTCGGACTACTTCCGGTTGCCCGCTTTGCCGAGTTCATCGAGCATTTCCTGATCGAGGGCACGGACCTCGGGCGAGCCGAAGATGGTGCCATGGTCGTAACCGTGGAGGATCTTGATGTAACCGTCGGGCGGGGCCGGAGGCTGCTGAGGCGCGGCGCCGACTGGAAATTCTGGAGGGGCTTGGGTAAGTCGCTCGACGTCGGCTTTGAGGAGCGCGACCGCCTCATTGAGGAAGAAACTGTCGGCATCACCGACCAGGATGCGGACATTGGAGCGCATCAGGGGCAGGTAGCGCTCGGGATCAGCGCGGAGCATGGATCCGATGTCGAACGCGCGGAACTGCTCGGCGACGGCGTGGTCGATGACCCCGGTCTTTGGATCGAAGAGTGCGGCGGGATGGCCTGCGGTATTGCGTGGCCCGAAGACGGCGAACCACGAATCCCACTGCTGGCCGGAGGTGTTGTCGGGGCCGAGGACGTCTTCCTGCATCGACTCGCGCCGGATGGTCATCACGTTGCGGGTCTTTCCCGTGCGGCGGTCTAGTTCGCGGAAACTTGGCCGATCGACGCAGGTAAGCGCCCCCGACTCGGCTTTGGACGGAGCGGTGTAGAAGTTTTCTTCGTCGTAGATGTTGACGACCTGGAGCTTGCGGAAATCGACGGGATCGGGCGAGGAGGACCATGCAGCACCGAACGTGTCGGGTTCGGTGAGCGCGAGCCAGACGGTGGACCAGCCGCCGGAGGAGTGGCCGCGGAGGAAGCGGGCTTCCGGCTTGGTGATAAGCGGGTATTTCTTCTCGAGCGCGGGGATGAGTTCGGTCGTGAGCGACTTGGCGCAGGGGCCGTTGTTGGCGGAGTTGACAAAGAGGTTGTGGCCGTAGGGTCCTTCGGGGTTGAGGACAAAGAGAAAAGTGGACCTTGCAAGTTCCCGCGCGGCACCCTTGGACGCCGCGCGCTCGCGTGCGAACTGGGGCGCATCGCGGTCGTCGCCTCCGAAGCCGGGAACGAAATAGATTGCCGGATATTTGCGCGATGGGTCGTAGTCCAGCGGCAGAACGACGCCGGCGCGGAGTTGGACGTCGGCCTTGCGAAAGTCTGACAGCAGCTTGGACGGAGTTTCGATCCATTCGACTCCCGGAGCCGGCTCGCGAGACGGCTCTTTCGTTTGGTTCGTCAACACGAATTCGACCGGGTTGCCCTCGGAACCTCCGGCCGAGAAGCGGACCACTTCAGAATAGAGATTGCCGTTCACACGTTTCCAGTCGCTGTCGGCGCGGTGCGCGATGAGGCAGGCCTGCGCGCGGTAGGGACCGGGCTTGAGGTCGGCGACTTTCGCCGGGTACGAGTCGGCACGGTCGTCGATCGTGATCGATTCGCCGGGCTTGAGCCCGGTGACATCGAGCCCGAAGACCGGCTGTTCGGATTCCCAGAACGGCCCCTCGATCGGGCGCCGATCGGCCGGCTGATCGGCGCTTTCGGCGATCAGAAAGAGCACGACTCGTCCCGACGCGGGCGCCGGTGTTTG
Source organism: Phycisphaerales bacterium (assembly GCA_044221315.1). GTDB lineage: Bacteria > Planctomycetota > Phycisphaerae > Phycisphaerales > UBA1924 > JAFEBO01. The sequence goes on along the minus strand of JBGAPK010000001.1, from coordinate 168,654 downwards.
CTCGCCGAGCCTGACGCGAAAACTCGTCGCGCCGGCCGCGAGACCGGCCACGAGAGCAAGGCAGTGCAAAAACGCGATTCTTCTGATCATGAGAGCGTTCATTCCGTGAACTCGAGTGGGTGACGATGGGAGTTGAGCGCTCGAGAAACGCCTGTTGTGAACGGAATTGCCCCGAGCGAGTTGCGGAAATGGAAACACACAGTACGATTATTCGTCGGCGGGTGCGTTCTGTGCCCGTCCCGATTTGTGGGGCCTTGGAGGCTCGATCGTGCCAACCCGCTTTTTTCTGTCCGCCATGCTCGGCGCGTTGGTCATTCTGCTTGCCGGCGCCCCGTCCAATTGCCGCGCGGATGAGCTGCTGGTCTCCTCGCGATTCAGCAACAGCGTGCTGCGGTACAACGTGCAGACCGGGGCCTTTCTTGGGACGTTTGCCGCCGGCGGGCCGCTGGCGAATCCGAACGGGATTGCGGTGGGCGCCGATGGAAACCTGTACGTGGGCCTCGGGGATACTGGCAAGGTTCTCCGGTACAACGGCATGACCCGAGCGTACATGGGCGAGTTTGTCACTGGCGGCGGTGGATTGGCGGCCTGCCGCGCGATCTCGTTCGGGCCGGACGGGAACCTGTATGTCTGCTCGGGTACGACGGGAAGCGTGAATCGGTACAACGGCCGCACGGGCGAATTCATGGACGTGTTCGCGAGCGGGCACGGGCTGAACGGTCCGGTGGGGCTGACGTTTGGGAAGGATGGAACGTGCTACGTCGGCGGTGCGCTCTCCAACGCGGTCTACGCATTCGATCAGTCGGGCAATTTTCTGCGCTCGTTCAGCCACGGTCCGACGGACAGCAACTGTGTCGGCGTGCTGGAGGACAAGGCGGGGAATCTGCTTGTGGCGCAATCGGTTACGAACCGCGTTCTGAAGTTCAATCCGCAGACGGGCGCGTACCTGGGCATCGCGGCGCAGGGAGCGGGATTGAATATTCCGATCGGAATGATCTTTCTCCCATCCGGCGATCTGCTCGTGGGGAGCTTCAACAACGACCGTGCCATCAAGTACAATCTGACGACCGGTGTCGGAAGCGCATTTATCCTGCCGGGCTCGGGCGGGTTGGATGGAACGCACAACTTTGCGATCATTCCCGGGCAGGGAGTGGTTGTGTTGTTCGGAGCGGCGGGCTTGACCTCTTCGATGCGCCGACGTCGTGGCGAAGGATTGTCAACGGGCGCTCGCCCGCAGGGCTGGTTCGGCACGCACCGCGTGGCTTGAACCGCAGAGTACCAGGACACGATGGCCCACTCTCGACAATTCGATGGCGCAGCGGGCCATGCATTCCGTTCGCAGGTCACGGTTGTACAATGCGATCTCGGACAGGTAGCCGGGCCAACCAAACTCGTCGCTGGTGTCGCGCCAATCGGGCAGGCCGGCGAAATCGCGGCGCCACATTTCGTCGATTTCGGCGACCGCCGAGAAGGAACCTTCGAGCCCCGGCCATTTCGTGCGCTTGGCGCGGATTTCCTCCAGCGCCGTGTCGGGGTCTTTGGGCTTCCCGTGCCGCAGCGCGCTGACGTACGGCCGAAGCACGTAGAAGAGTGCGACACGGTCCTTCGGAAACGCGCCGAGCATCGCGCGGACCTCTTCGTCGCGAGTGGGCTCCCATGACCACGCCTGAATGCCCGCCGCGCGGGCGAGCGAGATCGCGAGACCTCCCTCGCCGAGCAGGCCCACCGGGTCACTCAACCCCGCGATCGGCGAACCCGGCCGTCCTTCGACCAGAATGCACGTCGGCGCAAAGCGTGCAAAGTTCCGGCGGAGTGTGTTGAATTGGGGATGAGCCGGGTTCTTCGAATGCTCGGCCCCGAAGACCAGGATTGCTCCCGGAGATGATGACAACTCGTAGATGAAGGGCCGAGGGTGCGAGGAGATGAGGCGGTCGTACTCCTTGGCGCTCATGATCGGCGTCGCCAGTCGAGTGGTCGATTTCGGCGAGAAGGAGGCGGGTGAACGCCAGGCGATCTTCCACATCCAAATCAGGCCGGCCAGCCCGATCACGGAGAGCGTAACGAGAAGCCGCTTTAGCGCTCGGTGGTGATTCGTTGTTCGCGCGCCGGTCACAGCACGTCTCTCGGGATTGTGTTCACAATGTTTCAGCCCGACAACGGCATTGAGGGAGGAGTGCTTTGGGAAACCGGCGTGCCGCATTCGGGGCAGCGGTCGCCCTTGAGATCGAGCAGGTTGTATTCACATTTGACGCAGCGGGGCTCGGCGAGCTGGATGAGGAAGAGGAGGCCGCACCCCTGGCAACGGGAAGTGCCGACGCCGGCCTCGACCTTTGAGGCACAGCGCGGGCATGTGAGGCGGACGGTGCGAATTTCCTTGATGGTGCCGGTGTGGGTGGCGAGGGCCCTGCGATTGGCGGCGAGGAAGATTGTGACGGCGAGCAGGCCGCAGACGGAGATGATGCTCGACGCCGCCAGGAGCCGACCGGCGAAATCTTCTTCAATGTTGCCGGTTCGGAATCCCGCGGTCGTGAGATTGATGTGGGAGGCCAGGGCAAAGGAGATGAGCACCATTCCCATTGTGCCAAGGGCAACGAAGCGCTGCATGCCCGAGAGGTTCAGGGTGTTGAGGATGTTGCACAGGCCGACCGTTCCCGCGACGAGCATTGCCTGGATGAACCAGGTGGGCGGATCGTGAAGTTCGTTCCAGATGCCCCAGAGCCCCATGCCAATGGCGAGCACCGATGCCGCGACGCCCAGCCAGCGCCAAATCGCACGATGCCGAGGGAACCCGTAGATGCATGCACCGGCGACGCACGCATTCCAGAAAATGAGCCATGATGTTCCCCAGAATTGAGCCTGGGTTGTGTACGTCCCGAAGCCCAGCGGCTCGACCCAGGTCCCGAGCACTCCCGAGCCGAACGACAGAATCATGCCGAGCCCCAGCACGCTGCGGAGCAGCGGGCAGGCGGTGCGTCTGGCGATCGCGGAGCCGACCAACGCGACCGCGGCACAGAAGGTGTAATGGAAAGCGGTCGCGGCAAACTCCCACTCGCGCCGGTAGCCCGCGACCAAACCGATCCAGATGGCCACAAAGAAGAGCAGAAACGCGGGGATGAGCGCCGCCAATGCCGCGAGCGCTCCCTTTCGCGATTGCTCACGATCGAGGCGCCAGGAGATCGGGATGGCGATGCCGATCGCGATTCCGGCGGTGACCAGCGTCGTGGCGATCCGCCAGAGCGTGTCACGCGCCGGAACGAAGATCATCGCCACCCCCGCGACAGCCGCGAGCCCGAGCAGGGCGAGCATGACGCCGAAGAGTCTTTTCTGGAAGGTCATGCCGCGAGTCTACCGGCATCACGGCTTATGCGGCGGCGTTTGGAATATCTGCGAGCGAGAGATACACCGGTTTGCCTTGGGAGCGGAAGTGGGCGACTTCGTCGTCCGCTCCGGCAGAGGGTCCGCCAATGCGAAGCACCGCATCGCAGCGGTCGGCCAAAGCAAGACTGAGCGGCATCATGATCTCGTCGTAGTGGTCGGCGCCGTCGGCGTTGGCGGATGCGATGACCGGGAGGGCCATGTTGACGCCGATGACCGGCGTGTGGCCGCGCGCGAAGACTTCATGCGCCGCGTCGTTCATGGCGCGAAGGTTGGCGGCCCGCTCCGCGTCGGTGCGTGCGCCGGAGCGGTATGGGCCGGAGATCATGATCCACATGTGCTTCATTGCTCACGGCTAGAGGGGATTTCCGGCGTCGGGGTAGGGCTCGCGGCCCGTCGGAGGAATCGTCCATGGGTTCGGCTTGTTCTCCTCGCGGGCTGTGACCGCGTCGAGCGCGAAGACGGTCATGACGCGATGCATCCCGGTCTCGCCGGCGCGGGAAAGCGACTTGAAGTGGTTGCCGGAGTGATAGAGGAAGAGCGAGGCCGGTACACCGGCCGCGGTCGCGTTCTCAAAGATCTGGCGGGCGAAGCGCGGCGAGATTGCCTCGTCGTCCTCGCTGTGCACGACGAGCAGCGGGGTCTTTCCGAGACGGCGTGCCCATCCGGTCGGCTCCGGGCCGGTGACGCCTCCGACCAGCAGGCCAAGCACGGGCGCGACCTCGTTGGATACTTCACGCCAGTTGGCGAACGCACCGGCAGAGATCACGGCGCAGGCGGGCCGGCCCGCCTCGCTCGCCAGCGCGCCGCCGGCCATCGCATAGACACCCCCCATGCTGTGCCCGTACATCACGATCAGGTCCGGATCGACGTCCGGACGCGTCCGCAGGTAATCGAGCGCGGCGAGCGAATCCTGTGCCAGACCGTCGTTCGTCCGCGTTGCCTTGTCAGAGTTGTGGAAGCCGCGGTAGTCGAACTGAAATACCCGCCATCCCGCGGCGGAGAACGCGATCGCCATCGGCGATTCGTCGTTGTCGTTGACGCCGTGGCAGAACAGGATTATGGCGCGGGCGAGTCGCGGATCGGGCGTGCCGGGCGACGGGTTCTCGCGGGAACGCGTTCGCGGTGAGAACGCGGGGAACAGGCGTCCTTCGAGCATCAGCCCGTCGGTTGTCGGGAATCGAACAACCTCGACGTCCGGTGGAGTTCCGGTCGGCGTGGGCCCAGGAGGCAGAAGCTTCATGGCCAGGCAGCCGCCAAGCAGAAGCGAGAGCAAAGTCAGGAGGACGGCCAAAGGCAAGGTGGGAGTGCGCACTCCCAAGGCTACGAGGTTGCCGAACGTCGAACTTGTTCCAGCCCCGGAAGCAGCACAAGGCCCAGGTTTCCGATCGAATAGCCTCGGTCCGGGGCTTGGGCGCAACGGACCAGTTCGCCGGCGACCATGGGCTTAAGTGCAAGCGACAGCGCACGATCGGTGATACCCAGGAGCGTCAGGGCGATGTCGCCAAAGCGGGCTGGCTGGTCATCCGAAATGGCGGCCAGCGCCGGAAGAGTCCAGCGCCGAAATCCGAGGTCTCGCAGTTGGAGCAACACCAGCGCGTCGTCCAGCAGCACGCTCGCCGTCGCGAGCCGGTCGCCGCGAGACGTCAGGATGTACTCCGGGCGGAGCGGGTGCCCGTGCCCGGGGTTGCGCCTGACGAGGTCGAGTTCGATCAGGTGATCGAGCGATTGGCGCATAGCCCCCGGGCTTGCGTCCAGACGGCGGCAGAGTGTGACGAATTTCGCCCCCTCCTCACGCCCGAGCACCGCGAGCGTACCAATCGCCCACCGCCTCGAGCAAAGGGCGATGAGGCGTCCGATCGATTTCTGAGACCGCACTGCCACTTGACACAAAAAGTATAGCGAGTATGCTGGCCGCCGCTCGGGGGCCAAGGAGACTGAACATGAGCGCGATGAACTACGACGGGGGACTGACGATCTCTGTGCAGGTGTCGGATCTGAAGCGAGCGGTCGGCTGGTATCAGAAGACGATGGGCTGGAATTTGCTTTACCAGCTCGACGACATGGGCTGGTGCGAACTGTCGACCAGCACACCCAAGGTCAATGTCGGTCTTTCGCAGGTTGAGCAGCCCAAGGTCGGAGGGCCGGTCCCCACGTGGGGGGTGAAAGACATTGAGGTGGCCAGGAAGCGGCTCGAGTCCATGGATGTTCGATTCGATGGCAAGACGCGGGAAATCCCGGGGATGGTGAAACTGGCAACGTTTTTCGATCCGGATGGGAATGCGATGATGCTCTACCAGTCGCTCATGAAAGAGGAGGCCGGATCATGAACTCTGCACGCACCCTGCTTTCTGTTGCTGCCGCCGTCCTGGTTGTCGGCCTCGCCGGATTTCGCAATGGCGAGGCCCTCGCCAGGCCGTCGATGGAGCCCGAAAAGTCAAAGGCGCCGATCCGCAAGGCGACGATTGCGGATGCGGCGTTCATCTCCGGAAGTTGGAGCGTGACGACCGAGAAGCGATTTACTCAGGAAGTCTGGACGGCGGCGAAGGCGGGGCGAATGACCGGGATGTTCCGGTGGATCAAGGCGGACGGCTCGCCCCTGCTGTACGAACTCTTGACCATCGCCGAGAAGGGCGGCGGACTCGAGATGCGATTGGCGCACTTTGACGCGGACCTGTCGCCGCTGCCCGGACTCAAGGAAACCATCGCGCTGGTCGCGAGCGAATTGGAGCCGGGCAGGATAGTTTTTACGCCGATCGAGAACGGAAAAGAGCTGAAGCGGATCGTCTATTCGGGGAGCACCGGGTCGCTGCGCGTCGAGGTGGAGTACGTGGCAGAGGGGCGATCGCCTTCGATCTTCGTGCTAGCAAGGGACGAAAAATGATTTTATGATCATTTTGTCGTAATTCCGGTTCCCCGGCTTGCTTTTCTGGAATATCCCCAAAGTGGGGGAATCTCCGTCTCAGGCTCAGGCCAGATACTGTGGGTCGTGCAAGTCGCTGTTCCCGCCTTGCCGGGGAGGTGGGGCCATTTTTGACTTTTACAGTTTTCAGCGATCCATGGACGAATGGTTTTCGTATATATTGTTGTATAGACAGAACGAATGTTGAGGACGGGCATCGGAGAGGCCGCCGGTGGACGCTGACGGATTTGCGACCCATTCCAGGGAATTGAACCCGCGCACGATGCGCGGCGCGATGCGCTCCGCCCTTATTGAAGCGGATTGGATGCGGCTTCGCGCGACCGGGGTGTTGGCGAAGGTGATGTCCACGCCGCGGGTGCACTTCCTGTACCTGCATCATGTGTTCGCCGATGAGACGGACAACTTTCGTCGAACGCTGAGCGAAGTGAAGAGGACGCACGAGTTCGTGGCTTATTCGCGGGCGGTGGAACTTGTGTATTCCGGCAAGGCCGACCGGCCCTACGCGTGCGTGAGCTTCGACGATGGCCTCAAGACGACGCTGGACGCCTCGAAAGTCATGGACGAGTTGGGGATCAGCGGCTGCTTCTTCGTTTGCCCCACCATCGTGGGCGAGACGGACCGGAAGCTTGTGAAGCGGTTTGCGGAGACGCGTCTCCACTACCCGCCGATGGACATGCTCTCCTGGGCCGATGCGGAGGACATGATCCGGCGCGGTCACGAGATCGGGAGCCACACGTTTTCGCACCCGAACATGGGAGAGGTGTCGGTCGAGCAGGCGATCGATGAACTTCAGTATTCGCGGGACGAGATTGTGAAGCGGCTGGGAGGCGTGAAGCACTTCGCGTGGCCGAGCGGGCGGTGGGACAATTTCAGCGCCCGCGCGGGCAAGGCTGTGTTCGACCTCGGGTACGAGAGCTGTGCCTCAGCCATCCGGGGCTGTCACATGCCGCGTCCCAGCGCGGTCACGAAGCGCGAGGTGTGCCTCCGGCGCGACCACGTCATGGGGTGCTGGCCGCTTCATCACAACCTGTATTTCCTGGCGCGCAGTGTGCAGCATTCGGGCGGCAATGATTACGAATGGCCGCGGGAATGGCGGGAAATCGTGACACCCGAGCGCGCAAGCGCCCCAGTGCGGTCGCCCGTGATCGATCCGATGATGTCGCGGTTGAGCGTGCCGGTCGCCTGAAGTCAGAATCGGTCGGGCTCTACGCGGACCCGTTGGTCTACGACGTTCTGCATGCGCCGGGGACCATGGGGGAAGTGCGAACCCTCCAGCAGATCTGGAAGCGGCTCGGGCACGGATCGCCGAAGGTCGCGCTCGAGCCGGCGTGCGGGACTGGGCGATATCTCGCGGTTCTTCGGTCGTTTGGCTGGCGGGTGCTCGGATTCGACGCCGATCGCCGGATGATCCGCTACGCCCGGCAGGCGGTGCGTTCGATCGCGAGGCAAGATCGTCCGCCCGGCGCGCTTTGGGTTGCGCGGTTCGACGCCTTTGCTTCGCGCGTTCGCCTCGGCTCGGTCGGGCTCGCGTTCTGCCCGATCAACTCGATCAGGCATGTGGCGGGCGATGGGGAAATGGTGCGACACCTGCGGGCGGTCGGGCGGTGCCTGCATCCGGGGGGCGTGTACGCGGTGGGAATCAGCCTAAGCGCGTACGGTCTGGAAGCACCGAGCGAAGACGTTTGGGTCGGACGGCGCGACGGCGTGCGGGTCAAGCAGGTCATTTCGTTCACGCCCGCGCCCGGAGGGAGCGTTCGGCGCCGGGGTGAAAAGGTGGTCAGTGTGCTTGAAGTGCGGCAAGAGCGGAAGACAGAAACCCGCTCCTCGGCGTATTCCCTCTTGAGCTACTCGCGCCGCGAGTGGGAAAGTGTCGTGGGGCGATCAGGGCTGCGGATCATCGGGGTCGTGAACGAGGGCTGCAGTCCCTACGACCCGGGGGAGATCGGCTACGCGATCTGGGTGTTGGCGCGCCCGGACCATCCGCTCGTCGCCGGGGGCAAGGCTGTGGTCAGGGGATGACGACTGAGCGATTGATGCGGATCCCGGCCTCGGGATCGGAGATGGCCACGGGGATCCGCTGGCCGCGGTGCTTCGGGTAGACATTTCTGAGCGTGAAGCGGTGGATCGCCTGGTTGCCGGGGAGGAGTTCTCCGATGTCGATGAGCTGGCGCGGCATTTCCGGAGGGAAGGCGGTCATCACGAGCGTGAGCGGCGCTCGCGACTGATTGTTGATGGTGGCTTCAAGCACGACATCGTCGCCGCGGGGGGTTGCGGTAATGGAAAAGGACAGGTCCCGGAGGCCCAACTCCATGGAAGTGGAGACGATGAAGGGGTCGTAGGTGTGTCCCGCGGCTAGCTCAACGCTGAAGACGAAGGGCTTGGTGCCAACTTCCTCGGCGGCGCCGAACGCGACAGTCATGGGCAGGGACGCGGTCTCACCCGGAGCGAGCGAGATCGGGAAGATGCGGGGGTTGATTCGCCAGGTGCGGTCGCGCCGTACCGAGCGCCCCAGCCCGCCCGGCTCGGTCAGCACAAGGCGGCCGTTGATGGGGACGCTCCATGTGTTCGTGATGGTGACGTTGTGCTGTGTCTCCGGGCTTGTCATGGAGAGCAGCGGGGGATCGATCGAGATCCGGGAGATGAAGTGGAGCAATTCGGCGTCTACGCCCTCGATGAAGATCGGGCTGGAAGAAAGAGGCAGCGGAGATCGCGCCGGGTCGGCGAGCGGCGAGACGTTTCCGAAGACGTCGCAGGCAGAGACCGGCCCGTGCCCGAGGTAGCTCTTGAGTCGCACCTGTTCGGGGCTGGCGGAGTCGTTCCAGAGCACCAGCAGGCCGCCGCGCTGTGTGTCGGTCCCTTTCCGGTTCGCGAAGAGGTACCCCTCGCCCGCGGGGCCGAGCGGGATTTCACAGAGGAACTCGCGGTCGGCCAGCCGATCGACCAGCGCTCGCCACGCGGCGAGTTCGGGCCTGGGCATGAGCTGGGGGTGACGCTCGCCCTTGGAAACCCACGGATCGACGAGGGCAAGGCGGATCGAGTCCTTCGGTTTGGAGGAAGGAGAGCTTTCGCGCCGCGTTGATGCGGCCCACGCGCGGACGGCCCGCTTCGCGAGGGAGTTGGCCCCGTCGATGGCGTCCATGTCGTTATCGGGGGCCGCGCCCAATGCAACGAGCAGGCGACGGCCCGCGGCATGCGCCTCTTCGGAACTGTTCCGGAAGGCGTCGATGGCCAGCGCGGCTGCCGAGGGAAGCGAGTCGGACGGGACGTACAGGGCGGGTTCGAGGCAGGACGAGGCCCGTCCGCCCAGGTCTGGTGAAAGGGTGTCCTCAAGAGTCGCGGGGACCACGATGATCGGTCCGGGAACGAGCTTGCCGAACATTGATTCGATCGAGGCCAAGCCCGCGTCGAAAGCTGCACGCGAAGTGACCGGGCGGGAGGAGAACGAGCCTACCTGCCAGCGCTGCACGGACTGGCCGTAGTCGTCGAGGAATTCCTCGAGCAACGGCTTTGCGACCGCGGGCTGATTTGTCAATAGCGTCCAGGAATCGGGCGGGGCAACGGCCTTTGGGTCGGTCGCGATCTCGGGCACGAGCGGGAGCGAGAAGGAAAGATCGAGGCGCTCGGAGCGGAAAGAGTCCATGAGGGGACGGAGCGCAGCGGCACGGCCGGGGACCGTGGCGAGCACCAGGTCCTTGGACCAGATCGGGACGGTGAGCCCGCCGCAGCGAAGATCTCGGCAGGACTGCGCGAGGTGCGGGAAGAGCGGCGCGGGGGCGTCCTGGGTGATCAGCCAGAAGCGGGCCTCGTCGTTGAGCGAGCCGAACGCCCGATCCGCCGTGCTGGCGCGGCCGGGCGGCAGCCATGCAAAGTCGAGGTACGTTGCGCCGACCCTGGCGGCGGAGTTGGACATGTCGAGCACCGCGCGGTACCAGCCGAAGCCCGGGAGGGCCGGAATCCAATTGGAGCGGCTGCGTCCCTCGCCGACGGAGATCGTTCTGGTATCGACGGTGCGGCCGGAGGCGTCGAGCAGGATGAGCTTCCCCGACAGTGCCTCTCCGGTCAGGTCGCGGACGAGGAGATTGATCTCGGGCTTGGCGGGCGCCGCGATGATGTTTGTGGGTGCCTGGGTGGACAGTTCGAGGCGGGGAAGTTGGACGATGCTGACGTCGTCGAACCAGGCGGCGCCGGAAAGGTCCTGCCTGCGAAGTTCGATTCCCGAATCCTGGCGTGGAGGACGCTTGTGCTCGCTGTCGTTCAGGAGTGATTCGGCGTGTCCGTCCGGAGCGATGACCCCTAGGGCAGCCAATTGCTCGGGCTGGAGCAGGAGAAGTTCGAGCTGGATGAAAGCAGCGTTCGGGTATTCACCGGGGATTTCAATGGCGACCTGGGTCCAGCGACCCGACGAAACTACGGGGTTCGAATATCGCTCGCTGGCGGGAATCGGTTTGAGTTTCTCGTCCAGGAATCGGGCGGCGAGCAGCGCTCGGGCGGCGGACAGGTTGTCGGTGCGGATTCGGGCCCCAAGGAGGTAGTCGGCGTCTTTGAAGACCGGGATGACGCCCGCGTCGAGGAGCAGGGAAGTCGACCCGCCTCTGGTCGAGAGCCGGACGCTGCCGTGGGTCGCGAGTGGCTCGTCCTGAAGGTCGTCGAGCTCGATGGTGTTATAGCGGGGAAAGCCGGGGCGGGGCCGGGCGTCCTGATCCTGGTTTCGGGTCCAGAAGCGGGGGATCGGTGTAGGGTTGGTGGTTTGTTCCTCGAAGTTGAAGAGGCGGACGATCCGGCCTGCGGCGGCGGGCCGTGAGGCGTCGGAAGTGGTTGTCGGCGCGGATTGGCGGGCCGGAGCCGCGAAGGCCACGAGTGAAGCGAGTACGGCATGTGCCACAAGCCTTGGCATGATGGTTCGAGGCGCAATTATCGCGCCGTTGTTTCTTTATCGGCCGGAGGGGGTGGGGTGCCTCAGTCAACGGATGCGGTTGGTGCGCCGGGCGAGGGAGCGGGCGGCCAAGCGGAGGGTGATCCAGGTCAGGATCAGATAAACGAGAGCGCTGGCTGCGGAGGCCAGCGTGAAGGTCAAAAGGTCGAAGTTCATGATGGAGCGGTATCCGGTGCCGAACGCGGCATTTTTCATGACGGACGCACCCTGAATTGCGTTGAACGTCATGGCGGCCGGGTTGAGGATGAAGCCGACGTCGACCAGAATTCCGAAGACGCCGGAGTCCGGATTCAGCCGGAAGATCGCGCCGAACGCCCCGACGAGCGCCGGTGCCGCGGCCCATGCTCCGACCGCCCCGATGAGATTGATGGTGGATGCGACCACGGTGCGGCGTGTGACGACGCTGAGCCAGAGCCCGGTGGCGGCGAGGAGTGCAGCGGGCGGCACGAGCAGCAGCACAAGGTGCGCATAGAGCACGGGGCTGAAGACGCCGGGGAGCACGCCGGCGACCAACACGACCAGCGCGAACAGGCTCGGGATCGGCAGCAGCCGGCGCATCGACCCGACCCATTTGGCGAGAACGACCGCGGCGGCCGTGAGCGGAGTGGCGAGGAGCACTTCCAGCGATCGGGTTTCGCGTTCTCCCGCGATCGCGCCGGCGGAGATGATGGAGGCCTGGAAGAAGAAGAGAGCCGAGAGAATGAAGGCGAAGATAATCAGAATCTGAGGATCGAAGCTTCCGACCTGCCAACGAACAAATCCCAGAATCGCGAACGTGCCGATCACGCCGGCCCACGGATACCAGCGCTGGGCGTAGAGAGGTTGGCGGAGTTCACGCCAAAGAACCGGGTTGCCTCGCACGACGATCGGGTCCGGCCCGCTCATTTTCGGGTTGGCATGGGCCGCCGACGCAGCCGATTTTCGTGCGGGCTTTGGCTCTCGCGTCGTGGCGGGGAGGGAGCCCTCGCCCGCCCGTCGGGCGAGATCGCGGAATCGCCAGACGGCGAGCGCGGTAAAGAGTGCCGCACCCGAGAGGGGGTACAGGGCGCCATAGGCCCATGTTTGAAACATCAAGCTCGGCGGGCCGGTCTCGCCCAGTGAACGGGCGGTCTCAAGCCCCAGTGCAAAGTAAGGACTGATGATCAGCGGCACCTCGGCCCACGGGACTCTCGACGCGGCCAGAAGGCCCGACACGATCATGGGAGCCAGGCACCAGACGATTCCGACCAATAGGCCTGAACTGGCGGCGGTTGTCGCGGAACGGGCACGTGAGGACGCGGCGATCGCGATGGCGGCGTGGAGCAGCGAGACGCTTAGGGTGATCGTGAAGGCGGCGATGATGAAATGAGCGGAGATGCCGCCGAAGATGCGGACCGCGAGCAGCAGCGGGAGACCGGTCAGCAGCAGAATGGCGAGTTGGGTGAGGCGCCCGGAGAGTTTGCCGAGAATGATCTCGATCGCCGTCAGCGGAGTGGCGATCAATGACGCGAGGGAGCCCTTGCGCCGCTCGTCGCAGATCGCCCCGGCGGTAAGGGTCGCCGAGATGAACGAACTGAGCACGAATTGGAACCACACGAACACCGCTCCGAGTGTGGGGGCGAAGATCTGAAGGTTCTGAAGCGCTTCGGCATTGCCGCTGTTGGAGAATCGGGTATCGGCCGTGACCGCCAAGTACACGATCGAGGCGATGACCGCGAGGCCCAGGACGTAGAGCGGGCGGATCCAGTAGGTCGAGACGCGTCGGCCAGTGACGCGGACCTCGCGCTGGAAGACCGGGCCGAAGAGGCCGCGGGAGAAGATGTGGGCAATCGCGGCGAGCATGGCGCGGCTAGTGGAGCGCTCCGGTGGTGAGCTTGAGGAAGGCGTCTTCGAGTTTGACCTCGGCGGGCGCGAAGCTGTGGATGCGGCCGCCCGCGCCCGTAATTGCGTCGATCAGAAAATGGTGACCGTCTTCCTCGGCCTTGGAGAGATCAACGATGAGCGTTGAGTCATCTTCCAACCGCACCGCAGCGATCCGGCCGTGGGCTCGGAGAGAGGACGCGACTGATTCGGCGGGCGCCGAAGACTTGTGGAGCGTGACGACGAGGCGCTCGCCGAGGGTGGGCGCGCCGGCTTCGCCGCTGGGAAGATCGAGGGCGGCGGAGCGGACCTTGGCGTAGGCGTCGGCGATGGAACCGGCGTAGAGCAACTTGCCGCGCTCGATGATGCCGATCGAGGTGCACATCTCGGCGAGTTCGCTCAGGATGTGCGAGCTGACCAAAAGGCTCTTGCCCATTGTGCGGAGTTCGATGAGCAGCGAGCGCATCTCAATGCGGGCGCGGGGGTCGAGGCCGCTGGCGGGCTCGTCGAGGAGAAGAACCTGCGGCTCGTGGATGAGCACGCGGGCAACGCCCAGTCGCTGCTGCATGCCGCGGGAGAGTGAATCGACCATGGCGTGCTTCTTTTCTGTCAAGTCGGTGAGTTCGAGCACCTGATCGATGACAGAGCGGCGCCGGGCGCGGGGCACGCTGAACGCGGCCGCGAAGAACTGAAGGTACTCATCGACCGTCAAGTCGTCGTAAACGCCCAGAAAGTCGGGCATGTATCCGACCATGCGCCGGATGGCATCGGCGTCGCTGCGGACGTTCTTGCCGCAGACGAAGGCCTCGCCGGAATCCTGCCGGAGCAGGCAGGCGAGAACTTTCATGGTGGTGGACTTGCCGGCGCCGTTTGGTCCGATGAAGCCGAAGATCTCGCCCGGGCCGATTTCGAGTGTGAGGTTGTCGAGCGCGACGAGGGAGCCGAAGCGCTTGGTGAGTGACTTGGTAGCGATCATGGCGCCGGTTCCTTGGATGCTTCCGGGGTGCGGACCGGGGGATGGTTGACGGCGGCGTCGGGCAGCGGGACGAGGATGCGATACAGGACGGTTTCTTTCGCATCGAACGGCTTGCCGCGCCCGGCGCTGGTACGCGCGAGCACGCTGGGGGATTCTTCTTCGCAGAGCAGATACACGCAGGCCCAGCGGCCGGAGTCGACGCGCGCGTCTATCGCCAACGAACGTTCGCGGGGACCTGGCAATTCGAGCGGCATCGCAACAGAAAATGGCTGGTCGGAGAAGTCGTGTTCCGGGCTGTGCGAGGTGACGGACTTTCGGATTGAGTTCCATTCGGCTCCGGTGTCGGCGGCATTTTGAATGGAGGCCCGGAACGTCGACTGGCCGCCGGTTGCGGCACGGTCTTTCAGGACGAGCCATTCCGTGCCCACCCGCAACGCGCCGGTCACTCTCGCGGTGTTGGTGCCGCGAATCGTGACGTTCCAGGCATCGCCGTCGCGCACCAGCCGAGCGGAGGGCACGGCGGAAGCCCAGCCCTGCATCATGAGTGTGCGGAATGTCCACTGGCCCATGTCGAGGGGGACGGAGGAATCGGGGTGATTGGTCCGTCCTCCGGGCGCACTTCCGGACGGTTCGGGTTCGGGACCGCGTGTTTCCGACTGAGTGGTGCAGAAATATCTGAGCGGATCGCTCGGGTTTCGCTCGTCGAGACCTACGGGGGAAATCCCACGGAACCACAGGCGGGCGGGGACGGAGTCGGTTCCGGGATCGATGAATGAGACCGAATCGCTCGAATTGGAAAAGAGCGCCGCGAGCGTCGTTTGCCAGGTCTCACCGGGGCTTTCGGGCGACTGGAGAGCATCGACGACGCGAAGAACGCGGCTGGTCGAATTGCCGCTTCGGACCAGCGGGGGAATTGCGGCGGCGGCAACGGCGGCCAGCCCGATCCAACCAAGTGCGGTGGCCCAGGACCATTGGCGCATGCGCTTGATGGTGAGGATGACGCCGTCGAGGGGGCCCAAGGCCAGCGCGAGGGCGATCATGCAGATGACGATGACAACAAAGGCGGCGTCGCCGATCGGGGGCACATCGCTGAGTTTGTTGAAGAGTGTGCGGAAGGCAACGCGTGCCGCGGCGTCGGGGCCGCTGCCACGGGACGTCCACCATTCGGTGGGCGGATAGAAGGGGCGTGTATCGGCCTCGCGCATGACTCCGCGGAGAGCATCGCGCCAGGCGAGCGAAATGGCGGGCCTGTTTGCTCCCATTGCCGCGGGATCGAGGCCGAGCACGACCGCCCATCCGAACCCGACGGGCCCTTCCGCCAGCATTCCCGTGGCGGGAATGCCGTCGGTGCGGGATGAATCCTCAGCGGACCACCGAACGGTCCAGCCTGGGGTTCGGGTCGGATCGGATATGCGGATGATCCTGCCCCGAACGTATTCGGCGAGCAGGGGGTCTGGAAGAAACGCCGGAGCCGCGGGCGCATTCTTCTTTGACGCCCCGTCCGCTGCCTTCGGTGGTTTTTTCTCCCTGGCTTGTTTCACCGCGCGGGCGACAACATCGCGGAATTCGGAGCACCCGGGAAGATCGCGTGGCGAATCAATCTCCAGGGCGCCGGACGCGGACCCGAGCAGGCGCATCCAGTTCTGCGCTCCGGACTGTGCCAGGACGACCAGCCGGCCGCCGGATTTGAGCCACGTGGCGAGCGCTACGGCCTTGGCGGGAGAGAGCGCTGCGAGCGCGTCGGAAGTCGCGACGATGGCCGTCATTCCTTCATAGCCGATCCAGGACTCCGGAAGGTCCTCGTCGCGGACGACCACACGCCGGATGAGGTTGAACATGTCCGGGCGCTCCGCGTCGGGGTCGAAGATCCCGAAGGTGGGCCCCGGGAGCCTGTTGGTCGGCGTGGTCGCGGGGTCGGGCGCGGCGAAGGCCCGTGCGACGGCCGGTTCCGTTCCGGTCCGGTCGGCGAGGGCGAGGATGACGGGAACGCCGTCGAGCAGCGTGGCGGGGATCGGTTGGCCCGCGAGGCCGAGTCGTTCCATGAAGCGTTCGTGGACGATTCGGCCAGATTCGTCCCGGAGAGTCAGGCGGACGGTGGGCAGGGCGCGTGGGAAGGCGACCAAAGCCTCGAAAGGCGTCACGCGACCCGGCGTGGTCGCCACGGGGATGTCTATCCGCGCCGATTGCGATGCGTCCTGTGCATATGCGATGGTCAGCGTGCCGCCGAACGCGCCGGAATTGATCGTGGGATTGCCGCTGATGTAGATGCGGATCGGGCACCAGGAGTCGGCGGGCATGAAGCCGCCGAAACCGAAGCGGAAGCCCTCGATGGTGGCGGGGCGCTTTGTGTCGGAGGTGGGGGTGGCGGGGATCGGATTATCGAACGCGGAGAAATCGCTCGCAGTCTGGGCGAATGCAAGTGCGGGCGCGAGAAGCGCGGCGAGAATCAGGAGAATGGCACGGAGCGAGTTCATTCGAATGCCGGTTGCCAAGTGCCCAAACGAGCCCGCCCCCAGCCCTCGCTCCCATCGGGGAGGGGGCTACCGAAAGAGCAGTCACCCGGATTCCATCAGATGTGAACCTTGCGGTTGTAGACATACCACTCGATCATGAGCATCGCGGCGCAGGCCAAGAGCATCCAGGGCCAGAGACGCTGATCGCCCTTGAAGGAGCCTTCGTTTGCGTTGACCTTGCGGCTGGCGAGGACGACCTCCTGCGTCGCGGCGATCACCGATTCCTGCGGGTCGAGCAGGTTGGCGGGGATGCGCCGGATGCTGCGGCCGTTCTCCTGCAAGTCTCCGGGGGCGGCGCCTCCTTTCCACGTCAGGCGGTAGACCCCCGCGCGCCGGACAGGGCCGAAGACGACCGTCCCGTCCGGCAGCGGTGTCAACGCTGTTTCGGACAGATCGGTCACGCCCGGGGGCGGCAGCAGGCGGATGTCGCTTGCTCCCGCGGGGAGTCTTTCGGAAACGGTCGTGCCCATTTGCGTGGAATCGTTCGATCCGGCCATCGCTTCTCCCCCCAGATAGTCGAGGGCGGAGGCGAGAAAGACGACGAAGCTGACATCGAGGGGCCACGATGTGGCGCCGATGTCGAAGGGGATGATGATGGCGCGGGTGGGCCCGCTGGAGAGTTCGATGATCGCCGGGCCGCGTTCGGTGCGGGCGATGGTCACGGCGGTTGAGCCGGGAAGGACATCGACATCGTGCGATTCGGCGATGAAGACCGAGTCGAGAGTGACGTTTCGCAGGGCCGGGTGCGTCCGCTGCCAATCGACGATGGTGGCGTTGCCGGACTTGCCCTTGTCGGTGAGTGGAGCGGGGGCCGGAGCGTCTTTGATAGGCGTCGCACTCGGGACGCCTCCCAGGATCAGGAAACGGCCGGGAGGGAGGCCAGCCGCGGAAGACATGTTTGAAAGAGGCGGCAGCACGCCGTCGAGTATGAGTACATCGACGGGCGGGGTTTCGCCTTTCTCGGCCATTTTCTTGTAATCGGCGGGAGCAATGGTGCGTAGTTCGGCGAGCGGAAGGCCCGCGAGGGCGGAGGAGAGAAAGAGACTTCCGGAAGAAACGAGGCCGACGCGCAGGCGCTTGGCGGGCGGCGCAGCAACGTAGACGCGGTCGTCGGTTGGGAACACGTCGAGATCGGTGGCCGACCCGGTGGGAGGTCGGAGACGGATTTCGGCGAGGAGCGCTTCATCGCGCTCGATGGTGAAGACGACGCCGCCGACGCCGGGGTTCAAAGCTGGCTGTGCGGCGTCGGGCTTTGCGTCCGGCGAGGAGGGCTCTGGTGGAGTCGTGGGGGCGGCTGCGGGCGTGGCGGCTGCTGCGGAAGCGCCGGGGCGTGTCGCGCCGGGGAGCGTGACCTGCTTGATGGCGGCAACGGAGCCCTCGACAGAGAGTTCAACATCGACCGAGCGTTCGGCCGGGTCGGAGTTCTGGAGGCCGACGAAGATGTTGAGTTTCCTGGGGTCGTCGTAGGCGCGTTGGGCGCGGACGCTGACGATGCCCAGGTTGCCGGATTTTTCGGAGCCGACTCTGTGGAACTCAAAGGAATCCTGGGCTTCGGGTTTGGCCTGCTCGGCGTCGGCGATGCGTCCATCGCTGAAAAGATGGATGGTAATGGGCGGGCCGCCTGAGAGACCCTCGATGACCTGCGTGCTGCCGTCGCGGTCCACGTTGATGCGCTTGGGGGCGTGGGCGCGGGCGAGCCGCATCGCTTCGGCCATGCTGGTGGTCGCGTCCGACTGCGTAATCGACTCGATCGCCGCACGCAGTTTCTGCTTGTCGCTGGAAAAACTCTGGCGGACATCGGAGGCGTTGTCGAAGGCGATCACCATCGCCTCGTCGCCGGTGGCGTTGGTCGCCTTGGCAAACAGGCCGGGCTCGCGGAGAGCGTCCACCATCGCCAGGGCTTCTTTCTTGGCCTGCTCGAGGCGGGTGGTCTGCGTCGACGTGTTGGGAGAGGCGTCGAGGCTGGCCATGCTGGCGGAGCGGTCGATTAGGATGACGTGGCGCTGGCCGGAGAATGTGCCGCTCTTCATGACGGGCTCGGCGAGAGCGAAGAGGAGTGCCGCGAGCACGAGGAGTTGGAGCAGGAGCATGATGTTGCGGCGGAGTCTCTGGAGCGGGGCGTTGGCCTGAAGGTCCTGGATCGCCTTCTTCCAGAGGAGGGTCGTGGAAATCTCAACATCGCGCCGGCGGAGTTTGAGCAGGTAGAGGATGACCAGTGCGGGGATGGCGATCGCGCCGACGATCGCGGCGAACTGCCAGGAGAGGAAACTGATGTTGAACAGGCTCACTTGAGCACCCCCAGTCGGCGCAATTGATCGGCGACGAGCACGTCGATCGGGGCGTCACTCTTCACAGTGAGAAGGGCCATGTCGCGCCGGAGCGCGAATTCGCGGAGTTTCTGGCAGTACGCGGCGAGATTGGTCTTGTACCGCTTGAGGAGCGGCGCGCTCACCGTCACCTCCGCGGTATCGGCGTCCTCGACATCCTTCAAGCGAAGATCGCCGGTGATGGTGGGTTCGAGTTCCTGCGGGCTGAGCACTTGAAGCAGAATGATGTCATAGCCGTGCCCGACGAGAATGCGCAAGCCGTCCTCGTAGCCGTCCTTGAAGAAGAAATCGGAGAGGATGAGCATGACGCCCTTGCCGCGGCGGGTGAGGGCGATGCGCTCCGCCGCCTTGCGGAAGTTCAGCTTTCCGCCGGGAGTGACCGAGCAGAGAAAGCGGGCCATGTCGTGCACGCGTCGGCGGCCGCGCAGATCGCGAAGGGAGCGGACGGTGCCGGGATCTTGCGTCGCGACGGCTTTCGGATCGGCGCCGGGAGTGTCGAGGCCGCCGCTCATGATGCTGGCGGCGACGCGGTTGAGGTTGACAAGGCCCACGTAGCCCAGGGCCATGGCGACCTTCTGCATGAAGAGGAACTTGTTGGGCTCGCCGCAGTCGGAGGAGGCTGAGGCGTCGAGGACGACGTGGAGGGAGAGGTCTTCTTCTTCGAGGAAGAGCTTGAGAAAGAGCTTGTCGAGGCGGCCGAAGATGTTCCAGTCGATATGGCGGATGTCGTCGCCGGAGACGTAGGGGCGATGGTCGGCGAACTCGACGGAGTGGCCGCGCTTCTTGGAGCGGCGTTCGCCCTTGAGCTTGCCGAAGAAGACCCGCCGGGAGGCGAGGTCGAGAGGGTCGAGGCGGGAAATGAGCGAGGTGCTGAGGAGGCCCTCGAGCTTTTGCGGGCGGGAGATGGAGGCGGTTCGGAGCATTTGAATTCGACAGAACGCGGAGGGTGCGGAGTCAGGCGGAGAAAGCCATGGTGTGCGCGGCGAGTGACAAGGTGCTCATTGCTGTTTCTCGATTGACCCAGTTAGCGAGTCTGTCGGTGATTCGCGTTCGGCATCAAATCCTTGAAGGATGCTCGCGAGGGCTTGATCTGCGGATAGTCTCTGGCGCTCGCTGATCGCGCGGGCAGCATGGCGGGCGATATCCATCATCAACAAGCCCCAGGCCGCCGAGTTCTCGAATGCGTTTGGAGTAAGGGTCACAGTCACTCGTGAACCAGTCCAAACGCGAAGAATTTCGACCGCAGTTTGATCCGCTTTCACGACGGCTGGAATGGGAAGTTCGGTGGGGTGCGAACGAAACATTGTGAACTCCGTGCAGTGCTCGGGCGTCTTCGCGTTTGGGCTACTTCTTCTCCGGCCCCGTCGGCGTCAATTCCAGGATCTGCCGCACGATTGAATCCGGATCGATCTTGTCCGCCTCGGCTTCAAAGTTCAGCAGCAGCCGATGCCGCAACGACAGCGCGGCAAGCGACTTCACATCCGCGTAGCTCGCATGGAAGCGGCCGTCGATGAGTGCCTTCACTTTGGCGCCGAGGAGGAGCGCCTGTGCCGCACGCGGGGACGCCCCGCAGCGGATGTACTTATTGGTCGGCCCGTCCGCTCCTCCCGCGGCAGTCTGCGTGCCCGGGTGCGTCGCGAGGACGAGGCGGGCGACATAGTCCTTGACATGCGGGGCGACGATGACGCCTCGGACGAGGTCCTGGCCTTTCAGGATTCCGGGGCCATCAAGGACGTTCAGGGCGTCGGGGTTGTCCTGGCCGGTGGTGCGATCGAGGATGGTGATGAGGTCGTCGAGCTTGCTGTAGCCGACGACGATCTTAAAGATGAATCGGTCGAGCTGGGCTTCGGGGAGGGGGTACGTTCCCTCCTGCTCGATCGGGTTCTGTGTCGCGAGGACGAGGAAGGGCGCGGCCAGTTTGTGGCTGATGCCGGCGACGGTCACGCTCCGCTCCTGCATGGCTTCAAGCAAGGCCGACTGAGTCTTGGGCGTGGCGCGGTTGATTTCGTCGGCGAGGACGACTTGGGCGAAGATCGGCCCGCGTTGGAACTCGAATTTGCGTCGGCCGGTTGCCGGGTCTTCCATGACGATGTTGGTGCCGATCACGTCGGCCGGCATCAGGTCGGGCGTGAATTGGATGCGGCTGAACGGCAGGCTCAGCGTCTTCGCCAGCGTTCGAACGAGGAGCGTCTTGCCCAGGCCGGGGACACCTTCGAGCAGGACATTGCCGCCGGCGAAGAGGGAGACGAGCACGGCCTCGACAACGTCGCCGTGACCGACGATGACCTTGCCGATCTCGCCCTTGAGCTTCGCGAAGGTGTCGCGGAAGGCTTGGCATTCGGCTTTGATCTGTTCTGGGGAGAGTTCGGTTGGGGTCATTGGAGAATTCCGGTGCGGAGTGTGAATAGGTCCTATGGGTCCTCTAGGTCCTATTGGACCTATTTCTTCCTTCCAAGTCACTCGTTCATTTCATCGCGGGCGCGTTTCTTGGCTTTGAGCAGCGCGGACATTCCTTCCGACGCGTCCTGCTTCGGTGATTCCTGTTTCTCGATATCTGCTGGTTTGGCGGGCCCTCTTGGAATCGTCGGCGCATCGATGATCGGCGCGGCGGGCTTTGCGCCGGCCTCGGCCTCGAACTTGACAGTGGCGGCGGCCATTGCATCCGCATCCGGAGGTCGATCTCCCGCCCGGGCGGCCATGCCCTGTCGTGCCAGTTCGCGTGCGGCCTGAAGACGGTCGATCTGCTGGCTTTGCTTTTCCTTGGCGCGGGAGAAGAAGCTGAGGCCGGTCCGCGCCAGCGCGAGCAGGTCCACGCGGACCCGACGGACGCCGACATCGAGCAGGAACATCCCTGCTGCGGCGAGCGCGAACCAACTCCAGATCGGACGGAGCGCGACCGGCATCTTGAGACCATCGCGCGACCAGAGGTCGTTTTTCAACGGGTCGTCGACAAGGAGCCTGCCGCCGCTGATGGAACGGACTTGTTCAAGGAGCGCGAAGTTGTCTTCGAGCACGCGGAACTCGTCGGCAAAGGGACGGTTGACCGCGGCCTGCACCGAGCCCTCGATCGGGCCGTTGTCCCCGGGAGCGGAATAGACGAGGCCGACTATGGAAGTGCCGGGCGGCGGGTTCTTGATGACCCCCTCGTAGCGTCCCGGCCCGACCTGGCGGATATCCACCGTCTGGCTTGTGCCGTCGGGCATCGCCACCCGCCCGCGGAAGGCGGCGAAGTTCAGGCGTTCGCCCTTGGAATCGAGAGCATCAATGAAGATGCGGGCGTTCGAGCCCTGCACTTCCGTCGTAACACGGACGTTGGGCGAACCGCTCGGGCGCATGGCCCAGCGGATTTGCTGCTCCCAGAAACTCTTGAAGCCCGGCCAGGCGATCCAGCTCTTGCCCCAGCGCGAGGAGACATCGCTGGTGAAGACGATGCTGCGCCCGAGGCCGAATTGCCACTGGGCGCCGATCGCGTCGTTTTCCTTTCCTCGGAGCGTGACCTGCGAGAGGCCCTCGCGATCGGCCGCGACGACATAGCCGCCGATGGCGGGGACGGCCTTGACGCCTCGGAGCGTGTCGAGCACGCCGCCGGCGATGGCGGGAGAGAATGGATCGCCCTCCCAGATGAGCGGGCGCTTCACCGTCTGGGCTTCCTTCGTGAAGATCTGCGGCAGAGTGGCGAGCGCGGCCTGTGTGTTCACGTCGTAGTGGCGGCCCCCAGTAAAGGTGGCCATGTCGGACATTTTCTTGGTGTCCATGCCCGAGTGCGGGAAGACGCCGACGGTGGAGATGGTGATCTTGGCGTTGACGTAATCCTGAAGGAGAGAAGTGGGGGGCGGCTGCGGGTCGCCGTCGGAGATGATGATGACATGCTTCTGCCCCGCGTTGGCCTTGACCAGGCCCTGATAGGCGAGGCGTACCACCGGAGTGAAGTCGGGCATGTCGCCGAAGACGAGGTTGTTGATGGCCCGCTTGATCGAGGCGCCATCGCCAACTTCTTGGAGCGGATGAACCCAATCGGTGCTGTACATCGGGTTGTATTCGATGACGCCGGCGAGATCGAGGCGGGAGAGAGCATTGATCGCGGCCATCGCGGTCTGCTTGCCGTAGAAGACGCCGTTGGGCATCTCGACCGAGTGCGTGATGAGAACCAGCGCGCCTTTGGGGAGCTGGCGTTTCTGCGGCGGATCGAGGCGGACGGGCAGTGCATCCTCAACGGGAGACCCGATCCAGCCTCCGGCGCCGAGGGCGTCGGGGCCGCCGGTCATGACGAGCCCGCCTCCGGCGTCCTGGACGTAGCGCTTCATTTCTTCCTGCTGGGCCTGGCTGAAGTTGAAGGCGGGCTGATTGACGAGGACGACGGCGTCGTAGGCGCTCCACTCGGTGAGCGTGCGCGGCGCGGCCTCGGGGGGGATCTCCTCGACCTGAATGCCGGATTTTCGAAGGGCGCTCACGAGCTCGCCGGATTCTTTATCGCCGGCTGAGACGACGAGCACGCGTCCCTCGCCGCTGACGAACGTGACGGCGGAAGCGACGTTGTTTTCGAGAACGGTGTCTCCGGTGGGCCTGCCGCCGACCATTTTGGGCTCGAAGATCGCCCGGAATTCCTGGGCGCCGTGGCGGGGGGCGATGACCGGCACCGTGAAGACGTTGGATCCGGGCTTGAGGTCGATGTCCATTCCGAGCTGGCCGCCGCCGCCGGAGAGGTCGATCGGCTGACCGTTCAGCGTGATGACGAGTTTGCCGCTGACGGACTTGGTTGATTGAAGGACGGCGCGAAGGCTCATCGTTTCGCCCTGGCGGGCGGTCGCGGGCGCGACGAGCCGATCGACCAGCACTTCGCTGTCGTACTTGAAGCGGAGCGGGAGGACATCGATGGGGACGCCGGCGGCCTTCGCGGCCTCCGCGGCCTGCACCAGCGAATCTTCCGTCTCGTTGCCGTCGGTCGCGAGCACGATGCGGCGGGCGGCTCCTTCGACCGGAAGAGCGAGGGCCATGCGAACGCCGGCGGCGAGATTGCTGCCATCGGCCGGGCCAACGTTCTGGCGTTCGATCTGTTTGTTCAGCTTGCTCGGGAGTTGCTGCACGATCGCGCTTCGGGCCATCGTGATGGAGCCGAGCAAGTCGTCCTCGTGCCGGTCGCCTTCGCGCGCCTTTTCGAGAAAGCGGTCGACCCGAGCCTGCAGATCGGCGGGGACGGATTGGCTGGAGTCGAGCACGGCGATGACCGCGACGTCCTTGCCGACGCGTCGAAGCTGAGGTTCGGCAAGCGTTCCGAAGATCAGCATCAGCAGGGAAAGCCGGGCGAAGAGCGAGACCCAGCGCGCGACCGGCCCGAGACCGGCGATGGAGCGTCGGGCCATCCAGATCGAAACGAGCCCCAGGCCAGCGCCGACGAGCAGCCACGTGGGTGCATCGAACTGCACCGGACCCGCCACAAGTGCCGCGAGCGTTGGCGTCACCGAGCGCCCTCGCTCTCGTTGCGGGGGCCGGAATTCGCAGGGGCAACGGCGAGCCCCGCGGTCCGCGACTGGTTCAGGCGCGGCGCGGGGGCGGCAAAGGAAAGAACGCGGTTATTGCCGGAGTCCAGCGCGTAGGCGCTGCCACCCTCCACTGTGACACCCCACGGCGTGATAAGTTCGCCTTCGCCCCTTCCCGGGCGACCCTGTCGTTCAAGTACAACGCCGTGATCAAGATCGATCCGGGAAATACATGCGGCACCCTGTTCGGAAATGAGCGCGGTTCCGTCGGCGAGCAAGACCAAGCCGTACGGATAGCGGAAGAGCGCGGAATGGTCGTGTAGTTGAGTCTGATCGACCGTGAGTTGGTCGGCTCCGGGGATCCAGCGGACGAGGTTGCCTTCCAAGTCAAAGACGCCGACGCGGTGATTACACGCGTCGGTCACGACAAGGCGGTTCCGCCCGACATCGATTTCCATCGACTGCGGCCGGCTGAATTCGATGTTCTTCGGATCGGCGCTGTCACCGAAATGCCCGAACGAGCGGACGAATCGATAAGAACCGGCATCGTCAGGCTCGAAAATCGAGATCCGGTCGTTGCCGCCATACTCGCTCACATAGAGCCGGGCGGCGTGCTTTCCGTCCGGGGTTGGCAGCACGGCAACATCGGTCAGATAGATGAATTGCCCCGGACCAGTCCCGTACTGCCCGAAACTGGCGATCGGCTCATTCGTCGTCGCTCCGTCCTCGGGCGCCCGGTACACCATCACCCGGTGGTAGTGCGTGTCGGGAACGAAGAGCAATTCGTCCTCATCCTTCCCCGTTGGATCGAAAACGCAGAGTCCGGTCGGCTTTCCCGCGGCAAACTCCGGCATGCGCCAGCCGCTGATCGGTCTTCCCGTGCCCGCCTCAAGCCGTTGCACCCGCGCCGCCTTGTCGATGACCCAGATAGAGCGATGGTCCGAATCGAGACAGCGTGGGAACGCAAACTGTCCGGGGCTGATGCCGACCTCGCCAATGGCGCGAACGACCGACAGCGGACGCGAATCCGACCCGCCCGAATCGCCACAGCCCGCAATCAAGACGGCAATGCCGGCGGCAAGGAGCATTCGCGGCATTGCCCATCGGGCTTGGTGCATTGGGTGCACATCCTATGAAGAACCTCCCCGATTGTGTTCGGAAGAAAGCGGTCCGGGTTGCTCAATTCGGCTCCCGGCGGGCTCGCTATCGCTCGGGACGCATCAATCGGCTCTCCGCCGGTCTCTTGGTTCCTCGGGTCGAAGCAGCCAAAGTGCGAGCACCCCGCCCGCAAGGCCCACGGAAAGCAGCAGAATCCCCGCCGCGGACAGTTCTTGAGTGCGGGCGAAGTGCAGTTGGTTCAGAATGGCACGGGAAACCGTATCGATTCCCGGCGGCTGGAGGATGATGGACGATTCGATCTCGTGCAGGCTCAGGACGCCCGCGATGATTCCGCCGGCGAAAAGAGCTCGCGCGTGCCCGGCAACAGCAGCCCGCATCAGGCCCCAAACGCCGGTAGCGCCGTCGAGCCGGCGTTGATCCCGCTGCTCGCGGGGTTCGGACGCGGCGAGCCAGCAGCCCAGAGCGATCGGGACGATCCCGAAGCGCGCCAAGTGCATCAGGACGAGGAGCCACGGGCTGTCTTCCAGGCGGGGGCAGGAGGCCCGAACAAGGGACCCGGACCAGACGGCGAGCATGACTCCCGGTATCAGAGCCCCGAGAGCGAACAGGAAGGCGCTAGAGCGGACCATTCGCCGTGCGCCGCCGCCCGCAAGTGTGCCAACCCATGAAAGGAGCATGAGCGCAACTGCCCCGAGCGCCACCCCTGCCGCGACGAGCCCGCTGTTCATGAATTGACTGCGGTAGAGCCGCATGAATGTGACAAATCCGCCCGCCGACGCGATATGCGAGACGAAGAGCACAAAGGGCACCAGAGCGCCCAATGCGACCAGGCCAATCGCGCCCGCGGCAGCCCCCCGACCCACAACACGAGGTGACAGCCGCGCCGGTTCTGCGCTCGGGCTGGTTTCCGCAGCGCCGAGTTCCCGAGCGATCCACCACGAGGCAGCGATGGCGGCAAGAAGCATCGGCCACGCGATGACCCACGCACGCCATTGCCGGTCCTGAGGCAGAAGATCCATCGCCAGCCAGACGCGGATCGTGAGCGTCTCGACGCGGGCGACGTGCAGCGGGATAGCCGAGCCGAGCATGAGGACGGTGATCAGCAGAACCGCCGCCGCGAGACCGGGCATCGAAAGGCTGACTTTGTGCCGCAGAATGGAAAGCCCGCCGCGCCAACGTCCGGGGTGGGCATCGAGAGCCACCTGTTCCCACGTCTGCGAATCGACGCGGCGCAGCCACACAGCCAGAACGACTGCCGCGATGGGCGCCGCCCAGATTCCAAGGCCACCAATGGCCAGAGCACGCCCCGCGGCGGAAGGCAACCACGCCAACTCTCCCCGCGAGGAGCGTTCGAGCAGATCACCGAACCACGTACCCGGCGCACGCATCAGGTTGAACGCGCCGAACGCAAGATAGTTGGGAAGGAGCAGGGGGGCGCCGAGCAATGGAAGGAATCGCCACCCGCGTGCCCGGAGCAACCAAGCCGCCGGCCAGCCGAGCGCTGTCGCGATGAGGGCGATCGCGCTCGCCCATCCGAAAGTGGCGAGGGTGATCGCGAGCGAAAAGAAGCGAAGCTGATTTGCCGCCGGGGCTTGAGTCGCCGCCCCGATTGCGGTGCCTGACTCGATCGGGAGCGGGGCCAACAGACCGCTCTCTTTGAGCGCGGATGTGAGCGCCCAGAGCATGGGCGCGCCCACCAGCGCCAGGCCGGTGGCCAGCAATGAGCCTGCTATCAGGTTGCACCCGACTCGATCCCGCATGTTCGCCGCCGTTTCGGACCCAGTACCGACCAGCGCCCGAGCGCCGCGGCGTGGTTCGCACAGCGGGCGGCTTCAGAGTATCATCCGATTCGACATGTCCACACTCTCCCCACAATCCCTCGCGGGCAAACGCACCGGAGCCGCCAAGTCGGGGCGCGCGGCGCCGACCGGCGGCACTCCAGATACCGAGCCCGGCACGCCGGGACACGCCCGTCGGCTGAAGCGATTGCGTGAGGCGATGGGCGAGCAGGAGCTTTCGCATCTCCTGATCACCAACCCGCTGGACGTCGGATACCTGACCGGCTTTCTGGGAGGCGACAGCTACCTCATTCTGGGAGCGGGCCGGCCGGTGCTGGTCAGCGATTTCCGGTATCAGGAAGAATTGCGGGAGTTCGAATCGCTGTGCGAGATCGTCATCCGCAAGCGTTCGATGGGAGAAGCGATCGGCGAGCTCCTTTCGGGAGAAAACGTCCAGCGAGTCGGCATCCAGGCCGAGATCATGACCGTTGCCGAGCGCGATCAACTGGCCAAGCGGCTTGGCACCAAGCGGGTCGCCGCCACACTCGGCCTGGTCATGAAGATGCGGGCCACCAAGGACGCCGCTGAGATCGCCCTGCTCAAGAAGGCCGTCCGCATCGGCGAAGAGGCTCTGAAGGCGGTATTACCCACGCTCGAGGCGGGGCTGACCGAACTCGAAGTCGCCGCTCGGCTCGAATCTGAGATGAAGAACCGCGGCTCGAGCAAGCCGAGCTTCGAGACGATCATCGCCGCCCGAGCCAACGGGAGCATGGCCCACTACCGCCCCGGCACGACCAAGCTCGCCGCGAACCAGCCGGTGCTGATCGACTGGGGCGCGATCTGGCAGGGGTATCACGGCGACATGACCCGCACCTTCACGCTCGGCAAATGGCCCAAGCAGATCGCCGAGATTTATCCGATCGTGCTGGAGGCGCACCAGAAGGCTGCCGCGGCGCTCGCCCCCGGGAAACTCACCAGCGAAATCGACCGCATCGCCCGCGATCACATCACTGAGGCCGGCTTTGGCGACAAGTTCGGTCATGGCCTCGGGCACGGCATCGGGCTGCAGACTCACGAGGATCCGCGGCTTTCGCACATGCTGGCGGGTACCCGACTTGAGATTGGCCACGTCTGCACCATCGAACCGGGGATTTACCTGCCCGGAGTGGGGGGGGTGCGGATCGAGAATGACTACGTGATTCAGGAGGGCGGCGCGCAGAACCTGTGCACGCTTCCCGTGACAATGGAATGGGCCACGCTCGGGTAGCGTGCCCGCGGCCGCCTTCGGCCGCCGTGGAAACGATCATGATCGAATCGAACAAACTCAAGGACCTGATCAAGCTCATGGTCGACAACGACCTGACCGAGATCGATCTTCAGGATGAAAAAGAAACCGTGACGATCCGGCGGGGGCACGCCCCGCTAATGACGAGTCACGCGCCGATGATGTACGCGGGTCCGGCCCCGGCGACGCATCAGGCTTCCGTGTCCGGGGGTTCTGCTCCGGCAGCGCCCGCAAAGGCCGGAGGCGACGATTCTGGCTTGATCGCGATCGAGTCTCCGATGGTCGGCACCTTCTACTCCGCTGCCAATCCGGATTCGGCGCCGTTTGTCAGCGCCGGTGCGAAGATCACGCCGGCCACCGTCGTCTGCCTGATCGAGGCGATGAAGGTTTTCAACGAAATCAAGGCCGAGAAGGCCGGCACGATCGAGCGCGTGCTGGTCAAGAGCGGCGACGCGGTCGAATTCGGTCAGAAGCTCTTCCTGGTTCGCCCCGCGTAGCGCCCACATGTTCAAACGAATACTGATAGCCAACCGGGGCGAAATCGCCCTGCGAATCATGCGGGCCTGTCGCGAGATGGGAGTCGAAGCGGTCTGCATCTACTCCACCGCCGACAAGGACGCGCCGTATCTCCGGCTCGCCGACCGTGCGATTTGCATCGGCCCCGGCCCCGCGCGCGAGAGCTACCTCAACATCGCGCGCGTGCTCAGCGCCGCCGAAGTTGCCGACGTGGATGCCATCCACCCGGGCTACGGATTCCTTTCCGAACGCCCGGACTTCAGCCAGGCCTGCCGTGATTGCAAGATCGAGTTCATCGGTCCGAGCCCAGAGGCCATGCAGGCTCTGGGAGACAAGGTGGACTGCAAGAAGACCGCTAAGGCCAACGGAGTACCGGTTTTTCCCGGTTCGCCCGAAGCGATCGAGGACGAAGAAGAGGCCGTACGCATCGCCTCGGAGATCGGCTACCCCGTCATCATCAAGGCCTCTGCCGGCGGCGGCGGGCGCGGGATGAAGGTCTGCCACAACGAGGTCTCGCTCCGCTCGATGCTCCGCGTCGCCAGCCAGGAGGCGCAGGCAGCATTCGGAAATGGCGCCGTCTTCATCGAGAAATACCTGGAACGAGCCCGGCACGTCGAGATCCAGATGCTCGGCGACAAGCACGGCAACGCCGTCTATCTCTGGGAGCGCGATTGCTCGCTCCAACGCCGCCACCAGAAGGTCATCGAGGAAGCCCCGGCTCCCAACATCGATCGCGTGAAGCTCCAGAAAGTCGCCGAGTCCGCCGCAAAGATGATCAAGAGCGTCAAGTACGCCGGCGCCGCAACCTGCGAGTTCCTGCTCGACGAAAAGGGCGATTTCTACATGCTCGAGGTGAACACCCGGGTGCAGGTCGAGCATCCGGTCACCGAGCTGATCACCGGCATCGATATCGTGAAGATGTCGATCGCGATCGCGGCCGGCGAGAAGATCCCGTTCAAGCAGGGCGATGTCAAGATCAACGGACACGCGATCGAATGCCGCATCTGCGCGGAAGACCCCGCCGAGGGCTTCCGCCCGAGCGCCGGGAAGATCACAACGTGGGAGCCTTCCGGCGGCCCGGGAATCCGCATGGATACACACGTTGTCAGCGGCTACGTCGTGCCCCCAAATTACGACAGCATGATCGCCAAGATGATCGTGCACGCCGACACGCGTGAGCAGGCGCTCGACCGCACGGCCCGAGCCCTGCGCGAGTTCAACGTCGGCCCGATCAAGACGACCATCCCTCTGCACCAGCGCTTGGTCGAGAACAGCGACTTCCGCAAGGGCGGCGTCGATATTCACTACCTCGAGCGCCTCCTCAAGTAGCCGTCAGCAACCCAGTTTTTCGTACGCCACGGCGAACCGGACGAAGTCCGTGTCGTCGGTCAGCCCGTCGCCGGTAAAGTCTGCGCCCGCGTCCAACAGCCGGTCGTAGGCCGCGGCGAACCGCACAAAGTCCGCGTCGTCCACCACTCCGTCGCGGTTCATATCTTCGAAACACCGTGTGAGTTCATCAACGAGGAACTGCTGGGCGGCCTGATCGGTCGATGCCCCGAGGTTTCCGTGCCCCGCCCCCGGGACCGGCGTGTACAGCGGGGAGGCTCCGACCGTGCCGAGCGCATCGAACAGCCGCTGGCTCTGCTTGTTGGGCACGGTGGTGTCGCTCAGCCCGTGCGCGATGAAGATCCGGAGGTCACGCGGATCAACATGGCTGATCGGGTTCGCGAGCGTGACGAGGTGCATCTTGTCGGGGAAGGGCGCTGCGGGGTTTGATTGATTCGCGCGGAGCACGCCGATTCCCTGTCCCGGCTGGTCGTAGCCGATCAGGTTCGACTCCGGAGACGCCGGCGCATCATGATCCAGGGTCGAGCCCGGAGGCGTCGTCACGTCGAGGTTCATGTTCAGCAGATCGGACGGACCAAAGTAATCGACCGCGGTCCGGATCGTTCCTCGCGGGCCCGTGCCTCCGACGGTTCCCTCGAGTTCAAATGCGTTGTTGCTCGTCAGCAGAAGCGCGGACAGATGACCGCCGGCGCTGCTTCCCCACGAACCGATTCGTGCCGGATCGATGCGATAGGTCGCCGCGTTTCGTTTCAGGAAGCGGACGGCGCCCTTCACGTCGAGCATCTGAGCCGGGAAGATCGCATCGCCACTGAGGCGGTATTCCACGCTGGCCACGACGAATCCCTCCTGGAGAAGGGCGGTGACGAAACCGGGAACGCTGTTGTGCGTGCCGCCGGCCCAGCCGCCGCCGTGGATCCAGAGGACGCACGGCGATGGAGCAGCGGGTGGGACGTTGTTGCGCCAGTAGATATCAAGATGGACCGGCATGAACGTGCCGTTGTCACGCTGGACGTTGGCGTACACAATGTCATTGAAAGTGGGCGCTTGCGCAGAGCAAACCGAAGCGATCGTCAAAATACAGCTACCGGCGAACAGAGCGATTCGCATGATCTGTCTCCTGTTGTGGCTCGCGATTCCGAGCCCGCATCGGAGAAAACGAGGCCGAAAGTCCGCTATTGCGTTTCGCCGAATATTCAGGGACAAACAAACGCGTCGTACGCCGCCGCAAAGACCACGAAATCCACGTCGTCGCACTGGGCGTCCCCGGTCAGGTCGGCTCCCTGATACGCCCCGCTCATGATGAGCGCGTCGTACTGGGCCGCAAAGAGCACAAAGTCGGCGTCGTCCACCTGAGAATCGCCTGTGAGGTCGGCCGGGCAGCATCCTTGCGGGCTCCGCGGATTCGCGAAGCGGCAGAGCTTGATCTCGATCGCGTTCGGAAGGTTGTTTCCGCTCGCGGACGGGATGCAATCGGCACTCACCGGGAACGTCGCGTCTGCGGTCGGATAGGTGCCGACGGCAACGTACACCTTCGCGGGCAGGGCGTTCCCGCCGCCGAATTCCTGCTTGACATTCATCGTCGCGGCGAGCACGCCCCCGTTGTTGGTCGCGGCACTCTGCACCGCCGTCCCCACGTTCGCGTCGGACCAGCCGTTGTAGCCGTTGCCGCTCTCGTTTCCGACGAACGCTCCCCAGTCGCCGACCTGGCCGCCCTTGCCCCACATCGCGGTCCGGAGAGTGCCGGGCCCGTTCGCCCCGGAGATCAAAAGAAACCGGTCGTTCGTTCCCGCGGCGGCATTGGTCGCCATGTAAAAAATATCTCCCTTGAGCCCCGCCCAGAGATTGATGTTGTTCGAGGTGCTTGTCGCGATGAGGGTCGAGTCCGGATCGCGCGTCCCGCTGACGTCCCATGTATCCACCGGCTGGCCGCCGGTGACCGCGAAATGCCAATCCTGCCCGCCGTTGTTGTCCCACGTCGAGGCGCCGTTGTTGAAGACGACATCGAGCTGAGTCGCGTTCGCCGAAACCGGGACGGTGAGCGACCAGGTCTGATTCCCTGCATTGAGCGTCATCGCGGGGTCGGGCGCAATAACCGGATTCCACGAGTTGAATCCGTAGTGCAGCTTGACCAGCGGCGCTCCGGCCAGCGCTCGCCCCGCCGGGTCGTACGTGATGGTCACGTTCTGCCCAGCGACCGGTATCTGAGGCGAGAGAGAAACGACTGTGCCGCCACCGCCGGTCGCGCCCGCGCCGTCGCCAACGTACACGTGCTGGATCGCGCTCTTGCGCAGATTACCCCGCGAGTCCACCGCCTCAATGTAATAGTCCACCAGCTTGCTGCGGATGCCCGTCAGATTGAAGTAGTACTCGTCCGCGATGTAGTTCGGCAGAACGAAAAAATTTACCGACGGGTCATTGAAGAAATTGCCCGAAGGAAACGCACGCTTCGTCATCGTCGCGCTCTGCCACGCGCTCACCTCGCTCCCGCCCGTGTACGTCTCGTTCTGCGTGCTCGAAAGCGGGTTGGCCCCGTCGTTGTCGATTCGGTACTTGAGGGTCACGCCGCCCGCCGGGATGCC
The DNA here is from genome assembly GCA_044221315.1 of Phycisphaerales bacterium. GTDB lineage: Bacteria > Planctomycetota > Phycisphaerae > Phycisphaerales > UBA1924 > JAFEBO01. The sequence goes on along the minus strand of JBGAPK010000001.1, from coordinate 135,667 downwards.
CGATGCGTCGTACGCGAATGTCCAAATCCAGAAATCGCCGTTGTTGTTCACCTGCTTGTAGCCGAACTCCGGACCGAAATTCATCGAGCCCGGATTCCACGGCGTGCGCTGGGGGATCCACACGGTCGGCGCCACGGTGTCCTCGGCCGGCGAAGCGCCCGCAAGCAAGGGGTCGATCAGCCGTGCCGCGTTGTTGCAGGCGATCGTCGGCTTAACCTCCATGTCGAGCGACGTGCCGTAGTACATGTAGCCGCTGTTGAGAGCGCCCAGGAAATAGTGCCACGCCCGCTCCGTCGGCTTCGATCCGCCGTCCGGGTAGAGGATTTTGCGGGTGTTGAGCGCCGCGCCGCCCGTGCCGCCCGACCCGACCGGCCGAGCGATCGTGATCGCCTCCGCCGTGTCCACGCGGTTCTGCATCGCAGTAATGACAGCCCAGTTCCGCGCGTCCTCGGCCCACCCGGCGGCAATATCAATCTGCCCGGACGAATTGACCAGAGGCCAGTTCCAGTTGATGAACTGCGGAGCTCCAAAGTCGCCGTCCGCATTGACCCATGCCCCATCTTCGACGTGCACGAGGTCGTTGGAAGGCACCGGGAATTCGGCCAGGTACTGCTCGACGGTCGTGGCCGGGTATGTGCTGTTGGCGCTCGACACGAGATTCGGCGTCGCTTCCATGTAATACGAATACCCGCCGCCCCAGGCGTTGTCGCCGTCGTGCGTCAGCATCACCAGCATCGGGCGCGACGTGCTGCCGAAGCCTTGAAGATTCGCAAAGTCGGTCGTTCCCAGCGGCGCATATCCGTCCCGCCATGAGAGCCCCTGCGAGGCGGGCACCACGATGATCGAGGAGGCAACGCCGGTCCCCGGATCCACGTACTGCGCCCGGCGCGGGATCAGGCTCAGCGGCACCGCCTCCACCGGCGAACAACCGCGCGAGATCGACTGACGATACCAGTTCACGCCGTTCGCGTTGACCTGATCGGCCTTGTTCGGCGGGTCGCAGTTGATGCCCCCGGAGCCCAGGATCACAGGGAAATCCGGGCACGCCCGTGAGATCTTCTCCGCACTCACCACCGACCACGCGATTCCCTCGCTCGCAAGCACCGGAATGATCCGCTCTGAAAACGCCATCTCACTCGGGAAGAAGCCGCGGCTCACCCCGACCGCCGAGCCCCACGCGTCGGGGTAGATGCTCTTGTAAAGCTGGATCTCTTTGCGCATTGCGCTCTCGTCGAGCAGCGGCATGAGCGCGTGATGGAACGGGAAAACGACAATGTCGAGGCGCGGCTTTGAGGAGACCGTTGTGTTCCAGCCGCGCGCCTCTCGGAAAGCACTCAACCAACCTGGCGTGTATCCCAGCTGGTTCGCGGAACCCAGGCTGCTGATATTCTCGATCAGACCGCCCGAATAGGAGATCTGAGCCCCCGCCCGCGACGCCCACTGGATCGCGTTGATCGAGTCACGCACCCGGTACTGGTACACGGCCTTGCGATCGTCCAGACCGAAGATGTCGCTCAGGTTGTTTTCGGGATGCGATGCTCCGATGTTGCGATGCTGGATCGACTCCCAGGCCCGCTCATAACGATCCTCGCCCGATACCTGCCGGTCGGGCCAGTAGATCGGCTGCTCGAGATGCCACAGGTAGGTGTAATGAAGCTTGGGCTGGGCGAGGGCTCCCGGGCCCGAGAACCCTGCCGCCAGAGCGGCCAGAGCGAGTGTCCGATTCCAACGCTGTGTCAAGGCCATACTCCCGAAGCGATTCCCACCAAGCTAGCGGGAGCGGGCCCTGCGTTCAAGCGGGAAGCAGCAAATCGGAGAAAGAAGGTGCCGCCGGAAAGATCCGTTCAGGGGCAGAGCAGAGCGTCGTATGCCGTTACGAAGATCGAGAAGTCCGCGTCATCCACAACGCCGTCTCCGCTCAGGTCGGCGGGGCATCCGGCGGGGTAGCCGCTCTCGAGCATGGGACAGATCAAGTCGTTGTAGGCGACGACGAACTGCGAAAAATCGGAGTCGTCCACAACGGCATCGTTGTTGACGTCGCCCGCGCAGTACCTCTGAAAATCAACGGCGTCCACGTAATTGCAGGTGAAGTTATCGCCGGTGTACAGAACTCGCGTGCTGCCGGAGGTGGGATTCAGGGCGAAAACTCCCTGCGATCCCGTCCACATCAGTTCGCCGTTGTCCATGACGGCGACGCCGCGCGGATCTGTCACCGTGACGTCTTGCAGGATCGCGATCGTGAGCATCCGCTTCACGAACTGACCATTCGACGCGTTGTAGACAAACAAGCCCGGATCAAACCCCGAAAAACCGACGACGACAACCCGGTCCATTCCCGATTCATTCCAGCCAATTATCTGCATCGGAAAATCCAACGTGCTCGCCGTGCCCCACGGGCCCAGGAGTGCGCCGAGCGTCGAGCCCGTCGCCTGGAATTTCTGCAGCTGGTTCGCGTCGATGTTCGACGCGAGCACAGTCGTGGGGCTGAAGGGCATGACGGCGAACGGATTCTCTGCGCTGAAAGATGAGATGATCTGTCCGCCGCGGGCTACGCGCACGATTCCGGAGCCGCCCCCTATGCCGCTGCCGCCGCTGGCGACCCACACTTCGTCGTTGACCATCGCCATCCCGCGTGGATTGACAATGCTGTTGATGGATCCGATATACCGCGGCTTTTCGACCTGAGCGGAAAAGCGGTGGATGACATTGGCCGTCTGATCGGTCAGCCAAACTTCCGTTCCCACCTGCATCGCGTGACGCAGCGTTCCGATGGTGGACGAATCCACCAGTGTTGTGACGTCCAGCCAGAATCCCATCGGCTTGGTTTCAAATTCGATCGGGGCGCCGGACGCCGGATCGAATGCCACCAGGCGCAGGTTTGAATTGTCTGGAGTAAGAAGCGCACGCGTACCGGCCTGCGCAGACACACAGCCAGCAAAGCACAACACCCGGGCGAGCAGTCGCTTCAAGCGGAGAGTTCCCTTCATCTGCGGCCGGACCGGAATCGGACCTGCCGCGCCTCTGACACCCTTTCCGTTCTCCGGCCCATGCCGGGTGCATGGAATTCCGATGGCCGCCAAACCTGCTCAGTATTTATCGCACCTTGCGAGGTTCCATTTCATGCCATCCGAACGCACGGGCGCTCGACGACAGGAATTCTGCCGATTCTTAACGCCGAGCGCTGTGCGAAAGGGGTTTGTTAGGAGCCTTGGAGCCACGCGACGTCCGCGACACCCATCAGTCCCGCGGCGAGGCTCACCAGACCATTCATCGTAAAGAACGCTGCATCGAGCCCCGCCTTTCCCCGCCGGGCGAGAACCACATGTTCGCAGACCAGCAGCGCCGCGATGACCGCCAGGCCTGCGCCGAACATCGCTCCGAATCGCGGGTCGCTTCTCCAAGCAAGCACCAGCAATGCGAACGCTCCGGCGTGGAAGATGCGGCTCAGCCAAATCGCCGGGCCAATCCCGAGTCTTGACGGCACGCTGTAGAGTCGCTGGCCTTTGTCCGCTTCGACGTCCTGCAGCGAGTAGATGATGTCGAAGCCCGCGACCCAGAGCACGACCATCCCGGCCAGGCACCAGATCGCGGTGCCGCTGCCGGGGTTCGGCGGCGCGACCTCCCGACCTGGCGCAATCGGCAGACCGATCAGGGCCGGATTGATCGCGATCGCCGCGGCGATCGGCGAGAGCGCGAGCGCGCCGCCAAGGAACAGGTGGCACGCCCAGGTGAAGCGCTTGGTGAAGGAATACGCCCCGATCCACAAGAGCACCGGAATGGCCAGCAGCGCCGGCCATGGGTTGCCCATGAACAGCCAGAAGAGTGACGCCGCGCCGACAAAGCAGAGCCCAAGACACGCGGCGAGCGCCAGTCCGAATCGCGCCGAAAGTCGGCCCGAAGCGAAAGCCCGGCCGGCCGTCCGCGGGTTCTCCCTGTCAATCTCGCGATCGGCGAGGCGATTGATCAGCATCGCCCACGTCCGCGCGAGGACCATGCAGAGCACGACGATGGCCAGCACCCCGGAAAAAGCCTTCCAACGCATCTCGGCCGGCCGGGCCATGAAAGTCGCGAGAATCGCGAACGGCAATGCGAAGACCGAGTGCGACAGCTTGATGTCCCGCGCTACCAACGAAAACCGTGACCAGAGCGAAGCCTCTCCAGCCGCCGCCATCGGATTGCTCAGTTCCAGCGCCATCGCTTCATTGTTGCAGCAGGAGAATCGTCGGAGCGTGCGCTACTCGCCGGCCGGCTTGCCCCCGCGCCGCGGATCACTCGCCGCTTCGTACCGAGCGGGATGCTCCGGCGATCGCCGTATGACCTGAACGACGGATTCCGCGCCGCCAACTTTCGTGGAATGCCCAAGTAGCTCCAGCGATTCCCGCACCGTCCGCGTGCCGCCGGGCGAGCGCTCCCTGGCGTCCGCCAAGTCCGGCTCGAGCCGGAGTATGTCGGGGGCCCACTGATGGTGCATCCGCGCCTGCGTGACGGCGCTCGTGCACGGGATTCCGTACACGAGAGTGTCGAGCAACACCTGCAGCGTGCCCGAGATAATCCGCGGTCCACCCGCCGCACCCACAACGAGTTCGACGGGCGCATCGTCCCGATCCGCGCCCAGCACGATGGTGGGGGACATGCTCGAGAGCGGCTGCTTCCCGGGCGCCGGGAGGTTGCGATCGTCCTGGCGCAGCCCGAAGGCGTTCGCCTCGCCCCGCCGGGTCGTGAAGTCATCCATCTGATCGTTCAGTACGAACCCGTATTCGGGCACGCACACCATCGAGCCGAACACCAGGTTGATCGTCTCGGTGCACGCCACCGCGTTCCCCCACGAGTCAACCGTGCAAAGGTGGCTTGTCCCGGAGTCTTTCAGCGCGCCGGGTGCCGGCTCGATTCCCGGAAGGTGACTGCCGTACGCGCCGGGCACCTGCGTGTGCGCCATGTCGATCCGACCCGCCAGGTCTCGCGTATTGGCTTGGCTCGTCAATGCCAGCACCGGCACATCTACGAACGCCGGGTCCGCGAGGTATCGCGAGCGATCCGCGAACGAGTGCTTGAGCGCCTCGGCCAGGAAATGAACCTGCTTGCTCCCCGCATACTCGAAGCCGTCAAACTCCGTCCGGCGCGCGTCGATCATCCCGAGCACCTGCACCAGCACGATCCCGCCGCTCGAAGGGGGAGGAAAGGCGAGCACGCGCTTTCCATGAACAGAAGTCGTCAGGGGCGAGAGCTCTTTGGGCTTGTATTCGGAGAGGTCCTTCGGATTAAGATCAACTCCGTCCGCCTTTAGGGCGATGCGGATTTGAGTCGCGATGTCACCCGAGTAATATGCCTTCGCGCCCTCCTTCGCGATCAGACGAAGCGCCTTTGCCTGTCCCGGCAGGCGCAGCACATCCCCGGCCTTGATCGTGCCGCCCTTCAGGAACAGGTCGTAGAACCGCGCGAACCGCTGGACACGCGCAGGGTCCTTCTTCAGGTAGCCCATCACCTCATCGTTCTGGCTCGAGCGGATGTAACTCGCATCGACCGGGTATCCCTGCTCCGCCGCACGGATCGCCGGCTCCATCACCACTTCCCGCGGCAACGTGCCGTAGTTCTCGAGTGCGTACAACAGCCCCGCGACCGTTCCCGGGATGGCGACAGCGTGCGCCCCGTGCGTGCTCGCGTCCAGTTCGTTCTTGCACTTCGGATCCGTCTCGAAAAAGTCCGGGCGTGCCCACGATGGCGCCACTTCCCGGTAGTCAAGGGCGATGGTCCGCGGCGAATCCCCCAGTTTGGGATGGTGCTGCAGGCGAATAAGCATGAAGCCGCCCCCGCCGATCCCGCACGCGTACGGGCGAACCACGGAGAGTGCAAAGCTCGTCGCGACCGCTGCATCGACGGCGTTGCCGCCCTTTCTCAGCATCTCGAAACCGGCCCGGGACGCGATCTCATGGTCCGCCGCAACCACATGCCGGTACGTCGCCTCTGCTTTCGCCTTGGAAGTTTCCGTCGCCGCGACCGGATTTCTCACCCGGGGCGCGGAGGCGCAGCCCACGGAACACAGCAGCGCCGCACACCAAAGCCATCGAAGGACAATCCGCTTCATCATCAAAGGTAGAAGCTCAATCGGAGGCCCTCCCGGACTTCCCGGCCACCGGTTTGATCCGTACCCTACCGCCATGTTGTTTCAGCGCCGGAGCAGCCGCTCCCGCTACAAGGACTATCTCGCGAAGCGCAAGGACCCGTCCTGGGCCACGCTCGACTCTGCAGAAGCGTCTGGCGAACGCCAGCGCAAGGGCCCCCGCGCCCGCGGATTCTTCGAGCTCTTCCGCCGCTTCTGGGGGCAGATTCGCGAGTATCGGCCCACGCTCATCGCGGCCCTCTGCACGCTCTCGCTGGCGACCGGCCTTGGTCTGCTCATGCCGACGAGCACGCTGATCACGATCGATTACATCATCACCGATCACCCCGGCCCAACGGGGATTTCTTCGCGGGTCCGCGAGTTCCTCTCCACCCTCGGAGTCTCAATCGACTGGACCGCGATCGCAAAGCCCGACCGTGTTCACCTCCTCTGGGTGCTCGGGGCCGCGATGATCGTTCTGACGACGTTTAACATCATCATCGGCACTTGGGGCCGCTGGCAGATGACCCGCCTCACCAAGCGCGTCCAGGCCTCCATGCGACAGCAGGTCTTCGAGCACGCCTCACGGCTCCCGCTCCACCGCATCCACCAGATCAAGACCGGCGGCGTCGTCAGCATCCTCCGCGAAGATGCCGGCGCCGCGGCAGAACTCCTCTTCAGCCTGATCTACAACCCCTGGCGCGCCATCGTCCAACTCACCGGCACCCTTGTCATCCTCGCGCTCGTCGATTGGCGCCTGCTCGTTGGCGGCATGCTCCTCATCCCCGCAGTCTGGCTAAGCCACAGGACCTGGATCTCCCGCATCCGCCCCATCTATCGCGATATCAAGATTACCCGCACCAGCATCGACGCACACAGCACCGAGGCCTTCGGCGGCATGCGGGTCGTCCGGGGGTTCTCCCGCGAACTCTCCGAGTCCGGCCGTTTCACCAAGGCCGGGCACCTCATGTCTCGCCAGGAGATCCTCGTCTGGTGGTGGTCGCGAGTGCTCGAGATGGTCTGGTCGTTGCTCATTCCGCTCGCTAGCACCGGCGTGCTCGTCTATGGCGGCAGCCAGGTCATAAACGGCCGCCTCACCATCGGCCAGGTGATGATGTTCACAAGCTACTTGCTCATGCTCCTCAGCCCTCTGGAGACGCTCACAAACACAGCGACCGCGGTCCAGACCAACCTGGCCGGCTTTGACCGCATCCTTGATGTGCTCGCCGAGCCCCGCGAGTTCGAATTGGCCAAGTCCGCCGCCGAAACGCTTCAGAAGGTCGAGCGATCCCGCGTCAAAGGCCGGATTACTCTCGATCACGTCTCATTCGCCTACCCGCCCGGCCTCGGCCGCTCCGAAAAGAAATCCCACAAGCCAAAGACCGGCGATACGCGACCCGGCCCGACCGAGGTCACCGTGTCTGTGCCCAAGGCCGTTCTCAAAGACATCAACCTCGACATCAGCCCCGGCACGACCGTCGCTCTCGTTGGCGCCAGCGGCAGCGGCAAAACCACGCTCTGCAATCTCATCGCCCGCTTCTTCGATCCGTGCGAAGTCGTCGATCCCGAGGCGCCCGGCGGCAAATGGCCCGCGGGCCGCATCCTACTCGACGGCGCCGACCTGCGCCACATTGACGTTCGCTCCTACCGCCGCCTTCTCGGCATCGTGGAACAGGATGTCTTTCTCTTCGACGGCACCATCGCAGAGAACATCGCCTACGGCCGGCTCGAGGCCGAGGGCTCCGGGCTCGTCACCCGCGAAGAGGTCCTCCGCGCAGTGCGGCGGGCCGCCGACTTTGCCAACGCCGGCGAGTTCATCGACAAGCTCGACCACGGTTTCGACACGCTCATCGGCGAGCGCGGAGTCCGCCTCAGCGGCGGCCAGAAGCAGCGACTTGCCATCGCCCGCGCTCTCCTCGCCGATCCGGCCATCCTCATCCTCGACGAGGCCACAAGCAATCTCGACGCCGAGAGCGAGGCCCTCATCCAGCGAAGCCTCGGCGCCCTCATGGCCGGGCGCACGTCGTTCGTCATCGCCCACCGTCTCAGCACCATCCGTCACGCCGACATGATCGTCGTGCTTGAGCAGGGCAAGGTCGTTGAGACCGGAACCCATCAGCAATTGCTCGCCAGGGAGGGCCGATACGCCGACCTCCTCCGCACCCAGCTCGAGGCCCATTCCCCCGACGCCGCGAAGGCGATCCGGCAGGACATTGCCAAATCCCAGGCATTATCAGACAATCCCCGCCACCCCGCCGGCAGGGCATGAACCACCCCTTCCCGGCCGATGTATGATCCAAGCAATGGTCCGCTACGGGATCATCTTCGGCCTGATCTTCGAATCGCTCGTGCTGCTCTGCTGCGGGCGTCTGATGCCAGCGGCAACGGCGGCCCAGCCGTCTTCCTGTTGCGCGACCGACCAGCCCAACTCGTCGTGCTGCTGCTGCGCAGACGCTTCGCCAACGGCAGGCACCCCCGACCCCTGCCATGAATCGGGCAACGCCGACTCGATATCGCAGCGCTGCGCTTCCAGGTGCGAGTGCCCGATCACCCTCGGCTCGCCACGCGTTCCCGCCGTCCCCGATCGTCGCCCTTCGCTCGATCCCGCCCGGACTCCCGTCCTCGGCGCCACCTTTGCCGCAGTCCTTCCACTGCCCGGTATGCACGGGCGCGACGTGGTCCATCCGTGCGCAGCCGACCCGCCCCCCGACTGGGGCAGAAGGCTGTGCGAGCGTCAATGCCGCTGGACAATCTAGACCTTTCGTGCTGTCCGCCCTCACTTTGTTGAGAGGCGGAAATATCCATTCGCCGACGCTTGTTGCGCCGCGCGATACCGACTCTCTTTGAATTGATCGGTGCAAGGGCGTTCGCGCCCTATGCGCCACGCACGAAAGGATTCAACCATGAATGCCCTCTTTTTCGCCGCCGCGACCTGCGGCATGATCCTGCTCTCCCCCGGCCCGGCCAACACCGAGTCGGGCGGGTCGTCCTCTTGCTGCACCAACTGCAGCTGCCCTTGCGGCTCCGACTGCTCCGGCAGTGGCTGCACATGCAGCTGTGAGTGCTGTGCCGCCAAGGCCGAGCAGGCGTGCAATTCCTGCTGGGCCATGCCCGCCTGCTGCAAGTAGGCGGTGTTCGCAGGCCCCACCGGGGCTTCCGCGAATCTCAACCCCCCTCGCCGGTGAAGATCGGCGCGGGGCTTTCCCGCTCCTGCGGTTATAATCCCGTAGGCCGCGTCCGATCGTCCGGATGTGGGTAGATTGAATCATCTGCACAGGCCGCTCGGCCCGAACCGTGTACACCAAGGAACGCACATGACATACGCGAAGACTCTTCTCACCGCCGCGACTCTCGCTCTCCTCGCCGGCGGATTCAGCGCCGGTTGCGCCAACAACAAGGGCGGCGATGCCTGCTGCTGCTCGGGCGACAAAGCCGAATGCAAGGAAAATGACTGCGACGGAAAGGACTGCAAGGACGCGGACTGCAAAGACAAGGACACGAACAAGCCGAGCGCCGCAGCCGCCGGTGCCAGCCAGGCCTCCGCGCCGATCAACAAGATCTGCCCCATCGGCGGGCACGACGTCGACGCGACGCAGACCGTCAGCTACCAGGGGAAGACCATCGCGTTCTGCTGCGCCGATTGCAAGCAGGAGTTCGCCGCGAAGGACGAAGCCGGCAAGGCCGCCATCCTCGCAACGGCGAGCGCCAAGTAAACCGTTCGATTTTCGATTCAGTCTTTCGCGACGTCGGCACGAAACGCCGGCGTTTTTTTTCGCGGGGCCGATCGTCGCGAACGGCCGGTTCGAGGACCGAAATTGGGGATCTAGGATTCGAACCTAGACTAAGTGAGTCAGAGTCACTCGTGCTACCGTTACACCAATCCCCAGCAGCTGACTGCTGATTCCAAACAGGGCCAATCGTACGCGCCGCCCGGCCCCGGGCAAGGCATCCAAAGCCCTCCTTCATCAATCGTCGCTCCGCATCCGCCGGTTCCGCCCCCGGTAGACTCGCGCCATGCACATGACGCGCTTTGCCCGGCGAATGCCGCACCAGATCAATCTCGCCCTGGCGATATCCGCCGCGCTGTTCGCCACCGCTCCGAAGGGGCGCGGCAGCGCCGGACGCCACGGTCCCGCCCTTCCCGCCCACCCACACCACCCTCCCCGGCCGTTCGCCCTCGTTGCTCGGGATTCTCGATGAGTACTACGACTACTCCGAACGCACGAACCCCGAGGGCGCCAGCACCAAGGGCGACCTTCGCTTCAATGACCAGCTCGCCGATGTCAGCGCCGCCGCGATCGCCCGCGACCGCGAGCAGCTCAGATCGATCCTCGACCGAGTCCGCAAGCTCGATCGCGCCGGCTTCACCGAGGCCGACGCCATCGACGCCGATCTGCTCGATTACACGATAAGCACGTCGCTCGATTCCGCCCGCTTTTTCCCCGAGCAACAGCCGCTCACAGCCCTTTCCGGACCGCACATCGAGCTGCCCCAGCTCTATCTGTCAATCCCGCTCCAGAACGACAGGCTTCTGAACGACTACGCCACGCGGCTTGAAAAAGTCCCCGCCCTCATCCACCAGCACATCGCCAACATGAAGGACGGCCTCAAGGCCGGGCGCGTCCCGCCAAAGGTCATCCTCGCAAAGACAGTCGAAATCGTCAGCGGCCTCTCTTCAGACCAAGCCGCGGCCGATCCCACCCGATCGCCCTTCTACACCCCCTTCCGAGCGCGCCCAGCCGGCGACCCGATCGCCGAAAAGGCCGCAAAGGCCATCCGGAGCGGAGTCGTCCCCGCCTTCCGCGAACTCGCCGAGTTCCTCGAGAAAGACTACATCCCGCACTGCCGCGATTCGATCGCCGCCTCCGCCGGGCTCGACGGTCTCCCCGCCTACGAGGCCGCTCTCCGGCGTGAAACCACGACGAAGCTCTCCGCGAAGGAGATCCACGAGATCGGCCTCGCCGAGGTCGCCCGCATCCGGGCCGAGATGATCCGCGTCATCGACGAGACCGATTGGCCCGACAAATCCCGGTATTCCGGCGACGAACGCTTCGCCAAGTTCGTCGAGTTTCTCCGCAAAGACCCCCGGTTCTACTTCACCGACGAGACAAGCCTCCTCAACGGCTACCGCGTCATCTGCAAGTCCATCGACCCCGATCTCACCCGACTCTTCGGCGTGCTGCCACGCCTCTCCTACGGCGTCCGCCCCATCCCGCGCTTCGCCGCTCCCAGTTCGCCCGCCGCGTACTGCTACCCCGGCTCCATCAAGTCCGGCATCCCCGGCTACTTCATGGTCAACACCTACGACCTCAGCCAGCGCCCCCGATACGGCATGTGGTCGCTCACGCTCCACGAGAGCATCCCCGGGCATCACTTCCAGATCTCCCTTTCCGACGAACTCGAGGGCCAGCATCCCTACCGCTCGCTCCTCGGCTACACGGCGTACGTCGAGGGCTGGGCGCTGTACAGCGAAAGCCTCGGCCTCGAGATGGGCGACAACCCGCGCACCGCTTTCAACCCCACCGGCCGTGGCTTCTATGCCGATCCCTACGACTACTTCGGACGCCTCAGCGACGAGATCTGGCGCGCCTGCCGCCTTGTGGTGGACACCGGCATGCACGCGATGGGCTGGTCACGCCAGAAGGCGATCGACTACATGCTCGCCAACAGCGCCGGCACCGAACTCGACACCGTCAGCGAGATCGACCGATACATCGGCTGGCCCGGCCAGGCCTGCGCCTACAAGATCGGCGAGTTGAAAATCATCGAACTCCGCAAGCGCGCGGAAAAAGCCCTCGGCGACAAGTTCGACGTCCGCGCCTTCCACGACGAGGTCCTCGGTGCCGGTGCATTGCCTCTCAACGTGCTCGAAAAGCGCATCGACCGCTGGATCGAAAAGAAGAAATGAAAAGCCCCGCCCCGCGGCGCGATTTGCCTTTTCAATTTCCGAACGGCAGCGGCGTCGCCCGCCCGTACGGGCTGTTCTGACGCGACTGCGCGTCGGACAAGCGGGTCGGCGGCGCGATCAGCGGCGCCGCGGTCGGCGGCGGCACCGGCGGGAACGCCTTGTGGTCTCCCGTCGTGCGCCGGGCGCGAACTTCATCGATCGAGCGATCCAGCTTGCCCAGGATCGCCTTGACTTGATTGAACGATTTTTCTGTAGGGCCCATGCGCACCGCCTCCATGCAGGTACGCCAACCATCGGTTTGCGGACATCGTGACTTGGCCCCGGACCCTCGCGAGGCGCAAGGGTCCGCGAAAGCGTGCCGTCTGTGCGGGCTGGGGGGAATGCGAATTTTGCACCGGGGGCCGTTCGCCACGTCCGCCCGTGCTTATTCCGGCAGCTTGTCCAGCTCCGCCTCCGCACGGTCCGCCAGCCGCTTCACCGTTTCGGGCCCAAAGTCGAATCGCAGCCCCGTGGCCTCGAAGAGCTCGGTCAGCGGGCGAGAACCTCCGAGCGAAAGTCCTCTCAGGTACAGATCCACAGCGTGCCGCTCCCCTTTTTCCAGCCCGATCAGCCACAACTGCAGCGCTCCCAGCTGCGCAATCGCATACTCGATGTAATAGAAGGGGACGGAGAACAAATGCGCTTGCCGGTGCCACGCGAGCGCCCGCGACTCCTCCAGCCCGTCCCACGAGCACGAACTGCCGAACCGCCGGTCCAAGTCCAGCCAGAATGCTCGCCGCTCAGCGCGTGTGTGCGTCGGATTCGTGTAGATCCAGTGCTGGAACGCGTCGATCGTTGCGATCCAGGGCAGCAGGAAGACCGCGCGCTCGATCTGCTGGCGCTTCGCCCGGGCGTAATCCTCTTCATTCGGGTAGAAGCCACCGGCTGCCACCCCGCCAATATGCGGCAGCGTCAAAAGTTCCATGCTCATGCTCGCGACCTCGCAATACTCCATCGGAGCATGCCGGTAGGCAAGGAGAGGCTCGTCCACCGTCAGCATCGAGTGGAAAGCGTGCCCCGCCTCGTGCAGCATCGTCGAGACGTCCCGCCCCGTCCCCGCCGCGTTCATGAAGATGAACGCCCGGCGAGATCGGTCCCGCATGTACTGATAACCGCCCGGGGCCTTGCCGCGCCTGGAATCCAGATCCAGGCACGCCCCGTCCTTCGAGCCTCGAGCCTCCTCGCCCGTTCCAAGCGTCGCCAGCATCTTTCCCAGGCGCGGGTCAAGCCTGTCAAACGCCCGCACCGCCTTGCTCATCAATTCCTTGCCCCCGGCAAACGGCTTCAGCGGCCCGCGCCCCTTCACGTCCACCGCAAGGTCCCACGGGCGAAGCACCGTGACGTTCAGCGACTTGCGGCGTTTGGCCTCCTGCCGCCGGATCACGGGAACGATTACCTCTTCGCACGCCCGGTGATAGTCAAAGCAGTGCTTCGGCGTGTAATCAAACCGGTGCTTGGCCTTGAAGGCGTACCCAACGAAGTTCTCAAACCCCGCGTTGCGGGCGACGCGGTGCCGCTTCTCGACCATCGCATCGAAGAGCCCCTCGATCTCGTCGGCGTCGCGCAGCCGTCGCTCCGAGACCGCCCGCCATGCCGATTCCCGCACCGCCCGGTCCGTCCGCTCCTGGTACACAGCCATCTGCGGCAGGGTCTTCTCCCCGCCGTCAAAGTTCACCGTCATCGCCCCGATCACCTGGTCGTACTTCTGGCTCAGTTTCGACAGTTCGGTCTCGATCGGGATGTTCTCTTCGCGAAAGATCTCAACGTCGGCGATCGTGTCCCGCACCAGCACCCCGTACCGGTCCCCCGGCCGACGCAGGCGCGGCGCGTGCTCGCTCAATTTCCGGTCGAGCTCGAACGACAACGGCTTGATCCGCGGCACCACATTCTCGATGAAGTCCGAATACGCCTTCTGTGCCGCCTGGTCTTCCGTCGCGCAGGTCATCGCAATGTACAGGTTGGCCTGCGCCTCCGAGCAGGCCGCATCCAGTTCGCTCCGGTCGAGCATCCAGCGGTCGAAGTCTTCGGGCGTCTTGAGCGGCCGGGCCAAGAGATCCCGGAAGACCGGCTCGATCGCCTCCCACGACGCCGCGTTCAGGTCCGGCGGCACAGATGAAGAGGACTTTGAAGCGGGCGCGTTGGGAGTTGAGATCAAGGAAGGCTCTCCGGGGAAAAGGAATAGGAAGCCGCGCCGGCCAGGCAGGCCGACCCCTGCCTACCGGCCATCGTAGTGATGGGTGGCAATGAAAAACGCCGCGGCGGCCGCGGCGCGGAGGGGGCAGAATTGTAAACGGAGCTTACTTCTTCTTGGTCATTTCCTTGATCTTCTTCTCGGTCGGCTCGATCCACTCTTCCTTGAACTTGTCGGGCATGATGTTGAACTTGAACAGGGCCATGTTCGGGTTGTTGTTCACCGCCGCGATGATCTTGTTCATCATCTCGCGTGCCTTGCCCGCCAGCTTCGCCCTGGTCTCGTCGTCGGTGGCCTGCATGCCCAGCGCGGCATTGAGAATCTGCACGTATTCCTGGAAAGCCGCCTCATCGCGGGCGGTCTTCTCGCGGAAGTCCATCTGCGCCTGCTCGGCCTTGCAGATCGGCCACATGTAGCCCGGCTTCTTCACGCCGACCCACTCGACCTCAGGCAACTGCATCGCCTTGGCCAATTCGTCCAGCGTCCCGGCCGTGCCCGACGAGAAGCGGACCTTGGCCGCGGTCTGCGAATTGAACGTCAGCACGCGTCCCTTGGGATTCAGCACGATATCGCCCGAGGTCGTGTCCTGGTAATAAGTGACATCACCGTTGGGAGACACCGTGGCGCTCAGGGGCTCCATGATCTGCATGGCCCGCATGATCCGGGCATCGTGGTTACCGCGCGTCGAGATCTTCTCCATCTGGAACAGCATCTCTTCGAGTCCGCGATCCTTCACGGCGACCAGATCGCCGCTCCAGCCCGTGCAGGCGCCGTACGCGCCCTCGGGCGTCATGTAGATCTCCTCGATCGCGTGCGACGTCATGGCCGCGGCCGAAATCGCCCAGTCAACCCAGGCCACGGTGCGGAAGTTCTTGCGGTATTCGTTGTAAATAACGTCCGACAGTTTTTGAACTTCGTACCCGTACCCGCCGCCGGAGTTGATGCGGAACACCACAATGTCGACTTTCTCCTGCTTCAGCAGGGGGATCGCATCGTGAAGCGCCTTGGCCATGACATAGACACCGACCATGTCCTTGTCGCCGCCTTCTCCCAGCGTGATGATCGCCGCACGCGGAGCCCCGGTATGTGGTGTTGAGGCCGGAGTGGACTCGGTTGCCGCCGGCGCTTCTTTGGCCGGTTCGGCGGGCGCTGCCGTAGCGGGAGCCGGATTGGAGGCCGGTGTCGGCGCCGGAGCCTTCGGAGCAGGCGTGCTCGTTTCGCTCCCCGCCTCGCGATCGATCTTGCTCACCTCGTCGGGCGTGAGCATCCGGACTTCTTCCGAAGCGCCCGTCTTGATCTTCAGCCAGACGATGCCTTCCGCCTCGCGGACGATCGTTCCCTCGAGGGTCTTGCCGTCCTTGAGCGTGATCTTGGCCCGCGTTGCACCGTCCGCGGCAAACGCAACGGACGTCAGCGCCGAAGCGCCAATGACCGCGGCAAGAGCGAGACAGGCAAGGTTGATTGATCCGAACAGTTTCATGTGATTCCCTTGTCAATGAGCGGGTTCAGTCGGCGGATTACTTCTTGTCAACCAGTTGCTGGAGTTGGAGTTGCTCTTTCTGAAGCTCGAAGTCGGCGATGTTGGGAATGCCGTTCTGCCCGTGCCAGCGTGGCCCGAAGGCCTCTTCGTAGCGCTTGAGCAGGGCGATGATCTCGTCGATGGCGCGGAGCTGTTTACCGCGGGCCTGCGTCCGCGCCTCGTACGAGCTGCCCCCCTGGCCCGACATTCCCTGCGATAGCTCCTCGTAGGTCTTCTTGATCGATTTGGAAGCGTTGGTCAGATCCCGCTTCCAGCCCTCCAGGATGCGCTTGGAATTCCCATCGACGATCTGCGAATTGCGGGAGAGCCCGAGCTGGAAGATCAGGTCGTCCAGATTGTCCGCCGTGCCCTTGGAGACGCCGATCGCCCGCGCCGTGTCGGCATTGAGCGTCAGCACCGCCCTGGTCTGGCCGCGGACACTCTCTTCCATCGAGTCCTTCATCTCGCCGGACGTCAGCGCAAACTCATCCGGGCGCTCGGGCGCGCGGTTGAAGAACACCGGGCTGCCACCCTCCATCCGGTAGGTCAGGAGGTACCCGGGGCGGCACATCGCGTTGATGATCTTGGGGTCGTAGCCGCTGCGGATCAGGAATCCCTCCGCACGGGCCATCCGCAGCGAGTATTGCTTCTGCCTGACAACCTCGTCGCCCTTGCCTTCCAGCATGACGCCGATCCCGCCGATCCCTCCCATCTTTCCGTCGCTCGTGAAGTAGATCTCGGGAGCAACAAACGGGATAAAAGCCGGACCGCCCATCGCCCTCTTCACCCACATCACCACCCGCGGCGTCTTGGGCCATTCGCGATAAAGCTCGTCGCCGAAGATCGGCATGATCTTCTGAGCCCGGAACAACTCATCAAACTGGGCAACATTGTCCGGGAGTGGTGTCGTCTCGTCCCGCTCCCACTTCGCGTCGAGCTTGACGATCACGACGTCGGCGTTGTTGTTTCTCGCGTCGCGCATCGCCTGGCGTATGGGAGTCTGGCTGATGTCGTAGCCAAACTCACCGCTCAGATCGATCATGTACACCCGCTTGCCAGTCGCGTCCTGCGCGTGAGCCGGCGTCGAAAGCCCGCCCAGCGCGACCGCGACGCCCACGACGGCGCCCACGAGTGTCCGACTCAGTTTGCCAATCAGCTTCAGCATCGATCAAGCCTCCGGATCCAGCGACCGGGACAGCCCGGCCTCGGCACTTCTTCCGACCCGGGGAGTACCCGGTGTGAAACGTCAAATCGGTTCGTACAAGGTTAGACGCCGGGCGCCCCCCCAAGTTCCCGAGCCATCGCCATCGCTCCCTCCGCGGAACTCACCCGCCCCTCGAGCTGGGCGTCGTAAATCGAATCCAGGATCTTCCGGAACCCCGGCCCGGGCTTGAATCCGGCCTCGACAAGGTCATCCCCGGTCACGAATGGAATCGGGCTTAGCCCTCCGGCGGTTCCGGACAGTTCACGAACCCGCGCCCGGACTTGCTCCGCTTGGGCCTTGCGGACAGCTTCCACTATTTCCAACGCCCAGGAAAATCCGTTCCCCGCCGCGGCACGCTTCTGCGCCGCGACGCCGAGTGATTTCCACGATCCACCAAGCAGCGCCAGCGCCCGGAGGATTGCCAGGCAATCGTCCCGTTCATCGTTGCTCAGGCAAAGCGACGCCCGCGTGACGCGAACTACTTCAAGCCGAAGCCCTTCGCTCCGAGCGGTCTCCGCCACAAGCGACTCGCCCTCCCGATCGAGAAGTGTCGCCGCGAGCGCCGCGGCAAACACCGGCCCGGATCCGTTCAGGACCAGTCCTCGCAGGTGAGCGTACCGGTCGGCCGCGTGCGGCGATTGGTGGGGGCGCCCCAGCGCCGGCACGTCGAGCGCGAGATCGGTCAACAGGTCCAACGCCACAGCACGCGACTTGTGCGTGAGCATCAGCCGCACCTCGTCCCCGATTCGCTCGCGGCTGACTCCCCGCAATTCCGAAGCGTGCCGCCGGATCGCCTCCGCCGTCCCACGTTCGAGCGCCAGCTCCAATCGCGTCGCCAGGCGAACCGCCCGCAACGCCCTGAGGTGATCCTCCGCAAGCCGCTTGTCCGCGTCACCAACGGCCCGTAGAACTTTGGCGTGCAGGTCCTTCACCCCGCCGACATGGTCGATGATCCGGGATGGATCGTCGGGCGCGCGAAGCGGATCGAGAAAGAGCGCATTCATCGTGAAGTCACGGCGCCGGGCGTCCGCGATCTCATCGGCGAATGTCACAACATCGGGCCGGCGCTTATCGGTGTACTGCCCATCGGACCGGAACGTGGCAACCTCCACGCTCACTCCCCTGTGCCGCACGAGCACCACGCCAAACGCTGCACCCACCTGCGCCGTCCTCGGAAACAGGGCGGTGATCGTTTCGGGCCGGGCATCCGTCGCCACGTCATAGTCGCTCGGCGTCAGCCCCAGCAACTCATCACGCACGCATCCGCCCGCGAAATACGCCACGTGCCCCTTCTCGCGCAGCGTCCGCACGATCCCGGTGGCGACCTCGCGCGCGTTGGCCGAGCCCTGATCCATCAAACGAGTTTACGTTCCCGCCGCCCCTGCCCCGCGCGCCTGATCGAGAAACTCAACCGCCCGGCGCAGGTGCGGGATGACAATGCTCCCGCCGATGATCAGGGCGACATCAAGAGCCTCCCAGATCTCCTCGTCACGGAAACCCAGTTTCACGCATTGATCGACGTGGTAGGCGATGCAGTCATCGCAGCGCAAGACCGCCGAGGCGGTGAGCCCCAGCAACTCCTTGGTCTTGACCGGCAGCGCGCCCTCCGAGTACGTCTGATGATCCAGCGAGAAAAACCGCTTGGTCACCAGCGTTCCGCCCGGCGCCACCGCGCCGCCCGCGCGGGATGCCCCCGCCGCGGCACGTTCCTTGTCATCCCCCAGAATCCGCGCGTTCATGCGGGTCCGGTACGCCTGAAACTGTTCGTATCGCGAAGTGTTCTGCGCCATGCCCGATGGTACGGGCCGCATTCATCCATTCTTCCGCGCCATTGCCACCCCGTTCCCGATCGGAACGCAGCACGCCGTCAAGCGCGGGTCCACCGACATCGCCCGGTTCAGCGCATCCATCGTGTCCCGGTCCGCGTCCTTCCCCGGCCCCATGTCCATCGTCCAGCGGCTGGCGAGCGCATTGTCAAAGAGCAGTACGCCCCCCGACCGCACCAGCGGCAGCACCGCTTCCAGGTATGCCGGATACTCGCTCTTGAGCGCGTCGATGAACACCAGGTCCACGCTCTCCGGCCCGATTTCCTTCGCGAGCTTGGGCAACACTTCGAGAATGCGCCCCTGGCGGATCGAAACTCGGTCTTCAAACCCGCACCGTCGCACACTTTCCGCCGCTTGCGCGGCGTGGAGCGTGCTCATTTCAATCGTGATCAGCCGCCCGTCGGGCGCCATCCCGCGCGCGATCCACACGCTCGAATAGCCGGCAAGTGTCCCGAACTCAAGCGCGAGCTTCGCGGCCCCGCTCCGCCCCGCCATCGATGCGATTACTTGGAGAAATCGCCCCGTCTCCGGGCTAACAGCGATATCCGGAAGTCCCGCGGCGAGCGCACGGGGCATGATCTCCGCCTGCGGTCCATCTTCCCGCGCAAACACGTCCTTCAGATATTTGCACAGATACGCCCAGCGTTCGGCGGTCATCTCCATGCCGCACGATAGACGTCAGGCCGCTTTCGAGTGAGACTCATCCCGGCGGCTCTTCTCCGCGGCCCAGGCAAAGCCCTTCGAAGCGCGATCGCGCAAGGGGTCGAGAACGCCTCGCGCCCCTCGCGCGACCGCAGGCACCAAGCTCTTGACGGCCCGCCGAAACGCGGCAGCGCCGTATGGGTTGTCAATCGGTTTCGCAGTCTCAGCCTTCGCCGCGGCTGGAGTTTCGGGCTTTGGCGGAGTGGGGCCGGCGCCGGACACCGGCTTCTTTAGCGTGCCGAACTTGTTTCGGATGCCAACGCACACGCCCTTTGCCGCACCGACGCACGCGTCCTTGGCCCGGGCCACGGCGCCCTTGGGCCGTTCCCATCGCTTTCTTGCCACACCTCGAACGAGCAGCACGCTGCCGCAGAGGACGACCGTGCACGCCCAGGCCCACAGCGCCCCGGCCCGAGGTCCGGAGAGGACGTTCGAAGCGGAAAGGCCTCCGGTCACGATCGCCAGCATCGAGCACAATGCCATCGAGCCAACAAAGCCACCCCGGAGGAGCCCGGTCGGGACCGGCATCGGGGGCGGAAGTTCTTTCTTGGGGGGGCGGCTGTCTACCACCTCGAACGCGCTGCCCTGGCTGCTGTCGCTGCCTTCGGCGAAGCGCGGCGGGGGCACGTCAACGGCGGACGTGGTCTTGGCCGTCAGCCTCGCAACCGCCCGTTCCGACGAATCGTCAAAGGCCCACCAGAGCAGGAGATACCCGCGCCAGAGCAGCCAGATAGGCGTTGTGGCGACCCGCAATGCCATGGAGAGTGCGTCGGGCATGACGCTTTACTCGGATTTACGACCCCGTCCTTTCACCGGCCTATTTGCTCTTCTCGGCCTTTCGCCTTTCTCCGTGTTCTCCGTGGCGCCCCGTGTTGAAATCCTTCTTTCAGGGCCCCCGCCCGCGAACAATCAGCACCGTGTTCTCTCCGATCCCCGAAATCCTCGATGACCTGCGCGCCGGGCGGATGGTGGTCCTGACCGACGACGAAGACCGGGAAAACGAGGGTGATCTCGTGCTGCCGGCCCAGTTCGCCACGCCGGAGACCATCACCTTCATGCTGACGGCGGCCCGGGGGTATCTGTGCCTGTCGCTGACCGAGGCCGATTGCGACCGGCTGGACCTCAGCCCTCAATCGCAGACCAATACGTCCAGCCGGGGCACGGCTTTTACGGTCACGATCGACGGGCACCCCAAGCATGGTTTCACGACCGGCGTTTCGGCTCGCGAGCGGGCCCGCTGCATTCAGATGATGATCGATCCGAGCACGCGCCCGGGGGATTTCGTGCGACCGGGGCACATCAACCCGCTCCGGTCGCGCGATGGGGGCGTGCTGGTCCGGACGGGGCAGACGGAGGGGTCGGTGGATCTCTGCCGCATGGCGGGGCTGTACCCGGCCGCGGCGATCATCGAGATCATGCGCGACGACGGGGAGATGGCCCGGGTGCCCGACCTGGAGGTCTTCTGCAAGAAGCACGCGATCAAGATGTGCAGCGTGGCGCAACTCATCGCCCATCGGCTGCGGGAAACCAGCCTGATCAAGCGGGTTTCCACGCCGCGGAAGGTGAAGACGGCCTTCGGCGAGTTTGACGCGATCGCGTACGAGTCGGCGGTGGACACGCTGCCCCACCTGGCGCTGACGATGGGTGGGATTGGATTCTCTCCGGCCGGCGCGGCGCCGACTCTGGTCCGCATGCACCGGCGGCATCTTCTCGGCGACGTGTTCGCTGAACTGACCGACGGCACCGCTCTTTCCAGCGGCGACCTGCTGCGGCAAGCGCTCAAACTGATCGCGAAAGAAGGGCGCGGCGCGGTTGTCTATCTGCGCACCGAAATGCCCGACGAGCCGGAAGATGACTTGGAGGCACTGCTCCAAGCGCCTCGGAAAATTCCGGCAGATGACCCTCGCGGTGCGTCCACTGCGGGGGTCGCATCGCAGACGCAGCGCGATTATGGCGTGGGCGGGCAGATCCTCCGGGACCTCGGGCTTTCGCGCTTGCGGCTGATCACGAACTCGATGCGCGAGATGCCGGGGCTGGATGGTTTTGGGCTGGAGATCGTTGAACGCGTGCGAGTTGGGTCCTAGGGACATCAAAATCCGATGCTCTAAAATCATATGTAATATGTACTTATGGTAATTGTGCGGGCAATTTGCCCGACCCGTCCAAAAACCTGATATGCTCTGAGCGTCTTCCTCACCCGACCCCGGCGCGGATTCACGGAGCGCGCCGGTCAGGGAGCCCGGGTGAGAACCGCCGAAGGCATGTGTCGCCCAGTTTGGGCGGCACAAAAACACACACGGAGTGGATCAAGTGGCCCGCAAACAAACCAGTCTCATCGCGATGTGCGCCGGAATCTGTATGGCGTGTTCGAGCTTTGCGTTCGCGGACGACAAACCGTCCATGCCGACGCAGATGCAGGGGCAACAGAAGCAGGTCGATCAGACAACTGACGCCGCGAAGAAGACGATGCAGGGCGCTCAGGACGCTGCGAAGGACGCCCAGAAGAAGGGCGCCGACGCGATGCAAGGGATGGACCCCAAAAAGATGGAAGAGATGATGAAGTCGATGACGCCGGGCGAGCAGCATCAGAAGCTCGGCAAGTTCGTCGGCGAATGGGATGTGAAGGCCTCGATGTGGATGGCGCCCGGCGCCCCACCGGAAGAATCGACGGGGTTTGCGACGACCAAGTCCGATTTCGGCGGGCGCTTCGTGTTCATGACGTACAAGAGCGAGATGATGGGCCAGCCCTTCGAGGGACGGCTGGCGATCGGCTTCAACAACAACACCAAGCAGTACGAGGCCTGCTGGCTCGACAACATGAGCACCGGCATGTGGAATTCGACCGGCACCTGCTCGAGCGACGGCAACACGTTTACCTGGAACGGCACCTTTGTTGAGCCCGACGGTGAGAAGAAGGCGACCCGCGAAGTCACGACGTTCAAGGGGCCGGACAATTACACGTCCGAATTCTTCGAGACGGGCAAGGACGGCAAAGAGAACAAGATGATGCAGCTCGACTACACCCGCAAGGGCGCGCGGGCGACAACCAACCTCAAGCCGGCGGGGTCGACCGAGCCGAGCAAGTAGTTCGGTCCCGAGCCTGAACAACACGAAGCCCCGACGATTGATGCGTCGGGGTTTTCATTCGTGCCGTGTTGATCACAGGCGCTCGAAAACGGGCAATGCACCGACCAGAGGGCGCGCGTAGTCGAGGAAGGCCTGCGTCACATCGCTGGTCCCGAGAATGAATTCCTTGGGCATGTGCTTGGTCTTGGCCGCGACATCGCTCAGTTCGATCCGCTTGAATTCGCAGCGGTAGGGGCTGCCGGGGGCTCGGATCAGGGCGATCGAGCCGTCGAGTTCACCCGCGGCAGCGGCCCGTGCCGCGACGCGTCCGGCCTCGCGGGCTTCCTGCCGGTCCACCACGCTGGCATCGGGCCAGCAGCGCTGGAGATAGCCAAAGGTGTCGGCCCGCACGCGAACCGCCTTTCCGTCCTTGCCTTTGATCTTGCTCTTCACGAGATCGGACAACTGATCGCCGAGCGCGCCGGAGCCGGAAAGCTGCACGTTGCCGTGGCTGTCCACCTGGCCGCTCTTGATGAGTTTGGCGCCGATGGCCTGACCGTCCTTGTCCTGGATTCCTTCGCTCACGGCAATCTGGCAGCGGCCGAGCTTGGCGTAGACCTTCTCGACATCGGCGAGGAAGCGGTCGGTGTCGAAGGCGACTTCGGGGAGGTAGATGAGGTGCGGCCCGTCGTCGTTGCCGCCGCCGATGGCGCGGGCGAGGGCGCTGGCGGCGGTCAGGAATCCGGCGTGCCGGCCCATGACGACGTTGATCTTGACGCCCGGCAAGGAGCGGTTGTCGAGGCTGTCGGCCGCGAAGGCCATGGCGACGAACCGCGCGGCGCTCGGAAAGCCGGGTGTGTGGTCGTTCACCGGAAGGTCGTTATCTACGGTCTTGGGAACGTGGAAGCAGCGGAGTTCGTGGCCCGAGCCCCGGGCCAGCTCGTTGACGATGCGGCAGGTGTCGGAACTGTCGTTTCCGCCAATATAGAAAAAGTACCGGATGTTCTGCTGCTCGCAGGCCTTCAGGATCTTCTGGCAGTATTCCTTGTCGGGCTTGTCGCGGCTGCTTCCCAGGCCCGCCGAGGGGGTGTTGGCGATGCGTTCAAGGCGGTCCTGGGGAATCTCGCTCAGGTCCACGATGTCGCTCTTGGTCAGGCCGTTGACGCCGTGACGCATCCCCAGGATCTTCGTGACGTTTCCGGTCGCCATGAGGCCGGAGCGGAGCCCTTCCACGACACCCACGAGGGATTGGTTGATAACGGCGGTGGGGCCGCCGGACTGACCTACTGCCGCATTACCCGTCAACAACTTTGCGCCCGCCATACAGAAATCTCCTGAACCTTTGGGGAAACTCGCCCTCGGGCGATGGTACGACACCCGAATCGGTGGTTGTCGTGGCAACCGGCCATGCGCCGTCCAGTATGCTCCCAACCATGAACCTGCGAACCAGTCTCAGCCGCGGATCATTTTTTGCGGCGTGCATCGTTGCCATCTCTGGAACTTTGGCCCAGCATGTCTCCGCCCCGGATGCGGGCAACCCGCTGGCGCCGCCGGCGAACGGGATGCGCCGCATCGACCTCGGATGGCAGGCCTTCACCAACGCGACGATCCACCTCGCTCCCGGCAAGACCATCGAGCACGCGACGCTGGTGGTGCGCGACGGGAAGATCACAGCGATCCTTCTGCCCGACGGGGACAAGCCGGCGCCGACGCCGATCGGCCCGATCGTGCGGGACTGCACCGGACAGCACATCTACCCGGGGTTCATCGATGCGTTCGTCACCGTGGCGACGCCGCTGCCCGATCTCAACGCGCCCGGCGCGCATTGGAGCGCCAAGGTGCTGCCTCAGCGCCGGGCCCTGGACGGCAACGGGCTGAGCGAGCGCGACGCCGAGTCGCTGCGATCGCAGGGATTTGTCGCGGCGGCGCTGGTGCCGGTGAATCCGACCTCCGGGCGCGGCCCCTCGATCAGCCCGGGCGACGACGACTTTGACCCCGATGCGCCCGTCCGCTCGACGCCGGGCGGGATCTTTCGCGGTCGCGGGGCGGTCGTGAGTCTCCAGAAGAAGTCCGAGAGCGCGAGCGCGGCCAAGCCGGCGGTCTACCGCGACGAGGTCTTCCAGGCCCTGTCGTTCGAGCTTGCCGGAGGACGCGGCGCGGGCGGTGGGGGAGCCGGGGCCGGCGCCGTTGAAGATCCAGAGCGATGGCCGAGCTACCCGAGTTCGGAAATGGGCGCGATTGCATTAATCCGACAGACTTTGAGCGACGCGGATTGGCTGGCGCAAACGCGCAAGGACGGATTCGCCGTCCCGCCGGGCGCGATCGACAGCCTGACGGTGGTTGCGGAGCCGCTGTACTTTGACACGCAGGATGAGTTGGAAGTGCTGCGGGCGGCGCGGATTGCTCGGGAGTTTCGTCGTTCGGCGTTCATCAAGGGCTCGGGAGTTGAGTTCCGGCGGTTGGATGCGATCGCGGAATGTCTGGGTGCGGCGAAAGACCAGCCGGCGATTCCGCTGATCGTGCCGCTAGCGTTTCCGAAGGCTCCGGACGTTGGCACGTTTGGCGCGGCGGAGGCGGTGGGGCTGCGTGAGTTAATGAATTGGGAGCAGGCCCCGTCGAACGCGCGGCGGCTGAAGGACAAGGGTGTGCGGGTGGCGCTGACGAGCGCGGATCTGCGCAGCCGCGCTCAGTTCCGGACCAATCTTGAGAAGGCGATGCGGTACGGGCTCGCGCCGGAGGCGGCGTTCGCGATGCTGACGACCGAGCCGGCGGCGATCCTGGGGGTTGACAAGACGCTCGGGACGATTGATACTGGCAAGGCGGCGAGCTTCATCATTTCAACGGGCGATCTCTTCACGCTGCAGCCGGATGAGCCGGAAGAAAAGCCGGCGAAGGCCGACGGCGCACCCGATGCAGAGAAGAGTCCGGACGCTCAGAAGCCGGCCGACCAGCCGGCGCCCGGCGAGCGTCCGGGCCGGGGCGGGAGGCGTGGTGGGGGTGGGGTCGGCGACAGTCCGGCGAAGCCGAAGCGTCCCGAGATTCTGGACGTGTACATCGATGGGCTGCGTCATGAGGTCGGGAACCCGGGCGCGGGGCTGCTCGCGGGGGTGTGGGATCTGACGGTGGACAAGCCGATCGGCGGCACGATCACCATGACTTTTTCCGAAACGGGCGACCTGACCATCACCAAGACGTTTGCCGAGCAGAAGGACGACAAGGGCAACCCGAAGGTCACGACGTCGAAGGGCAAGGGCGTGACGTACGACGCGAGGAAGCTCTCGTACTCGTTCGAGCACAAGCCCTTCGGCAAAGAGGGGATTTTCACGGCGTCGGCGGCGGTTGATCCGGCGGGCGAGTCGATGGACGGTGTGGCGCTCACGTCCGGCGGGGACATGCTGAAGTGGCACGCGGTGAAGCGAGCGGCGGAGAAGCCGTCGGTGGCCGCGGTGAGGAAGGAGCCGTCGCTTGTGGGCTGCTACCTGACGAGCGAGATCGATGGAAAGCCGGGCGGCGGGGCGCTGCTCTTCATCAAGAAGGACAATTCGATTGTCTTGCGGATGAACAACACGGTGCTGAAGGCCGACGACGTCTCGATCAAGGACGGTGTGGTGCGGTACACGTGCGACATGGGCAAGATCACTGAGCCCGATCGCAAGACTCCGTCGGATCGGCTGGTGAAGGTTGAGCTCAAGCCGGATAACGCCGGGGGTCTCTCGGGCTCCATGGTCGTGCCGGACGGTTCGACGCACACAATCAAGAACGAGCGGCGTCCGGGTGATCCGGAAGTGCTGGCCGAACTACCCGACGCGATCGGCTATCCGTTCGGTCCGTACGAGCGAGAGGATCGTACGGCTTTCGCGCAGTCCCCGGCGCCGGTCGTCATCAAGAACGCGACAGTCTGGACGAGCGGCAAGGACGGAATTCTGCAGAACGGCTACGTGGTTCTGCGGGGCGGCAAGATCGAGAAGGTAGGAACCGGCGAGGCGCCGGCGATGGAGGGGGCGACTGTCGTTGACGCGCAGGGCAAGCACGTCACGCCCGGCATCATCGACTGCCACAGCCATACCGGTATTTCACGCGGCGTGAACGAGGGCGGGCAGGCCGTCACATCCGAGGTTCGTATCCAGGATGTGCTGGACCCTGATTCAATCAACTGGTATCGCCAGTTGGCGGGCGGCGTGACCACGGTGAACAACCTGCATGGTTCGGCCAACGCCATCGGCGGTCAGTCATGCGTGAACAAGAACCGCTGGGGCGTGACGGTTCCTGACGACATGCACTTTGCTGGTCGCGACACTTTTAGCGACGCCAACCCCTTCGCGCCGGGAGCGGCGAAGAAGGACGCGATCCTGCCCGGCGTGAAATGGGCGCTCGGAGAGAATCCGCGGCAGGTCAACGGTTTCAGCGAGCGGGGGCGGACGCGGTATCCGCAGACGCGGATGGGCGTCGAGACACTGATCCGCGACCGGCTGACCGCGGCGAAAGAGTACGAACAGGCGTGGAAGGACTGGGCGGGCGGGAAGCGGGATGCGGGGCTTCTGCCGCCGCGTCGGGATTTGGAGCTTGAGGTGCTGGCCGAGGTTTTGAATGGCACGCGGCTGGTGCACTGCCACAGCTACAGGCAGGACGAATTGCTGATGCTGGCTCGTGTCTGCCGCGACTTTGGATTCAAACTGGGGACGTGGCAGCACATCCTGGAGGGGTACAAGGTTGCGACCGACGTTCGCGACAACGCCCGCGGCGCGAGCGCCTTCGCGGACTGGTGGTCGTACAAGCTTGAGGTGCAGGATGCGATCCCGCAGGGACCGACGCTGATGCACGACGTGGGTGTGGTCGTCAGTTACAACTCCGACAGCGATGAGATGGCGCGCCGTCTGAATCTCGAGGCGGCCAAGGCTGTGAAGTACGGCGGGCTGTCGGAAGAAGAGGCTCTGAAGTTTGTCACGATCAATCCGGCCATTCAGCTCGGGATTGAAAATCGGGTCGGAAGCATCGAAGCGGGGAAAGAGGCCGATGTCGTGATCTGGTCGGTCGATCCGCTTTCGGTTTCGTCGCATGCGGAGCAGGTCTTTGTTGACGGGCGGCAGATGTTCTCGCTCGACATGGACTCCAAGCTCCGGCAGCAGAACAACGCGCACCGCCAGCGGATCATCCAGAAACTCAAGAAGGAAGGACCGGGGCGCTCCGGGCCCGGAGATTCGGCGAAGGACTCTGAGGAAGTTGACGACGGATCGATCATCCGCGAACGCCTGATGCTCGACATGCTCAACCGGCGGGGGAGTATCGAGGGAAATCTGCCGGGTGAGTGCGGATGCGGGCTCATTCACGATTCGCGATAAGGCATTTCACCACAGAGGCACGGAGAAGAGCAGAGAGATTTGTTTCAAAGACGAAAACAGGCGGGGCCGAATTGTCCGCATTCAACTGAGCCAACACACATGCCAAGAAACATTCCAACATTCCTTTCTTCTCTGTGCCTTTGTGCCTCTGTGGTGACTTCTTCTCTCGGCCAAGACCTGACCGTGAAGGCGCCGCCGCAGGACTTGCCGATCCTGATCCGGCACGCAACGGCGCACCCGGTCTCGGGGCCGGACGTGCCCGACTCGGTGGTGTGGCTGGCGGGCGGGAAGATCCAGGGCGTGTACTCCGCGGCGGATTTCAAGGCGATCGAGGCCGCCACTTCGTGGAAGGCGCCGGGGCCCGTGGAGATCGACGCGACAGGAAAGCACGTGTACCCCGGCTTGATCGCGGCGTACACCCAGCTCGGGCTGTTCGAGGTTGATCTGGTTCCGGCCACGAAGGACTACGACGAGGTGGGAGAAATCGCGCCGGAAGTGCGGGCGATCGCGGCGGTGAATCCGGATTCGACGCTGATCCCGGTCACGCGGGCGAACGGCGTGCTTGCTGCGGGAGTGTTTCCGCGTGGCGGCGCGATCCCCGGGCAGCCCGCCGTGATCCAGCTTGAGGGGTGGACGTGGGAAGACATGGCGGTAGAGTCGTCGGTCGGCGTTGTGGTCGAGTGGCCGAACGTGCGTCCGGTCTCGTCGTGGTGGATGCGGACATCAGAAGCGGAGCAGAAGAAGCAGATCCGGCGGTCGCTCGACGCGATCGAGAACGCGTTCTCGGCGGCGCAGACGTATGTCGCGGCACGGCGTGCGGACCCGAAGACGCCCGACGATCTGCGCTGGGATGCGCTGCGTCCGGTGCTGAACATCGAGCCGCCGGCGGGGATGATGGGCAAGACGCTGCAACGCCCGACGTTCATCGTGGCGAACGACTACGACCAGATCACGTCGGCGGTCACGTGGGCGGCGCAGAACAAGTTACGGGCGGTGATCGTCGGTGGGATGGACGCTCCGCTGTGCGCGGAATTGCTGAAGAAGAACAACGTGCCGGTGATCGTCGCGGGAACGCAGCGATTCCCGAAGCGCGATGACTCGGACTACAACCAATCGTTCGCACTTCCCGCAAAGCTGAAGGCGGCGGGGATTCCGTTCTGCATCGCGAGCGGCGAAGAGACACCCCACGAGCGGAACACGCCCTACGCCGCGGGCATGGCGACGGCGCACGGGCTTTCGCCCGAAGATGCGGTGCGGGCGGTGACGCTTTCGGCGGCGGAGATTCTGGGAGTCCCGGGGAGGCTCGGCTCGCTGGACAAGGATAAGGATGCGACGCTGATCATCACAACGGGCTCGCCGGTCGAGGTGACATCGCAGGTGACCGATGCGTTCATCCAGGGCAAGCGGATCGATTTGTCGAGCAAGCAGAGCAAGCTCTACGAGAAATACCGCGAGCGGTACCGGCAGATGGGAGAACTAAAGCAAGCGCCGGCGAAGTAAGTCCAACGATCGCTAGGCGCGACGCCTGCGCAGGCACAGGCAGGGCAGGAGCAGCCCGAGGCAGCCCGGCGCGGGCACGAACATGAGATCGTCGAGCCGGAAGCTGACGGGGTTGTCGGGGTCGGTGTCGCGGAAGATCACGCGCGTGATCATCGCGGAATCTGCCTGGCCTCCCACGAAGCCGCCGAGTGTGCCCGGATCAGGAATTCCGGCCAGAATCCCCAGCAGCGTGTCGCCATCGTAAAACTCGAGCTGGAGCGCGCCGCTGAGCAGCAGGTCGCCGAATGTGTTGAAGTAGGCACCGACAGACCGCTGTGCTACGCCAAACTTCACCTCGATCACATCGTCATTGCCCACGCTGCCCGAATACAGGTACGGGGATCCTGAGGGCGCTGGCGTCATCCCAAGGCCCAGATCGACATTGGAAGTCACTCCCGATAGGCCGACGAAGCTCGCCATGCCCACCGAGAACGGAATTGTGGTCCCGACGGCGACCTCGTCGAACGTCACGGTCGTGCTGCCGGGTCCGAAAGAACCGGCCCCGACCGCAACGATGCCGGCGCTGCATGCGCTGTCGAAGAGCAGCAACGACGCGCCCGTGATGAGAAGTGCCGCCGCGCAAGGTATCTGGTTCTGGTCGATGCTCTGCGCCATGAAACTCCTTCCGAACACAGTCTGAACCGGCAAACAACATCCTGCCTATGCGATGGCGGCAATGCATCGATG
The DNA here is from genome assembly GCA_044221315.1 of Phycisphaerales bacterium. Classification (GTDB taxonomy): domain Bacteria; phylum Planctomycetota; class Phycisphaerae; order Phycisphaerales; family UBA1924; genus JAFEBO01. The sequence goes on along the minus strand of JBGAPK010000001.1, from coordinate 105,550 downwards.
CCGCATCGCAAACTTGCCACCATTTCAGGGTGGCGTCCACCGAATCTCGAGAATTCTTTGGGATCGGCGCTTTCGAAAACAAGCGGACCCGGTGCGGAACCCGGGGTCTCGGCGCGAGCCGTGCCTGCTTTCAGCCATCAGGGGCAGAGAAGCGCGTCGTAGGCGGCGATGAAAATCACGAAATCAGAGTCATCGACAAGGCCGTCGCGGTTGAGGTCGGCGGGACAGTCCGCAGGCATTGTGGGATCGGCACAGTCGAGCACGTCGTAGGCGACGACGAATATGGAGAAGTCGGGGTCATCCACCTGCCCATCATCGCTGAGGTCGCCGGGGCATGTCATTCCCGCGGCATAGGCCAGCGCGTTGAGAATGAGATTCTGATTTTCCGATGTGAGGAATCCGTCTGCGGTCATCGTGCAGTCGGCAAAGATGACCACGGCACCACTGCCCGGCCCGAACGAGCCGCGCGGAAACCCCAGCAGCACGGGCTTCCCGTTGTCGTTCGCCGTGGCGAGCACGTTCCCGCCGCCCGTATTCGCGAACCACCCCGTCCAGCCCACCGAAAAGGACGAGATCCTCCCGAATTTTCCGTTCGTCACCGGAGAGGAGGCCGGATTCGATACGGTCGCACCGCGCTGCCACGGATCTCCCGTTCCTTCCGAGGTCACTCCGAAGGAGGCAAGAAGGGAAAGGTTGGCGGGCTGACTGGCGCCTCCGGCGAACGTCTCGTTGTCCGAGAAGAGCACGGCCCCTCTTCCCGCGACCACCGACGCGAGCAGCGACTTTTGCTCGGCCGCCGCCAGCGGCGAGATGGCGACTACGCCGGTCTTCGTCGACATCAACACCGTCACCCTCGACGCCGCGAGCGGAGGATCGCTGAGCTCTCCGATCGAACCGATGAGGACACCCGGAAAAGCCGACTGCACGGCGCTCCGCAACTGCGTTATCAACCAGCCGTCCGCCAATGAAAAGCCGCCCCCGCGCGACGCATTGAAGCCCACGATGCTCAGTCCTCCTGAACACGACGCAGCCACCAACAGTGCGGGCGCAATTCGCAGGTACTTCATCGATGTTCCTCCGGCACGTTCTGCCCGACACGCACGGCTCGTCGAGCGCATAATTTCCGGTCGCCAACGGCCCCACTCAGACCTTCCGAAGTCCTGTCTCCCAATTGTCGGACTGACGGATCGGACAATCGGTAGACGCTTCGAATCGACACCAGACGTGTGCATTGGTCAAGCGTGTTCAGCGTACCCGGGAAGCCGCAATTGAAAAGGACAAAAGACCAGTTCCTCATGCGCCGCTCGGTCGGGCGGCGGGCGGGCATTCCCGAACGTCGTGCTTACGGGCAGAGCAGCGTGTCGTAGGCGACGATGAAGATCTCGAAATCCTTGTCGTTGACGATTCCATCGCCATTGAGGTCCACGGGGCAACCGGCGGGCATTTCCGGGTCCGCACAATCGAGGATGTTGTACGCCGCAATGAAGATCTGGGCGTCCTCGTCGTTGACAAGCCCATCGCCATTGAAGTCGGACAGGCATAGGACGGCCCGCCAGGCCTCGATACGGCCGAGGTGATCGCCGAAGCCGACGAGAACTGCTCCGTCGCCGCTCACGCCCCGCGCCTCGCGGAGCACCCAGCCCGTGAGGTTGACGCCGTGGGACGCGAGGAAGGTATTCAGGTCGAGGATGCCTGACGTGCGCGTCCAGCGAAAGGCCCGGGAATCACCCGGAGAAGCGTCGGCGCGGCCGACGACCGTTGTGCCGTTGGTGTCGACGCCGTAGGCGAATGAGTCCGAGCCTCCGGGGAGCGTCAGAAGATCTTCCATACCGCCGGCGGCGGTCCAGCGGAAGGCGCGGTTGGTATTCGCGGCGTTGTGGGAGGATCCAACCACGACGCTGCCGTTCGCATTGACGGCGTTGGGGGTGGCGTACTCGTCTCCGGGCAGAGTTCCCAGGATTACAAAGCTATCTGGCGCGGAACGGGCGAATGCGCTGTCGGTGGTGAGTGTGCCGATCGTGCCGATGACGATCGAGCCATCGGCGCTGATGCCGGTGGCGACGGAATAGAACCCAGGCGCCGGATCGAGCGAGATCATTCCGGTCGCGAACGTCCAGGCAAAGGCGTGTCCTGTCGAGTCGGAATCGAGAGAAAGGCCCACGATCGTCGATCCGTCGTGGCTGACGCCGAGCGCTGTCGAGAAGTAGCCGCCGAGCGAACCGAGATCGTCCAAACCGCCGATGGTCCAGCGGAAGGCGTGGGCCTCGAGCGACGGAAAGTTTGCCTGCCCCACGACCACGAGTCCGTCGGCGCTGACGGCGTTCGCGACGGAGAACCCCGGGGTATCGAGCCCGGCCATTCCCGTGGCCGTGCTCCACTTGAACGCGCGAGCATCGGAGATTCCGACGACGATGGTTCCATCGAGGTTCAGACCGAATGCTCGCGAGTCGCCGCCGGCCAGGCTGCCAAGGCCTTCCAACCGGCTCTGGGCGAGTGCGCCTGTGGTGATTCCGGCCAAAGCCAACGCAAGACAAAGCCTCAGGCGAGATGCCACTTCGAAGTCCACCCGTGACATCAGTCGCTACCTCCGGATTACGATTCCCCTCAGCCACAACAAACCGGTGCACTGAGCCTTGCATGGATTGACGGAAACGCAATGTACGAAGGCGATGTCGCCATCAAGTTTGGAGCGCACGATCGCAAAATAGGGTGAACGCCTCATGCCTTGATGAGGCGGTTTTCTTATTTGACGAGACTTGAAGGTGAAAGGCCCTAGATCATCGAAGGACACGCGGACCAAAGCCCGCGGCACCGAGGCGTGACCGAGCGCCTCGCCTTTAGAGGCGTGACCAAGGCGCATCGTGCCTATTGAGCGCTCGACGTGGAGCGGTTGTGTCAACGTCGGGAAGTTCTCGTTCCACAAGCCCGACAGTTTCGGACACGAGGTCGCGAAGAGCAATTGCGGAAGTGTGCCTGGGGAGGTTCCAAAGAGACTCCAGTCTTTCGCCCAAGTGCCTTGGCGCAATATCGAGCCCGGCGATGAACGCTGCGGTCCGCTTGAACTGGAACGGCGTGAAGTACTTTCGACTCAGGCCCGCGGCAACCCCGAGGAGGTTGAAACTGGAATCGACGAGCGTCTGCCGAAACCACAGATCGGCGTCGCGTGTTTCGAGGCGGTCGAGCACGGCCCAGATGGCGAAGAACTTGAGGTGGTGTTTCACCATGGCGACGCGGAGTGCATCCGGGTATTCGCGGAGCCGGGCCTTCCAGGCGTCGAGGCGGTCGGCACCGATCAGCGGGATGGAGATGAGCGTGCCGGACATCGCCTTGTGGAGCGGCGAGCCCGGCTCCTCGCCTGCGAGTGTGCGGTTCAGGTCCTTTTCCCACTGCGCAACGGTGGTGTGGCCGATCTGAACTTCGACTCCGTTGACCCTGTAGCACTCCAGGAATTCGCCATCGGCGGGGGAGCCGATGCGGAGGATGACCGGGCCACCTCCGACGCGTTCGCGCACGGCGAGGATCTGGCTCTCCGGCGGCATGGCGTCGTAGTAGACGGTTGAGTCGACGTCCGAGCGCTGGTCGGAGAGCCCTTCGGCGCTCGATCCGGTGATCGCCACGCAGGCGACGCCGGGCAGGCGTGTGTAGGGATCGAGCACGCGGCGTCCGAGGGCGAGGAGATACTCCGAGGCGCTGGTCATCGGGGGATCACGTACGCGGCGTCGAGCGTCCGGGCGATGCGGGTGCGGGCGTCCTCGAGATGGGCCTTGGTGTAGGGATCGGGAGAGGCCTTGAGACCGGCTTCGGCCATGGCGTCGACGCGCTTGAGTTCGGCGCGTGCGAGCGTGGTGATCGCGCGCAGGGATGCGCTGCCGCTGTCCTCGGCGAGCGACAAGGCGACCAGGCGTTCGAGCTGCTCGCGTTGGAGATTGCGCCGGAGCGAGGACGTCATGGGTTTGGAAGCGGTAAACGAACCCGAAGGGTTCGCGTATTCGCGCCACACGCTGTCGGTAACGGTGCGGACCACCTCGACCATGGTGAGCGGGTTGTCGCTGCCCGCGGTACGGAACTCATTGTCGTAGATCCGGCGTAGTCCGGGGCCGTTCAAGACCATGGTGAGGGCAAAGGACTGGACGCCACCGATGGAGTCGTGGATCGTGAAGCTAGCGTCCTGTTGAACTTCGGTGATTGCGTCGGGGTCGAAGAAGTGCTGCTTGCCCATGTGGCGGACGAGATCGGGCGTTAGACCGAAGGCGGAATCCTCAAAGGCGTTATCGATGATGAGTTTGAGCGCGCGGCGCTGTTTCTCGGCGGGGATGTCCTCGATCGGGGCGCGGTTTCCGGGGTCGCCTTTGGCGTCGTTGTTGAGGTAGGTGCCGCCGACCCAGCGGGAGGCGATGGAGAGCATCTGGAGGTGCGTTCCGAGCAGCGACTGGTAACGCCGCCGGACGAGAGCCCACGACTGGCCGTCCTTGACGAGTTTGTCGATCAGCTTGGCGCGGACGTCCTGGATCAGCCCGAGGCGGCTGGTGGCGAACTCGAGGTTGTCGGAGCCGAGATCCCAGGTGTTGTTGCGCGGGTCGCAGTCGATGAAGATCGCGGATTGAGACTGGTAGACGACGTCGGGCTCGCCGGCGCGCTTGCGGAGTTCATCGAGTTTGTCCTCGGCGCCGTAGCCGTAGGCGATAACCCACTTGTCGTAGGGACCGACCGTCGGGGTCGCGTACGGGCCCTGAACATCGCCGAGCTTGTAGTTAATGTTGACCGCGGCGTAATCCATAACCGAGCCGACGGTCGGGCCGCTGAAGCCCACTGTGTTGATCTCCTTGAGCGAGCGGATGCTGCTGGCGATCATGTTGTGCTGGAGGCCAAGGCAGTGACCGACCTCGTGCGCGGAGATATAGCGGATCATCTGGCCGACGAACTCTTCCGGGAGATCATCGAGCAGATCTTCGGAGCCGGGCTTGAGCAGATCGGCGGCGAACGCGGCATCGGCGAGTGAGAGATCCAGAGAGATCAGCGTTCCGATCTGGCAGCCGCCGCCCATCGAGGCCATGGCTGCGGCGGACGGCCCGGCGTCGGAATCGGGCTGGAGCTTCTTGAGAGAGCGCTCCTTCAGGATCTTGGCACGCTGCTCGGGAGAAACGAGCCGTAGGCGAGGATCCCAGGTCGGGTGCTCTTCGAGCCAGGCGAGAGTTTCGGGGCCGAAGGCGTGTTCGGCGAGGGCGGGCGCGAAGTTCTCGAGCATGGCGCGGACGGAGCGCGTCAGGCCCTGATGCCAGACGACGCTGGCGTTCAGGATTTCGCCGGTCGTCGGGTTGGAGCGACTGGGGCCGATGGCGTAGGTCTGATCGCTGGCGTTCCAGCGGAAAAAGTTGTAGCGGGCATCTTCGGGGTCCTTGTCCATGTTGGCGCCGGTAGCCGCATCCTGCTGATAGACAACGACGGCGTTATCGATACCGATCTCGGCGAACGCCGTGTTCCAGAAGAGAATGCCCTCGCGGACATAGCGGCGGAAGCGGACGGGCGTCGTGTTCTCGATGTACCAGACAATCGGCTGCTTGGGCGGGCTCATCTTCAGGCTCGGGTCCGCCTTCTCGAGCGCCCAGTGGTTGATGTAGCGTTCGGTGACTTCGTGGTTCGCGGTCTTGGCGAAGTCGCGGTACCAGCTGTAGAAATAGCCGAATTTGGGGTCTGCGAGCCGGGGCTTGAAACCGGGCGTGCCGCTGAGTTCGCCGATGGAATAGGCGAAGCGGACGAGCTGGCCGTTCGGACGCGGGGCCTGGAATTCAACGACGACGTTCTTGGGAAACGCTTTGGCCTTGGTGAGGCGGGTGAGCCCCTGGTTGATGGATGCGAGGTCGGGTCCGTAACCGCCGAAGGCCGAGGTGCCGAAGAATTTCGGGACGTCCTTGGTCGCGACGGAAGAAAGGTCGATGACGGGCCGGTCTTTCGGGGCCATCGAAACGATTGGGGTCGTGGTCAGTACGCGGCCGGTAAAGAGCTGCTCGACGGAGTCCTTGGCCTGCTTGTCGCCGCTCGTGCGGGCGAAGAAGTCGGGGGCGACGAGGGCGAGCTGCTTGTCGTAGCGCTCCCACTTGACGTAATGGGTAGGACCCATGACGCCGGCCTGCGGGTCGCCGCCGGTGACGGTGCAAGCGATCATGAGCAACTGCTGGTCGTAGTTGGCGGGAAGGACGGCGAGGAGCTTGCCAGTCTTCTCGTCCTTATAGAGGTCGTAGAGCGGGACGGAACCGTCGGCGAGGGTGACAACTTTGGTCAGGCCCTCGATGGTCTTGTCGAACGGGGGAAATTCCGGTGCTTTGGCCGGGGCAGCGCCGGGAGCACCTTCGGGGGCTGGCGGCGCGGGTGCGGCGGGCGGGGGTGAGACGGCGTCCGCCGCGGGACCGGCGTGCACCGAGCCGGCGGCGACGACGAACGAGGCGAAAGCGAAGGTCCGAACGGTCTTCATTCCAGACATGCGAAATGCTCCGGTATCCCCGCGGCGGCCTGCCGCGTCCCGGCGGAGTCTACCCCCGGGCTGCGGGCCGGTTGCAGGATGCCGGTTTTGCTACGGAGCCATGGCAGTTGCGGGTATGGAGCCCCGCGGACGGGCTAGCCGCTCGGGTTGGAATCCCGCATCATTTCGAGCAATGTGACGACGGTACGCCAGTTTCGCCAGGTGCTGGTTGTCTTGAGCGTCGAATCGAAATAGGGACCGGTGAACTTGGTCTTCAGCACTCCGTTCGGGACGGAGAGATAGATCTCGCTGCCGCGAACGCAGAACCGGTCTCCGGGCGACCTATCTGGATCGAGGGAGTTGATGAGCGAACTCCCCGGTTTCGCGCCGAGAAAGCCGACATGGAGCAGCTTTGGGTGTTCAGCCCGATCTGGGAACGGATTGTTGGAAACGACTTTCTTGAGTTCCGTTTCGGACCTGATGATGAGCGCCGGGCGAATGCCTCGCTTGCGTTCGATCAGCGCGGGAATCGTGGTCGCGAGCGTCTTCGTTGCATCGGGCGACGTGGAGAACAGCACGTTGCCGCTCTGGATGTACGTCCGGACTTCGGTGCAGCCTGCTCTTTCGAAGAGCTTTGCCAATTCCGGCATCGGGAGCATGTTCTTACCGCCGACGTTTATGCCGCGGAGGAGAGCGACGTGGGTGACGCCGCGGGGCGCGGAAATTTCTTTCGGTTGAGGACGGGCCATACGTGGAGTCTACTGGGCGAGGCGATTTCCACGGGCGGGGCGATAGACTGGATCACAATGACGCACCCGAGCGGAAGAGTGCAGGTGTGGCGATGGCGGGAGAATCAGCCTCCGATCGCCGCGGATGATGAAGTCGCCCTTGAAGAGCCGCTCGAAATCCGCGTCGCGGGGAGAGCCGTGAGCATCACGATGCGGACGCCGGAGCATGACGAAGAGCTGGCTCTGGGCTTTCTTGTCGGGGAGGGCGTGCTGAAGCGGTCTGAGGACGTCGAGCATGTGCGCCGGTGCGAACGGACCGACGACGGAATCGATGTGATTGTGTCTTCGCTGGTGGCGCTGGATTTCTCACGCCTCACTCGCCATGTGTTCGCATCCTCGAGCTGCGGCGTGTGCGGGGCGGCGACGATTGATGCGGTGCGCAAACAGTTTGTGCCGCCGGGCGCGGGGCCGGTTCTGAAATCCGAGACTGTGCATCGTCTGGCGGGCAGACTTCGTGCGTCGCAGCCGACGTTTGACAAGACCGGGGGTCTTCATGGCGCGGGGTTGTTCGACATGGAGGGTAAACTGTTGTTGGTCCGGGAGGACGTCGGTCGCCACAACGCCGTGGACAAGGTGGTCGGTCATTCGTTCCGGGTGGGGCTGCTGCCGCTCTCGCGGCACGTGCTCGTCGTGAGCGGGCGGGCGTCTTTCGAGATCGTCCAGAAGGCGCTGGCTGCCGGCATACCGATCGTCGCGGCGGTCTCTGCCCCTTCATCTCTGGCGATTGAGCTTGCGCGGGAATCGAACATCACGCTGATCGGGTTCTTGCGTGACGGTCGATTCAATGTGTATACGCATCCCGAACGCATCACGGCATGACGGTCCGCGGTTGAGCCGGGCAGTCACGCGGGCGAAAGGCCGACCGCGATGACTTTGTAGTCGGGACACTTGCTCGTCGGATCAACGTGCGGGCCGACAACGCAATTCGTGCCGGTCTCCGGGAAATGGAAGGTCAGATACCCGGTTCCGGGAAGCACGCGACGCGAGAGCTTGGCCGGAGCGCGCGCTTCGCCCCAGTGACTCCGGATTCGGACGATCGCGCGGTCCCCAAACCCGAAGCGGGCGGCATCTTCCGGGTGAATCTCGAGGTAGTCCTTGGCGACGATCTGCTCGCTCGGCGTCCGGCGGGTCATCGTGCCGACGTTGTAATGATCGAGCACGCGACCGGTCATCAGGACAAAGGGGTGCTGCGGATCGGCGGCCTCGGGCGGGGCTAGGTATTCGACGCTCGTGAGGGCCGCCTTGCCGCGCACGAATTTCTCGGCGTGGACCGTCCGGGTACCCGGATGATCGGGACGCGGGCATGGCCATTGGATCCCGTCGGGTGTCAGGCGGTCGTACGTGACGCCGCCAAAAAGATCGGGGGCGACGAGCGCAACCTCGCCCATCACTTCCGAAGGGTTCTTGTACTTCCAATTCTCGCCCGGTCCGCCCATCGCGATGCCGACATCACGGATGACCTCCCAGTCGGGCCGTGCCGATCCGGGAGGCGGCACCGCCGGGCGCACATGCTGGATGCGGCGTTCACCGTTGGTGAATGTCCCTTCCTGTTCAAGCACTGCCGCCGCCGGGAAGACGACGTGGGCAAGCCGGGCCGTCTCGGTCATGAAGAGTTCTTGGACGATGATCAGGTCGAGGCTGCCAAGGGCCTTGAGCACGTGGGCGGTGTTGGGGTCGCTCTGCACGACGTCTTCGCCCTGGATCCACATGCACTTCAGAGAGCCCGCGATCGCGGCATCGAACATTTCGGGGATCGTGAGTCCCGGCGTCGTGGGCGGAGCCTTGCCCCAGATCGCCTGCAACCGGCGCTGGACAACGGGGTCGCCCAGTTTCATGTAACCCGTGAGCGCGTAGGGCTGGGAACCCATGTCGGCGTTACCCTGGACGTTGTTCTGCCCGCGGAGGGGCAGCATGCCCGAGCCGCGCTTGCCGAGCGAACCGGTGAGCAGGCCGAGATTGCAATAAGCCATCACACCCGCGACCCCCTGCGATTGCTCCGAGAGGCCCAAGCCGCTGACGAACAGCCCCGGCCCACGCTTGCCGATCAGGCGTGCGGCCTTGCGGATCAGTTCGATGGGAACGCGCGTCGTGCGGGCGAAGTCTTCGAGAGAATGGCGAGCGAGCAGGGCCCCCAGTTCCGCGAACCCCTCGCATCTGTCGGAGACGTATGCCTCGTCGTACAGAGTCTCTTCAACGATGACCTTCGCCAGCGCGTTGAACATCGCCACGTTGGTGCCCGGCCAGAGCGCGAGGTGGACGTCGGCGTATTCCGCCAGTTCGATGCGGCGCGGATCGATCACAACCAGACCGGCCCCGCGGAGCGCTGCCTGCTTGAGACGCGCGCCGATCACCGGGTGGGCTTCGGTCGGGTTTGAGCCCGCGACGACAATGAGCCCGCACTCGTCGATGTCGGCGTACGACGCGGTCGCGGCGCCGGTCCCGGTCACCATGCCGAGCGCGACAGCAGTGGAGGAGTGGCAGACCCGGGCGCAGCAGTCGGTGTTGTTGGTTCCGATGATGCTGCGGAAGAGCTTCTGCAGGAGATACGCGGCTTCGTTGGTCGAGCGGGAGGATGTCACAACGCCGAGCGAATCAGCGCCGTGTCGGTTGCGGAGTGCGGCAAGGCGGTCGGCCGTGAAGCGGATCGCCTCATTCCAACTCACCGGACGCAACGGACCGGACCCGTCGCGAATCAGGGGCGTCGTGAGACGGTCGCGGGAGTGGTGATAGGCGTGGGCGTATCGGCCCTTCACGCACAGGTGCCCCGCATTGACGGCCGCATCCTCCACACCCTTGATGCGAAGGACGATGCCGTCGGCAGATTCGACATGGACGCGGCAGCCAACTCCGCAGTAGCCGCAAATAGAGTCGACTCCACGTTCGACCTCGACAGGGGGCTTGGAGATCCTGTCGCGGTCGGTGATCGCGCCCGTCGGGCAGACGGCGACACACGCGCCGCAGGCCACGCAGTCGCTGTCGGCGAATGTGTCGGACGGCCCGAAGATGAGGCGGGATTTTCCGCCGCGGCCCTCGATGCCGTAAACAAACTGGCCCTGCGTCTGCTCGCAGGCGTTCAGGCAAAGGCGGCAGGTGATGCACTTGTCGCGATCGAACCGAATGTACGGGTGGGATTCATCAACCGTCGTTGCGCCCGTCGAGCGGTCGCTCGCATGGATCGTCACACCGTGCGAGGCGAGCAGGCGCTCAAAGCGTGTTCCGTGCTCCCGAGGCAATACGGTATCGGCTGGAAGAACGCCCGCCATGAGAGCGAGCAGCTCCTTACGGACGTCCTGCAGCCGCTCGGTCTTCGTGCGGACGATCATGCCCGGGGTGATCGGCGTGTGGCAGGCCGCCTGCGGGCGCTGGCCTTCGATCTCGACCAGGCACATGCGACATCCGCCCTCGGCTCCGAGGCCGTCCGCGTGGCAGAGCGTAGGGATTTCGATTCCGGCACGAGTTGCCGCGGAGAGGATCGTTTCGCCGCGATGAACGTCAATGGCGTTGCCGTTAATGGTGGCGGTTGTGCGTGTCGTGGCGCTCATGGGCGGACTCCTTTGAGCACGCGATCGCCGAACTTCTCAAGGATGGTCACCACGGGCCCGGGTGTCTCCCGCCCGAAAGCGCACAGGCTGGCTTCTTTCATCAGCGCCATGAGGCGTTCGAAATCCGCAATAGTTCCTCGGCTCAAGCCCTCGCGGGCCATTTCGTGGGCCCGCATCGATCCGAGGCGGCAGGGAACGCACTTGCCGCAGGATTCATCGCGCATAAACGTGAGCAGGTGGCGCAGGATGGCGCCCCAGTCGGCGGGCGCGGGGATTGCGACGATTCCGGCATGTCCGAGGTTTATGCCGCGACGGGCCATTCCGGCAAAGCAGAGTGGCGCGTCCCATTGGTCCGGGGTCACGATGCTGCCCATGGGGCCGCCGAGGAGCACGGCTTCGAGCGGGACTCCGCCGGCTCCGCCGCCCGCGAGGTCCTCGATCGCCGCGCGCAGCGTCATTCCGAATTCGATCTCGACGATCCCGGGCTTGGCGAAGCCGTTGTTGAAGCAGAGAGCCTTGGTGCCCTTGCTGTCGGCCGTTCCCATCGACGCGTATTCCGCCGCGCCGTGCTCGATGATCCAGGGCACGTTTGCAAGCGTTTCGACGTTGTCGACGACAGTCGGCTTTCCAAAGAGACCGGCCTCGACGGGATAGGGCGGGCGCGGCCAGACTTCGCCGCGCTGCCCTTCGATCGCGGCGAGCAGCGCCGTCTCCTCGCCGCACACGTACGAGCCGAGCCCGCGGACGACTTCGACGGTGAACGCTCTTCCCCGACCGAGCGCGTCGGGTCCGACGTAGCCCGCACCCCGTGCCGCGCCGATGGCACGGGTCATCGCGGCGGCGGCCGCCGGATATTCGGAACGGATGAAAACGATGCCGCGCTCGGCGCCGATGGCGTGAGCACAGATCGCCATCCCCTCGAGAATCGCGTGCGGATCGCGTTCCATGAGCTCGCGATCAATGAATGAACCGGGGTCGCCCTCGTCCCCGTTGGCAACGACGAATTTCGGTGAACCGGCGGCGTTCGCGGCGAGCCGCCACTTCATGCCGGTTGCATACGCCGCGCCGCCCCGCCCGCGGATGCCCGAAGCGATGAGGGCATCGACCACGGCCTGTGGTTTCATCCCGAGGGCAACGCCAAGCCCGCGATAGCCCTTCATTGTCTGTGCGTCTTGATCATCCCGCGCGAGCCGTGCGGTCACGATCGAGTGGCGTGCCACGCATCGGATGGATGCGGCGGGCGGGTGAGGCGGGATTTCGCCCCCGCCAAAGACCCCGAGGGAGGACGGCGAGAGATTCGGCACAGGAACCCCGCTGGTCGTCATCGCAACCGGCGAACGATCGCAGTAACCCAGGCAATAGACGGGGCGGCAGGGGTGATCCCGAGAGAGGGATCTGGAGAGAGCGGCGCCCCCCGCAAGCATGCACGACGTCCCGGCACACACGCGGATTGCTTCATGATCCGCCTTCGATTCATCGAACGAGGACATGGCGCCGCGTACGGTTGCAACCGGCAGGTGGACGGTGCGAGCGAGGGAACCAATGCCGCCTCCGGCTCCTTCCCGTCGATTCTCGAGGCAGGCCTCGAACTCAGGAAGAGCCGGCTTGAGCGCGTCCTCGGGCGCGTGCGTGATTCTGAAAGCTCGTGCCCCGGTGGTCATCCGGCCTCCGTAGTTTGTGCCCGCACCGACTCTGGCCCTGTCATCCGACGCGCAGTCTAGAACAGTCCCTCGATCCGTCCTGTGGCCGGGTCAAGATCAACATCAACAAACGCCGCCCGGGGTGGAAGGCCGGGCATGGTTCGCATGGTGCCTACCAGCGGATAGATGAACCCGGCGCCGATCGAAGCCCGCATATCGCGGACTTTGATCCGGAAGCCGTCGGGCGCACCTTTTACCTCGGCGTTTTCCGTGAAGGAAAGGTGCGTCTTGGCCATGCAGATGGGCAGGTTGCCGTAGCCCAATTCGGTGTAATGCCGAATCTTGGCGAGCGCCTCATCTGAGAAGTCCACGCCCGCGGCTCCGTAAGTCCGGGCAATCGCGTTGATCTTCTTCTCAATCGGGGCGTCGGCGGGATAGAGAAAATGGAAATCGCCGGGTTGTTCGCACGCCGCAACGACCGCTTCGGCAAGCTCCTCGGCACCCGCGCCGCCATCGGCCCAGACCGACGCCCGGACCGCGGCGTCGGCGCCCGCGCTCATGGCCGCGCGCCGGACGAGCTCGATTTCCGCGTCGGTATCGGTTGCGAAGGCGTTGATCGCGACGACGACGGGCACTCCGTACTCACGGACATTCTGAATATGGCGCACGAGATTTGCAACACCGGCATCAACCAGGGCGAGACCTTCTTTCGAATATGCTTGGTCGATCTGTTTCCCGGCAATGACCTTCGGGCCGCCGCCATGCATCTTGAGGGCACGCACCGTCACAACCATCACGGCGCAGCTGGGCGTGAGTCCGCCGGCGCGGCATTTCACGTTCGCGAATTTTTCAAAGCCGATGTCGGATCCAAAGCCCGCCTCCGTCACGACGTAGTCGGCCAACTTGAGCGCCATCCGGTCGGCGATGATGGATGAATTTCCGTGTGCAATATTGGCAAACGGTCCCGCGTGCACAAACACCGGAGTGCCCTCCAGGGTTTGCATGAGGTTGGGCATGATCGCGTCTTTCATCAGCACGGTCATGGCGCCGGCGACGCCCAGATCGTCCGCCGTCACCGGGCGCCCGGATCGGTCGAAACCGACCACCATGCGGCGCAGGCGGTTCCGCATGTCGTTGAGGTCGGTGCAGAGAGCAAGCACTGCCATGACCTCGCTTGCGACGGCGATGTCGAAGCCGGTGGTTCGCGGCCGATTCTCCTCGGTTCCCAATCCAACCTGGATCCGGCGCAGCATCCGGTCGTTGACGTCGAGCACGCGGTTCCAGGTGATCGTGTCCGGGTCGATGTCGAGCCGGAAGATGGCACGCACTTGTTCGTCCGTGAGATCCGCACCGGTTGCCGCGGAGATGCCGAGCTTGGCCATCCGGCGCTGGTGACACGCCGAGAAGATCGGTCTGCCCTCGCCGTCCTTGCGGCACATGGCGGTCATCAGTTGTCGATCGTCGGTGTGCGTCTCTTCGTAGAGCAGCCGCGTGTCGAGCGCGGCCGCGAGCAGGTTGTTTGCCGAGGTGACCGCGTGGATGTCCCCGGTCAGGTGGAGGTTGAAGTCTTCCATCGGGATGACCTGGCTGTAGCCGCCGCCCGCGGCGCCGCCCTTGATGCCGAAGGTCGGTCCCATCGAGGGCTGACGGATGCAGGTGAAAACCTTCTTGTCCAGGTGCGCTCCGAGCGCCTGCGAGAGACCGATGGTCACGGTCGTCTTGCCTTCGCCCAGCGGCGTGGGTGTGATCGCGGTCACGACGATGTACTTGCCGTCCGGGCGGGATGAGAGCCGGTCGATCAGGCTCAGGTGTACCTTGGCTTTGGTGTGTCCGTAGGGCTCGAGTTCATCCAGGAGGATGCCGAGTTCTGAAGCAAACTTGGCGATCGGGCGTACGGTGGCGGCCTGGGCGATTTCGATGTCCGAGGGAACCGGACGCTTGAGTTTCGCCCGCAACCGGTTCGGGAGCGGCAAGGGCGGCAAACGATCGGCGGAGCGAATCATCGAAACCTCTCTTTCAGCGGATTAAATGATCTGGATGTCTATAATATCTGTCAGCAGCGCGGGCGCTCTCCGGTTCAACCTGAATAATTCTTGTTATGCAAGAAAAGTGCCACCGCAGATCGTTTCCCTGAGTGAGGTCAGCATTGCAAACAGACTGCGAGCGGAAACGCGTGGCTTGCGCCACCATGGCAGGTGAATCGCTCGTTTCTCTCAATCGTGCTGGTTATCTTGGTCAGCGGCCGCTCAAATTGGAGTCTTGGCGATGGCAAAGAGGAATTCGGAGTCCAAAGCGGTCAAGCGTCTTCCCAAGACCTACCGGGAATTCGTGGGTCGATATCCCGAACTTGGGAAAGCGCACGACAGCATCGCAAAGGCTGTCGATCGGTCCGGTCCGCTCAACCCCAAGACTCTGGCATTGATCAAGATCGGAATCTGCACAGGGGCGGGTCTGGATTCGGCCCTCCGCAGCCACGTGAGGCGAGCCCTCCAGCACGGAGCGTCTCACAAGGAGATTGAGCAGGCCATTCTTCTGGGAATGAACACAGTCGGATTCCCTCGGACGGTCGCGGCGTGGAGTTGGGCCCAGGAGCAGATTGTGCGGGGCGTTTGATCGAGTCGGAGTTCCGATGTCCGACGATCGTTCCACACATCTCTCGCCCACACGCCTGGCCCTGATCCAGCCGGTCGTGCTCGTCGGCGGAAAGAGCTTGAGATTCGGTCGCGACAAGTTGATGGAGCGGTGGGCGCCGGAGGGACGGCCGCTCGTGGAGCGGCCGATTCGGGCGCTCCGCGCGGTCTTCGGCCCGCGTGTCAAAGTTGTCGGCAATTGTGCATCTGAAGTGGCCGCGCTCGCCGACGGTGTCATCCCGGACGGCCATCCCGGTATCGGACCGATGGGGGGAATCATCTCCGCGCTCGCGCATTGGAACGGCCCGGTCTTTGTGCTTGCGGGCGACATGCCCTCGTGCAACTCGGAAACGATTGAGTGCGTGCTGCGCGCATTTGCCAAAAATCCGAGTGTTTCGGCGGTGCTCGCATCCGATGTGAACGTTCATCCATGCGTGGGGTGCTATCGGCCGGGCGCCTTGCCGGTGCTACGCTCGCGACTTGAGCAAGGGGAGTACACGCTGCGATCAGCGCTCCCGCCCGACGCGGTTGCGCTCGCTGCGTGCAATCCTGCCGCGCTGATCAACATCAATTCAATCGAGGACCTGAGCGCCCCACGGGCCTTCGCGTAGCTATCCCTTGGAGAAGTCTCCGGTTCTCGTCGGTGCGTTCCGGCCTCATGGGCACACGAGCGCGTTGTAGGCCGTGACAAACAAGACAAAATCGGCATCATCGACCGTGCCATCAAAGTTCAGATCGGCCGGGCAGCCGGCCGGCATAGCGGGATCAGAGCAGACGAGCAGGTCGTACGCCGCGGCGAATATCACAAAGTCGGAATCGTCCACCTGCGAATCGCCGTTCAGGTCCCCCGGGCAGTTCCCCGGAACGAGCAGGAAAGCGCGCGGGAAGCCATACAGCGACCCCGAGCCGACGATCCGACCCGCGTCATCGATATCCCACGCGGTTTCCAAGACCCATCCAGTCTTTGAGGCCACGCTGTTCAGATCGGTGGCGATACCGGCGTGCCAAAGCACGGCGTGGAAGGCTGAAGTTCCCACGATGTCTCCGGACGCGTTAAAGGCTCGTGCCACGCTTGAAGCCGTGGACGGCAACGCGCCAAGATCGGTGCGTGAAAGGGCCGTTCCCGATGCCGAAAGCGTCCACAGTGTTGCATGCATCAGCCCTCCGGCGAGTTGCGAGGCACCGACCGCGGTGTTGCCGCGAACCGAGTAGATCTGCCCGCTATTCCCGCCGAGCGTCCCGGGGTCGGCCGCGACGCCATTGGTCCACACGCAGGGACGTGAATAGTGGTCGCCCGTGTTCATCGAGCTTCCCGCCACGCGTCCGCTGTCGTCGATCGAGAGAGCCTGCGCGGACGATCCGCCGAGCGTCGGTAGCACCTGGATCAGGCCGCTGCGCCAGACGCAGGCCCGGGGCAGGGTGATGTCGCCAAAGGTAGAGGTGATCACGGTCGTCGTCCCCGCGATGTCGCCGGCGCTGTTGATCGAGCGGGCCGCAAATGCCCCCAGATCGTTCACGCTTGTGCCGTCATCGGAGAACGCGTGCCAGGTCATGTCGCCGAGGTTGTACGCCGTGCCGACGACCCGCCCGCTTGCGTCGATCGCGTGGCCTGTTGCTTCCTGGTATCCCGGCAGCCGGCTGATGCCGACCGGCGCAGGCGAATACCTGAGCGCCTGGAAGTGTGCTGTGGTATCGGTCGAAGAACCGGCTATGCGCAGCCCTCCCGAGGCATGAGCCAGCGCGAAGGCGTGCGATTCGCCGGCGAGCGTGCCCAGGTCGATGATGGTGTACGACCCGGCCGACGCGAGAGCCGCGAGCATGGCGGTCACGGCCATTGCCGTCGATCGTGCCGCCCGATGGCGCCGGGGAGAAGAGAGTGGAACAGCAGTGGGGCGGTCGGACATTGGAACTCTCCGCGTGGGGCGGGGGGCGTGGGGCGGGACGGGCCTTAGTGCTCGACGGCGTGGAAGAACGGCTCGGACGGCACGGAAGTGTGGCAGACCAGGCAAGTATCGATCTTGCCGGGCTTGCCCTGCAGACGGATGCTCTGCGCATTGTCGGTGGCTGTTGTGGCGGGACCGACCGAGTGCGGACTGCCGTGGCAGGTGATGCACTGAACACCCTTGTGCCCGATCGAGTTGCGGAAGAGCGTGTTGGGCTGCTCGAACTGGAAGCCGGGCTTGTTGTGGCACGAATCGCAGCGGGGCTCCTGCACCCAAGGATTGCGTGAGGGGTTTGCGACCGCCGTCATCGACCCATGGCAGTCGGTGCAGGTGATTCCCTTGGCGGCGTGCACATCGCGCTGGCAGTTGGTGCGGATTCCCGGGTGGCAGGCGTAGCACTCGTTCGCGATCGTGATCGCAGACATTCGCGGCGCGTGCGCCCCGTGCATCGCGGCCGAGAGGCTTGAAACTCCCGGAGTGCCGGGTGCTCCGAGCGCGTTGTCACTGTGGCATGCTGCGCACATCACGGGCTGCTGGGCGATCAGGTTGGTGGCGTGCAATCGGTCGTGGGCCTTTAGCACATTCTCAGCGACAGTCTCACCCGTTTTCGCATGGCAAAGGTTGCAGGACATCTCCCAAGAGACCGGCACCACCGTCTGAGTCTCAGCGATGACCGTCGCGCCCTTGCGCACCGTAATGTGAGCCAGCGGATATGGATTCTCCTTGCCGTCATCGTCGATCGGCGTCACGGGGACGCCCTCGGCCATGAAGCTCTTGTGCGCGGTATCGAGCTTCATCAATCCGATCATCGGCGAGCCGGTCACACCGACGTCGGGCGGCACGTTCGCCCCCAGCAGCGCCGGCGCGTACCGCCAGAAGTTGGTCTTGTCCGACGAATGCGTGTTTGTGGGGAGACGATATTCGACCGTCACTTCCTGGGTGGTGATCTCAGGGTCGCGCCCGCGCCGGATGATCTGCGCCCGGAAAGTGTTGTACGGCGGCAAGATCATCATCTGCGAGAAGTCGTTCTGCATGCAGTGCATGCCCAGGTCGTTCTGGCCGACGACGATGTACGCCTCGGTGGGCGGCGCGGCAAGGGCCGCGCTCAAAGGTCCGAGTGTCGCGCACGGACCGGCACACAGAACCGCGGAACGCACAATTCGTAGCATGAAACCTGTGGTCAGCATGGTCAATACCTCTGCGAGTCTTTCCCGCGAGGCTGAAGCTACCGCAGCGTTGGCGGAACTCAAGCCGGGTTTTTCCCCAGTTCTGCAAATTTACAACCGGCCTGCATGCACGATCGCGTCGGGCGAGGTCACTTCTTGGCGCAAGCGCCAATTCCACAGCAGGGTTCACAGCCGATCGCGCTCCAGCCGGCGATCTTCAGGTGCGATGACACAAAGTCCACTTTCACCGGCTCGGAGCGCGCCAGATCAGTGCTGAGGTACTTCTTGTTGCTGTCGGCAAACACTGTCACGACCGTCGCATCGTCCCCCAGCATGTCGAGAACCTTGTCCGCACCGAGGAAATTGGCGCCCGACGAGATTCCGACGGCCAGTCCCGCATGCCCGAGCGCCTGTGCCGCGAGTATCGCATCGCCGTCGTCGACCGCGACAATGGAATCGAGTTCGTCGAGGCGCAGCAGCGCCGGGACGAAATCGTCCGAGATTCCCTGGATGCGATGATGGCCGACCTTGTGCCCGACGCTCAGGGTCGGCGAGTTCGCGGGTTCGAGCGGGTGTACGCGCACCGCCGGATTCGCGCGCCGGAGACAGCGTCCGATCCCCATCACCGTGCCTCCCGTCCCGACCCCGGCTACAAACCCGTCGGGCTTCCTCCCAGCGGACGCCAATTGCGCGACGATCTCCGGACCCGTCGTCTGTTCGTGCGCTTCGGCATTTGCAGGGTTCTCGAACTGGTGCGGCAGGAACACGCCCTTGTTCTCCCGGGCGAATCGGTCCGCGAGTTCAATGCTCCCCGGGAATCCGCCGTGCTCGCGCGAAACCGGGATAACTTCCGCCCCGAGCGAGAGGATCAACCCGACCCTCTCGCGGCTCATCCAGTCGGGCATGTAGATGCGCACGGGATGTCCGAGAGCGCGTCCCAGAGCCGCGAATGAAATTCCCGTGTTCCCGCTCGTGGCTTCCGCGATGGAGTCTCCGGGATGAAGCTCGCCGGCTTCATACGCCCGGCGCAGGATCCAGAGAGCCATCCGGTCCTTCACGCTCCCGGTCAGGTTCTTCTGCTCGTACTTCGCGAAGACGCGGCGCGCCCGACCTCGAGAGGTGTACGCGATCTCGAGCAGGGGCGTCCGTCCGACCATCGCCCGCAGCCCGAGAGTCGGGTCGCAGTTCATCGCCCTCTTGCCGCTGGCCATTCCCGACCCGTACGGGCCGTCGACCCCGGACATTCGGGCGTGCAAGGTCATGGTCCATTCTAATTCGACGCCTCTGTTCCGTCGCTTGATTTCGCACAGATGGTGACCGGGCTGGGTTGGTGCCGCGTGCGGACGGGACCAGGCAGACTGCTCGCCAAGTGCCCCGGGGTTTCCCCGGCAGGCGGCGAAGATCGTCCTGCGACTCGGGCGCAATTGCCCGATCGGACCGTTGGTTCCGCGTCAGCGGCGCTTTGCTCTGAACGATGCCATTCGCGCATTCCGATATATTCCAGGAAGCTTCGCTTTCTCTCAAAGGAGTCCTCATGAAACTTCCCATCGCTCTCACCGTCGGCGCTCTTCTCCTCACCGGTTGTGCCTCGCCCGGCATCGTCGGCACCTGGAACGGGCGCGGCGACAACAAGTCGGCCTTCACGTTCGGAAGCGTTTCCTTCGTCGGCGACCAGACGTTTACCGCCGAATCCAAGTACTCGGGCAACACACGCGTGCAGAGCGGCACATGGTCTACCAGCGGCGATCAGCTCACGCTCACCGCCGACAAGACCGTGCGTCACTACTCATACAAGCTGAGCGGCGGCGAGTTGACGGTCACCGACCCCAAGTCGGGACACAGCATCACGCTCGATCGTCTCGCGAAGTAGCAGGCCATCCGTCGGATTCGAGCTCACTCACCGGTCCCCTCCCGCCGGGGGCCCGGGGAGTGGGCGCACGGGGTTCCAATCAACCCGCTTGACACGGACTGAGCCGCTCAGGGGCACAGCAGTTGGTTGTACGCCGTAAGGAAGATCTGAAAGTCCAGATCTTCCACGATGTTGTCGCCGTTGAAATCGGACGGGCAGCCCGAAGGCATCGAAGATTCGGCGCAGTCGAGCGTGTTGTACGCGCCGTAGAAGATTGAGAAATCGGCGTCCTCGACGATACCGTCGTAATTCAGATCGCACGGGCAGCCCGCGCCCAGCGCCACGAACACGCTCGCATCGTCGAGGTTGATCCACCCGATGTTCTCGCCCCAGGCATAGCCGCGCAGGCGGCCGGCGACGAAGTCGATCCGCGCGGGCTGCGCCGGAGTCGCGTGCGCGCCGCCGCCGAAGTTGACCCACCCGAAGTTTTCTGCCCACGCGTACCCGGAGAGATCTCCCGCGCTGTTGGCGTTGATGCCGAAGTTGGAGTTGTCCGAATTGACATACGGGCCGTTACCCTTGCCCAGGTTGACCCAGCCGATATTCTCGCCCCAGGCCATGCCCTTGAAGAAGCCGCCGGAGGGGCGGGTGTAGAACTTCACCGCCCGCGAACCAACCGGGCTGCCCGCGTCGGCCCAGTTGAAGTAGCCGACGTTTTCCCCCCAGGAGTACTTGTTGGGTGGAACCACCGACAGCGACTGAGCAGCGGCGGTCCCGCCGTGCAGAGCAAGCAAGGTCAACGTCGCGAATCGGCGGGCGGGGTTCATCGACCGATTGTCGCAGAAGAAGGGCGATCGAACAAGCCGAAATCCACCCGTTTCTGCGCATTCGGACTTGTTCCCCACCGGCGGCGGCCCCGGCAACGGAATACTGCCCGAGCCGAAGCAACCGAGGCGTTTAAGCCCGTGGGAGGTTGCAACCGGCGCTCACATTCGGATTCGGGGTCCATGGAGTCCGGGGACATGGGGCCCTTCGGCGCAAGCGGCCTCGTGCAACAAAATAGGCCACAGGGAAAACTCGCTCCCCGCCCTCGCAAGTTGCGGCGCACCGTGTGCGAAAACAGGCTCTCCGAACCTGGCGCCCGTTGCCGAACTCGCAAAGGTGATCGTGGCTTGGACTTCGCTGCCCGGCGCACTTCGGCCGTTCGATGCACCGGCCGAAGTTGCGGCGCCGCGGATGAATCGCGGGGGAAAGCCGGCAGACTCGACGCCGTTGCGCGGGTCAATTCGCATCGAAGAAAGAAGAGCGTGCCCTGCTCGATCCTCGGAGGCTTCGACCTGATAGGGCGCGCCGCTCTCCAGTTTGCAGCGCGGGATCAGCAGGGAAGTTTCCTTGATCCGCGACTTCGCTATCGAAAGTGCTCAATCGGGGTGCACGTCCGCGAACTCGCGGCAGAGTAGAAGCAGCAGACCGGTCGCCCGGCGACGGGTGCGGTTCGCGGGCAAAGTGGGTTCGATGCATTTGTTGCGCGGCGTGCCTGACTTGTGAGCTGAAATCACGAAGGAGGTTTGAAAAGCAACTCACACGGCGGCAGTAGCGGCAGTGTCAGCGGGACCACGTCTGAATTCATCGCCGGTGAATTCAATCCGCTGCACTTCGTGCGCGGAATTGAAAAGTGTCTGACGGGGGACGACTCCCGTTCAGCCCACGAACTCCCCGGCCTCAGACTTCGGACCGTCTCTTACGAAGTTGAAAGGAAATCGATCATGAAAGTAAAAGTGCAAAGCGTCTGTGGGGCGTTGGCCCTGACAGTTCTAACCAGCGCACAGGCATTCGCGGACAAGGAGGCCGCACGAGATTTTTACACCGGCGCGTCGTGTATCGGTGGCGCGGCTATTGCAACGCCAGCCGGGCAAGGGGCTCTTATTGGCCAGGGGATTGGCCTGATCGGCATGGGAATCTGGGACAGGTTCTTCGCATCAGTGACGCTGCCCGATCCCGATCATGGCATTCTCGCGTCAATCACGCCTGTCCATTTCACGCCCTTTTCGGGAGTCGGCGGGGGAATCGATGAACTCAACGACTCAATCGTCTGGGCCGCCAAGATAATCGATGAATCCCGCCTCACAGATCAGTCGCTCAGAAAGTACTACGGCGCGCTGGCGGATGGCAACGTTACCGACGCCGCCACCCAACAGGCGGCAGCATCGCAGGCATTCTTTGGCCTGGTGTCGGTCGTGGGCGGCTACCGAAACTCCCTGCTGTCCGTCTCGGCGGCGATGGCGGGAACGGAGTTTGCCTCGATCTTCGTGCCCAAGCCTGACGTTCTGGCACTGCGAGATCAGATTGTTGCCACCGGTTTTCCCAGCTACGAGAGCTTTGTGTTCAGTCAGATGAACGCAACATCCCTGGAGATCAACCTGGCAATCGGAGAAGTCTCGCTGATGACGGGCAATTTCCTCGGGCCTCAGATTTCGGGCGCGACAATCTTCAGCGACTTGTCTTGGAGCCTCGGTCAGGTCAATCTCCGGGAATTGTTGCCGGGAGACTTCGTCCTGGTCCCGACTCCCGGCTCGGTGGCGCTCCTGTGCTTCGGAGGAATATTGGCGTTCGGACGGCGGCAACGCTGAGAAGTGCTTGCCGCAACGCCGGCTGTCTCGAGACCGAATTACCCGAACGCGCGGGTCTTGGCATACACAAGGCCCGTGCGTTTGTTCGAGTTCCCGAACGAAATCTATTCGACCTGCTTGGTTGTACTGCGCCACTTCGAGTGAGAGGAGTTCACCCTTGGGCTTGACGCCCATTTGCTTCTAGACCCCGCCCGACCAACGGAAGAACCAGGCGGCTGTGCCTCGCGACGCTCATGCGGGATGGAGTCGGCGCAGACCGTCCCGCAGTACGCGGCAAGCCGGTGGATCGGCCACAGAATCATCATGAGCGGACGCCACTACGCCAACGGGTCCCCAATGAATTCTTCGACGGGGCGGCGAAGGGAGTGGCGGCGCACAATGCGGCGCATGCACCAGCGGAATCGACTTGCCCGGACGTTCCCGCCGGCGCGGGCGCGCAAGCGGGCGAATCGGCCATGTCTGCTCCGGGCAACGAGATGCGAGCGGTGTCAAACAAGCCTGAAAACAAGGCAAAATGGAGCCGGGGGGAATTGAACCCCCGTGCCGCGACAGTCAACTGATCGCCTCTACGCGTGTATCTGATGATTTGATCTCGACCGCGCGGCTGCCATCAGCAGCATCCGCTTTGGTCCAGCTCCCGGAGTTTTCTCACCCCGCCGCCCGGTTGCACCGCGGCGGGGCCAGCCTGCTGTTTACGCCCCGTCGCCTAGCAGGCGTTGACGACGGAGCGTGCAGCCTAATTAGGCCGCGAGAGCGTAATTGCTGTTAGCAATTAATTTTGTGCATACTTTTTACCAGGCCAGCATGCTCCTGGACGCGCCACGACCAACTGATCATGCACGGTCGAAACCGATCGGCCCCAACTTTTCAAAGAGCCTGATTGTAGGTGGAGGGCACGGCGCCGCGGAAATAGTTCGTGGCGATGGCGCGGCAGGGCGTCGAGGTGTCGAGGGTTCGGGGTGTCAAGCGAAGACTGGCGCGCGCGAATCCATCCGAAAGATCGCGTCGTCGGTATTACCCCCGAGCCGCGGCGGCGATCACCTGCGCCGACCGCGCCGGCACATACACCTGCACGCTCCGCTCGAGACCGTCCCACGACACCTTCTGACTCGGGTAACAGGAATCTCTCTTCACAAGCGCGTGCCCACCGAATCTGGCTTCATCGGTATCGAGGATGGTCGCGAACAGCGTCCCCACCGGTCCCACCGGCGGCACGCCCACCCTCCAATCCGTCCTCGAATGCGCGGTATTCAGATTCGCCGCGACAACCAGCCCGGCGCGTTCAAAGACGAGACACTTGCCCAGCTCGTCCATCTGCATGCCGCGGGCCGGCGGTGCGGCGAGAATCCCGAATCGATCGTCCAGATCCATGAGCGCCCGATCGAACGCACCAAGCTGTTCGTACCGCAGCAGCGGGTTGTCCGCAAGCGACCATTGCCTCCGCGCATATTTGTACGAGAACCCGTTTCCCTCCCGCGGAAAATCAACCCATTCCGGATGCCCGAATTCGTTGCCCATGAAACTCAGCCAGCCCTCGCCGCCGAGGAAGAAGGTGAGCAGGCGGATGAGCTTGTGCAGGGCGATGCCGCGGTCGATGATCAGGCTGGGGGTCGCCTTGCTCATGTGCGTGTACATCGCGGCATCCATCAGCCGGAACGCCAGAGTCTTGTCGCCAACGAGGGCCTGGTCGTGGCTCTCCGCGTACGCGATGTGGTTCTCGCGCGAGCGCCGATTGGTCAGCGTGTGGAAGAGTGCGCCCATCTCCCAGTCCTCGTCGCGCCGCTCCTTGAGAATCTTGATCCAGTAGTCGGGGATGCCCATCGCAAGGCGGAAATCGAAGCCGATGCCGCCCTCAGTCACGGGGCGTGCCATTCCCGCCATTCCCGAGACGTCCTCGGCAACGGTCACGACGTCGGGCTTGATCTCGTGCGCGAGCTCGTTCGCAAGCTTCAGGTAGGTCACGGCGTCTTCGTCAACATTGCTTCCAAAGTAATCGTCGTACGATGAAAACGCCTTGCCCAGCCCGTGATCGAGGTAGAGCATGCTCGTCACGCCGTCGAAGCGGAATCCGTCGATCTTGTATTCCTCCAGCCAGAACCGTACGTTGCTGAGCAGGAACCGCAGCACTTCCCACTTGCTGTAGTCGAACAGCATCGAATCCCACGCCGGGTGCTTGCCCTTCGGACCCGCGTGGAAGTACTGGTGGTCGGTTCCGTCGAACAGGTTCAGCCCTTCGACGGTGTTCTTGACGGCGTGGCTGTGCACGAGATCGAGGTACACGCCCAGGCCCATGCCGTGCGCCGCATCCACAAGTCTCTTGAAGTCGTCCGGCGTGCCGAACCGCGACGAGACCGCAAAGAAATTGCTGACGTGATATCCGAACGAGCCGTAGTAAGGATGTTCCTGCACGGCCATCAATTGCACCGCGTTGTATCCGGCCTTCGCGATCCGCGGCAGGATCAATTCGCGGAATTCGTCGAACGTCCCAACCCTCTCGGCCTCGAGCGCCATGCCGGTGTGCGCTTCGTAGATGCGGGGAGCAGCCTTCTTCGCGCTCGCCCCGCCCTTGAGTGCCGGCGCCGGGTGCTTCCACCGGAACTCCGGCGCCAGCCAGACCCGCCCCGTCGCGTTGCTCCCGTCGGCTTCGAACGTCACGCGCTGGATGTACGCCGGAAGCCGATCGCTCGCGCCCAGCGAGGTGACGACGTGCACCTTGACCGCCCCGTCATGCTTCAGGCGCGAAGCGAATTCACGATCCGGCAGAAAGGTGCTCCAGGCGCCGAACTCGTCGCGAGCGAGCGGGGTCGCGTTCCGATCCCAGCCGTTGAAATCCCCGACGAGCGAAAGCCGCTGCGCGCCCGGGGCCCATTCCCGGTACCACACCCCCTTTTCGCCATTACGCTCGCCGCGTGTGAATCCGAAGTACACGTGGCCGTTCGCGAACGACTTCAGCGAGGCTGCCCCGGCCGTCAGTGTTGACTTCGTCGCGCGATACTTGGCTTGCCGGTCTTTGAGAGCGGTCCGGAACGGTTCCAGCCACGGATCGATATCGATCAGGCCTGTCCCGTCCTCCGGCATCCTCGTTGTTTCAGCGCGAGCCACGAGTGCAGCGTATCCGCTCTCCGCTCGGCACCACCCCCGATTGCCCCCTCGCGCGCGAAGCGTTCCACGCCCGGCTACAACGGCAGCGGGCCCGTGCTGTCGGAAAAACTCGCCTGCGGGCATCCCGCCCGTTCGAGCATCGACAGGTAGAGATTGCACAGCGGCGTTTCGTTCGGGCTGCGCACGAGCCGGCCTGTCTTGACCGAGTTGCCGCCGCGCCCGGCGACCAGAATCGGCAGGTTCTCGTGGTTGTGCTTGTTGCCGTCGCTGATGCCCCCTCCGAGCAGGATGAGCGAATTGTCCAGCAGAGTGCCCTCGCCCTCGGCCGTTTCAGCGAGCCTGCGCACGAAGCGGGCAAACCGCTCCACCTGGAAGCGATCGATCCGGCGGATCTTCTCGATCATCTCCTGGTTGTTCTGGTGGTGCGAGAGATGGTGGTGGCCTTCCTTGATGCCAATCTCCGGAAAAGTCCGGTTGCTGCCGTCGACCGCCAGCATCAGCGTGCCCACCCGCGTCGTGTCCGTCTGGAACGCCAGCAGCAGCATGTCGTACATCAGGTCCATGTGCTCGCTGGTCTTTTCGGGGATTCCGGCCGGCGCTGGCACGTCGGGGATCTTGCGCGGCTCGGACTCCTTGGCCGCCCGTTCGATCCGGCGTTCGATCTCGCGCACGGCGGTCTGGAACTGGTCGAGCTTCCGCCGGTCGGCATTTCCGAGCCGGGCCTCCAGCGAGCGAGAATCCTCGAGCACAAAGTCGAGAATGCTCTGGCGTCGGCTCAGCCGTTCCTTTGCCGCGGCTGCCTCGGTCGCGTCACCGAAGAGACGTTCGAACGCCGCCGCCGGATCGATCACCTTCGCCATCGGCGTCGTTTCATCGCGCCAGGAAATGTTGGACGAGTAGGCGCACGAATAGCCCGAATCGCAGTTGCCCGCGGCCGGTCCGTGCTCGCATCCGAGTTCGAGCGATGGAAGCCGCGTGCGTTGCCCGATCTCTGCCGCCGCTACCTGATCGATGCTGATGCCGTTCTGGATGTCGTTGCCGGCGGTCTTGCGTGCCTGGCGCCCGGTGAGGAAAGAGGCCGACGAGCGGGCGTGATCGCCGGGTCCGTCGCCGTTGGGGCGGGCTTTCTTGAGAGTCAGGCCGGTAAAGATGTTCAGGTGCTGGCGGACGGGCGAAAGCGCTTCGAGTGTTGGCGAGAGTTGGAAATCAGTCCCCTCGCCCTTGGGCTCCCAGGCGTCGTAATTCACGCCGTTCGGCATGAACACGAAGGCAAGCCGAACCGGCGGCGTGGATTGGCCGGTTGGCGCGAGGCCCGCCGCGAGTGACCGACCGACCGGCAGACCAACGCTCTCCAGCCAGGGCAGCGCGATCGATACCCCCAGCCCCCGGAGCACACGGCGACGCGAGATTTGGCTAGTCATGACTCGGCTCCCTTCCGCGGCAGGTCCGGAACGACTCGCCGAGCACGACCGACTCGATCAGCGCGGTCAGTCGATCGCCCTGCGAACGCGTGCGCTGCGCAATCTGGCGAACCGCGGGCCGATCGAATGGTTCCATGCCGCGTCCGAGCGCGTAAGTCAACACCTTCGCGCACAGCGCCTCGATGAACTGGTCGCTCCTGTCGAGCAACACACGCTTCAAATCAGCCGAGCCGTTCAACGCCATGCCGCCGGGCAGCGTGCCGCTCGAATCGATCGGCTTCCCGTTCTCGGTGTCGCGCCAATGGCCGATGGCATCAAAGTGTTCGAATGCAAGCCCGAGCGGATCAAGCCGGTTGTGGCATGCGGCACAGCTCGCATTGGCAACATGGATCGCGAGGCGCTCGCGGACCGTCGCGTTCGGATCGGTCATCCCAGCCTGTTCCAGCGGAGGAACATCGGCGGGCGGAGGCGGCGGGGGAGCACCGAGGATCTGATCCAGCACAAACAGCCCGCGCTTCACCGGGCTTGTCCGAGTTGTATTGCTCGTCAGCGTAAGAACCGCCCCCATCGTCAGGACACCGCCGCGCGGCGAATCCGCCGGTAGAGTTACTCGGCGAAACTCGTCGCCCTCGACTCCGGGCACTCCGTAAAACTTCGCGAGTCGGCCGTTCAGGAATGTCTCGCGGCAATCGATGAACTCCAGCACGCTGCGATCCGACCGGAGCACATCTCCGAAAAACAGCGTTGCCTCGGTCGCCATCGCGGCGCGGAGCTGTTCGTCGTATTCAGGAAACCGTGCCCTGTCGATCGCGACCGAGCCGAGCGCTCGCAGTTGCAGCCACTGGCCGGAGAAATTCTCGACGAATGCGACCGAACGCGGATCATTCAGCATCCGCCGTGTCTGGCCGGCGAGTACATCATCCTTCAGAAGCGAGCCGTCCGCCGCCGTTGCCATCAGCGCCTGGTCCGGCATGCTGCTCCAGAGAAAGTACGACAGGCGGCTCGCCAGTTCGTATCCATCCAGCGTGTACCGATAGGACGGATCCGCGGCCCCCGGATTCGCGACCGACCGAAACAGGAAATTCGGCGAGACCAGTGCCGCCGCGAGCGCTCCGCGCATCGCAGGCTCGAAAGGGGCCCCGGCTTTTCGCTGCGACCGGTACACCTTCATGAGGGATTCAATCTGAGCCGACTCGGCCGGACGCCGGTACGCCGAGGTTGCAAAGGACTGAAGAACAGCCCGAGCGCGGTCATCCTCGTCCGCAATTCCGAGGCCCGGAGCGAAGACCCGCGACCACGCGGCCGGGCGCTCGGTCGTGCCTTCTTCCAAAGGCCCCGCCACGCTGATCGACTCAACGCCCAGATTGCGATCCGCGACGTCCTTGACGTAGTAGTCATTGACAAAGTGGGCCGCGATGGACTGGCTGCCTGCGAAAAGCCGTGCCCGAACCTCAAAGTCCTGCGGCTCGTCGCTCGTCCCGGCGACGGATAGATCCGCGATTGCCCGGTCACCAACCCGAAGCCTGAGCCTGGCGTGCTCCTCCCCGCCCTTCGTTTCCCACGCCCGTACGCGCACGATGTACTCGCCCGTCGCCGGCGCCTCGAACTTCGCAACCGCCGGCCCGTTCGAAAACAGAAACCAGCCACCCCGCTGCAGAGGCTTGCCGCTCGGGCCTTCAAGCGGACGGAGCACGCGCGGATGATCGCCAAACGTCACGACCGGCCCGAGTGCCAAACTCATTGCGCGTTCGGCCGCGTCCAGATACTTCTCAATCGCCAGCGGCGACGTGGACAGCACATCGGCGATGTTGTCGAATCCGTATCCGGTGTCATCTCTCGGGAGCCCGGCCGCGACGTCCGTCACTTTGGGATCAATCCCCAGCAGATCCCGCAGCGTGTTGCGGTACTCGACCCTGTTCAGCCGGTGAATCGTGAACCAGCCCGGATCGATCGGTGCATCGAGCGGCACATACGTAACCACCGAGTCCAGCCACTGCGTCAGAATGAGCCGTTCGTGATCGGTCGGCTGGGGCTTGTCTTCGGGAGGCATGTCCGCCGAGACGACCATCTCCCGGATCAGCCGCGTGTCGATGCCGCCGGTCACTATCTCATGCACACTTTTCAGACGATCCAGCCGCATGTCGCCCCGGGCCTCGTCGCCGCTGTGGCATTCCAGGCAATAGGTCGCGAGCAGGGGAGACACATCCTGAACAAGCCGACGATCAAGGTCCGCCGCCAGTTCATCCCCGACGACTTCCAGTGGCCCCGAGGAGTTTTCAAGTCCGGGTCCAGACACCAGTCCCGCGACCACAACGGCTCCGAGAGAAAGAGCCGCGAAAAGATGGCCGGCGAGGGGTCTCATCGCGACTATCAAACCTCCTTCACGCGCAGACGTGTGCGCAAACGCTCGATCGCCCGCGCGTCGGTCAACAAAGCCATTCTCATCAATCTCGCTCCTGTCGCGGTCATCCGTTGATGGAGTCCGGCCGCAGCACTCTGCCTTCATCTTACAGCACGATCACACGCGGCCCTCGCAGAATGTTCCCCGGCATTTCCAGAAAGCGGCTATCACTTCCTTTCGAGAGACAATTCTGCCTTCACGGCTTCGAGCAGATACTCGTACTGCTCCATCGAGTTGTACATCTGCGCACTGATCCGAAGCACCCGTTGCGGCGTTCCCGGAACACCCCAAACGGGGACCTGGATTCGCCACTTGTCGATGAGGCGTTCCTGCAGAGGATCACCATATCTACTGGTCGGGGGTCTGGTCGAAGTCGGTGCCCCGTCACCCCGCGCCGGGAGGAAAATCGCGGCGATCGAACCGATCATGCTCTCCGGCGCCGGGGGTTCGGCGGAACTTCCGCCGATTCCCTCGCACAGCAATCGGCGCGACTTCAGCGTCAGCCCGCGGTTCGCCCGAACCACCGCTGGAAAACCCCCCGGGATCAGCCCATCCATCAGCCGAAGTGCCGCCGGGATGGCCAACATCGCCGAGTAGTCGCTGGTCCCGATGTAGTCAAATTCGGTCAAGAACTGCGACCGCCCCTCCTTTGGCAATTCCGCGTTGTTGCTCAGGACCAGGGGTCGAAATCCATCCTGTAGTTCCTTCTTCACATAGAGAAAGGCCGACCCCTTCGGGGAGCAGACCCATTTGTGGCAGTTCGCCGTGTAGAAGTCCGGATCGAGTTTGCGGATCGAGAGGCCCTCGACCATTCCCGGCGCGTGGGCTCCGTCCACGAGCGTGAGCACGTACCTTGTTTTCAACTCTTGAACGAGTTGCTGCACGGGCATGACGAGCGCACTGGGGCTTGTGACGTGGCTGATCAGAGCGACCCGCGTGCGCGTCGTCACATGTTTGAGAATCGCATCAATCACGGCCTGCTCGGCGTTCTCCAAGGGCAAGGGCCAGGGCAAGATCGCTTTTACAACCTTGGCGCCCGTTTTTGCCGCGATCCGTCGGGTGTTGTTCAGGCAGGCCGGGTATTCGTGGTCGTTTACCAGAATCTCGTCGCCCGGTTTGAGTCCCACGTTCTCGAGCGCCACGGCGACTCCGGTTGTGGCGTTGGGCATGAATGCGAGGTCGTCCCAGTCGCAGTCGATGAACCCCGACAGTTCGTCCCGCGCCGCGTCCATCAATCCGGGCAATTCCTCAACGAAGAACCGTACCGGCTCGGCCTCCATCCGCGCACGAATTTCGTCCTGTGCCTGCAGAACTTCACGCGGGCATCCTCCGAAGGAGCCGTGATTCAGGAACACGATGTTCGGGTCGTGCATCCAGTGCGACGCGTGGGCGGAGCGTGGTGGGAGCGATCGGGAGCCTGCATGAGGGTGAACCGTGTTCATTCGGGGATTGTTGGTCGTGCTGGGCGAACGTCCTCCTTGAAGGAGCGGGTCGGGACACTCGGGCCGCACGGCCATGCGAGGGCTGCTCGCCGTGTACCATCGTCCCCATCACCGAGTCCGCACCTCCATCCTTCGGGGTTCCCCCGCTCGTCCGTTGGCTCATCGCCATGGGTGGCGCGGTGTTCTGCGCGACTCCTTTCATGCGCCCCGAGTACTCCCTGGCGCTGGGGGTCATCATCGCCCTGCTCGGCCTCTCCCCCGGAGGCGATCTTGTCAAGAAGGCTTCCCGGTCGCTCATTCAGATCTGTGTCGTCCTTCTTGGGGCGACGATGAACCTGCACGAACTCGCACGCGCCGGCTTCACCGGCACCGGCTTTGCGCTCGGCACGATTGTCGCCACCTTCGCCCTTGGCACTATCCTCGCCCTCTGGATGCGCGTCGATCAGCGCCTGGCGACGCTTATTTCCTCCGGCACTGCGATCTGCGGCGGATCGGCCATTGCCGCGGTCGGTTCCACCATCCGGGCCAGCAGCACGCACATGTCTGTGGCGATCGGGGTGGTTTTCATCTTGAACGCCGTCGGCCTTTGGATTTTTCCGCCGCTCGGTCACTGGCTCGGGCTCTCGCAGCAGCAGTTTGGTTACTGGAGCGCCGTTGCGATCCATGATGTCTCGAGCGTGGTGGGGGCGGCAAGCCAATACGGCGAGGACGCCCTGCACATCGCCACCGCCGTGAAACTCTCGCGCACGATCTGGATCATCCCGATCGCGCTGATCGCCGCGTGGTTTTTCCGTTCTTCGCTCGAAGGAAAGGCCAGCCATTCGCGCCTGCCCATCCCATGGTTCATCGCGGCGTTCGTGCTCGCCAGCGTCGCAACGACGTATTTGCCGCAACTCGCCGCTCTCGCGCCCGACATTTCGGTCGTGGCCCGTCGCGGCATGTGCGTCGCCCTCTTCCTCGTGGGTCTGGGCCTCAGCCGCAAGGCGCTCGCGAGTGTGGGCGTCCGCCCGCTGGCGCTCGCGGTCGTCCTCTGGATCTACATCAGTCTGCTGTCGCTCGCGGTCGTGCGCTGGACGATTACCTAGACCACGTCCACATGCGAGTACTGGTCGAGATTGATCGTCACGATTTCGCCGCTGTCCTTCCGGATTTCGAGGCGTTCGAGCCAGAGCTTGTCGTCCTTGGAATGCGCGAACCACGAGCCCGTCTTGCTCTGGTAATACCGGATCAGTTCGCCCTCGATCGTGGTGGACATCGTCCCGCCGCCGAATTGCTGGCGCGGGATCTGCTGCGTAACGCGGAGGCGTTGACCGGGCTGAAATCGTGGCTGGGCGGCGAGCATGGGGGAGTGTAGGAATCGCTGGGCGAACCGTCACGCCGTGAGGCCGTACTCTGATCTCGTGCGATACGTCTCGCCAAGCCGCTGGCCCTGGTCGCTCACGGGCTACGCCCTGGCGGGGTTGTTGCCGGCCTTGCTCATGACTCCGGCCCGGGCGGTCGCGATTCGCTACGGCATGCACCCCGGCCTGCCGACCACATTCCTTGTCAACCTGCTCATTCCTGCCACGTTTGTGGCGACCGCATGGACGTATCCACGCGTCCGCTTTGTCTGGATCGGAGTGCCGCTTGCCATCTTTCTTTACACGGCCGAGCGGGCAATCGAGATGAGCCCGCTCCCGTCGGCGTGGAGCCTTGGGTTCTTCGTCGCAAGGCTTTCCCCGATCGTCACGGTCGCCTGCATCATCTCCGGTGCGATCGCGACCGCAACATGCTTTGCGGTCCGTCCGGTCCGCATTGTGGGATTCAAACCCTCGCCGTCCGCGTGCCCGGAATGCGGCTACGAAACCGCAGGCCTGATCGCTTGCCCCGAGTGCGGCAGGATCGTCGAGAAAAGAGTTCCGAAACCCGTTGCTCCCGAACGCGTCCTCACTTAATCCATGCCAAACCTCTTTACCCCGCTCGACATCGGCCCCCTCAAACTCCCGCACCGCATTCTTATGGCCCCGCTCACGCGCTGCCGCGCCGGTCCCGGGAATGTGCCGCACGCGTTGAACGCGACCTATTACTCGCAGCGATCCGCCGGTAACGGGGGCGCGTCGCTCATCATTTCGGAGGCGACACAGATCTGCCCGGAAGGGCAGGGCTATCCGAACACACCCGGTATTCACTCGAAGGAGCAGGTCGCGGGTTGGCGTCTTGTGACCGATGCCGTTCACAAAGCCGGAGGCAGGATCATCCTGCAACTCTGGCACGTCGGGCGCGTTTCGCATAGCGCGTATCAACCCAACGGCCAGGCACCCGTCGCCCCGAGCGCCATCGCCCGGTCCGGCCTGTGCCGTCTTCCCGATGGCTCCAAGGTTCCGTATCCCGTCCCGCGGGCGCTCGAAACCTCCGAAATTCCCGGCATCATCGATCAGTATCGCGCTGCCGCCCAAAGCGCCAGGGACGCCGGCTTCGACGGCGTGCAACTCCACGGGGCCAACTCGTACCTGCCGGAAGAATTCCTCCGCGATTCGTCCAACAAACGTACCGACCGCTACGGCGGCAGCCTCGAGAACCGCGCCCGCTTCATGCTCGAAGCCGCGGAAGCGATCATCGGCGTGTGGGGCAAAGACCGGGTGGGGGTTCGCCTGAGCCCCAGCGGCTGGTCGGGCGATTTCACCGAGTCCTCGCCGCAGGAGACGTATTCGTACGTCGTCCGCGAATTGGACAAACTCGGCGTAGCTTCTCTCGAAATCCGCGAGGCCGATCCTTCCGACTCTGCCGCCGGCGGCCCGAACATTCCTGTCTCGTTCTTTCGCCCACTCTACCGCGGCGTGCTGATCGCGAACACGGCCTTCACGAAGGACAAGGCCAACGAATACCTCTCCCGAGGCGATTGCGACGCAGTCACGTTCGGCAAGCCATTCATTTCCAATCCAGATCTGGCGGGCAGATTTCGCGAGAGCTTGCCGCTCGCGCCGTGGGACGCGACGACGTTTTGTCCGTCTCCCGGGGCCGCATTCGAGCCTGGTTACACCGACTACCCCAAGGCGAGTTAGACCGCCACGCCCTTCTCCGCCTCGTCCGCCGGCTTCTCGTACCAGAACGGTCCGACCGCCAGGGCGCTCATGCGGGTGCGCTGAAAGCAGCCCACCGCGTGCTGAGGCGTGTGCACGATCGGTTCGTTCTCGTTGAAGCTTGTGTTGAGCAGCACCGGCACTCCGGTTCGCGCCTTGAAGGCCGAGAGCAGGTCGTAGAACAGTTCGTTCTGTTCGCGGCGCATGGTCTGGACACGGCCGGTCGAATCCTCGTGCGTCGTCGCCGAGAGGCGCGCCCGCCATTCGGGCCGAACCTTGTACACCACGTTCATGAACGGCACATCGTGGCTGCCTTCGTACATCTCGCTCAGATGCTCTTCCATGCAGAGCGGTGCGAAGGGCCGGAACGGCTCGCGGTTCTTGACTCGGGCGTTGAGGATCGCCTTCATGTCCGGCCAGCCCGGATGGCAGATGATCGAGCGGTTGCCGAGGGCCCGCGGGCCCCATTCCTCGCGGCCCTGGAACCAGCCGAGGATTTTGCCCTGGCTGAGTGCGTCGGCGGCGGTATTGAGAAGCTGCTCGCGTGAAAGCTTCTTGAACGGCATTCCGCTTTCGCGCACGGCCTTCTCGCACTCGTCGTCGGTCCAGCCGCTACCCCAGTAGCCGTGGATGACCTCGCCGAAGCGGGGCTTGTTGAGAATGCTGTGCATGACGTACGCCGCGGCGCCCGCTGCCGTGCCGTCATCGCCCGCGGCCGGGTGGATGTACACGCGGTCGAGGTGCTTCTCCATCACGAGACGTCCGTTGGCGACGCCGTTCAGGGCGCAGCCGCCCGCGAGAACCACATCCTTGAGCCCGCCGTTCATGCGGATCGCGTCGTTCACGTACTTGATGTAGATGTCCTCGAAGCGCTTCTGCATCGAGAGCGACATGTCTTTGTGCTTCTGCTCGGTCGGGTCCTTGCGCCCGCGCGGCTGGCCGAAGAGCTCCCGCATGTGGTCGTTCCACATCGGCTTCACGACGATCTCGCCCTCTTCGCTCTGGTTGTGCGTGTGCACCGTGTAGTGGTGGTTGTAGTACTTGAGATTGAGCCGCATCCCCTGTCCCGGGATGTAATCGACCAATTGCTTCATCTGCTCGGCGAAGGTGTCCTTGCCGTACGCCGACAGCCCCATGACCTTGTATTCCTCGCCGTACTTGTTGAAGCCGAGGAAGTTGCAGACGGCTGTATAGAACACGCCGAAGGAGTGCGGCCAGAAGTTCTTGGTCAGGACGTCGATCTTGTTCCCCTCGCACCGGGCGATGAGGCCCGTGCAGAAGTCGCCGGCGCCGTCGGTGGTGACGGCCGTTGCACGGTCGAACTTGCTCCAGAAGAACGACGATGCGGCGTGCGTGATGTGATGCTCGACGTGGTGGATCTTCGCCTTGAAATCGGAGTGGGGGCGTCCGCACGCCTCGGCAATGAGCTGATCGACCGTCGCGAGCTTCCCGTGCACCTTGCTCGACCACGACGCAAGCTTCAGGCCGCTGATCGGGTGCCGGGCGATGAAGCCCAGCTTGGCGCCCCGATTCGCGCCGCTATCGCGTGCGATGGCCACATCGGTGATATCGCTCAGGCTGGCCCCGCCGAGGCGAAGGACCTCGGCGATGGCGAGCGTGGGAAAACCCGCGCAGTGCTTCTTGCGGTTAATACGTTCTTCGGCGATCGCGGCCACGACGCCCTTCTTGTCGTCCATGAGCACGGCGGCGGCATCGGGGTGGATCGAGTTGAGTCCCAGCACGAGGGCCATGAAAGCGTTCCTGCCGCCGGTCTACTAAAGAAGCAACCCATCGCGGACGGCGCGGCGGCCCGGCCGGGATGGGAAGGGCAAGGGTAGGTCTTGCCCGGTGCGCCGAGCCCTCGTAAGAGGCTTCCGCGCAGAAGGGCAATATCGGCCGAATCGAGCGCGCACTATGACCCACGGGAAACGCTGTTTGCCGTCGATTTCACGAATAACTCGGCGGGGGGCGGTGGTACTCGTGCGAAAAGATCACAAAGTCGGCGTCGTCCACCAGCCCGTCGTGGTTGAGGTCGGCGCTGCAGTCGTCGGGCATGGCCGGCGCGTTGCACTCGAGCACGTCGTATTGGAAGGAGAACAGCACAAAATCGGCATCGTCCACGAAGCCGTCCGAATCAATGTCCGCGGCCGCCGCGGGGTCAATTCGGGTCGAAGCCCCGCGCTGCGGAGCCGCCACGCAGTTGGCTGCCAGAAGCACGAGAACCCCGAATCCGAAGGCGTGAAGTCGCATGGACCACTCTTTCCGGCCGGACGGCCGACTCTGGTACGCCCCGCCGTCCGGAGCGTTCGATCCGATCGTGCATTCTTGGGGCGCGTCGCGGCGATCGTTTCCCGGCCCGAAAACCTCGGAACGCCCTGATACGCTCGGAGCGTGGCCGAGGTCGCGATCATCATGACGCTGCACAATCGCGAGAATTTCGTGGAAGCCGCCCTCCGGAGCCTCCTGACCCAGTCGTTCGGCGACCTGGAGATCTTCGTAGTGGACGACGCGTCGACCGACGGTTCTGCCGAAATCGTGGCGAGGCTTGGCGCGTCCGACCGTCGCATCCGTCTCTTCCGAGAGCCCAGGCGGGGGGTCGTCGGGACGCTGCGCCGCGCGCACGAGATCGTGCGTTGCGAATCCGGCACGCTCCCCCGATACACCGGGTGGCTGGACAGCGACGATCTGCTGGTCAAGACCGCCGTGGAAGAGACCCGCGCGGTGCTGCTGGCCAATCCGCAGGCCGGTCTTGTCTACACCGATCACGTCGTCCTCAACGCCCGTTCGGAGACGGTTGCCCTCGGCGAATGCTCCCGACGGGCTTTTTCGCCCGAGGCGCTGCTGACGAGCCTGATCTCCTTCCAGTTCCGCCTCTTCCGGAGCGAGATCTATGAGCGTGTCGGTGGGATCAATCCCGAGCTCACGGCCAGCCCCGACTACGACTTCTGCCTGCGCGCGAGCGAGGTCACGCCGTTTGTGTATCTTCCCAGACCGCTCTATTGCTACCGCGTGCACGATCAGTCTATTTCAACGTCGCGCCGTCTCGAACAGATCGAGAACTCCGCTCGCGCCGTTCGCGACGCGCTCAAGCGCCGGAATCTCGACCGCGACTTTCGTCTCAAGGTCACCCTCCACAGTCGGTTCGAGATCCGGCCCGCCGCCGACTTATCAGACGCCGCCCCCAGAACCTGAATCCATGGTTGTGGATCCTGCGAAATCTGCTTGCGGGCGCCGCCCGGCCTGTTAGCCTGTTGCGTTCGGGAGGCACGAGATGCGAGTTGGAATCATGAGTGCGGCGCTGGTCGCCGCGGCCGGATCGACCATCGCCCTTGCCCAGTTTGCGGGCTTTGAGGGCCTGAAAACCTCCGGTGCCGGCTTGCGATCGGTCACACCGACCGACCTAAACGCGGACGGCACCGTGGTCGTTGGCTATGGCTTCTCGCTCTCCGATTTTTCGATCTTTCGGCCGTTCCGGCGTCTGGCCGGCAACCCGATCGAAGAACTCGGGCTCTATCCCGGTGAAACCCGGGCGCGTGCGTATGCCGTCAACGCGGCCGGAACGTTCATCGTCGGCGGAGGGGACTCCCAGGGTTTCTGGTGGGTGCCGCCGGGACCCAACGTGGGTTCGGAAACACCTCCTCTCCTTGACGTCAGCGACGACGGCTCGGTCTTTCTGAGCGAGACGACCCGCTATGAGGGCCTGGGTTCCCCATCAACGCTCCCCAACATTCCCACATACACATCCCAAAAGGCCGTCCGGCTGGACGCCGCCGGCGCCGCCGCGGCACTCACCTGCCACTTCTTTCAACCCGGCAACGGCTACGGCTATCCGGTCGAACCGGACATCAATATCGATCAGGCGGCACGTTGGACGGCGCAGGGCGGGACCCAGGGTTTGGGATTCCTTCCGACCGGAACCAATTCCTTCGCGCTTGGCATCAGCGCCGACGGCGCGGTCGTCGTCGGGGCCGCGAATGTTCAGACGTCGCCCGGCCACTTCGCCCTGCGCCCGTTCCGCTGGAATGCCGCGGATGGGATGCAGGCGATGCCGATGCTCCCCGGCGGTTCGGGCTCCGGCGAAGCGATTGACGCCAGTGCCGACGGGTCGGTTGTCGTGGGAAATTCCAGTGGCCGCGCTTTTCTGTGGGACGCCGCGCACGGGACGCGTGATTTGCAGCAGGTGATCACGCTCAACGGGCACGATCTGACAGGATGGACGCTCTTCAGCGCCGACGCGATCTCCGACGACGGAACGGTTGTTGCCGGCCGAGCCCTGGACGGCTCGGGTGGAATCGAGGGCTGGGTGGCCAATCTGTCCGTGACGTGCTCACCCCCGGACCCGGTCGGGACCGTGACACTCGAAGTTGTGGCACGCGAAGGCGGAGCGGCAACGGGGACGGCGCAGCTGTTCGGCGGCCAGTTCACTCCCAACGATCTGCGATCCGACGGAACCGTGGCATTCGATGCCTCGCTGGCGGGCGGCATGGCGAGCTGTTACACCGGCGTTCCCGGCGTACTTGCGCTCGCGGCGCTCGCGAACGGCGCACCCTATTTGCAACCGTCGCTGCTCCGGGTCGTTGCGTCCGGGCGGACCGCTCTGCGCGACGTGCGCCAGTACTTCCCCGGCCCGGTCAGCAAGTACCTCTACTACGCCGGCCCGCTCGGGGCGATTGCGGTTCTTGCCCAGTCGGGGGACGCGGCTCCGGGCACCGGCGGCGGGTTGTTCGATCCAGCGGTCGACAATTCGAGCAACCCGTTCCTGAACAATCTGGATTCGTACGCCTTCCAGTCGCAAATCGCCGGCGGCAATACCGGCGTCGGCGCCTTCGCCACCGTTGGCGGCGTGCTCACGCGATCCCTCTTGTCGCTTCCGCCGGGCGTCACGCAGCTCTCCAACCCCACGTTGACCGCCCTCACCGACACCGGCGCGCTCGTCCGGCGCGGCAACTTGAACGTCTCCAACGGTCCCGAGGTGATTCTCATTGGAGGCCCGCCCCCGGCTCCGGCGCAGGCTGTGGTGAGTACCGGCACTCCGGTTCCCGGCGAGGCGCCGGGTGTCACGTTCAGCGATCTGCGCGATGTCGCGGCGCAGGGCGATGCCGTCGCCTTCTTCGCGCAGATCAGTTCGGGCTCCACCGTTCTTTGCACCGGCACGAGTTCGGGCGTGCAGATCGTCGCGCGCATCGGGAGCCTGGTGAACAACGACTCGTCGCTCTCGATCGAGAGCTTCAGCCCGAGCAGAGGCTTTGCCCTCCTTCCCGGGGGCGACACGCTCTTTGTCGCGACCATCGCCGACAGCGGCGGCCCGAGCTCGGTCGCCCTGGTGCGTTCGACGCCCTCCGGGCTCACCACGCCCGTTCTGGCCGGGAAAACCAAGTTGCCCGGCTACGACGTGTGTCGATTTGTAAAGGACATCTCGCTGATCGCGGCCGACGGCGATCGGGCCTTTGTTGCCGCGACCCCGACCATTGCTTCGGAGCAAGGCCTGTACCTGCTCTCGCCCGGCGGGCTTACCACGCTCGCCCAGGTCGGGCAGAACATCGAATTGGAACCGGGAGTTTCCGGTTCGATCTCGCAGGTGATTCCTCCGTCGGGTTCTCCCGCCGCCCGCACGGGGCGCGACGGGCGCGGCACATTTCTTTCCGGAAATACCGCGACCTTCAGCGCCGATATCGACACCGGCGCGTCGGGTGTCAAACGGGCGCTCTTGCGGGCCACGTTCAGCCTGCCCGGCGCCTGCCCGTGCGATCTCAACAACGACGGCCTCGTGGAGGATTCGGACTTTACGATCTTCGTTATTTCCTACAACATCCTCGACTGCGCCGACCCGTCGATGCCCCCGGCCTGCCCCGCTGATTTCAATCACGACGGCATCGTCGAAGACGCCGATTTCACAATCTTCGTTGTCGCGTACAACGAATTGCTATGCCCGTAGACCGATTCAGGCCTTACGCCCGGGCGCCTGTCGCGCGCCCATCTGCCGCACCATCGCGACGCACGCGGCGATCCGCCGTTGGCGCGTCTCGAGCTTCTTGGCCTGCTCGATCGCCTCGACGTGCTCGCGCTGATGGGTGAAGGCGAGGCCGGAGAACGCGCTCAGCAGCGCCGCGTCTTTGAGGGCCTTCGCAAGGTCCTTCGGGGGTGTCACGATCCTGGGTTTCTCATCGAGGGCGAGCGTCACGCGTACGCGATCCCCCGCCCGGACACCTGCCGCATCGCGGTTGCTTTTGCGGAGCGGGATCATCCAGCAGCCTCCCATGGCGCTGATGGTCGAGCGGTAGGTGTGCTTCTTGATCGTGACGACGACCGGCGCACGGACCTTGCCGAAGACCGGCTTCGGATCGAAGGGGATCTCGAAGCCGGTCATGGTTGTGTTGTCGTCCTGGATGATGCGGGCGGTGAATGTCTTTGAAGGCATGGCGGTACTCGGCGGAGAGTGGAAAAGGCAATGGGTCCCATGGGACCGATGAGGCCCATGTGGCCCATGGGGTCCATTGACGTATCACTCCACGGAACTCACCGCCCATTCTTGTACACTTGGCCTCTCTCAAGGAGACTTCCCGGTGAGTTCCATCTCGACAAGCCTCATTGTCTTCGGCTGCATCTTCGGCGGCGCCGTCTTCGGCATGGTTCTCCGCTACATGCTCCCCGAGCACCATCTCACGTCCGAAACTAAAGACGTCGTGAAACTCGGCGCCGGTCTCATCGGGACGATGGCGGCCCTGGTGCTGGGCCTGCTCGTGAGCTCGGCGAAGAGCGCGTACGACGCCCAAAAAGGTGAAGTCATAGACCTCGCCACAACAGTCGTGCTGCTCGACCGAACGCTCGCCCATTTCGGCCCGGGTGCGCAGGAACCCAGAGATGTGTTGAAGCAGGCGGCCTCGGGCGCCATCCAGCGCTTGTGGGCGCCGGCCGGGCCGGCGGCGCTGCTCTCGAACTCCGCGCGCCAGGCGGGGGACGTGCTGTACGAGAGCATCCACAATCTCGCGCCGAAGACCGACGCCGAGCGCGCGGTGCAGTCCGAAGCGCAGGGCCTGTGCGCCGCCCTCTTCCGCACACGGATGCTGTTGTTCTCCCAGGCCGGGAGCTCGGTTTCGACGCCGCTGCTGTATGTGATGACCTTCTGGCTCTCCGCCGTCTTTGCCAGTTTCGGGCTGTTTGCCCCGCGGAACGGAACCGTGGTGGCGACCCTTTTCGCGACTGCGCTTTCGGTCTCCGGCGCGGTCTTTCTGATCCTCGAAATGGACCGGCCTTTCAGCGGCCTGATCCAGATCTCGAGCGAGCCGA
The DNA here is from genome assembly GCA_044221315.1 of Phycisphaerales bacterium. Taxonomy (GTDB): domain Bacteria; phylum Planctomycetota; class Phycisphaerae; order Phycisphaerales; family UBA1924; genus JAFEBO01. Next base: position 64,193 of record JBGAPK010000001.1, on the reverse strand, counting down.
TCCGGAATGCCATCGAACAGCTCGGGAAATAAGGCAGCGCTACTTCTGCGGATTCGCGCCCAGGACCGAAACATCAAGACGAATCAGGTAGAGGCCGCTTCCGGAAGGGCGCAACAAACTTGTCTGCCCGACGACCCAGAGATCTCGAGCAGTGCCGGCGATCGCCCGGCCCATCTCCGGTCCCGGACCGCCGAAGCGCCCGGTCCAGGTGTTCTCACAGTTCGGCCCGAGCGCGTACAACGTCAGATCCCAGCCGGACATCCCGTCGCGAGCCCCTTCGGCCTGGGAATAACCGACCACGACGGAGGAGCCATCCGCAAAGGTCGCGGCGTGGAGTGCGCGATCATTTCCCTTGCCGCCGAACGTGCCCTTTGCCTGCACGTGGCCGTTTTGATCCACAACGAACGCAAAGCCGTCTGCGCCCTTGGCCGCGTCCGGCATGTCGTACCCCGTGACCAAGAACTTGCCATCGGGCAATGGAGCGATGCCGTGCGCGACTCCAAAGCCCGGCTTTGGTTGGAGAACGCGCCAGATCTCTTTGCCACCCGAATCCAGGCACGCAACAAAGGCCGAGGCTTCCTTCTCTCCCGGCCCGGTCATACCGGAAAGAACGAATCCGTCCCCGGCGGGCTGGATCGCGAACGCCCGCTCAACTTCCGGTGTGCCCCACGTCCACGAGGCGATCTGGTTCCCCGAAGCGTCGGTCTTGAGAACCCAGGCGTCCGACTTGCCGGCGCCGGAAGAACTCTTCTGTCCAACGCATGCGAATCCGCCTGTTACGGGAGCGAACGAATAGAAGCGATCATCCCCCGTGCCGCCGAAGGTCTTTTCCCATACCAACTCGCCCTTGGCATCCACACGGATCATCCAGCCGTCGAGCGAGCCCGCGCCCTTGCTGGTCGTGTGCCCGACCGCGATGAACCCGTCCCCGTCGGCGACAACCGACCACAGGAGGTCCTCGCCCTCGCCGCCAACGACGCGCCGCCACACGACGTCGCCGCGACCATCGACGCGGACCAGCAGCCCGTTTTCCTTCGCTCCCGGCTTCGAAGTCCAGCCCGAGATCAGCGCCCCGTCCGCGAGCGGCAGGATCGCCGTCGCGTTGTCTGAATCGTCGGGTGCGTTCGAGACCGGGGTCACGAGCAGAATCCGCGGCTGAGCCTCGGGAGCCGCCGCGGACGCGGGGGAACACATGATCAGGCCGGCGATGAGCGGTGTGCGCACGGGTGACACTCCGACGTTGGTAACGACAACGCTCGGCGAGGTTGCAGCGGCGCCGGAGAAAGCAAAAGGGACGATCGCCGGGCGATCGTCCCTTCGGGGCCGTTGAATGCATTCAGTCTCAGCGCCGACGGCGACGGACCAGCGTCACCGGCAGCATGAGCGCGAGCGTCGACGGGGCCGGGATGGACGCAATCACCATGTGATTGAAGTCGATCCCCATCGCGTCGTTCTCGCCGTCGTCGGTGGAGAATCCGAAGTTGGTCAGGCCGGTGTAGTCGTGCGTGCCGACGGCGTCGGCGATGTTGAGCGACGAGAGCGTGTTGCCGACATAGCCCACCGCGTAATAGACGCCGAACTGGCCGAGCGCGCCCGGTTCGCTCGTCGGCGCGGGAAAGGGATACGCCGTTCCCGTCGAGAGGAAGAACCCGTCGACCGCCGGGTCGTTATCGCGGAGGACGAACATCGAGGTCTGCCCGGCCGGGAAGGGATTCTGAATCCCAACGGTCACGCTGCCGTATGTCGCGGTGAACGATCCCTGATCGATCGTGTATCCGCGTGTGGGCAGGCCATCGGGATCGTTCAGGTAAAGGATTGAACAAAGAACGAAGTGGATCACCGCCTTCGAGCCGGCCGGTACATTCGCCCGGTCGAGCGGGCCGCCGATGCGGATCCCGTTGTGGTAGATGTCGCCGCAGATATCCACCTGGAAGATCGCGGCGCCGGCGGTCATGGAAAGGAACGATGCGAGACCTGCGGCAGCAAAGGTCAGTCTTATGAAATCTCCTCAAGAAATTGGAAATGGAAAGCGGCAAGCCGGATGCAAACAGTTTCCGAAGCCGGTTCTCCGGCCCATCAGGGACAAACAAGCTGGTCGTACGCCTGCGCGAACAGCACGAAGTCCGCGTCCTCGACCATCCCGTCGTTGCTCAGGTCGGCGCGGCAGTATCCGGGCATGGCCGGGTCGGCGCAGTCCAGCGTGTCGTACTGCGAGGCGAAGAGGACAAAGTCGGCATCGTCTACCTGACGGTCGTTGTTGAGGTCGCCCGGGCACGGCTGACGCAGCACGACGAGGACGGTAACGTACTCGAAGACTTCCGTGTCGAGGCACGTCGCCGAGATGGTCGAGCCGTCGCCCGAAACCGCCGAGCAATCGAGCACCGCGAGGGTCTCCGGGAGGAAGACGCCGTTCTCCGCAAAGAAATCGGTGGCGAGAACCAGCCCACCGGCCGGCGTCCACACGATGCCGACGCCGTAGTCCCACGAATAGGAATGCACACCCACCGCGATGCTGCCGTCGTCGGAGATGCTCAGCAGCGAGCAGGTGCTCTGGTTGGGCGAGAAGTCCGGGAGGGAACCGACCTGCTCGATGTCGTAGGACGTGCCGTTCCAGCGCCACAGCGTCGCGACATTGATGGCCACGTCGTCGTTGCGGCTGCTGCCGCAGAGGATCGAGCCGTTCCCGTTCACGTGCTCGACCATGTTGACGCCGCCGTCGCGCTCGTCGAGGTCAAACTTCACCCCGTTCCGCCACGCGCGCGGCATCCAGGAGCCCCATTCATTCTCTTCCCAGCCGCCGACAACCGAGCCGTCATAGCTGACACCGTTCGCGCGGGCGCTGCGCCCCGGAACCTGCTCGAGCGCAAGGAATCCGTTCTGGGCCGACCAGGCGCAGGCCTGGGCCCGATAGGCCGGCGTCCAGAAGAAGCCGGTCAGAGTCTGTCCGTTGCCGGAAAGGCCCCACGCCGAGCCGTAGCCGCTGTCAACAAGCGCGCCGCCGGGGGGTGAATCCGGCATCGTCTCGGTCCAGCCGGTGCCGGCATCCCAGAGGCCCTGCGTGAGCTGCACGTCCGTGCTGAGAATCGAAGCCGAAACCTGCCGGCCGCTGAAGGAGATGTCCGGTGTCCCCGCGCCCTGGTTTATGACGGGCACCGAGGCCCGCCCGAGGCGCTCCACCCCGCCAACGCTCGTCCACCGGAACGTCTCGTACGAGTAATCCCAAAGGACATTTCCCGCGCCGGCCGTCCCGTCGTACGAAAGGCTCGAGATCAGATTTCCGGTTTCAACGTACGTGTACCCCGCAGCGCCAAGAGCGTCGCCGGAGCAGAACAGGACAAGGGCGGCAGAGAGTTGCTTGAGCATCGCGGGATCCTGAAAAGGGTTGGAGTGGGAGAGAGGTTGAAAAGAGACGGGTCGCGGTCAGGCGGCACGTCTCTGTGGGAGAGAAGACAGCTTTGAAGGCGTTCTAGGAACAGAGCAGCGCGTCGTACGCGCCGGCGAAGAGAACAAAGTCGGCGTCGTCCACCATTCCGTCGCGGTTGATATCGGAAGGGCACCAGAGCGGCATGCTCGGATCCGCGCAATCGAGAATGTCGTAGGCGTTGGCGAAAACAACGAAGTCGCTGTCCTCGACGATCCAGTCATGAGTGAGATCGGCGGGGCACGGCTGATGCAGATGGATGAGAAACGTGTGATACATGCCGGCGTCGGTGTCGAAGCCCGTCGCAGAAATCACGGAGCCGTCGGGTGAGATGCACTGGAAATCGCTGATGACGGTGCTCGCCGGGACGGTCAGCCCGAGCGAGGCGATGTAGTCGAGGCCGCTGATGAGCCCCGTTTCCGCGGTCCAGATGAGCGGCACCCACGAGTTGGGGCTGAACGCGAGCCGGTTCGAGCCGACGGCGATGCTGCCGTCGTCGGTGACGCTGGAGAACATGGCCACGCCGTAGCCGTAGACTGTGTCGGGCAGAAATCCGCAGATTTGAGTGTCGTAGCTGCTGCCGTTCCACCGCCAGATCACCGCCGACTGCTGATACGCGTACTCGTCAACGCCGTAGCCGACAATGATCGAGCCGTCGATGTTGACGCTCTGCGCCATCGTCGTGCCGAGCGGATTGTCGATGAGCGGGTACTTGACGCCGTTGCGCCAGGCCGTCGGAGTCCAGGAGCCCTGGTGGCCGAAGTCTTCCCAGCCGGCAACGACCGAAGCGTTGTAGCTCGCGGCGTTTACCCGAACGCGCGCTCCGGAGATGTTGGTAAGCGCCCCGTCCGGCGACCAAGTGCAGCCCTGCACGCGGGACGGCAATATGTTCGAGCAGTAATAGCCCGTGACCACCTTGCCATCGCCGGAAAGGCCCCACGCCGAGCCGTAGGTCAGATCCTGCGCCGTGACGAACGAGGGGACAGGCGGGAATGCCTCCGACCAGCCGTTGTTGATGTCCCACAGTCCGAGCGTCTGGTTGTAGTCGCTGCTCAAGATGGACGCGGAAACCCGCTTGCCGTCGTAGGAAATGTCCGGCGAACCCCCACCAACACCGATCGCCGGCACCGACGCCTGCCCAAGGCGCATGAAGCCGTCCGAGGCTGTCCACCGGAATGTCTCGTACGTGCCGTCTCCGACGACGTTGCCCGCCGCGGCGGTGCCGTCGTAAGACAAGTCCGTGATGTAATACCCTGGATCGAGCGGCTGTATCCAGGGCGCCGCCGGCGCGAGCCCGGCAATTGAGGTCAGTGTGACGGCGGCGGATGCAAGGGACAGGAAGCGCTTCATGTGCATGTTTCCGAAGGACGTGCGAGTGCCAAACGAAAGAAAGAAGCGGGCCGCCGCAAAGCGACACGCCTCGTAGGGGAAAGTGTTCAGGAGCGACGGCGGCGGGCGATGAGCGTGCCACCGAAGGCGAGGAGCGCTGCCGATGCCGGGGTCGGGATCTCGGTCCAGGAGACGTTGTCGATAAACGCGTTTGCCGGGAAGCCGTACCCGACAAAGTCGATCTGATCGAACGTGTCGCCACCCGAGGTGGTGATGTTGAACCAGGACTTGCCGGCGGGTCCGAATGCGGGATTCTGAATGTAGTAGAAGTCCACCTGCACGCCGCCCTTCGAGAGCACAAGCGCCGCGCCGCCACCAGTGAATGAGCCGGGGCCCGAGTCATCCCAGTACTGAACCGAGAGCTGTGAGACCTGACCGCTGAACTTCATGTACAGGCCGTACGCGCCGGAGGCGACGTTGCCCGTGCCGAGCCAGCCGTAGCCGGGGGTGGCGTTGACCTGGGAGACGTACGCGCCCGGGTCGGTGCCCGTGACGAGCGACGACACGCCGAAGCTCGCGAACGCATCTCCCGCACAGGCGCCGGTGGGGCTGCCCGGGGCATCAAAGTTCAGGACGTGGCCGTACGTCGGCTGGGCCGAAGTCGACTGGATGTACGAGAACCCGGCATTGGCGGCGCTCGCGAGAGCACCTGCGGCAAGGGCTGCCGCGGCGATGACTGAAGTCTGACGCATTTGAACTCTCCTCGAAAACAGACGTGTTTGGCCCGAGAAACACGCGATCTCGGGTGGTGAAAGGAGGTAGGTTAAACCATTTTGGACGTCACGTCAAGTGTCAATTTTGACAAAGTTCGTGACAATTCTTTTTTCGTTTCGTTTGCGCGTTGGTATACTGACAGGGTGGATTGACCCCGAAATAGGAAGAGACACTCGATGTCCATCGCTACCGATACAAAGGTCCGAGAACCAATCGAGATCGCCATTGCTGGGCGTGGCGGGACGTTGGAGAACGTCCTGACAGCCTTTCACAGGGCACGGGCCGAGGTCGCCGGGCTTTTTGCGCTTGTTGGCGTTGACCCAACCAAGACCCGCGAATCGTCGCGTGAACTGGGAATCAACCGCGGTTTGACATGGCGTTTGACGCGCATGGTGCAGGAGTCCAACCCGACCCTGGCTGTGAGCGATGTGCCGGGCCAGGCGAGCATGGCCAAGTTTCTCGACGCCTGCCGCCGGAAGGGCGCACCGGCTCAGGCGATCGACTCGGCGGTGGCGGCACTGACCGAGTTTGAAACGGCGCTGGCGGCGTGCTCGGGCGATCGCAAGACACTGGCGATGCTGATGGCCAATCACGGGGATGTAAAGGTCACGGCCGAGGCGGAGAAGGTCCGGCGGAAGCTCTTCGAGGGCGCCTGCGGCGTGTGGGGCGTGCAGGCACGCATCCGGTTTGTGACGGTCTTTGTCTTCCCGTCGCCCGACGATCCGTCGATGCTCGACGCAGGGCACGTGAACGGCTTTGTCGGGTTCCGGCGCCTGCGGACGCAGGCGGTGCCCCTGAGCTATGAAGCAGTGCACAGCGCGACGGGCGAAGCGGTGAAGTTCGTCAAGGAGCCGCTGGATCCGAGCGGGCCGGGCGAGGGGCGCTCGCAGGTGTACAAGCGGTTTTCAAGCCCTTCCGAGCCGGATATTCGGATGGTTGAATCGGGCGGCTATCGCAGATTTGAATTGGCATCGGGGCCGGTCGGGAACGAAGGGCTTACGACGTGCGTCTTTGGCACGAGGCTCCGGAAGCTCTACGACCGGTATTCGGAGACTTCGAACACCGCAGGGTTCATGGTGCTCTTGAACACTCCGGTCGAGCGGGTGATGTTTGATCTGTTCATCCACAAGGACCTGAACGTGCCTGCCGCGCCGAACACCCAGCTGCTCGACCGGCTGCTCTTTCCGCACGTGAATAACGAGGCCGACTTCGAGCGCCAGTCGCTGCCGCTGGCCGAGCGGGCGCAGCTTCTGCCCGGGGGAGTGGCGGGAACGCTGTGTCCGTACCTGCCTTGGTACTCGACGCTGGTGGCGGATGTGACGGGTCGAATCCAGAGGCCGATCGACGAGTTCGTTGGCTCGCGGTTCGAGATGATGTACCCGCCTGTGGCGACCACGTTGAGCCGGCGGTTCGACCTCGAGGTGCGGGAGAAGTAGGAAACGCGTACGCTGCCGGAGCGCGGGCCCGAGTGGGCCGTGCGCGGAGACGAACGGTGCGCGTGCTCATCTGGGATCTTCCGGTGCGGGTGTTCCACTGGCTCTTCACGGCCGGGTGGATCGGCGCGCTGGCGATCGCGCTGCTCGCTTCGCGTTCGAGCCTGGTCTTTCCGTATCACAGCCTGATCGGGCTGGTGCTGGCCTTCATGCTGGTGCTGCGGATCGTGTGGGGGTTTGCCGGGACGCGGCACGCCCGCTTTGGTTCGTTTGTCTTCGGGCCGCGGAACGTGCTGGGCTATTTCAAGCGGGCGCTGACGTGGAAAGAGACACGCTGGACGGGTCACAATCCCGGCTCGGCGTACGTCATTTTCGGGATGCTCGCGCTTACCGCGGCGCAGGTCGTCACAGGCCTGATGGTGGGAGGTGGCGACCGAGGCTGGAAGAAGATCCACGAACTGCTCGCCTACGGCATGCTCGCCCTGATCGCGGTTCACGTGCTCGGGATCATTCTGCACACGCTCCGCCATCGCGACGCTATTGCGCTCTCCATGATCAGCGGGCGCAAGCCCGGAGAAGCCCGCGACGCCATTGCGTCGTCCCGTCCGGTCGTCGCGGCGATCTTTCTCGTGCTGATCGCCGCGTGGGCCGTCACGCTTTACCGAAATTACAACCCTCGCCGGCAGAGCACGCAGCTCCCGTTCGTGGGGGTTGAAGTGCCGATCGGCGGGAGCGAAGAAGAGTGAGAACGCCGAATCGGGCGGCCGATTCAGCGAGCATGCTCAATCACTTCGGCTGGCCGACGGCGGGCATCGCCGACGCGATGTTGATATCAACAAGGAGGGCGATCTGGTGCTCCACCTGCAGGAACTGAGCGGCGCGGATCGGTGAGACCGCGGCGCCGATTTCCTTGTTGTACTTCTTCCACAGATTCAGGCGGTCCTGCTCGCCCTGCAGCCACTCTTCGGACATCATGGCGGCGCTGCTGTCGGTCAGTTTGCCCTCGTTGGAGAGTTGGACAAACTGCCTGATGAGCGCGACGCGCCGGTCGCCGACGGCGGCCAGTTCCTTCTCGTACTTCTGGTAGATCGGCCAGAATTTCGCGGCCTCTTCGGCCGTCATCTTCATGACCTGGTTGAGGGTGCGCACTTTGTTGGCGTTGAGATCGGAGCGGAACATCTCCAGCACTTCGCTCAGATTGTCGGACTTCTTCGCGGGCGTTCCCTGGGTCGAGGACGGCGCGGGAGCGGGGGGAGTGGGGGCGGGCTCGCGCGAGGCGGCCACGGAAGCGACGATCGAGCCGGTCAGAGCGGCGATGGCGAAATACTTGAGTGTGCCGAGCTTCATGGGTTAGTCCTTTTCAGTGCGCGGAGGGAAGTGCGGGAGGATCGATGAGGCGGGAGCGGCGTCAGTTGTTGAGGTCGGGGTCGACCCAGTACTTGGTTCCCGAGACGGTGGCCTGCAGCGCGATGCCGCTCTGGGTAAACTGGTAGATCTGCATTCCGTTTCCGGCGGCGGCAGTCTGACCGCTTCCCTTGCCCGAGCCGGCGTTGGCGCTGGTGGAAGACGTGCCCGAGACGGCGCCATCGCTGAAATCAACGTTGGCCTGACCCGACTGGCTGGCCGCGACTCCCGTGTTGTTGTACTGCGCATTGGCGTCGGCGTCGCCGCCGAACTGCCAGCCCTCTGAGAGGAACTGCTGCATGACGGCCGGGTCGTCGAAGACGAAGATGACGCGGAGGTCGTTGATGCCGACTCCGACGCCGCCGCCGAGCGAGGCGACGTCCATGTACGTCTGCTGCCCGGTCTTGTTGTTCGTCAGGACGCCGTAGCCGTTTCCCGAGGCCACAAGAAAGAGCTTGATGTCGGTCTTCTTGAACGTGGCGTATCCGGCGGCCTTGGCGATCGTCGCTTTCATCTCGGGCTTGGCGTCGTACAACTGCTGGAGCATGTCGGTGCTCTCGCTGTTGATCGTGGCCCGTTTCTGGCTGTTGTCGTCGCCGCTGGGGCCCATGATGTTCAGGCCGAAGAGACCGGCCTGGCTGGCGGCGATGAAGATTGTGCCGCAGGCCAGTGCGAGGGACAGCCGCGTCGCCAGGGAGCGACGAAACGTGGCGGTCGGAGATTGCACCTTCGCATGTTTTGAGTTGAGCATCTCGGTACCACCTTTTCTGTTGAGGGCTTCGGGGCAAGGGGACAATACGCAGCGGCAGGCGGCCCCGATTACGGCAAGCCGCTCACAGAATCGGCCCCAGTGTGGCGAGGGTGTTGTTCCAGAGGCGGCGCGCCGGGGACCACTTCTGCACTATTTCGCGGGTGACGGGCCTGGAGCTGGCGAGGTATTGACGTTGTCTTTCCTGCATCGCCTCGGTCAATTCCGCGTCGTGGAAGAGGATGTTGTTCTCATAGTTGAGATCGAGGCTGCGCCGGTCCATGTTGGCCGAGCCGATGAGCGTGATCTCGCCGTCGAGCGTGAGCGACTTCGTGTGCAGGAGGCCGCCGAAATACTCGTAGATGTTCACGCCTGCTTCGAGCAGGTCGGCGTAGTAGCTGCGGCTGGCGCCGGCGACGATCCAGGAGTCGTTGCGGGCGGGGAAGATGATGGTCGTCTTGACGCCCCGGTAGGCGGTGGAGCAGAGGGCGCTCTGGAGCGATTCATCGGGGACGTAGTAGGGGGTGGAGATTGTCAATTCGCGGCGGGCCGCGAAGATCAGCGACTCGAAGACCTCGGGCATGGCCGAGTAGCGGACGGTCGGACCGGTGCCGATGACCTGGGCGGCGAATCCGGGCCGCGGCGCTCGCAGCGGCTGACGGAGCAGGCTATCGATGTCTTCGCCGGTGGCGCTCATCCAGTCGATCGCGAACAGACGCTGATTCTGCTGGGCGATCGGGCCCTCGAAGCGAATGAGGGCATCGACCCAGGGGGCGAACTTGGCCTTGACGCGGAATTCGGGGTCGGCGCAGTTCTGGCTGCCGCAGTAGGTGATGGTGTTGTCGATGACGACGATCTTGCGGTGGTTGCGGAGATCGAAACGCCGGAAGGGCGCCTTGAGGATCATGTGCTTGATACCGAGCGCGACGCCGAGTTTGACGCCCGCTTCTTTCATTGCTTTCCACTGTGGTGACTTGAGCAGGCCTCGCGACCCGAGGTTGTCGATCATGGCGCGGCAGGTGACGCCGCGTTTCACGGCCCTGATCAGGGCTTCGGCCATGCGGCAGCCGTTGCCGTCGGCGAGCCAGATGTAGAAGAGGACGTGGACGTGGTCTTTGGCGGCGTCAATATCGGCAATGATCGAGGCGATGGCGGCGTTGGAATCTTCGGTCAGTCGGGCGGAGTTGCCGGCGACGGGCTCGAAGCCGCTGATCGACTGGCCGACGTGGAAGAGGTGGGCGCAACGATCGGGGATCTGCGTGCGCAGGTTCTCGAGATCGGCGGGCGCGCTCGGGTCCGGGGCTGGCGCCCGGCGCTCGAGCTCGCGCAACCTCGCCACGCGCCGGCGGCCGATATTCACCTCACCGAAGAAGATGTACGCGACGACTCCGACGAGCGGCAGGGCGAGCACGACGGCGACCCATGCGATGCGCGAGGCCGGCTCGCGGTGGGGGCGGAGCATCACTCGCACCAGGACCGCGAGTTCGAGGGTGAGGCCGAGGGCCACGGTGAGAGCGGCGAAGGTCATGCGGCGTGTTCTTGGGGCGTATTCATGGGGGTTTCACCGATCGAACATGGTTCGCCGCAAAAAAGCGGCGGGCGGCCCTTCCGAGCCGCCCGTCGTGAAGTTTTCATTCTGATCAGTTACCCGTGCCCGTTGCCGCGGCCTCGGCCTGCGCCATGCGCTTGGCCATCTCGGCCTTGACGGCATCGAGGTTGAAGCTGGCGCCGCGCTGCATCGGCGGGAACTCGAGGAAGGTCTGGATCGCCTTGCCCATGACTTCCTGCACGAAGACGAAGCGCCAGAATTCGTACTTGAACCAGTCGAAGTACTGCTGGGCGCCGTCCTTGGTGCCGTTGCTGGGCCAGCCCATGCGTTCGAAGGGGTCGAGGCGAAGGTTGGTGATGTAGGGGACGTCGACGTGGTCCTTTCGGCCGAGCCAGCCGTCGGGCTGATCGATGAAGCGGAACTTGTAGTCGTCGATGCGGACGGCGCCGACGGTGCTTTCGCCGAGGTAGAAGATCTCGTGGCGGGTCGAGGGGCCCTTGCCGGTGATCATCGCGGTCTGGTCGTAGCCGTCGAGGTGGTTTTTGTAGGTGCGGTCGCCGAGTTTGACGCCGGCGAGCAACTGCTTGGTGATATCCGGGTTTCCGGCTGCGGTCAGGAAGGTGGGGAACCAGTCGAGGCCGGACATGATGCCGTTGCAGACCGTGTCGGCGGGCACATGGCCGGGCCAGCGGAGGATGCATGGGACGCGGAAGCCGCCCTCCATGATCGTGCCCTTGCACTGATTGAAGGGTGTGGTGCCGCCGTCGGGCCAGGTGAAGAGTTCGGTGCCGTTGTCGGTGGTGAAGACGACGATGGTGTTCTCGTCCTCGCCCATCTCCTTGAGGTGCTTCATGACCAGGTCGATGTCGTTATCGAGCTGGGCCATGCCGGCTTCCTGGATCGACCAGCCGTTCTCGGCGTTGCGGGTGCCGTTCCACTTCTCGGAGAGGTGGGTGACGATGTGCATGCGGGTCGGGTTGAGCCAGACGAAGAAGGGCTTCTTGTCGGCCTTGGCCTTGTCGATGAACTTGAGGGCCAGATCACGGATCTCATCGTCCACGGTCTCCATCCGCTTGGGATAGAGCGTGCCCGCGTCCTCGATCTTCTGCTTGCCGATCTTGCCCCAGCGCGGCATGACGGTCGGATCGTCCACTTCCGTCGCCCACGAATGCACCATGTTGCGCGGGCCGACGACGTTCAGGAGGTTCTGCGGGTAATTGGGATGCGCCGGGTCTTCCATCGCGTCGAGGTGGTACAGATACCCGAAGAATTCATCGAAGCCGTGGAGCGTCGGCAAGAACTCATTGAGATCGCCGAGGTGGTTCTTGCCGAACTGGCCGGTCGCGTAACCCTGGGCCTTGAGGGCAGTCGCGATCGTGCAGGCCTCGGCGGGGATACCAATCTTGGCGCCCGCCTGGCCGACCGTGGTCATGCCCGTGCGAATGGGCAGTTCGCCCATGATGAAGTTGGCGCGACCGGCGGTACAGCTTGCCTCGGCGTAGTAGTCGGTGAAGAGCATGCCTTCCTTGGCGAGCTTGTCGAGGGCGGGCGTCTTGCCCGCCATCATGCCGCGGTGGTACGCGCCGATGTTCCACATGCCGATATCGTCGCCCATGATGAAGAGGATGTTGGGCTTTTTGGCGGGGGCTTGTGCCTCCGCCGGCTTTGCGAGTCCGAACAGTCCTGCCGCGGCTGTCAAGAGAGACAGCGCGGTCGCGATTCCCTTCCGTTTCATTCAGCACCTTTCGTTGGTTGTTGCATAGATCGTGGGACACCGTCCCGAGATGCCCTCTGCGGGCAGCGTACCGGAGGATTGGGCGAGTTGGAGTGAAATCCGGCGGGTTGGAGTTGAAAGTAGCGCTAGTGCTGATTGGCTGCTGTTCATGAAACGGCGGCGTTGTGGTCGGTGACCGTGCGACTCCACTCGCGCAAATATCGCGTTCGGCGAGGTGTAAGGTGTTTCGGGGAAACGCGTTGTGCAAGGTCGCCGCGAAGGTGTGAACGAAGGCCGCATCACGGATGGTCGCCCGCAAGCGGGGGATCGCTCATGGCGCGGCCCGATCGTGCCGAGAACTCTACTGGGACCTTTATTCCGGAGCGCGCCATGCGATCAGTCATTGGAATCGGAGCCCGCATTTGTGTGGGAAGTCTCGTTCTTCTTGCGGCCTCACTCGCCCACGCGGGGATCGGAACCGCGTTCACATACCAGGGGCGGCTTGAGCAGACCGACGGCATCAGCGACGGGCCGAATCCGATGAGCTTCACGCTCTGGGACGGGGTCGTGAACGGCAACCAGATCGGGCCGACACTGACCTTCGACGGCTCTAGCGGCAACGGGCAGCCGGTGAACATCGTGAACTCGATCTTCTGCGTGACTCTGGACTTTGGTGTCAATGTGGCCGTCATCAATCAGTCGAAGTGGCTCGAAGTCTCGGTGAACGGACAGGTGCAGCAGCCGCGGTTTCCGGTGCTCACGGTGACGGTGGCGACGAACGTTCGGGGTATCAATGTTGGGCCGTACGGCGGCGTCGGCATTGGCACGACAAATACGGGGACATTTCTGCTGGCCGTCAACGGCACGGCGGCGAACAGCTCGGGGAGCTGGTCGGTGCTGTCGGATTCGAGATTGAAGAAGGATGTCCGGGAGATCGAGCCGGGGACGCTGGACCGCCTGCTCTCGCTGCGCGGCGTGGAGTTTGAGTACACCGATCAGGCCGTGAAGGAACGCGATGCGGCGGCGGGGCTGATGGTCGGGTTTGTGGCGCAGGACGTGGAAAAAGTCTTTCCGGAATGGGTTGGGTGCGACAAGGACGGGATGCGCTACATCACCGAGCGTGGCACGACGGCCCTGCTGGTCGAGGCGCTGCGTGACCTGCGCGCTGAGAAAGACAGGCAGATCGAAGAGTTGAAGGCGCTGCACAAGGCGGAATTGGATCGCGTCGAGTGCGAGAAGGATGCGAGGATTGCGGGGCTGGAGGCGAGGTTGGAGAAGTTGGAGCGGGCGGCGGCCAGGTGAGCGAGGGCGACGGCCCCATCATCCCGCAACTGCAGCGACAACCTTTCGCGCCGCGTCCGCGAGATCGCTCGCTGCGTGCAACGTTGGCAGTGAGCCCTTGGCATCTTGCAGGAGCTTGCGACCGGCCTCGACGTTGGTTCCTTCGAGTCGGACAACCAGCGGCACCTTGAAGCCCTTGCTTCCGTCGGGGTTGGTGAAATTCTGCGCGGCGTTGATAATGCCCTGGGCGATCACGTCGCACTTCATGATGCCGCCGAAGATGTTGACGAGGATGCCCTTGACGCGATGGTCGGAGAGGATGATGCCGAAGGCCTCGGTGACGGCTTCTTCGGTGGCGCTGCCGCCGACGTCGAGGAAATTGGCGGGCTCGATGGTGCGGTCCTTGATGCCCTTCGACTCGAGGTACTTCTGTCCTTCCAATTTGATGATGTCCATGGTGGCCATGGCGAGACCGGCGCCGTTGACGAGGCAGCCGATCTGGCCGTCGAGGGCGACATAAGAGAGGCCGAAGCGGTTGGCGCGTGCCTCGGCGGGGTTTTCCGCCGTGACGTCGGCGAGTGCGGCGACCTCGGGATGGCGGAAGAGGCCGTTCTCATCGAAGGAGAACTTGGCGTCGATGGCGATCACCTGGCCGTCGGGGTATTCCTTGCCGGGGGGCGTCAGAACCAGCGGGTTGATCTCGGCGAGGGTGCAGTCCTTTTCGATGAAGAGGCGGGAGAGCGACATCATCACGGCGACGGCCTGACTTACCTGCTTGCCCTTGAATCCGAGAAGGAACGCAACCTCGCGTGCCTGAAAGCCCTGAAGTCCCAGGAGCGGATGGAGCGGCATCTTGATGATGGCCTCGGGGCGTTCGTGCGCGATCTTCTCAATCTCGACGCCGCCTTCGCGCGAGGCGATGAGGATGTTGCGCCGCGTCTTTCGGTCGGTGGTGATGGCGAGGTAGAACTCCTGCTTGGTGGTTGGCGTGCGATCGGCGATCTCGGCGGCTTGCGCGACGAGGATCTTCTTGACCTCGAGCCCTTCGGGCGGCGTCTGGGGCGACTTCATGCGGTGGGTGAGCATGAAGCGGGCGGCGTTGATGGCCTCTTCCTTGGACTTGACGAGCTTGACGAAGCCGGCCTTGCCACGCCCGCCGGCGTGGACCTGGGCCTTGATGACCACCTCGCCGGTGGGGCTGCCGTGGACCGCCTGCTGGAAAGCTTCGGCGGCGTGATCGACGGTCTCGATCATGCGTCCGGGGGGGACGGGGATGTGGTAGGAGTGGAGGAGATCGCGTGCCTGGTGCTCGTGGATTTTCATGCTGGCGAAGAGTAGAAAGGCAGTTCGAGCCGGCGGTGTCCAAGAGGGTGCAGTCTGCGGTACGCTGTCGCCGTGACGATCGCAACGCCCAAACCAGTCATCGAGACTCCCCGGCTCATTCTGAACGCCCTTGAAATGACCGACTGCCCGCGTGTCGCGGCACTCGCCGGCGACAGGCGGATCTACGACGTCACGCTTCTTATCCCGCACTCATACGAAGTGCGGCACGCTGAAGAGTGGATTGCCACGCACGGAGCGCTCTGGGAGCGCTGGCGGGAGGATTGGACCATGCACTTTGCGATTCGGCGCCGTGCGGAGAAAGACCTTGTGGGGGTGATCGGGCTGATCGGGCGGCCCATCCACAAGCGGGCGGAGATGGGCTATTGGCTCGGGGTCGAATACTGGGGGAAGGGGTACATGACGGAGGCGGCGCGGGCGGTGGTGAAGTTTGCCCGCGATGAATTGGGAGCGAACCGCATCGAGGCGGGGGTGTTCGATGGCAACGAGGCTTCGATGAACGTGCTGCGGAAGGCTGGCTTCCACGAGGAGGGTGTGCTGCGGCAGCGGTTCTTCAAGAACGGCCGGTTTGTTGATGAACGGATGTTTGGCAGTCTGGCGGGTTCGTGATGTTCGGCTCGGCATTCGCGATTCGTGTCGCGGCGCCTACTTCTTCAGTTGTTTCACGGCCGCGAGGAGGTCGTCGGGCGAAGCCCGCTTTGTGTAGTCGGGATCGACGAATGCGTAGGTGATCGTGCCGCGTTGATCGATCACATAGGTCGCGGTGAGAGGCAGCGCATCACCTTCGCCTCCGTTGTACTTCGCGAGGTCGAGTTTGTATTTCTTGAGCTGTTCTTTCATTGCCTCGGGCATCTGGTATTTCACGCCGTACATCTCGCCCACTTTGAAGCCCTCGTCGCTCACCATGTGGAATTTCACGCCGTCCTTGGTGACCGTCGCCTGCGTGTGGTCCATCGTCTGCGGGCTGATGGCGACCACGGTCGCGCCCGCGGCCTCAAACTCGGGCAGGCGTTCCTGAAGGCCGACCAACTGCTTGTTGCAGAAGGGGCACCATTCGCCGCGGAACCAGGTGAGGACGACGGGGCCCTTGGCCAGAGCTTCCTTGAGGCTGAACGTGCCACCCTGGGCGTCGGGGAGCGAGAAGTCGGGGGCGTTGTCGCCGACCTTCTTGGCGCGCTCCGTGACACCGGTTGATGCGATGACCGAGCCGGGGCCGGCGGGCTTGGCGCCCTTTGGAGCTGGGGATTGCCCGGGAGTCGGTGTCGCGGGTGCCGAGCCGGCGGGCGCCGGTGTGGCCGGCGCCGGGGTGCCCGGGCTGGTGGTTTGTCCTTCGGGCGCGGCGAGCCCAACGGTCGAGAGCAGGAGGGATGCCATCGCGATTTTTTTCAGTCTGGGCACAGAAGGCTCCGGTTCGGGGACTGGGGGGCTCGCGTTCAGATGCTCGTGCGTCGAAGTGGTGACACTCTGGATTCGGGCAAACGCCTCGATCGTCATCGAGCCGCCCAGATTCTCACCCCTGTGTGAGAGTGATGAGTGTGTGGGAGAAGGAAAGTCTTGGGCGTCCATTAAAGGAGACTTCTTCCAGACTCTCTTCTTCATTCCTCAGAGTTGAGATTCTGGGCACGGCTTTGGGAAGGGTGGGCTCGCAACCCATGCAATCACCATCGCTCTCGCGGGGTTGAGAATCTGGCCGGTTGGCATTGCGGTTGTTTCGGAGGGCCCCTTGCGGCGCTTTTTGAGCCTTGGAAGGCTTTCCGCCAAGGGCCGCGGGCGCTATCCTTGCCTCCCCCTTTTCCGGCCCTTTGGTGGGCTCGGAGAAGTTGGATTTTCAGGCCTCGCGAGGAGCTTTCATGGCCACCAACGGCACGATCACCCAGGTCATCGGTTCGACCTTCGACGCTCAGTTCCCGGAAGACCAGCTTCCGGAGATCTATAACGCCCTTGAGGTCAAGGCCCAGACCAAGGCCGGCGACCTCAACCTGACCGGCGAAGTGCAGCAGCACCTCGGCGGCGGACGCGTCCGGGCCGTGGCCCTCGGTTCGACCGACGGTCTCCGCCGCGGTATGGCCTGCACCGACATCGGCTCGCCGGTCACCGTTCCGGTGGGCGAAGTGGTTCTCGGGCGCGTCTTCAATCTGCTCGGCCAGGCGATCGACAAATTGCCGGATCCCCCGGCCGCGAAGCGAAGCTCGATTCACAAGGAGCCGCCGGAGTTCTCGACGCTGAACCCCAAGACCGAAGTCCTGCCCACGGGCATCAAGGTCATCGACCTGCTCTGCCCGTTCGTCCGCGGCGGCAAGATCGGTCTGTTCGGTGGTGCAGGCGTCGGCAAGACCGTCGTTATTCAGGAAATGATCGCACGCGTCGCCAAGAACTTCGGCGGCTACTCGGTGTTCGCCGGCGTCGGCGAACGCACGCGTGAAGGCAACGACCTCTGGCGTGAAATGAAGGAAGCCGCCTACACCGACGAGAACGGCAAGACCGCGCACGTGCTGGACAAGGTGGCGATGGTGTTCGGCCAGATGAACGAGCCGCCGGGCGCCCGCCTCCGCGTCGCCCTCTCGGCCCTCACCATGGCCGAAGAGTTCCGCGATGCGTCGGGCAAAGAGACCCTGATGTTCGTGGACAACGTCTTCCGTTTCACGCAGGCGGGCTCGGAAGTGTCGGCCCTGCTCGGTCGTATGCCCAGCGCCGTGGGATACCAGCCCACGCTGAGCACGGAAATGGGCGAGCTTCAGGAGCGCATCACTTCAACCAACAAGGGCGCCATCACGTCGGTGCAGGCCATCTACGTGCCCGCCGACGACCTGACCGACCCGGCGCCGGCCACGGCCTTCAGCCACTTGGACGCGTTCATCGTTCTTAGCCGCGGCATCGCCGAGAAGGGCATCTACCCGGCCGTCGATCCGCTGGCCTCGACCAGCCGAATCCTCGATCCGGGCATTGTCGGCGAAAAGCACTACCGCGTCGCGATGCGGGTGCAGCGCATCCTGCAGCGGTACAAGGACCTGCAGGACATCATCGCGATCCTGGGCGTTGACGAACTTTCCGAAGAGGACAAGCAGACCGTCAGCCGCGCCCGCAAGATCGAGCGCTTCCTCAGCCAGCCTTTCCACGTCGCCGAGCAGTTCACGGGCTTCAAGGGCGTCGACTCGCCCCTCGAAGCCACGATCGACTCGTTCGAGCGTCTCTGCAACGGAGAGGGCGACAGCCTCCCCGAGGGCGCCTTCATGTACGTCGGCGGCCTCGAGGACGCGAAAGCCAAGGCCGCGAAGATGGCGGCGGGGTAAGAAGAACTGCAGATTGGCAGAGTTGCAGAGCAGCAGATTGCCAAGGCTGCGGACGGAACCGAATCACAAGCCCCTTACGACTCCCGGCAAGTGCCGGGAGTCTTTGTTTCGAGTTTGGGTTTGGTGAGGGTGGCTGGATTGGGTGGAACTTTCGAAATGACAGTACACGGCTGCAAGGTTGAGCCGTGGCATGACAAGCTCTTCGGGGGCGGACGGCCGGTCGCGTCACTCGCCCAACGGAGTCAGGCCATGAATCGCGTCATTCTGATAGCGGGTACGGCGCTGATGCTGATGAGCGTTCGAGACGAGGCGCATGCCCGCGCGATCAAGGTTCCGCCCGAGCCGCGTGAATCGTGCACCAAGGCGAACGCTGTGTCGGCGCCACCGCAAGAAGCCAATCGGTGCATTGAGGACGACACCAAGAAACGAGATCCGGCCCAGAGGCTGCTGGCGCCGTGGGTGTCGGGCGGGCCACTAGTTGTCGGGCCGAACCCGGGTGATCCGCGCATGATTGACGCGAACGTCGAGGCAACGATCACGCCGGCAGTCGCGGTCGATGCGGGTACGATTTCGTTCTGGGGATTTGCGACCGTGAGCGGCATCACCTGGCCGGGCGATGAGCTAAGGCTCGGCTGCTCATACAAAGAGCCGTTCCTTTCGGACGCCGGTGCGACGTTGCGTTTCGTGGCACACTCGATCAATCCGAACACCTTCGCGGTTGTATCGCTGCTTGATTCGACGGGCAACCCGCTCGCCACGAAATGGCTCGACCTGTCCGTCGCCGGGGGCGAGGCACTGTTCTCGATGGCGTCTCCGGGCGTGTATGGCATCGGGGCGGAGCTGTGGTGGACCAGCGGCCCGCTCCCTCTTGGCGGCTCCGGCTGGGTTTCGCCCACGGTGGCTGTGGATGTCAGCTTCCTCTACCTCGCCACCTGCCCTGCGGATCTCAACGCGGATCAACTGGTGGAAGATCTTGATTTCGTGCTCTTCGCCTCGGCGTACGACGTGCTCGACTGTGCCGATCCGGCGATGCCGGCCAGTTGTCCGGCCGACCTGAGCCACGACGGCATCGTGGAGGACGGCGACTTCGTGATGTTCGCGGCGGCGTACGACGCTCTTTTGTGCGATTGACCGTTGCAACCCGGCACGAGCCAAACCACTATGCCTATCCGGCATTGGGCCGCTCGAGCTTCGTGGCGCGGGCAACACCGATAGCCGCCGGGAGGTTCACTTTGAAAGCACGCATCCTGATCGGGCTCACGGGCTTGGGAATTCTTGCGCTTGCCGGCGCATCGCGGAACAGTCCAAACCCCGACGAGGCCCTGGTTCGCGAGACGATTCTCGATTACGTCGAGGCCTTTTACAACGTACAGCCGGAGCGAATTGACCGGAGCGTCGATCCGAGCCTCGCAAAGCTGGGTTTCTACAGGCCAAAGAACGACAAGGAATACAAGCCGGGCGAGGCCATGACGTTTGCACAACTGCGAGCGTTGGCGGAACGCTTCAACAAGTCCGGGAAGCTGCCGAAGGAGGCTCCGAAGGAGATCGTCGTATTTGACGTTCTTGACAAGACGGCGTGTGCCAAGCTGACGGCCCACTGGGGGATCGACTTCCTGCAACTCGCGAAGGTTGACGGCAAGTGGAAGATCTACCAGGTCATCTGGCAGTCCGCCCCGGCGTAAGCGGTGGGGCGCGCCTGCTCTTCGCGCAACTCGAGCAGCGATCGTGCGTCGCGCCGTCGCGTGATTACGCGTGAGGAACGCGGACGCGATCGAGAACGTGCTCGACCCCGGCCTTGGCCCGATCGAAGACTGCCGCGTCCTGACCCAACACGAACATGGCGTTGGCCATGGCGATCATGGCGTCGGCCTCGAAGGCCAATTGCGCCGGGTCCGAG
The DNA here is from genome assembly GCA_044221315.1 of Phycisphaerales bacterium. Classification (GTDB taxonomy): domain Bacteria; phylum Planctomycetota; class Phycisphaerae; order Phycisphaerales; family UBA1924; genus JAFEBO01. The sequence goes on along the minus strand of JBGAPK010000001.1, from coordinate 44,012 downwards.
TCCGGCGCGATCTCGCCCCGCTCGCGCGCTTCACGCAGGCAACGCTCGATCAGCCCAAACCACTCGGTGATGAACTTCACAAGCCTGTCTCGCCCCGGCCCGGGACGTTTCTCGACTTCCGCCGAAACTGCGGCGAAGAAGCAGCCTCCGGGAAAGACGCGACGCTCGACGTGGGCGCAATACGCCTCGACCAACGCGTGAAGGCGGGGCAGCCCGGGCTTGGCCCGGAGGGTCGGCGCGACGACGTCCTCGATGAAGATCTTCTCCGCTGCTTCGATTGTGGCGAGTTCGAGCTGCTCCTTGGAGCCAAAGTGGGCAAAGAGCCCGCTCTTGGACATGCCCAGTTCGGAGGCGAGATCACCGATGGAGAGTGAGGCGAAGCCGCGGAGCGTCGCCAAACGGGCGGCAGCGAGCAAGATCGCCTGGCGGGATCGCAAGCCGTCCGAGCGGGTGCGATGCCCGGCACGGCCTTTCTGGGTTGGCGTTTGGGCGGAAACTGGCGAGACGATAATTTTTGATCGCGGCATCTTGACATGATAGCACGACCGTTCGTACTGTTCAAATAGAACGAACGATCGTTCTATTTAAGGGAAGGCGATGGGCCTTCTCCGTGATCAGGGCACTCATTGGAGAAGCAACATGACGGCGGCAACATTGACGGCGCGGAACGGGACGGGAATCGATCTGGCGGCAGTGAAGGCCCGCCAGCAGGCGACCTGGGCGAGCGGGGACTTCTCGGTGGTTGCGTCACGCATCGCTTTCGTCGCCGAACAGCTGTGCGAGGCCGCGGACCTGCAGGCGGGCTGGAGGGTCCTGGACGTCGCGACAGGGAGCGGAAACGCCGCGATCGCGGCCGCGAGGCGGAATTGCAAGGTGATCGGGGCCGACTACGTGCCGGCGTTGCTGGAGAGAGGACGGATCCGGGCGGAGGCCGAGCACCTGGATGTGCGATTTGTCGAGGGCGATGCAGAAAGGCTGCCCTTCGCCGACAGCTCGTTCGACGCCGTGCTTTCGGTCTACGGGTCGATGTTCGCGCCCGACCACAAGAAGACCGCTCGGGAACTCCTGCGCGTCTGCCGGCCCGGGGGCCGGATCGCCTTGGCGAGCTGGACGCCGACGGGATACATCGGGGAGATGTTTCGGCTCGTCGGTGGGTACATCGCGCCGACGCCCGGCCTGACGCCCCCGGTCATGTGGGGCGACGAGAATTACCTGCGTGGCCTGATGGGCGTTGGCGAGGAGTGGGGGGCGAGTTCGATGACGAGCCGGAAGCGGACATGCGTCTTCCGCTATCGCAGTGCCGAGGAAAACGTCGAGTTCTTCCGGACGTACTACGGGCCGACGCTGAAGACGTTTGCATCGCTGAGCTCATGCCAGCAGGAATCGCTCGCGAAGGATCTGGCGGCGCTCGCGCTGAAGTTTGATCGAAACCGAAAGTCAGGAGAAACGTCCGGGCCCGTCGCGATCGAGGGCGAGTACCTGGAGACAGTCTTCATCAAGTGATGATGCGCACTGGTGCTCGCCGTTGGGGCCGCGGTGCGAGAGCGCTTCGAAGCGAGCCCTTGTCGAACCATGGACGCCTGGGGCGGAGCCTTGCCTCCGCTTCAGGCGCTTTGGGCCTGCTCTTTGCCGCACTCGGGGCAGACGATTCGCGAATCCGGGTTTTCCGTGATCCCGGAAAGGCAGTAGCCGCAGCGTTCGCACGTCGGGACGTAGGGCGAGCGCACGTCGCGGATGCGGAGTCCGACGACCAGGAGCGTCAGAGGCAGGACCGCGAGCCAGAGCGGGGCCCGCATGAACCAGGACGACGTGCTGCGCGTCAGATAGGGGCGGAGAAGCAATTCCGGGCTGCGTGGCGGGTGCCAGCCCACCGACTCTCCGTTGCGAAACTCGGGCATCGACGTATCCACGAAGTGGCCACGATCAAACGGCCACGCCCAGCGGATGGTCCACGGAGGTTCCCGCTCGTACTGCTCGCGTGATTGGCTCCGCTCGGCCTGCTCGGTGAGTGTCCAGACTTCGAAGGCGCCGCCCCGGAGGACAACCGAGCCGGCCTTGTCGTGGCGCAGTGTCAGGGAGAAAAAGGCGGACGAGAGCCAGACCGCCGAGATCGCGAGGAGCACGAGGATGAGGCCCAGGTGCCAGCGCTTCCACCGTCGGCGTCGGGGAGGTACTGGCGAGGATTGTGTGATACTCTCGGACATGGGGAGCGCAGCGGCGCACATTGACTACCTGATCTCGACGGATAAGTTGCTGCTGGACGTGGACACGATCCACGAATTCCTGCGTTCATGCTATTGGTCGCCGGGGATTGCGCGGGTGCGGGTGGAGCGGGGAATCGAGAATTCGATGTGCTTTGGGGTGTACGAGCGGGTGCAGGCGCGGGACGCAAAGAATGAACCAGAATTCACCCACCGACAACCCCCTCGCTCGGGGAGGGGGCTTCTGAAGCAGATCGGATTCGCCCGAGTCATTACCGACAAGGCGTCGTACGGCTACATCGCCGATGTGTTCATACTGGAGGAGTATCGGGGCCGGGGCCTGAGCAAGCGGCTGATGCGGGCCATCGTGGAGCACCCGGAACTGCGTGGGTTGCGAAGGCTCTGCCTGATGACCCGCGACGCGCACGGGCTGTATTCGCAATTCGGGTTTGCAGCGATGCCCGATCCGTCGCGGTATATGGAGATCGTGGACCGGGAGTCGTACAAGCAGGGCTAACTCCGGGAGTAATGATGGACCAGATGATCAGTTTCGGCCCCCCAAAGAACCAGGACATTCCCGCTGTGGCGAGGCTGATTTCGCTGGCGTTCGCCGGGACGCTCGAGGGAAGCACGAAGTGGGTCACGGAGAACGGCCTGGAGAACATCCGCGTGCTCCGCGAGGGGAGGGCGATTCCCGCGTGCCTGCGCCGGATCCGGATGGGGCAGTATTTCGGCGGGCGCAGCGTGCCGCTGGTCGGGATCGCGGGGGTGGCGACTGCGCCCGAGATGAGGGGCAAGGGGCACGCGCGCCAAATGATGGAGGCGTGCGTGCGGGAGATGCACGAGGATGGCGTGGCGATCGGCGGGCTCTACGCCTCGACGCAGGCACTCTACCGGCAGTCCGGGTTCGAGCAGGCGGGACACCGCTTCATCACGCGGATACCGATCGCGCGTCTTCAGGTCAAGCGCGGAGTGCGGCGCGTGGTGGCGCTTCAGGATTCCGACCACGAGCGCGTCGCCGCGTGCTACCGGATATTCGCGAGAAACTACAACGGCATGCTCGACCGAGGCGAGTACATCTGGAAACGAATCCGCGAGATGCGCGACGCCAAGTTTCAGGGCTACGGCGTGCTCAGCGAGAAGGGCGTGCTCGAGGGATATCTGTATCTCACCCAGCAGCGAGTTGACACCACCGGAAGGCACGACATTCATCTCTCGGACCTGGCGTTTTTGAACGCGGACGGGGCGCGCCAGCTGCTCGCGTTCCTCGCCGACTATGAACCGATGGGTGACGTCGTGCAACTCGGCGGCGGGCCGCTCCATCCGCTGCTTACGCTGCTGCCCCAGCAGCGGTACGAGGTGAAGCTCAAGGACTACTGGATGCTCCGCGTGGTGGACGTGAAAAAGGCTCTGGAAGCCCGGGGATACTCCAAGGCGGTGCGGGGGAACGTAGCCGTTGAAATTCGCGACGACGTGATCGCTTCAAACAGGGGAACCTGGCGCGTCGAATTTGATGCCGGGAGAGCGAGAGTCAGTAAGTCGAAGGACGGTCGGGCCGGCCGTGTCAAGGCGGGCAACATTTCCTGTGATGTGCGTGCCTTGGCCGCGATGTACAGCGGCCTCTATTCGCCCCGCCAGGCGAAGGGGCTTGCAATGTGCGACGGGGACGAAGCCGGCTTGGACGTTCTTGGAGCAGCGTTCGCCGGCGGCACGCCGTGGATGACGGACCACTATTAGTGCCGAGTCCGCTTACCCGAGACACCGGGATCGGTTTGGTCGGTATTCTTCGGTATGCGCACAATTCATGCCGGCTTCCTCGCGGGGTTGATGGTGACTGCAACGATGGCAACGGCACAGCAGGTGGCGGGGGGCGGAGCGGGCTCGCCGGCGCAGGGCGTCAAGAACCCGGAATTTCTGGAGCAGTTCGCCAGGACCAATCGTTTCCGGCTGGGCGAACCGGGGGCGTTCAGGGTCACGCCCGACGGGAATGATGTGCTGTTCCTTCGGAGCGAAGGGCCGACGAACTTTGCGCAGGAACTCTGGCTCTTCGACGCGACCACCGGCAAGGAAAGGAAAGTCCTGAGCGCTTCGGATTTGCTCGGCAAGGGCGATGAGAAGCTCTCTGCGGAAGAGCTGGCGCGCCGGGAGCGGATGCGGATGAGCAGCCGCGGGATCGCGGGATTCGAGCTCTCGAAGGACGGCAAGACGCTGCTGATCCCGCTGAGCGGCCGCCTGTTCAAAGTCCCCATGTTGAGTATCGAGAAGGGCGGGAAGCCTCAGGTCCAGGAGATCAACACCGGGGGCGCGGTCATCGATCCGCGGCTTTCTCCGAGCGGGACGCACGTCGCGTTCGTGCGAGAAGGCGCACTCTGGATGAACTCGCTGCAGACGGGCGAGCCGCGGCGTGTGAGCCCGGAGGCGAAGGGAACGGTGAGTTACGGCGAAGCGGAATTTGTCGCGCAAGAAGAGATGAAGCGGATGCACGGGTTCTGGTGGTCGCCCGATTCGACGCGGTTGGCCTACCAGAGAACCGATGACGGCCAGTTGGAGGTGTTCTACATCCCCGACCCGTCGGATCCCGCGAAGCAGCCACAGCCCTGGCGCTACCCGCGTGCGGGTAAGGCGAACGCGGAGGTGACGCTGTGGATCTCTCCCGAACTGGCAGGCGCGGACCCAAGTGCGAGCTCCACCGAGGTGCGGTGGGATCGTGCGAAGTATCCATACCTGGCACGCGTAGATTGGCCCAAACGCGGCAATATGACAATCCTGGTTCAGAACCGGGGCCAGACCGAACAGGTCCTGCTCGAGGTCGATCCGGCAAGCGGCGCCACCAAGGTCCTGATCGACGAGAAGGACCCGGCCTGGATCGGGCTCGAGCACGATATTCCGGCATGGCTTTCAGACGGAACGCGGTTTGCCTGGCTGAGCGAGCAGGGTGAAACGGACGGCTGGGAGATTCAGTTGCGTGACACGGAGGGGCGGATCGTTAGGAAGATCGTTCCCAAGGGATGGGAGATCGAAGGACTGATCGAGGTTTGCGACCGGGCGGACGTACTGCTTGTCAGTGCTGTGCCCGTCACCGACAGCGCCCAGGCGCAGGTGCTCCGCGTGGACCTGAAGAACGGAGAGGCGATGTGCGTCTCCGATTCGCCCCAGCGCGGGAGCGGGGTATCGCCGGGCGGCCAGATGGGAATCACGACCAACGAGGCGATGTCCACGTGGGTACTGCACGGACGGAACCGCGACGGGACGGGCGTGATCGAGGTTTTCAAGGGCAAGCCCGGTCTCGAGGAGGGAAAGCAAGTCGGCACGATCCGATCGATCGCGGCGGAGCCCTCGATCACCGCCAAGCCCGAATGGGTGCGCATCGCGGCGGGCGGGCGTGAGTACGCGGCCGTCATCAACCGTCCGCGTGATTTTGACCCGAAGAAGAGGTACCCGGTGCTTGATTTCGTGTACGGCGGGCCGGGGGCGAACCAAGTGAACGCGAACGCGAGGGCGTACCTCCAGAATCAATGGTTCGCTGATCAGGGATTCATCGTGGTCAGCATCGACGGCCGGGGAACGCCACGACGCGGACGCGACTGGTCGCGCGTGCTGAAGAAGGGCGGCGTGGGAAACTTCATTGATGTGCCGCTGGCGGACCAGTGCGAGGCCATCGAGGCGCTCTGCAAGAAGTACCCGGAGATGGACCGCGAACGGATTGGGGTTTTCGGCTGGTCGTTCGGCGGGTACTTCTCGTCGATGGCGGCGATGCGACGGCCGGATGTCTTCAAGGCAGGCGTCGCGGGAGCTCCGGTGACCGACTGGCGCGACTACGACACTCACTACACCGAGCGGTACTTGGGCTTGCCCGACGCGAACAAGGCCGGGTACGACGCGTCGGATGTGCTGACGTATTGCAAGGATCTGCGCGTGCCGCTGCTGGTGATTCAGGGGACGGCGGACGACAACGTCTACTTTGTGCATTCGCTGAAGCTGACCGATCGGCTCTTTCGGGAAGGCAAGGCATTTGAGTTTGTGCCGCTCGCGGGGCAGACGCACATGGTGACCAAGCCCGAAATGGTGCTGAGGCTGAACGAGCGGATCGCGGGATTCTTCGAGCGAACGCTGGGACACCCGACGCCGCGCTGATGCCCGAGCCGGAGTGGCGCACCCACCCCGAGACGCGAAGCGAGGGCTTGGAAACGACTGCTTGCTCAGCGGCGGCGGCGTGCTGAGCACAGCGCCGCCATCGCGGCAATCGTCATCGTCCCCGGGGCCGGAACATCACCCTCGGTGAGGACGCGGATGAAGTCTCCCGGCTGGGAAATGCCCATCGAAAACTGGATCGTGTCGCCGGAGCCCAGGATTGTGAACGAGTCTGTTCCCATCTCCATGCCGCGGGCGTCGGCGCCGTGCGTGAAGAGCGTGGGGGCGCCCAGAAAGTCCGAATCGTCGAGATGGCGAAAGCCCGGGAGATTCAGGACGATCACCCCGATAATGGGGCGGTCGAACTTGACGAATCCCTGAATCGAACCGCTGCCGCCGGGTGGCGCGTCGAAGTGGATGAAGTGGCTGCGAACCCGCGTTCCCTGCAGGATCTGCGTGTGGACCAGTGAGCCGGACGTCGCGTATCCGCCCGGTGAATGGGCGTTCACCCAGACGTCCTGGCTGAGCGCAACATCCTGGAGTTCATTCCAGCAGAACGCGGTGGTCGTATTGGTTAGCACGTCGAGTTGGGCGTCGGACGGCTGCGAGATCTGCAGGGCCTGTCCTGCAACTCCGATGATCGCGCCGTGGGAGATCGCCACAAGCGTCGCGGCGGCGGCCGCGGGCACAACGAACTTCTGCATGTTTCTCTCCTCATCACGCGTGCGCGGCATGGCGAACGCGTCTGAACAGAGTGTCGCACGGGACAGGTTCCGCCGCAAGTCGAATTCGCATGGCTTCTGGAAGACAAAAAAGAAACGCGGCGGCCCGCACGACCGCCGCGCCTTTGACAAAGTGAAGGCCCGTCGTTATCGGCGCCGGCGCGCGACGCCGATCAGGGCGAGCCCGCCGACAGCGAGCGCCCCGGGCGCCGGGACATCGCCCGCGGTCAGAACGCGGATGAAATCGCCGGGCTGGGTGATGCTGAGATCAAATTCGATCGTGTCGCCGAGGATCGTGATCCGGAAGGCATCCGTGGCGAATTCAAGCCCACGGTTGTCGTTGCCGTGAGTGAAGAGCGTGGGGGCGCCGAGGAAGTCGGAATCGTCGAGGTGGCGGGCGCCGCTCTCGTTCACCACGATCACGCCGATGATCTGCGAGTCGAATCGCACACGACCCTGAATCGACGCGCTCGACTGCGGGGCGATATCAAAGTGGATGTAATGGCTCCGGACCACAGTGCCGACGCCGAGGCTCGCTGTCACCAGATCGCCTGCCTGGTTGTACGTTCCGGGGGCGAACGCGTCGATCGCAACGACGCGATCGAGGGCGAAGTTCTGGATCTCGTTCCAGCAATACGCAGTCGCCGGATTGGTGATCACATTAAAACGCGCGTCCAGCGGCTGCGCAATCTGCGTGACCTGACCGCCGACGGACAGAATCGCTCCGTGCGCGGACAACGCAAAACCTGCCGCGATCGCGGCAACGAAGAATCTGCAGTGCATGAAATGTCTCCCTCTCTCCAAACCAAGCGGCGGTCATCGGGGCGGAATCCGAATCGTGCCTCGGAAGGCTCCTATTCCTTCCGTCTCCGCATTATGCCCGAATCGGGGTTCGAAGGCAAGCCAATCCCCGACCTGAATCCGAGAATTTTGAATTCCGAACAAAGTCCGTCCGGGCTGGCCCACGCTGGTATGCTGGATGCCATGGCGAATTCCATTGATACTGCTCAGGTGCCCTCCGGCACCAATGGCTGGCGAGAAATACGCTTCGACTCGATCGATGATGCAGTGGCCGAAATTGAACGGGTTGCCATGGCGGACCGGGACGGACGCCTGAAGCGCTGCGGCAATTGGACCGCCGGTCAGATATTCGGGCACCTGTCTTCGTGGATCGACTACGCCTTCGACGGCTATCCGTCGGAGATGAAGCCGCCGTGGATCATCCGGTTCATCCTGAAGTTCCAGAAGCACAAATTCATCAAGGGTCCGATGCCGAGGGGAGTGAAGATCCCGCGGGTTCCTGGGGGAACGTACGCGACCGAGGCGATTTCGACGGAGGATGGACGGTCGCGTGTCGTGAATTCGTTCGAACGCCTCAGGCGGGAGAAGCCGGCCCGCGCAAGTCCGATTTTTGGCGAGATGACGCACGAGGAATGGGCGCAGTTGAATCTGCGGCACGCCGAGCTGCATCTTGGATTTGTGCGGTATTCGTAGGATTGCGGGCGAGGCGTGTGAAACTCCCGGGGTGGATGGCGATAAAAGGCCTCGTTGGTAATCTGGTTCAGGTTCCGCTGTCGGTGTGGCGACGCTGTTCGTTGGGGAAATGGAGCGGCACGATGAAGCGAATGGCATTGGTTGGATTGATTGCTTGTACAACGATTCTGGTCCTCGGCGCCGGAGGAGGGGAAGCGCCGGGAGAGCAAAGGAAGTCCGTTGATTCCGAGATGAATCGCTTGTCGTGGCTCAAAGGCGAATGGGACGGCAAAGGAATGCTCGGGAGTCCGGCGGGCGAGATTTCACAGGTGGGGGGCTGGACAATCGCATCGGACTTCGGCGGTGCGTTCTTGCGCCTCGAGTTCGACGCCGAGGTCGACGGGGGCAAGAGCGAGAACAACCGGTTTGTCGGGTACTTCACGTACGATGCGGAGAAGGAGCACTACCGCACCGTATGGCTTAACGTAGATTCGTACTACCAGTTCAATGAGACCGGCACGCTGGACGACGCCGGCGGCGTTCTGACGCTGATCTCGGAGCAGACCCGCAAGGACGGGACAAAGGTCAAGGTTCGCTCGGTCTTCACTCGCCTGGATGCGGATCATGTCCGGGTCGAGGACCACCGGCTCGACGAGAAAGGGGAACCGGTGAACAAGACGTTTGGCTTTGAACTGACCCGAAAGAAATAGTCGGTTTGCGGGCAGCCCGAGCGTTCATTGCGTTCGCGTGATCAGGCCATGGTCATGCCGCCGTCGACGACGATCGTCTGCCCGGTGAAGAAGCCGGCCTCATCGCTGGTGGCGTAGGCCACTGCCGCGGCAATGTCGTCGGCAACCCCGAGCCGCTTGACGGCGATCATGCCCAGGATCTGGTCCTTGATCTGCTGGGGCAGGTTCTGCGTCATATCGGTTTCGATGTACCCCGGCGCGATGACGTTGCAGGTGATGTTTTTGCCGCCCAGTTCGCGGGCGATGGACTTGGAAAGGCCGATGAGGCCACTTTTCGCGGCTGCGTAATTGGCCTGTCCGGCATTGCCGACAACGCCGCTGGTGGACGAGATATTGACGATGCGGCCGAACTTGCCCTTCATCATGGCCCGGGCTGCCGCGCGGATCGCGACAAAGGCGCTCGTCAGATTGGTCGCGAGAACCAGATTCCAGTCCTCGTCGCTCATGCGGAGAGCCAGGCCGTCCTTGGTGATCCCCGCGTTGTTGACGAGGATGTCGAGGCGCCCGTGGGTCTCGGCTATTTTCTCGATCGCGGCGGCGAAGGCCTTGGGATCGGCGATGTCGGCGGCAACCACGGAAGCGGATCCCCCGTTGGACTCAATGCCGTGCTTGACGTCGTTCAGCGCCGACTCGGTGCGGGCGACGAGGACAACATGCCGGCCATCGCGGGCGAGGCGCTGCGCGATGGCGCGGCCGATGCCGCGGGATGCTCCGGTGACGACGGCGACGCGATTGGAAGTTTCGGTCATTGTGGACTCGGAAGTGGTGGGGCCAGAATCGGTACCGGATCAATCGAACTGTCCGTCGTCAAACTGGTTGGCACGCGGGTGTGTTTTGCGTCCGCCGGGAGCGCCCGTGAAGACGTATTTGCCGTTATCGAGCGTTCCCGCGAATCGCACGACGTAGGCGACGCCGGGCTCCTGGATCGCGAGCGACACTGTGAAGCTCGCCGGCTTTGCCCCCGGCGCCGAGAGCTCGACCACGCGCACGGCTTCGATCTTCGCGGTCGAGTCCTCCCATTGGCCGCTGCTCTGGAGCTGGCCAAGAGCGTCCTTGCCAATGTTGACGAGTAATCCCTCCATCGCCTTAGCATCACCTTTGGCGATCGCGTTCGCGAGGTCGATGACCGCGCGGGCGACGCTTTCATCCACCGGCGCTTTCTCTTGGGGGAACTGAACGCGCTTGTCGGCGTGCATCGTCTGGAGCAGCCCGCTCACCTCCATCTGCTTTGGCGGAGGCGGGGGCGGGGCGGCGACGGGGGCCACGGGTTTGGGAGGCGGTTTCTTGCTGCCGCAGCCGGGCAACAGGCAGAGCCCGACAACCGAGAGTGTCATGAGCGAGGTTTGGATGAGGGGGAATCGCATGCGGGGTCCTGAGTTCTTCGGTGATTGAACGCGTGGGCGCTACGGCTCGTCGTGCGTCGCGACCTTGACCTCTTTGTTGATCCGGCGGTACAGGCCGGAAAGGGTGCGGCCGGGTGCGAGTTCGTGGAACTCGGCCTTGCCGGCGAGTGCCGACCCAATCGCGGCGCACGATTGGGACCAGCGCACCGGGCTCGTGAGCTGCTTCACGAGCAGATTCCGGATGGCCGCCGGGTCGTTCTCGTGGGCCACCGCAGTGACATTGGCGTAGACCGGGCAGCGGGGGGCCTTGATCGGAGTCTTCTGGAGCACATCGAAGAGGCGGTCGGCCGCCGGCTGCATGAGCGGGGAGTGGAATGCTCCGGCGACGACCAGCGGCGTTGCTCGGAGGCCCATTTCACTGGCAATGGGTGCCACGCGGTCGCATGCCGCCTTGGAGCCCGAAAGCACGATCTGCCCCGGCGCGTTGAAGTTGGCGCAGACCAAAACGTCGCTGCCACGCGCCTTTTCACAGATTTGCGAGGCCTGTGGCTCATCAGCTCCGATCAGTGCCACCATGCCCCCCTGAGACGCCTTGGCCGCGTCCTGCATTGCTCGTCCGCGGAGGAGGACGAGGCGGAGCGCATCCTCGAAGGTCATCGCGCCGGCGATAGCCAGCGCCGTGTACTCACCAAGAGAAAGACCTGCCGTTGCGGCGATGGGGGCCTCGCCATTTCCGTAGCTCCATTGAGCTTTGAGAGCCGCGTAGCAGGCCATCGATGTGACAAAGATGGCGGGTTGGCTGGCGTCGGTCTGATTGAGCCGATCGGCCGGACCTTCGAAGCAAAGGCTGGTCAGTGCGCCGGCGGTCCAGAAAGTGTCGGCCGCGAGAATCTGCTCCGCCTTTTCAAAGACCGCCCGAGCGTCGGGGGATTTCTCGAAGTAGGCCTTGCCCATGGCCACGGCTTGGGCCCCCTGTCCGGGGCAAAGGATGACGAGCGGCGTGCTCATAGGGAGATTGTAGGGAATTCGGAGGGCGGAGGGGCAGCGATCAGAGCTGCCAAAGGCTGGCGGCCCAGGTCAGCCCGCCCCCGAAGGCCACAAACATGACCTTGTTGCCGTCGCGAACCCGGCCGCTGCGTTTGAGCTCGTCAAGGCAGAGCGGGACCGAGGCGGCGAGGGTGTTGCCGACGCGGTCGATATTGATGTAGAGCTTGTCTTCGGTAAGGTGGAAGCGCTCCCTGGCCGCGGCGAGAATCCGCTGGTTGCTCTGGTGGCAGACGTACATGTCCACCTCCCCGGGGGCGACCCCGGCCTTGTCGAGCGTCTGCTGGATCACCTCCGGAAAGGTGCCGACGGCAAACTTGAAGACCGAGGCGCCGTTCATTTGCACCCGATCGAACTTCGCGGCATCGGGCTCGACGCCGGGGGGAAAATCAAGATTGCAGCGGGGGATGTAGATTTCCTTCCAACCCTTGCCGTCGGCGTGCATGGCCTGTGCGATCACCCCCTTGGAGGTGTCGTCGGTCGCCTTAAGAACGGCGGCGCCCGCGGCATCTCCGAAGATGATCGCGGTGGAGCGCCCGGCGTTGGAGTAATCCATCATCGTGGAGAGCACGTCGGAACCGATCAATCCGATGGTGCGGTAGGCCCCGCCCTTGATGAGATCGTGCGCGACGTTGAGCCCGTAGACGTAACCGGAACACGCCGCGTTCAGATCGAAGGCGCCGGCGTGACCCGCTCCGATGATCTTGGAAACCAGGCTGCTCGAGCAAGGGCACGCCATCTCCGCGGTGATGGTGGCGACGATGATGAGATCCAGGTCGGTCGCCGCGAGGTGGGCGTCGTCGAGGGCACGCTGGAGGGCCAGAGCGCCGAGCGTGCTCGCCGATTCTCCCTTGGATCGGTCGATGACCCGGCGTTCACGGATTCCGGTGCGCTGGACGATCCACTCGTCGGACGTGTCCATGACCTTTTCGAGATCCGCGTTGGTGAGACGCTTCTCCGGCAGGGCCGAGCCGGTCCCCGCGATGCGGACGCCGACGGGACGCCGGCCGGTTGTGTTTCCGCTGGACATGAGTGTGAAAGTCTACGCGACGTCGGTCGGGACGGTTCAGGTTTCCACGGCGGTTCCGGCGAGCGCCGCGCCGACATGGGCGACTTCTTCGAGTCGCCGGGCCATCGACTGGTTGACGCCGCTCTCGACGTAGCGCCGGCAACTGCGGATCGCGGAACGGATTGTCTTGGCTTCGCTGCTGCCGTGGGCGATGAACATTGCGCCGTTAACGCCAAGGAGCGGCGCGCCGCCGTGCTCGTGGTAGTCGTTCTTCTTCCAGATCTGCTTGAAGACGGGCTCGATCTGGAGCATGAGGGCCGGATCCTGCGTCAGGATCTCGGTGGCGAGCGCGGAGAAGATCGACTTGGCGAGCCCTTCGGCCATCTTCAAAAGCGTGTTTCCGACGAAACCGTCGGTCACGATCACGTCGGCGTTGCCGTCGAAGAGGTCGCGTCCCTCGACGTAGCCGACGTAGTTGAGGCCGGGCGTCGCCCGGAGCAGGTCGCGCGTTTGCTTGATCGTTTCGGTGCCTTTGGCTTCTTCGCTGCCGATGTTCATCTGGGCGACGCGAGGATTCTCGATGCCGTGGATCGTGCGGGCGAGTTCGACCGCCATGACGGCGTACTGCCAGAGGTGCGAGGGCTTGGGTTCGGGGTTGGCACCGCAGTCGATCATGACGACCGGGCCTTTGAAGGCGGGCACGGTGACCGCGATGCCCGGCCGATGCACTTTCGGCAGACGCTTCATGTGCATGATGCCCGCCGAGACGCAGGCGCCGGTATTGCCGGCGCTCAGCACCACGTCGGCCCGTGCGCCCGGTCCAGAGGTGGGGGCCTTCTCGCTGCCGAGCAGGGCCATCTTGACGATCGAACTGTTCTTTTTGGAGCGAACGGCCAGCGCCGGGCTCTCCTCCATGCCGATCACTTCGTCCGCGTGCTCGATCTCGACCCGCTCGTCGCGAACGCCGCGCTCGGCGAGATAGTCCTGTATCAGCGGGCGAGGGCCGACGAGGATTAGCCGATCGTCCTTGCCAAGATCTTCGAGTGCGGCAACACAGCCCTTGAGAATCGCGTCCGGCGCGTTATCCCCACCCATCACGTCAACGGCGATGCGCATGGACGGGTTCCTGCTCCGAAAGAGGGTTTGGGGCCGGCGAAAGCCTCAGGGCGAACGAGAAATGAACGAACGTGAAACGGAACAGAATACCGACCCTCGCCCGACAGGGTTCTGGCTGTCCCGACTGCCGCATTAGTTCTTGGGCACGCCGATACCCAGCTTGGGCACCTTGATGCGGAGGCCGGCCCGGACATACCCGGACTCGGCGCACGCGCGATGGTGCAGCTTGGGCATGCCCGAGAGGGGGCAGACCGTGGGGGTCACGCCGGTGAGGGCGTGATGGGTGCGACGCCGACGCGTGCGGCCGTAGCTGACTCTTTGTGGAGGTAGCATGTTCCTGACTCCGATGCACGCGCGGGCGACTTGCCCGGCCCATCTCTAAACCGATCCCGGCAAGTCCGCCGCAACCCTGCGGCAGCCTCTTCGGGGTGGGGAGTTTAGGAATGGCTCTCGGGACGGTCAATTCCGGTGGAAAGAACGGCCCTGGTGGGCTATTCCGGGCAGATTTCAGGCGTACCATCCCACCCTGTAGCGGGCGAAGGCGCCCGAAGCCCTCCTAGCTCAGTTGGTAGAGCAGCTGACTCTTAATCAGCGGGTCGAAGGTTCGAGTCCTTCGGGGGGCATTTTCGCTGGTCCTGGCAGACCGAAAATCGCTGGCGGGGGATTGTCCAACAACGGCTGCGGCCCGGTTAATGGCCCTGTTCCTTGCGGGCCCCGTCGACTAGCGAGACAAACTTGGATGGGTCATTCCGAACGGCCTGCACGCACGGTTCGCAGCACACGCGGATGAGCCGGCCCCCGATCACGATGTCCTTGACTCCGCCCATCGCGTCGAGGCCGTCCTTGGTCACGGGGCAGGTCTTGAGCGGGTAGTCCTGAACCTGCTTCTCAAGTGTGGCCTTGTCGAGCACGGCGAGGTACCTGGCCGGGTCTTTCTGAAACTCGGTTTTCTCGCTCTCGCCGGTGAGGCGGATCAAACGGTTGTTGTAGATCCAATCCACGGGCTTCTCCGGCAGCTTCTTGCCGGAGACGATGGACGTATCGGTGGGGTACAGCGGGAGTTGATCCGCGATCATGGCCTCGTCGAGCTTTGCCATGCTCGCGTCGAGGTTCTTTTCAAACTTCGGCGGGCAGGACTTGCAGCAGAAGCGTACTTCGCGACCGCCGTACGACTTCACGATCGGAATTCCCATAGATCCGAGTTTGCCGCCGGAGATCGGGCATGTGGAAAGGGAATACGGATCACCGGCCTTTGTGGCCGGGGCGGCGTCCGGTGACTTGGCGAGCGGCGTCTTCTCCGCGGGCGTGGATGATTCGGGCGCGGTTGCCAACCCTGCGGCGTCCGCCGGCGCGAGTGGAGAATTCGCCGAGGCGAGGAGGATGAACAACGCGAAGAGCTTCATACGCGGACTCCTGGAGGGCGGCTCGGGTCTCATCTGATTCTTGGTAGATCCGACCGCCTTCAACGGCCCGAAGGTTCGCCTGCGTCGGGCGGCACAATCACTGGGCCGGGCGAGCCGCCGTGGTCCGTTTCCGGTGGTCGCTCTTTCAGCAATCCGTCGGCCATCCACGCCGCGATCATGGCGCGTTCGTGATTGGTCATCTTTGTGCGGTTGGCCTGAGGCATGGCCTGATTGATCACCGCCTGCTGGTGGATGCGACGTGCTTGAAGATTGATCTGTTCCGGCGTGTCGAACATCAGGCCGGCGGGGGCCGAGGGGAGCAGGGTCGGCTTGGCCGAGTGGCACGCGGTGCAGCGTGTCGCGATGATCGGCCGGACATCGGCGAGCGTCACGGGGCGATCCTTGATGTCTGACGCGTGCACATCTTCGGTCTGCATCCCCGCGGGCACCGGTGCGAGCGCGCAAACGACGATCAGGAGAATCGCGCCTCCCAGAACCGGATACTCCCATCTCCAGATGCCCTTGTGGCTCAGATTGAAGAAGTGACGGATGATGGCCGAGGCAACCATGATCGAGACCAGCACCAGCCACGCGTTCCGGCTGCTGTACGTGAACGCGTAGTGATTCGAGATCATCGCGAACAGCACGGGCAGCGTGAAGTAGTTGTTGTGGATGCTGCGCTGCTTCGATTTCTTGCCAAAGGTGGGGTCGGGTGCCTCGCCCCGTTTCATCGCGGCGACGATCTTGCGCTGGCCGGGGATGATGATGAAGAAGACATTCCCGGACATCGCGGTGGCGATCATGGCTCCGACATGAATGTACGCGGCACGCCCCGACAGCGCGTGCTGGAGCAGGAAGGCCATGATGGCGACGAAGAGCGTGTAAACGACGGCGAAGAGCAACTGCGAGCGATCGATGAGCAGGCGGCAAAGGGCGTCGTACACCAGCCAGCCCGTCGCGAGCGTGCCGAGCCCGACAAGCACCGCGATCCACGGAGTGGTGATCCAATGCTCCGGATCGATCATGTAGGACGAGGCCTGGAGGTAATACAGCGCCGTGAGGAGCAGGAACCCGGTGATCCAGGTCGAGTAGCTGGGCCAGAAGAAGAAATGCAGCGGATCGGGCAGTTTCTTGGGGGCAACCGCGTACTTCTGCGGGTTATAGAAGCCGCCGGCGTGCATGGCCCAGAGCTCGCCGAGAATTCCCTTGTCCTTGAGAGTCTGGTCCTCGGGCTCGCGGATCGAATTGTCGAGCCATATGAAGTAGAACGACGAGCCGATCCATGCGATGCCGACGATGACGTGCAGCCATCGCAGCCCGAGGGAAAGGAGATCGAGGATGTAAGACTCGTACATTGGTGCGAAATTGCCCAAAGGGCTCAGGCCGGTTGCGGCAAAAGGAGCCCATTCCGCTGGAAAACAAGCGATCAGGATAGCACGGTGCACACCGGAGGCGTGGATGCCGTTCGGCTCGCGCTTCCGGTGCGGTCGCTCGTCGGCCGCGATTGCTCAGTATCCGGCGGATCCGCCGGCGAACGCGAGTATCGACTGCATCACCTCCGGGTTGTCTCCAAGCACAAGCGCGGCCGATCCCTGTGTCCGGATGTAGTCCGCCAGCGCCTTCCGCAACCGCGATTCGGAGATGCCGCAGCCGTGCGTGTAATGAATCCGCATCGGATCAACTATCCATTCCTGCGGGATATCTCCCGAGGCGAGGCGAAGGTAGCGGGCCGCGACCTCCTGGGGAGCCCAGGTTGTTTCGAGGAACAGCTTTCCTTGTCGCGCAAGTTCGTTGCGGGCGGCGGAGTCTCGGGCGAGGTGTTCAAGGGAGTCTGCGAGGAGCGAGGGGTGCACGTAGAGCGTCGGCGGTCGGTCGCCTGTTGACAGCAACGAATGCCAGAGTTCAGCGGCGTAGCCCCCGATTAGGACAGGCCTGCCGAGGGAAGCGGCCTCGCACGCGAAGCCGGGCATCGCGTAGTCCGCGTAGGCCTGATCAATCACCAGGTCGCACCAGCGGATGCGTTCGAGCACCTCGGCGTTTGGTCGCTCGGTGATTTCGAAGTAGTCGATCTCGATGCCTCTCCGACGGACCTCTGCTACGGCATCTCGTATTTCGCTTGTGCCTTTCAACGCGGGAACGGTGGGGGCGTGCAGTACCCGCAGCGCGCGGGCGGGGGGTAACGGACTTGCGATCGCAGGCGAGCTCGCTTCCGGAGCGATACACAGGGGGAGCCCGATCCGCAGCCAGTTGACGAACGGCCGGGTCTGGAAATGAGCCTGCGGAGGGATATTCACGACAATGTCCGCGCCGCGTTCGGCTGCCCGGACTCGATCGCGCGTCAGCCGGGACCGCCTTGCGATTGAACTTGGTCCGGCGGGATCATCGATGCCGAACGGCCCTCCCTCCAGGTAGGGCGGGCGCGAATCACTCCCGTGGTATTGGAGAATCACCCGCTTCCCGAAAAAACGAAGCACGCGAAAGTCGTAGAAACGGAGGAACGATGTTCCGAAGCCGAAGATGAACACGTCGTGCATAGCCGCGACAAGCAGGAATAGTGCCGCGCGAGTGACGATTTCGAGTGGCATCGCGAGCAGAGTGCGAGCGATGCGAGCCGGGCCCGACCTGCGTGCCTTGCGGAATGAGCCGCATGCCCGAATGATCGTCGCGAGATGGCTCGGATCGCTTCCGGCATAGCGGTATTTGTCGGTCGTGAGATCGATGAAGGTGCAGGGCACGCCAAGCCGGCGGAACCCTTCCTTGAGGCCGCGGTAGTAGCCGCTGATCTCGATCAGACCAAGAAACACCCGCGGTTTGTCGCGGGCGTGGCTCAAACGGGTTTTCCCATAGCAGCGTTGACGGTGCGCTCGAGCCCCGCGGCCAGCGGGGTGAAACGCGGTGAAACGCTCTTGCGGAGGAGTGTCAGGTCGGCGATCAGATCGCCCGTGCGGGCCCTGGAACCTGCCACGAATTGCGGACTCTTCCCTGCAAGTTCGCCGAGCTTTGTCGAGAGTTCTGCGATGGATACGGCCTCTTCCCCGGCAAGGTTTACGATCGGCGGCCCGCCGCATTCCGCAAGTCTGGCGAAAATCGCGGCGGAATCGTCCACGTAGCAAAGCGACATCCGCCGGCCTCGACCGTCAGCCGGATCGCGCGGATTTGGTTCGAGCGTGATCGGCTTTCCCTCGCGGATGCTGGCGAGCAGATTCGCGACGAGCATCCCCTGTTGCCCGGGGCCGTAGATCCCGAACGGGCGGACCAGAACGACCTCGATCCGGTCACGGAGAAGCGCAAGCGCCTCCTCCGCATGGACCTTGCTGAGGGCGTAGTAATCGTCGCGCCGGAGCGGACCGTCTTCGCTCAGGGGCGCGAAACTCGGCGCGTAAACGCTTCCGGTGGAGGCGTACACAAACCTCTTCGCGCCGCCTTCCGCGGCCTTGGTCGCGACTCGAAGCGCGAGGACTTCGTTGGTCTGGAAGACGTGCCACGCCATAGCGGGGACGTTTCGGTAATTGTGCGACTGGGCGAGGAAGACAACGGAATCGAGTCCTGCGGGTGGGTCGGCCATTTCCTCGGCGCCCTGACGCGGGTCGGAGCCGAAGATCTCGTGGCCCGCTTCACGCAACCGGGCGCAAAGCCTCGTGCCGACAAATCCTCCAGAGCCGTAAACCGCGATCTTCATCGGTGTGTTCCGCTGGAAAGGGCGCCCAAGTCGAGGTACGCCCGGTGAAGCCGTTCTGAGAACGCCGCAACCGTAAAGTGCTGCTCGATATACGCTCGGGACCGTAGCCCGATCTCCCGGAGTTTGGCACGATCGGACGTAAGCGCGGCCAAGTCGTCGGCGATACGGCTCTTGGTCGTACGCACGATCGGGCAAGAGTCCGGATCGAGGAGATAGGCGCCCGGGTCGCGGATGAAGCACATGACGGGTTTGGCCATCGCCATCGCTTCGATTGCAAAATAGCCGTGAAACCCGATCAGGCACTGGTCGAACACGACGTCGGCCGAGCGGTAGATTTCGAGTGCTTGCGCGTTCGGCATGCCCTCGACGAGGACGAGTTCTATCGCGATCCCGCGTTCCCGCAGAGATTCGGCGGCGGCGATCAGGTCGTCGGTTCCCTTGAAGAACCGGTGATTGGCCGCATGAACGACGCGGAGCGGGCGGGCGGGTCCTGTCGCGGGAGGAGCTGGGCGGTACCGCGAGCCGCCTTCGGCTGCCAGATCGAGCGGCCAATAGAACAGATCGCGGCGCGCCGCAGGGGTGTAGTGGATCATGTCACCCATGGACATGATCGAAGTCGCGGAACGCGCGAGGCGGCGCTGATTGAGCGCTCCCAGATCGGTGTCGCAGATGCAGTGCTTTCCCGGGGCCGGGCAGCGGGTGCAGCAGTTGGGCTCGCCCAGCGCGCGAGTCGCGGCCCGGGTGCGGACGTCCGCCCCGTACGTCCAGAAAAACAGTTCCTTGCCGAGCAGGCGTCCGAACCACAGTTCGAATGGATTGAACAGCCAAGCTCTTCGTTCCGGGAGCAAACCGGCGGAGCAGAAGTGATGCAGGCGGTCGTATTTCCAGACCGCCCAAAGATACACGGCGAAATACAGCCCCGGACGCAACCACCGGCGTGCATACCACCGGTCCAGCGCGTATGTGAACTGATCGGTCAGGATGAAACACCGATAGACAAGCGTGTCGGCCTCAACGCCCAGCAACCGTTCCGCGCGGGCCTTGACGGGAAGAGTGATGATCGGCGTCCCGGCCCACAGGCTCCGGACCGGGGCGCCGCGAGTGATTGCCCGGCGCCTCAGAGCCGCACGCGGTGCGAGCACCGGCAGGCACGCGATCAGGGCCGCCGCGATTCCCGCGTGCATGAACCACTTGACGAGCCTGCGAAGGAACTCGGGCATGCCTTGTCAGGTTGGAGTTGTGGTCGGCGCGAGCGGAAGTTCCACCAGCACGTCACGGCGCGCGGGCGGCGGCAGCGCCGATACCGGTGCGTGCGCCGGTGGCAGCGTGATTTGGGAAATGCCACGCTCGATTGCTCGGCGCGTCGGCAAGGGGAAGGAGGCCGTTTCGAGATACATTTGTCCGACACGTGCCGCGACGGCATCGACGGAGTAATGACGTTCGATGTACCGGCGCCCGGCCGAGCCGAGAGTCTCGAATCGAGCGCGGTCCCACGCGGCGACCTCGGCAAGCACATGCTCGAGCGTGTCCGGATTGGCGGAGACAATCGGACATTCGCGTTCCGCGGGGAGCATCGAGCGGTCGCGGATGTAGCAGAGCACAACCTTGCCGAGCGCCATCGCCTCGAGCGCCGTGTAGCCAAGCCAGCCGATCAGGAACTGGTCGGCGATGATGTCGGCCTCCGACATCAGCCGGAGGACCTCCGTGTTGGGCTTGCCCTGAACCTGCACGAGCGTGTACTCAATTCCCCGGGCTTTGAGCGCGGCGAGGGCCCGCCTCAGATAGTCGCTGCCCTTGGCCCATTCGTGATTGGGGACGTGCAGAATTTTCAGCGGCGACCGGCCGTCCCATGTCGCGCCGACGAAGGGGCGGGTCGCGGTGTCGAAGGGCCAGTAGTGCAGATCGCGGGCGCCGGGCACATACGTCATCATGTCGCCCATCGAGCAGAGACCCGTCGCGTACTTTCTGTAGAGCGCCTGCTTCTCGGCGCCGACCCTATCGTCGCAGATGCAGTGCTTGCCGACCGCGTTGCAATTGGTGCAGCAGTTGTACTTTCCCAGCGCCAGCGTGGCGTTGCGGGTCCGCACATCGGCCCCGTACGCGTACAGGTACAGGCGTTTTCCGGCCAACCGGAGCCACTTCAGTTCCTTGGGGTTGATGCCGAAGCGCCCGTCGCGCTCGACGAAGCCCTGATCATTGAAGTAGTGAAAGACATCGTGGCGGAAGAGCGAAACCAGCAGGACGAGGCGGTAGTACGCCTCGAGCAGCGAAGGTGCACGCCGGCACAGCCAGTTGATCCGGTTCTGGTGTATTGAATCGAACGACTGCGTGATGTAATACACCGAATAGACTGACGTGCGCGACCTGAAACCGAGCACCCGGTCGCCCCGCGACAGGAGCGGAAGCGTCAGAATCGGCACGGTGCCCCACACCGACGACGGTCTACCGATCCAGAGCCTTAGCGCGCCCGCGAGCCGGACGAGGGGAAGCGAAGCATAGATCGCCGCCGCCGCCGCGCCCCGAGAAAGCCGCCGGACCGCCCCGTGAAACGGCGATTGCTGCACATAGAGCTTTGCGAGCGGCCTGGCGGTGTGCTTCGCCATGCGCCAGAGCGTCTTGCCGCGCTCGGGCAGGGGCAACGGCCGCGCATCCAGCGCCGCCCGGTACGCCTTCGTCGTGATCTCCGCCACCTTTTTCGGATCATGCCAGTCTTCCACAAATCTGCGGGATCGCTCGGCAAGGCTCCTGCGAAGTTCGACATCGCGGACGAGCTTCCGGATGACCTCCTTGATCGTGGACGGGTCGGCGCTCACGACGGGCAGTTGGTCCCGCATCGCCGCCGGAACAAACTTGAGGTCTCGCTCACGGATGTACGCGACCACCGGCTTGCCGAGCGCCATCAATTCGACCGCAAGCCCGCCGTACCACCCGACGAGCACCTGATCCACGAGGATGTCGGCCGATTCATAGATCGCGCGGACCTTGTCGTGCGGGATCTTTTCGACCAGTACCAGTTCGACATTCTCACCCTCGGCCTTGAGAGCTTCGATGGCGCCGATGATGTAGTCGCTGCCCTTGATTTCCCGCCACGTCGGCGCGTGAAGCACCCGGACAGGGCCCGGGTGCGATTGCGAGTACCCCTGGGGCGGGGTCCAATCGCGGATATCGCAGTTTGAATACGGCAGGAACTTCGCGCCCGGGATGTTGTGCATCAGATCCGGATTGACCGCGAACACTCCGTCGAAGAGAGCGCCGACCCGATCAAGACATTCCCTTCGAAAAGTGTCGTAGGTCGAGCGGCAATACGGCCGACTGCGGCAATTCTCGCACGCGTTGACCTTAAACTCTTTGGTGGAGAAATCGGAAAGGCGGCTGTCGCACCCCTGAAAGCTGACAAACGTGCGAATCCCAAGCCGGCGCCAGACGGGCAGGTCCGGGTAGACGCGGCCGCGCCCCACGTCGTTCAGGAAGCTGCCCCCGAAATTGAAATGCAGCACGTCTGCAGTGCGGGCCACGCGGAGCATTTCCAGCCACCACCGGGGGGAACGCATCGGATCCGCTCCGGGCTTGAGCTTGAGATTGCGGTCCGACTTGAATCCGAACCACTGCTGGAAATAGACAAGGGTCGAGGAGTCAAAGCCCAGGTCCCGCTCTGCCCGCGCAAGATGAGCGGCGTTGCTCCCGACGTCGAAGGGCGCGTGGATGACCTTGCACAAATTAGCGGCCGTTGGTGCCATGGAATGGAGTGCTGGTGCCGATCGTATTGCGCCCGGCGGGCTCACCCCAACCAAGGTCTGCCTTGTAAATCCGCAGGAGATGGTCCGCGACCGCCTCGTTCGAATGAAAACTCCGCACGAACTCGTAGCAACGCCTGCCGACGTCACGCCGGTACTGGACGTTTGAGACGACTTCCCGCAGGCGATCGGTTACCGTCAGCGGGTCTGCCGCAACGATCGGGCATCCCGGCGTCAGGTGGGCGACGCTTTCGTGCACGCAGGAAATCACGGCCAGCCCGTGGGCCATTCCCTCGACCGCGACGTTTCCGTACGAACCCAGGTTGAGCTGCTCGACGAGCACGTGCCCTTTGCGGAGGGCTTCGACCGCCTGCGCGCGCGTCGTGCTGTGGATAATGCTCAGGTCAACGTCGTACCCCTCCGACCGTAGGGTGTCGACCGCCCGACGGACGTGATCGGTCCCCTTCACGCCGTGTCGCTCGGGCCCGCCGACCGCGTGAACAATGCGCACGGTTCCTTCCTCGTGTTCAACCGGCGGGGCGTGGACAAGCGAGTGCTCAATCGTGAGCGGGACATACTCGAAGGCCGGGGAGCAATGGCATAGGTTCGGGGTCGAGACGAAGACGCGGCTCGCGTGCGAAGTTGCCTTGTGGAACCGGCGGAAGTATTCATCGCGCCATCCCATCTTCTTGCAGTGCGCACATGCCGCCTCAACCCCGCCGGCGGAGGCAAACTCCTCAGCGATCTGGCTGAGGATGAAGCATCCTCGAAAATGGAAGTAGACCGCACGCCCGGAGCGTCGCAGGTATTCCACGTCCGCGTTGTCGGGAAGAAAGCTCGTGAACCAGCCGAAATGAAAGACGTTGTACGATTTCCAGCGGTCCAGCAGCAAATCGCGCCAGCCGCTCGCGGAGTAGTCGTCGAAAAACGTCATCGTTTCTGGAAGTATGGCGCCGTTCTCAAACCGTACGTGCTCCCGATAGATATCGGGGCGCCCCATCGCCCCGTGAAAGGTATCGGGAGCGAGAAAATTCGGGTTCCAATCCAGCGTTTCATACCGGCAATTCACGCCCCGCCTGCGCCAGAGTTGCATCAGGAATGTCGGCTGCACGGTCGCGTACAGACCCATGAAGATACGAAGATCTTCACCTTCGGCGGGGGGAGGGACGGTGGGGAGATGACGCTCGAGTTCGGCTCGTGTCTCGATGGCGTACTTTCCCGTTCCTCGCTTCCACCAGTTTCGCGCATACACCTTGAAACCCGGCGGCAACACGAGGTCGATCGGGACGCGCAGTGCCGATCTGCACTTCTGCAGGGCCCATCTGCACCTCTGAAGCATTCGCCCGGGAATCTTCTTTACCTTCTTGGCCAGCGCCAATCCGCCTCTTAGTACAGGGCGACCACGTCTGCCCGCGAGTCGCATCACTCCGGCTTTCGTACGTGTCCGGCGGCGGACGCGTCCATCGGCACCTCCGGGCTGCAGCAACTTCAACTTGACCCGTCGCTCGGAGGGTGAGCCCAGCGGCACGATCGGCATGGGGGCCGCTTCCGCCGCCGCTGCGTTGGTGGATGTCGCCGGAGGCTGCTCTTCGCGCACCCTGAGCGAATCCGCCCGATCGATGAAGTTCCGATGCCACAATTCGAGCGAAGCAAGCGTCCACAACGTGCTGGAGCGGGGGCGGCCTTCGTCGTGCTCCTGAATCGCGAGCGTGATCGCGTCGCGGCGAACGATGCCCCTGTCGGCCAAGCCGACATCGAGGAGAATCACCTTGAAGAGTTCACGCAGCGACGTGCGGTAGTAATGCTCGTCGGGTGGACCGAACCCCATTTTTCCCCGTGCGAGAATCTCCGCTGGCAGCACGTCCCGCATTGCTGTTCGCAAGATCCTCTTGCCGCAGGCCTGATCAAGCTTCCAGGCGTTCGGCATGGAGCGGGCAAACTGGAAAAGCCGCCGATCGAGCAGCGGCACGCGGCTTTCGAGAGAATGCGCCATCGAGATCTTATCTTCGATGAGCAGCAATCCCTGCATGTACACGAGAAGATCAAAGTGTTGCGCGCGTTCAACCGGAGTCAGCCCGATACTGGCCGAACAGAAGCGGTCAAACGCTTGCCGCGGCCAGTCTGTCAGCTCGGCAGTTGCAAAGTCCGGGCTCAGGCACTCCGCGAGAGTCGCCGCCGGAAGTACGTGATTCGCGACCGCGAACCAGCGATCCTCCCAGCGATCGCGGTACGAATCGGCAAGGAGATAGCGGGCGTGGTAGCCGGCAAAAAGCTCGTCGCCCCCGTGCCCCGAAAGAACGACTTTGACCCGCGAACCAGCCTCGGCGGCGATAATCCACGGCGCGTAGCACGTGCTGCCCCGGGGCTCCTCCAGGTGCCAGAGGATTCGGGAAAAGTTATCTGCCAGGTCCCCCGGCCCTATCTCACGAAAGTGATGCTCCGTACCGAGCACGCCGCTCAATCGTTCCGCGGCCTCCCGCTCGTCGACTCCCCGCATGGACTCGGGGACGCCGGTCAGGTCAAAGCCGCCACTAAACGTCAGCAGCGCCGGAAGGTTCTTCCTCGCGAGCGCCGCGATCATGCCGGTGTCCATGCCGCCCGACAGATAGGAGGCGACGGGGACATCGCTGAGCAACTGATCCCGCACCACCGTCTCGACCAGTTGGCCCAAGTGCTCGGCTGCTTCCGCCTCATTAAGTCGGGTCGGGTTCTCCCGCTCGAAAGACCAGAACCGGCGCGAATTCCTCGCGCCCTGCGCTTCAACGACAAGGACCTCGCCACCCTCGAGCATCCGGATTCCTTCGAAGCAGGTCCGGCCCGGAAACGTGTTCTGGATGGTCAGGATTTCCATCAGCCCGCGTTGATCTGCGCGGCACGGAACCCGCGGATCGGCGAGCATCGCCTTCACTTCCGATCCAAAGACGATCGCGTCAGGCCCTTCCCAGACGTAGAGCGGCTTCACCCCGATGTAGTCGCGGGCCAGCACAAGCCGACGGCGCTGCATATCCCAGAGCGCTAGAGCGAAAATGCCCTCGAGTTTGTTCAGAAACCCGTCCGCGTCTTCCTCGTAGAGGGCGAGGATTACTTCGGTATCGGTCGTTGTGCGGAAATGATGGCCATTTGCCTCGAGCCGCCTTCGATGCTCGGGGGAGTTGTAGATCTCCCCGTTGTATGTGATCGCCAGCGTTTCCCGGGCGTTTCGCATCGGTTGCACGCCACGCTCGGGGTCGAGGATCGCCAGCCTCGCGTGCGCGAGTCCGCAAGGGCCGTCGATGAACACCCCGCGCCCGTCCGGACCGCGGTGATGCAGCCGCTCGGCCATGACCCCCAGCATTCGGGGGGAAGGGCTTTGGCCGCGCAGATTGAGTACTCCCGCGATCCCACACACGGCCAATGGCCTCCTTGATCACCCGGTCGCGGACGATGTCTGGACGGAATGTCCGACGTTCTCGCGAGGCCGGAGCGAATAGTACACGCTTGTGTCGAGGGGTCGCAGTTCAAATTGCTCTTCGATCGTGAACCACGGGTCGATCGCCGCCTCAAACCAGCCGCGGTCAAAGTGAAAGAGGTGGAATCGGTCGATCGCGCGCAGCTCGGAGGCGAACGGGTCGTAGGGCGCAGCGCCCGGAACGAACGCCAACCAGAGCACGGCGCGGCCGTGCGGTTTTTCAAGAACACGATGTATCTCGGCGAGCGCGCGATCGAGCAGCAGAACATGGTCGAGCGATGTGCCGACAACCACCAGCCGGAACTGCGCGTCCGCCCAGGGAAGAAACTCCGCAACGCCCGGAAAGAAATGGAATGGATGGTCGCCGACGGACCCGAGCGGATCGATTCCGTGGAGATCATCCGGGTTGTATCCCTCGAGATACCACGGCATCGGCTGCGGGCCGCAACCGATATCAAGCGCCCTTCCTCCCCAATACGTTCGAAGAAAGCAGCGGAACAGCTCGCCCATCGGGTGATGGCGAACACTGCACGAATCGATGGGAAATCCGTCGTACGCCTGCGCGTTGACGTCGATGAGCGGGCGCCAGAGGTCGTACGCCCTGGGCGCGAGAGTGCGCAGGGACGCGTACGCGTTGCTCAGAGTCATCGCGCGATCAATCGTCGCCGGCCCGCGGGCTGCCGGCGTCCGTGCGTCGAGCCGCTCCATGATCACGGCACGGTCACGCAGCGAATCCCGAACGAGCCGGCCGGACAGTTCCTTGATTTGGTTCCGTAGTTCAGCTGATTCGGCTTCAAGCCTCGAGATCTTTTCTGCCTCCGCCCGCATCTGCGAAATGGAATCCGCCAGCGCCTTCTTCGCGCCCTCAAGCGCCAGGGCGGCGTCGTCGAGTTGCCCAGGGATTTCGCGGAGCCAGCGGAATCCTTTGAACGCCATCGATATCGGACCGCCCGGCAACGAGGAGGATGTTCCGGAATTCTCAGGGGTGTTCGACATCGCGGCTCCGGGCTACTTCGCCAACTCGGGCGGGCCTAACTCTACCATTCGCCCCTCGATCGCGGAATGGGCCCCCGGTTCCGGCGACTTCAGTGCCGGACGCTTCTGAAGCGTGAAGAAACGGCAGTTTGCGCTGACCGCAAGGTGCTCGAGGACTGCAAAGCGGGAGAGTATCTCCGGTCCGAGCACCATCTCATCCGTGACAGAGCCACCCCCCCAATCAGCCGCGCAGATCACCAGGAATCCGCCTTGACGCAGTGCACGCGATAGTTCCGCTGCTGCCACATCCGGCGAGATCGTGTCGGCGGGAGACAAGCCTGTCAGGATCGCATCGAACGAGCCGTCAGCCCAAGGCAGTTCCTCGGCGAGTCCCCGCACCTGACACGGCCCGTCGGACTGTGGTTGAATGTCCGGCCCGATTGCGCTTGCCCGGAGAGCCCCCGGCTCGATGTGCTCGGGCTGCCGAGCGCCGCGCCGGGCGAGTTCCAGCATGTTGCCGCGCACGTACGGCGATGCAAAATCGCCGAAGAGTTCGCGGACAGAGCGTCCGCATTCGAGTTTCGATTCGGTCGCGGAAGTCGGATTCTGAGCTCGGCGCCATGCTTCGAATCGCGCCGGGTTCCGCCCTTTGACTCGCTCGCACACATTTTCAAAGTCCCACGCCCCCTGCGCGAGCGCGGGTCCTTCGCCCGCCTCGACCGTGGACGCTCGGGTGATCGACGCCGTACGACGCCGATCCTGCAGCACCTTGCACGCGAGGCGCTGATACGCGCGTGTCAACTCGGAGTCCGCAGCGTCTCCTCCGCGAGCCGCGTTCGCCGCCTCGTAAAGGGTCATCAGGTCCGCTATTCGCTGTTCCGGCAGTTCAGTATTCGACGCTGGAGCTGGATTTGTGGCACCCGGATCATGCTTCCACGTGACGAGCGGATAGAAGAGCACGCCATCCAATGGGAATCCGCGCCGGAGAACGATCAGGCTGTGTTCGAAGTGGTGATACTCGTAGAACTCGCTGTTGCCGGGCCGATTGGCGAGCAGGCCGAGCGACACCATGTACTGACCTTCGCTGAGCTGAATTGGGAACGATGCTTCGATGTAACCGGTTTTTCCGGGCCGCTTGTAGTGCACACCCTTGCCGTAATTCTGCAAATCCTCATCCGCCCGCACGTTGATCGTGCTGAACTGACTCACGCACTGCAGATCGCCCCGTCGATTGAAGGCCATCGCCATCCCGAGCGTCTCTTCCGGTATCGGTCCGTTGCATGAATACCACACGCGGACTGTCAGATTGTCCCACGTGCGGCAGGCCCGCACCACCCTTCCCTCGTCGTCGAGGAGTTCGACTCTGTCGATGAACACCGGGCCACGCCGAAACCCGGGCTGCGAGGAGGCCGGTTGCGCCGCCACCGGCGCGGGCTTTGCAGCGGCGTCCGGTTTGGATTCCGGGTCGAGCGTGTCAACCACCGCTCCAGTAAACACCTCAGGCTCGGCCGCAGCCGTTGAGGAGAGTGCCGGCTTGGTGCGCTCCGCCTCGGCCGCGATCGCGGCATGGATCGCGTAGTCATACTCGCGAACGACCGAGATCGCGTCGCCGGCCATGCGTAAGCGGCCTTGATCGATCCACAAAGCGCGGTGGCAGAGCTGCGCGACCAGGTGCGTTCCGTGGGTGACGAGCAGCACGGTCGCGCCCGACTTGCAGATTTCTCTCATCCGCTGCGCGCACTTGTGCACGAAAAAGCTGTCACCCGCCGCGAGCGCCTCGTCGACGATCAGGAGGTCCGGATCGACGCTGGCCGCGGTCGCAAACGTCAGGCGGGCCTGCATGCCGGTCGAATACGTCTTGAACGGCTGGTCGATCACGCTGGCCAGCCCGCTGAAGTCGATGATCCACTCCATCTTCTGTTCGATCTGCTTCTTGGTCATCCCCAGGCACATGCCGCCCATGAAGATGTTCTCGCGCCCCGTGTAATCCGGGTGGAATCCGGTACCGAGTTCGAGGATGGCGGAAATCTTGCCTCGGATCGAAACATCGCCCGCGGTTCGGTCAAGCGTCCCCGCGAGAATTCGCAGCAGCGTGCTCTTGCCGGCGCCGTTCCGCCCGATGATCCCGATGACTTCTCCCTTCGCGACTTCAAATGAAATGTCGCGGAGAGCCCAGAACTCCTTGTGGCGGGCGCGTCCGGTCAACTGCTCAACAAACATGTCCCGCGGGCTGCTGTACAGCTTGAAGACTTTCGAGAGGTTCCGAACCTCGATCGCGTTCGAAGAGGTTCCGCTCATAGCGCATTCCCGAAGTGACTCTTGAGATGCCGGAATGTACGGCTGCCCAGGCCCAGCGTCACGAACGAACCGACCAGGAGCACAACCCACGCCCAGGGGTGCTCGATCCGGCCGAAGTAGCAAGCGTCCTGATAGCACCAGATCAGGTAGCTGAAAGGATTGAAATAAAGCACGGGCCGGACCATCGCGGGAACCCACTGCGGCAGATAGCAGATCGGCATGATGTACACGCCCGCGACGCAGAAAACCTGCACGAAATCCTTCAGGTCGCGAAAATAGACCCCGATCGCCGAGAGCAGGAACGATACCCCGGTCATCGCAACCGCCTGCAGAACAAACAGCACCGGGATGAGCAGGTAGGTCCAGGGCAATTCGCCCGTTTTCGCCAGCACGTACACGATCAGCACCGTGAACGAGACGACCTGCGGCACGTACGCCGCCAGCACGCCCTTGATCGGCAGAACCTCGATCGGGAATATGACCTGCTTCACCAGGTTCGCATTGGCAACGATCACTCCAACCGCCTTGGCCATCGATTCCTGGAATGCCATCCACGGAATCAGCCCGCTGATGATGTACGTGGCGTAGTCCCGCGGCATGTCCACCGTGCCGCCAACTTTGGTCTTGAGCACCACCACGAACACAAAGACGTACAGGCCCATCAGAAACAGCGGATGTCCTATGGCCCAGAAAAGACCGAGGGTCTGCCCCGCGTACCGGTCCGTAATCTCACGTCGCGCCATCATCCACACGAGGTGGCGCTGGCGCACCAGCAGCACGAGCAGATCGATCTGCGCCCGGATGAATGGCAGGGGGTTCAGCAGAAACATCAGCCCGCGACCTCCGCCTCCGCCGGGGCGCCGGCGACTTTGACCGGCCCGTCGACAAAGTGTCGCTGCAGCCACTCGACGCTCAGCAACGACCAGATCAGCAGCCGGTGGTTCCGCCGCCCGTCGAAGTGCTCCCTCAGGCAGCCCTCCACGAAGCCGCGCTCGAACCAGGGACGCTCCAGTGTTCGCTTGTCCCTCAGCACCGACTGAATGTACTCCATCGACGGGCCGCGGTACCAGTTTTCGTCCGGCGGCGAGAAGCCCTGCTTGGCCTGTCTCGTAAACTCCGCGGGCAGGAACCTCTCCATCGCGCGGCGCAGCACCCTCTTGCCCTCCGCGGTCGCCATGTGCTTCTTCTGCTCTCGCTGGATCAGCGTTTCCATCTCGACCTTCGCCGATGGCGGGATTCTCCAAGCCAGGTCCGCGAGCGCGTTATCCAGGAACGGCACGCGCGTCTCAAGGCTGTGCGCCATGCTCATCCGGTCTTCCGTGACCAGGAATCCAGGAAGGAACGTCCTGAATTCAAAGTGCAGCGCCCGTTGCACGAGGTTGTCGGTGCGCCCCAGGCGCTCGTCATACGCCGGAGCGTCTTTCATGACGCCCGCAAAGCTCTCTCGCGTCGCGCCGAGCCGCTCGCGAAACTCCGGCGCGAAAAGTCGGGGCAATTCCCCCGGCTCCAGTAGCCGGTGCCAGTACGCGTAGTACGCCGAATCGAACCCCGCGAAATCCTTCGCGTCGGTCCCGCGCCGATAGCGCCACGGATAGCCGCCGAACAATTCATCGCCTCCGGCGCCCGCGAGACAGACCTTGACAAACTTGCTCGCGAGCTTGGCGACGTACCAGTTCTGATGGCACATACCCACCCGCGGATCATCCATGTGCCAGGAAATCCGCTCCATTGCCGCCGGCATATCGCCCGCATGAAGCACGACGTCGTAATGCTCTGTCTGCAGTAGGTGCGACAGCGATTCCGCGGCGCGGCGCTCGTCAAACCCCTGCTCGATGCCGTTGACGTTCGTGAGATCAAATCCGCCCGTGAACGTCAACAGACGCGGGATCGAGCGCCCCGCGATCGCCACGATCGAGCCGCTGTCCATTCCCCCCGAGAGATACGACCCGACTTCGACATCGCTGATCAGTTGACGCTTGACGGCGTTCGCGAACGCGTCGGCTACCTGTTCATGCAGGTCGGCAGTCAGCCCGGGCTCCGCCGCCGGAAAGCCGCGGAAATAGCGGGCCGCCTGGCCATGCTCGCCGCTCGACACATTGAGCGTCAGGGTGCTTCCCGGCGCGAGCATCCGTACGCCTTCGATCAGTGTCCCGTCGCCGAAGATGTTCTGAAAGGTCAGGTACTCCACCAGCGAATCCGGATCGAGCCGGCGCGGCACAAGCCCGCTCGCCAGCACGCCCTTCACCTCGCTCGCGAAAGTGAACCAGCGGGCGCCCGCGCCGTCGCGGGATTCACAGCAGTACAGAGGCTTGACCCCGAAGCGATCGCGGGCGAGTGTCAAAGTTCCGGCGGCCCGATCAAACATGGCGAGCGCGAACATCCCGTCCAGTCGCTCCAGGCAGGCGGGTCCGTGCTCTTCCCACAGGTGAAGCAGGACCTCCGTATCGCTCCGGGTGCGGAAAACGTGGCCCTGCGCCTCGAGGTCTCGGCGCAATTCCGGAAAGTTGTAGATCTCGCCGTTGTACGTGACCCAGAGGCGCCGGTCGCTGCTGGGCATCGGCTGATGGCCGCGATGGGTGACGTCGATGATCGAGAGCCGCCGGTGGGCGAGCCCAACCCTCAAGCCGCCGAGCGCGAGTTCCTCGCGAAACATCGGACCACCGAAGACCGGCAGGTGCTCGTTTTTGTGTTTGAAGGCGGGATCAACGAACTCGCACCAGCCACCGCCCTCGCCGGAATCGCTGCCCGGACGGAGGAAAACGAAACCCGCGTCATCAGGCCCGCGATGGGCCAGCGCGTTGGCCATGGCGCGGAGCGCCGCAGGGTCTACACACGCGCCGTCCAGACTGACAATCCCCGCGATGCCGCACACTGTGAACGATCCTCCCGCGGATTTCCGCGTGCGTGCTCACGCCCTACCGCCGGACGCCGCCGCCGCCGGCTCGCTTGTTCGCGAGCGCCTCGGCGTCTTCGCGGCGCCACTGGATCAGGCTCTTCATCCCGTCCTCAAGATCGACGGTCCACTTAAATCCCAGATCGCTCTCGGCCTTCTTGGGACAGCCGATGCGATTGGTGACAAACGTCGTTCCCGCGGGTTCGTACTTGATCTTCTGTGTCGAATTGCTGAGCCGGATGAGCAGCTCGGAGAGGTCCTTGATCGTCGTGCCGATGCCGCGACCGACGTTGTAGTTCTCGCCGCTCTTGTCCGAGAGCATCGCGAGAACGTTCGCCCTCGCGATGTCCTTCACGTGGATGAAGTCATACTGCTGGCTGCCGTCGCCGAAGACAGACGGCTGCTGCCCGCTCTCCAGCCGATCCAGAATCTTGTGCATCACCGCGGTGTACGCGCCCTTGTAGTCCTGGCGAGGCCCGTACACGTTCATGTACCGCAGCCCGCACCACTCAAGGCCGTACCGTTTGCCCAGGCTCTTGAAGAAGTGCTCGCCCGCGATTTTGCTCGCGCCGTAGAACGTGAAGTTGTTGTACGCATGATCCTCGGTCATCGGTATTTCGAGCGCGTCGCCGTAGACCGAGGCGCTCGATGAATAAACGACCCGCTTCACCTTCTGCTTGATGCAGGCCATCGCGACGTTGAACGTGCCCCGCACGTTGACTTCGAAGGCCGTTTCCGGGTACTCGTGGCACTGGAGAATCCAGAGCGCGGCGAGGTGGAATACCCCGTCAGCCCCCTCGAGCGCTTTCTCCAGAATGTCCCGGTGCAGCACATCGCCGCCGTGGGGGAACACCGACACCCGCTTGTCGGTCATCGCCTCCTTGAGGTTGTCCATGCTCCCGCGAAAGAAGTTGTCATAGATGACGATCTCACCGACCTCGGTCTTTCGAAGTTCGTCCACCACGTGACTGCCCACAAACCCGGCGCCACCGACGACAACGACTTTTTTTCCGTCAAGCTTCATGAAGGCTCCCGCCCGGATGGCTCAATTCCGGCTTGCTCGCAGCAGTGGGGGCGCCGCGAACCCCGCTCCTCGAGGCCCCGGTCTGTTCCCCTCAGAATCAGGAAATTCCGCGCCCGCGACGATAGCGCGCCGACCGAGTTTTTTCCACCGTTTCAGGCTCTCGCAACGACCGTGCGACTCCCAAATCGCTCCTGCTCCAGCAGCAAATCCACGATCCGATCCCCGATGGCCAGCGAGCCCGTCGCCGCCGGAGAAGGCGCGTTGCACACGTTGACAACCCCGTCCCGGGCCTCGATCGAAAAATCGTCGACAAGAGCGCCCCCGGGAGCGAGCGCCTGCGCTCGAACCCCCGACGGCGCCGGCGACAGATCTTCCTCCCGAATCTCCGGAACGAGGCGCTGGAGCGCCAGCACAAACGCCGGCTTGCTGAGGGACCGGTGGATCTCCCCGAGCCCCGTCTTCCAGTGTCGGCGTGCCAGCTTCCAGAATGACCGCGACGAAAGCGTCTCGAACAGGTCAAACGGGTCCGCATCCTCCCACGAGTACCCCTCGCGTGAGAGCGCGAGCACGGCGTTCGGCCCACACTCCACTCCCCCGATCGCCATCCGTGTGAAGTGGACGCCCAGAAATGGGAACGCCGGGTCCGGCACCGGATAGATCAGATTGCGGCACAAATGCTGCGCCGGTGCATGCAACTCGTAGTACTCGCCCCGGAACGGAACGATCTGCACCGGCGAGCGGCCGCCCGTCATGGCGGTCACCCGGTCCGAGTGCAGCCCGGCGCAATTTGCCACCATCCGCGCCGTGCACTCGCCAATTGTCGTCCGCACCACAAACCCGTTACGGGCCGGCTCGACTCCCCTGACCTCCGCGCCCGTACGGACTTCTCCACCCGCACCGACGATCAGGGTGGCGAGCCTCCTGCAGAACCCGACATAGTCGATGATGCCCGTTCCGGGGACGTGGATTCCCGCGATTCCCGACACGTGCGGCTCTAGCTCGCGAAGGCGGCCCGGTCCGATCCTCTCACAGGCAACGCCGTTCTCCCTCCCACGCTCCAGGATTCGCTCGAGCATCGGCAGCTCGCGATCATCAACCGCCACGATGACCTTGCCGCACGTCTCGAACGCCACGCCCTCCCGCCCGCAGAACTTCTCGAGCATCGCCTTTCCTTCGATGCATGTGCGGGCCTTCAGGGAGCCGGGCTTGTAGTAAATACCGGAATGAATCACGCCGGAATTCCGGCCCGTCTGGTGGAGCGCAACCGACGGTTCCTTCTCAAGCACAACAGCACGCAACCCCGGATGGCGCACGCCGAGCCTGTACGCCGTCGCCAGGCCCACGATCCCGCCCCCAATCACAATCACATCCGCGTCCGCCAAGCTTTTCTCCCGCTATCGCCGCGTGGCGCCGACCAATTCACGAATCGCACCGAGCACCAGCGCGGCCTGCTCGCTCCGTTCGAATCGCCGGAGCGCCGGAGATTCGAGCGAAAAACCCGCACGGGGCGTGCCCAGAATACGCCGCAGGCTTTGGGCGATCCGCTCCGGCTCGCTCCCGAGCGCCTCTCCACGGCCGGTTTGATGCACCACACTGGCAATCGAACCATCGCTCGGACCCCCGACCACGAGAATCGGCGGTCCCGCCGCAAGAAACTCGAACAGCTTCCCCGTCAGCACGCCCGCTTTCGGATCGGTCCACTCAAAGATCGCAAGCGCATCCGCGTCGCGTTGCATCCGCAGCGCTTCGGTTCTCGCGATTTCGGCGCGGATTTCCACGCGGTCGCGCACTCCGAGCTCACGAGCAAGCGTGTCCCAGAACGCACTATCAGGCCCCGCGATGGTCAGGCAGACGCGTTCGGTGCTTCCCAGAGCGCGAAGAAGCGGGCGCGGATCCTGCCCCTGCGGATAAAGCTTGCCCGTGTACACGATCCGGCGCAGCCCGTCCTTTTCAAAGGCGGGCGTCGGATCAAGACCCTCCATGTCACTTCGGACGAATCCGTTGTACGCCACGAGAGCGTGCTTGCCGCTGCTCCGTTCCAGCAGATCCGCCAGCGGTCGGCTCACTGTCACGAGCAGGTCGGCCTCACGCTGAACAGCGAGATCGAGCAGCCGCTCTCGGATCGTGAACGGAAAGAGACCGGAGTACAGGTGATTCTGCGTCCAAAGGTCCCGGTATTCCGCAACCCAGCGCCCGGCAGTCCCTAACGCCCGAAGCTTCCGCGCAGCCAGATGCGCTGTGTACGGGCCCGACGAACTGAAAATCACATCAAACGTCCCCAGCGCCCGCCCGACGCGCACCGCCGGCTCGACCCACCAGTCCGTCAGGTCCGGCATGCGCACCGATGAGAACACGCCCGTGCGATCCTTGATCCGGGAAAGGACTCCGGCCCCGCCGGATGGCCTGCCGACGGTTGCCGCAGCGGGTCTGTGGCTCCCGCGAAGCCTCCGAAGCAGCCGAGGTACTTCAAACGGAACCTCGTGCACGGTCAGCGCCGAGACATCGAGCGGGCGCACCGCCTGATCGGGCTGTTTCACACTCGTCAGAATCTCAACGGCTTCTCCGGCCGCCGCCCACGCCTTGGCGAACGCGTGCACCCGAAGCGCCGCAACGGAGTTCCACGGCGGGAAATGCGGAGAGACGATGAGAATCCTCATCCCGCGCCTCCGTACGCCCGCAGCAGACGCTCGAAGTGGTTCTTCTCGTCGCGTTCGGAAAGATAGCCCCGCACGTCAAAGGAGTTCAACGTCCCGGCCCGCTTGCACTCCGCCAATCGCACTATCGACGCGCGAATCGCTGCGCCGTCACCCGGCGCGTACCTCTCGCCCACGCCGCTTTCGCGCACGATCTCGCTCATGCCCCCAAGGTCCGGCACCAGCAGCGATGTTTGCATCGCCAGCGCTTCAAGCAAGACCAGCGGCTGGTTCTCCGGCCAGACCGACGGCAGCACCAGAACGTCCGCCAGCGCAATTCGCCGCAAGGTCTCTTCGTGCGAGAGTCTGCCCGCCCACCGGACACGTTCACCCAAACCGCGCCCGGCAACGATCCGGCGGCATTCTTCCGCCTGTTCGCCCTCGCCGATCACTTCGAGCATCCACTCGACGTCGTTCGGCACCGATGCAAGGAACCCGCCAAGCCCTTTCTCGGGCTCGAGCCGGCCCGCAAAGACGAGGTTGAGGGCCGGCGCCCGACTCTTCTCCGCGGCATGGCCTTCCGGAGCAATGTTCGAGAGCACCTCCGTCTTCAGGCCGGCCATCCGCACCTGCCCCGCCATGAACGCGCTCGGGCAGAGCACCAGATCGATAACCGGTCGCAGGTCGCGGGTGCGGTAGGCGAAAAGGTGTTGCAGCACCTTCAGCCCGCCGTAGAGCCGGCCGCGCCGGTCCCATCGGTGCAACAGCAGGTGACCTATGCCCAGACATTCCGAGGCGCTCGTGGGGATCGGATCCGAACCCCGAAAGAAGGTCAGGCCCGGGCTCGGGCACACGAGGTGGAAATCGTGCGCCGTGGCCACAATCCGCCGTCCCGAAACGCCCCGCTTCCACCCTTTTAGCACGCCGAGAATCGCCGGCGACAAGTCGTGATAGAAGTTGTGCAGATGAACAATGCGGGGCTGGAATCTCCGCAACCTCTCTTCGAGAGCGGCGCACGCCGTGCTGTTTGAGATGTACGACACCGCGCTGCGCCGGTGCCCGGGGACATCGCCCGCCGAAAAGAGCTCCGTTTCAATCCCACGACGACGTAGTCCCTCCAGCGTTCGCCGCACAACAACTTCGGCCCCACCCGCACGCGGGCTTTCCGGACCGAAGTCGTTGATGAGTAGCACGCGCAGGTCCGTCATCGATGCCGAATACTAACCGGACGTAACGCGACGTTCGTCGCACCGACGCCCAGCGCCCCGTCGGGGCGATTCCCCTAAACTCCCGCATGACGATCGTCGTGAACGGTGAAAAGCGGGAATTGCCCCCGGGGGCGACCCTCCGAGCGCTCATCGAGCAGATGGGCCTGGGTTCCAAGGCCTGCGCCGCCGAGGTGAATCGTCAGCTCGTGCCAAAGGCCGAGCACCCGACCCGCCCGCTCAAGGACGGCGATGCCGTCGAATTGGTCACTCTTGTCGGAGGAGGCTGAATGTCTGTTCTGATCGAACGCAAGCCCGATGGGTCGGTTGGTTCGCCCGAGCCGGGGACCGCGCCCCTTCTGATCGCCGGACGCCGGTTTTCCAGCCGTCTCTTCGTCGGTACCGGCAAGTACAAAACCATGGAATTGATGCGCGATGCGCTCGGTGCCAGCGGCTGCGAGGTCGTGACCGTCGCGGTGCGGCGCGAGCGCCTGTTCAACGAGCAGGGCAAGAGCCTGCTCGACTATCTCGATCTTTCCCGCTTTACAATCCTCCCGAATACCGCCGGCTGCTTTTCCGCCGAGGACGCGATCCGCGTCGCCCGCCTCGGACGCGAAATCCTCTCACAGCTCGATAACCCCGGCGCCAACTGGGTCAAACTCGAGGTGCTCGGCGACAAGAAGACGCTCCTCCCCGATCCGATCGGCACCATTGAGGCCACCCGCGAACTCGTCAAGGACGGATTCCAGGTCCTGGCGTACACCAGCGACGACCCGATCGCCGCGCTCCGCACCAAGGAAGCCGGAGCCGCCAGCGTCATGCCGGCCGGTTCCCCGATCGGCAGCGGTCAGGGCGTGCTGAACCGATCAAACATCACGCTCTGTCTTGAACTGCTCAAGCAGTCCGATCCATCATTCCCGGTCATCGTGGACGCCGGCGTGGGCAGCGCCAGCGACGTCAGCCTCGCGATGGAACTCGGCGCCGACGGCGTGCTTCTCAATACCGCGATCGCCCACGCGAACGATCCGGTGATGATGGCCCACGCGATGCGCCACGCCTGCGCCGCCGGCCGCCAGTCCCGCCTCGCCGGCCGCATCCCCCGCAAGCTCTACGCCTCGGCCAGCAGCCCGTGGGAGGGCGCCGTTTCGCATATCCCCGGAGAATGAATCCGTGCCCGCGCAACGCGAAATATCGCCCGGGTTCCTGCTCGGCACGATCGTGTTCGCCGCGCTTTCCGCCTGCTCACGCGATCCGGGCTACTCCCAGTCCTCTCCCGACGCGACCATCGCGACGGCCCAGAAGATGGTCCGCAGCGGCGATGCAAAGCTCCTGGTCAAGCTAATCTACAGCGACGACCAAAACATGCACCGCTGCCTCAACCGCCTCGGGCACACCCTCGGCCATATCCAGGACCTCGCCGTCGAACTGAACCGGGCGTTTCCTGACGATGCGAAGAAACTCAAAGAAGACGCCCGGGCGCAGACCGCACGGGGCGGAGTCCAGGGTCTCGCCCAGCTCTTCACCGGTGCGCAGCGATCCGGCCAGCAGCGTCAGGTGCAGGGCAATGATCCATTCAGCGCCCAGCTCACGCGGCTCTTCACAGCCCCCTACCAGGTGCTTGAGGAAGAAGGTGCAAACTTCTCCGCGCTGAAGCTGGACGATAAGACCTATTCGCTGCTCTACAAGAACAGCCCGATCATCCCGGCCGTGCCCATCCTGATCCGGCTCGACGAGCGGGACAGCCGCTGGTACTTCGTGCTGCCGATCGATCTCCCCATCTTCTCCGGCTACTTCTTCAAGACCAGCGAGGCCTGGACCACCTACACCGGCCTCATCGCAACGCTCGACAACATCGTCATCGATCTCACACACGACGTGAAGGCAGGAAAGATAAGATCGCTGAACGATACCGCACGCGTGGCGGGCGAAAAGGCTTTCACGTCGCTCCCCTTCGCCATCATCGCTCTCGACCGTCTGACCGCCGCAGAACGCAAGAAGATCACCGCAGGAGTGCCCGCGCTGCCCGGCCCCCGCCCCGGCCCGCCGTGACGTTCAAAAGCCGGTC
This sequence comes from Phycisphaerales bacterium, assembly GCA_044221315.1. Classification (GTDB taxonomy): domain Bacteria; phylum Planctomycetota; class Phycisphaerae; order Phycisphaerales; family UBA1924; genus JAFEBO01. Next base: position 4,867 of record JBGAPK010000001.1, on the reverse strand, counting down.
GGCGCCTTGAGCGGCGCCTGCTCGCCGAGAATCGGCGTGCGGGAGCGAGCCTCCCCAAGCTGCGGCACAAGCGTGAAACCGAACTGCGTCTGATCCGAGATCAGGCTGCGGGAGATGTTGAATTGCAGCCGCATGCTCTGGAAGTCGCGGGTGACATTGGCCCCAAGGCCCTGGAAATCGCCCGCGGTCATGTCGTAGCTCGTGCTCAGGCCGATGGTGTACTGGTTCGCGAGCCGGTACGCCACCCCCGCACCAAGCGTCGTCAGATTCAGGGCGTTCAAGTAACGCAAGTCCGCGTACCCGATCACGTCCGGGCTCTGCGTCACGCTCACGCCGACCGAGCTACGCGCCTGCTGGTGCAGGTTCAGGTCGTACACCGTCCCGCCCGACAGGGTTGTCGCGTCGGTCACCATCCACGATGAGTCCAGCGTCCCGAACTTTCCGAACGACGACAACTCCGGCCTGTAATCCATGTACCGCCCGACAGGCGATCGGATGTCCGTTTCCGCCGTTGAATCGACGAGGTTCATGTCGAGCGTGAACACGTCCGCGTTGTAGTAGCGCCCGGGACGCCCGCGCTGCGTCTGCCAGATCTGGTTGACGCCGATCCTTCCCGACACTCCTTTGTCGATCGCTTCCACGTCCTCGTCGTAGATCGGCAGGGTCGATGTGTTGCGGTTCGTCGCGGCCGCGAAGAACGCCGCCGACGGCTCGATGATGTGACGCACCCGGTGCATATCAAGCATCCGCGAGTCGAACGAGTTATCCACACGCTGGATCTGCGTGCTCGCCGTCGCTCCCGTCGAGCCCCAGAAGCGATACCGGGGATCTCGCGCCCCCGCAAACGTCTCGAAGTTGTGGTCGTACCCCGTAAATCGGCCCACCACGAACGGCACCACGTTTACCGGCCCCAGTTCCAGCTTCGCGTCGACCTCGTGTCTCGTGTCCGCCCGGTACACGTCCTGCGGCAGGTATCCCTGCGCCGTCAGGCTCTCGTACAGCGTCTGGTTCGGGTTGATTCCGAACACTTGCTGTGACTGCGCCGCGGTCGTGAACCCGCGGTAGTTCGGCGTCACACGGTCGATCTTCATCGCCATCCGGCTGACCCGATATTCCTGCGTCCACGTCAGCGCATCCCCGAACCAGCTGGAAAGCAGCGGGTCCGCCTGCCTCAGGTAGGACAATTCCGGCAGCTTTGAGACGTAGTACCCGTCGCTCTGCAGCAGGTACTCGTTGGTCACGAAGTTGTTCGCCGATCCCTTGACCGTGGTCTGGAAGGCTGTGTTGTCCTCGATCCGCGACACATACCCCTGCGAAATGAATTCGCGGCGCGTCTGCGCCATCTCCGAATAGAACGACTCAACAAAGTTCGCGTCCGACTGGTAGGCGAACTCGCCGAAGAACGACCAGTGCTCGTCGAACTGCATGGCGTGGTTGATGGTGACCAGTCCCCGGTCGGTCCCGCTGTACGTGAGGCGGGTTCCCTGCACCAGCACGTCGGTCCCCTTGTCGTTAAACAGCCCGTACATCAGCGCATCGCCGGCCGTGTCCGGACCGGACCAGGCCAGGATCGTGCCCAGGCCCGGTGCCTCCCGCCCGAAATAGGCGTCGAGCATGACATCCGCCTGCGTAAACGGTGTCCCCTTCAACCCGATCAGCCGGTACGCGTTCCAGCGCGTCTTGAGCGCAAAGCCCGACTCCGACTTGTTCTCGGCGCGAACACTCCGCAGCAGCGGTTGCTCGATCGTCCCTTCGTACCATGGCCAGTAGAAGAACGGAATCCCTTCCGCGTTGAGCGTGACGTTCCGCGCGTCGATGTAGTTCTCCGTCACCATCGAGGGCATCAGCGCCGACGTCGTCGCGAGATCGCTCGGCAGTTCGTACCCGGACGGTGTGCCGCCCGAGATGCCGCCCGCGTCGGGCCCGATCGCCAGGCCGGACGAACCGGTCGACGCCCCCCCCGATCCCGCCGATCCGGACCCTGACCCGGAAGCGCTGCCCGAGTTCGACCACGACTGAATCGTCGGTAGAAGACCCTGCGGCGTCTTTGCAACCTGCCGGCGGCTCAGCGTCATTGTCGTCGCGCCGATCGTGAAATCCGGCTCGAAGAAGGCGCTCGTCGCCATCCTCGCACGTTTCGCAACGAATTCGTTGCTCGACTTCTGCCGGATCGAATCCGCCCTCACGTACAGAGGGAGTTTCAATTGCCGGTCGTAGGTCCAGAAAACACCGTCCAGCACAACCGCCTTGTTCCGGGTCACGTCGTAGTACATCCGGGGCCCGCGCAGCGTGTACTGTCCATCCGAAGCCGTGACATCCCCCTCCAGATAGAAGCCGCGAACGTCCGAAGCCTTGAGCCTCCCGATGTCTTTGATCGCCCGCGGCGCCGTGAACACCACGCCCCGCTGAGCGGTGAGCTGGAGCGATCGCCCGTTCCGGGTGTCGGAATATTGCACCACCAGCCCATTCGATGCCAGGAGCGAATTCTCGTCCTCGCCTGTCACGAGGGTGATATCCCCCGGCGAAATCGTGAACACACCGTCCTTCGCGAAGATCGGACCGGTAAACGCCTCGTTCTGAATCGCCGCCGGATCCAAGTCTTCCGCCGCACGCGACGCCAATTGTGCCGCGGTCGGCGGCAGGTAAGATCGCGACTCTGCCGGAACAGGAGCCGACAGCCGCTTCTTCGAGTCCGTGAAATCCTGCTGTGCCAGCCGGACTTCCTCCGCGCCCTCCTGCTTCCGGAGCAGATTGGCCAGCGCTCCCTCGGCCTCGCCGATCAGCGGATCCGCCGGCTCGCCCGTCATCAGCAGGTCGTACGTAACCGCGATCCCATCCTCCGGCTCGATCACCGCGCGGACCGGCAGCCGGTTCGCCTGAACGCTCACGGAGACTTCCGCCATCGGAGAGGCCACGCGATCAAAGTAAACGTAGATCTGGTAGATGCCCAGGTTGGCGTCCGGCGCGAACGGAATCGGCACGTCCTCCGCCTTCTCCTCATCCGACGCGTCGGCCACCCTCTCGATGAACACCACCGCCCGAACCGCGGAAAATTCGTAGACGCCCAGCCGCACCTTGACGTCGCCCGACAGCAGCATCTGCTGGATCGTCGTTCCTGTCATCGGTGATTCGCGCGTCCACGTCGTCACACGCGCAGCTCCGAACGCGATGCGCCCGCGCACCGCCCGCATGGGAAACCGCAGGCCCCCGAAGTCCCGCCCGGAGAATTCCGTCGCACCAGAAGCTGCCGGGTCGTTCTTCGAACTGGCAAATGCATCCAGCGGCGATTCCCCTCGGGCCATTCCCGCGCCGACGCACAACCCCGCGCAGGCGAAAAGAGGCCACACACTCCGCTTCCGGAGCGAGGCACCGGCCGATCCTTGGCGCGTCGGTTTTGAGTTCATCGGCGGACAGGATACCGAGTGGGAGGGCAGGCTGCGGAGTCGGCTCAGTTTGCGAGCAATTCATCGATCTTTCGCACCAGCGCCGGGTCGTCCGGCTTCACCTTCTTGTCGAACCGGGCGACCACGTTGCCGTTGCGGTCCACAACGAACTTGTTGAAGTTCCAGTCCGGGTCTCCCCCGATCGGCTTGGGCTGCGCCGCGAGCTTCTTGTAGAGCGGGTGCTGGTCGTCGCCCTTCACACTGATCTTGGAGAACATCGGGAAGGTGACGTTGTACTTGCTCGTGCAGAATGCCTTGATCTCGCCGTCGCTGCCGGGCTCCTGTTCGCCGAAGTTGTTGGCCGGAAATCCAAGAACCGCGAACCCCTTGCCCTGCTTGTCCTTGTAGAGCTTCTCCAGCGCCGTGTACTGGGGCGTGTAGCCGCACTTGCTCGCGACATTGACGATCAGCAGCACCTGGCCCTTGAACTGCGCCAGGTCCACATCCTTCCCGTCGATGTCCTTCATCGTGAAGCCAAGCACATACGCATCGACCGCAGGCTTGGCGTTCGCATCCGTCGGCTTCGACGCGCCCGGGGCCGCCGGAGTGGCGGGCGCAGGGGCCGTGGTCGGCGTGCCGGAGGGGGCGGGGGCACTCGGCGCCGCCGGAGTTGCCGGAGCGGGCTGCGCCGGTTCCTTTGCCGGCTCAATCCCGACGGTCAGTGCCAAAGCAACGGCGGTCATCATCGCGAACATGGTGTGCCCTTTCTGCTTCGCCGCGCTTCCGCGGCAGCCCCTCCTCGATCTCACTATCGTACAGCCGGGCCGAGCACCTCGATGCGGCGGCCCGAACGAGCCCGCCCGTGCACCAATTGACCCGAATCGTGCGATTCTCTCTTTCCGGCGACGGGAATCCGCTTCCTTTGGGCATCAACGGCTATGCGGGCAATCCCCCCGTTCATGGGTTCGGGCGTTGGTACGAGTTGGAGGTCACCTGCCGCTCCGCGGTCAGCCAGGCGACCGGGTATGTCATTGACATCAAGACAATCGACGCCGCCGTGCGGAACGGGGTGATCCCGGCGATGGAGATTGCATGCCGCGACGGCAAGCCTCCGTCGGCGGTTCTGCCCGAGTGCGTGCGACTGCTCGCATCCACGCTTCCGGTGGCCCTCCACGGGCTGCGTCTGAACGTCACCCCGTACCATTCCATCGAAATGGCTGCTCAGGACACTTCCTCGATACTCATCCGCCAGCGATTTGATTTTTCCGCGGCACACCGACTCCACTCTCCGGCCCTCTCCGACGAGGAAAACCGAAAGCTCTACGGCAAGTGCAACAACCCGCGTGGCCACGGACACAACTACGTCGTTGAGCCTTCCGTCCGCGTCCCTGTCGGCGCCGATTTCAGCCTGGCCGAACTCGAGGCGATCACCGACCGCGTCGTGATCAGCCACTTCGATCACAAACACCTCAACGAAGACACAA